>NZ_JBEOLS010000039.1:0-48249 GCF_040279205.1 Xanthomonas hortorum
CGGCTGCCGACCTGGCCGCCCCGACACCGGATAGTGCGGTGCGATCAGCCCGAGCAGTTGCTGCCACGGAACCACCTGCTCCATCTCGGCCAGAAAGATCTCGCGCCGGGTCTGCTTGCGTTTACCCAGGCCCTCAGCGTCACCGAACGTCAGTTGCATGGATGATTCCTCACTCTGTGGCAATAGTGTCGCGCATCTGCTGTGCTTTGTTCAGAGGCTCCCTAGGTGGCTCGACTACGGCTAATTATGTCTGGGGGAATGTGTGGCTGAGATGCGAGCTTTTAGCTGGAAGCACATACGGTATAGATATTTACAACAACTGGGCCATTGGTGTAACCGTAAGTGCGCCAACCATTCCCCGATGGATAGCTGCCAACGACAGCAAAACGACCGAGGTTCATGTTTTCCTGTAAGTTGCTATTCTCGGCTCGCCTTCCCCAAAATCGCACTGAGTTAGGGTCTCCTGTATTCCATCCTCCAGATACTGGGGTGAATCCAGCTGGGCACTGGGGAGTTGCATCAACAGTTCCTTGAATATCGCGCGCGTAGCCCTCGGTAACAGTCTGGTAAGTTACCGCTTGGGCCATAGGGAAGATTAAGACGGTAGTGGCGGCTACTAAAACGGAGGAAATAATTTTTTTCATGTCAGCTCCATAGTTAAAGATGCCGTGTTTGATTCAGTAATTCTTGCGAATCTACATCCGGCTCCACGATGTTCGGGCTCAATGCAGCGCTGAGCTGTAATGTGATGTCTGGTTGTTTGGTAGGGATTCCCCTACTTTTTATGTGGGAGTTAGCGCCATGTGCTGTTGATTACGGTGTACTTGGCGCAAAAAAAAAGGTGGGCTTAAGCCCACCTTCTGCTTTTGCTTTGTTTAGCGCCTTACTGCAGCGAGCCACTACCCTGCAGCTTGGACTCGGCGTCCTGCGACAGCAGGCGGTTCACATCCTGCAGATCGGTGATGTCGAGCTTGCCGATGGCCTGGCCCAGCAGCAGACGGTTCTGCAGGAAGTTGTAGCGTGACTGCGCATAGTTCAGCTGAGCCTGGAACAAGGTGCGCTGGTTCTGCACTACGTCCAGCACGGTGCGCGTACCGACTTCCAGACCCACCTGCGACGCGTCGTATGCGGCCTGTGCGGAGACCACGGCCAGACGACGTGCTTCCACTTCGCTGATGCCGGCGACCACGGTCTGATACGCATTGCGCGTGTTGCGATCGAGTGCGCGCTTCTGCTGCTCGTAGGTATCTTGCTGGATATCGCGCTGCGAGAGTGCTTGACGTACTGCGGACTGTGTTGCGCCGCCGGCAAAGATTGGAATTGACACGCTGATGCCGATCGAATCGGTATCGATGTCGCGGCCTTGGGTCGTAAACACACCGCTTTCCGCAGCCCCTGTGCCCCAGCTATTGCTGCGTCCCACGCTGCCGGTCAGATTGACGGTGGGCAAATGGCCGGCACGTGCTGCGGTAATGCTGGCCTCGGCCGCGCTGACCTGCAATTGCTGCGCCTTCAACGCCGGGTTGTCTGCGATGGCAGTCGCCACCAACTGGTCGACGTCACTGTAGGCGGCAGGCACCTCGGGGCGAAACTCTTCCGGCAGTGCACGTAGACCAACTACCGGCTGGCCGGTCAACTCGGTAAGTGCTTGGTAGTAGTCCTTCAGCGTGTTGCGGGCGTTGATCGTATCTGCACGCGCCTGGTCGTACTGAGCACGCGCTTCATGCACGTCGGTGATCGGGGCCAGGCCCACTTCCAGGCGTTTGTCGGCGTAGTCGAACTGCTTCTTGGCTGCGGCTTCGTTGGTCTCTGCAGCCGCCAGCGACTCGATGCCCACCAGGACCTGAAAATACGCCGCCGAGGTGCGGGTGATCAGGTCATTATTGGCAGATGCCAGTGTGAAGTCGGCTGCCCTTGCAACTTCGCGCTGAGCGCGCAGGTTGGAGAACTGCGCCCAATTGAAGATCGTCTGGGAGCCTTGGATTTGGCTGGAGCGCGACGAGGTGGTTATGCGGCCATCTTGGCCTTCGATTTCGCGGTGGGATTTACTGTAGTCGTAAGCACCGTTGAGCTGCGGCAACAGCGCCGCACGCGCCTGTACCTGTCCCTCCCGATTCACCAGCCGCGTGGACTCGGCCACTGCCAGCTGCGGATCGCCGTTGCGGGCCATTTCGTAGACCTGCAGCAGATCGGTGGCATGTGCTGCCATCGGAGACAGGGCGGCGGCCAGGGCCAGAACGAGGGATCGGCGGATCATCGGGGAAGCTTCCTTGGGAATCAGAATTGGAATCGGGGCGTCGGTGCGGCGCCCTGAAGATAGGCGAGGTCGGTTTCGAATAACGATTCGATGCGCGGAGCGTTGACGTCGCCACGCACCAGGACTGCTTCCATCACCGGTTCGTGACCACGCACGACAAACAGCCGGCCATTCGGGCGCAACCACTGCAGCCACTGGGTCGGTAGCGTGTCGACTGCGCCGGTGATGCAGATGGCATCGAAACGACGCTCGCTCTGCCAGCCGAACACGTCGGCGGTTTCAATGCGGACATTGCTGCCAAGGCCGGTGCTGTCCAGATTGGCGCGTGCGGCGGTGGCCAGTGCCGGATCGATCTCCAGGCTCACCACTTCGCGGGCCAGTGCGGCCAGGCAGGCGGTGGAAAAGCCGCTGCCGGTGCCGATTTCCAGCACGTCTTCGCCCGGCTGCAGATCCAGCGCCTGCAGCATGCGGCCTTCGACCACCGGCTTCATCATCTTGTGGCCGGCCGACAGCGGAATTTCCACATCGACGTAGGCCAGGGTCTTGTAAGCCTCCGGCACGAAGGCCTCGCGCGGCAGGCGCGCCAGCACGTCGAGCACGCGCAGGTCCAGCACATCCCACGGCCGGATCTGCTGTTCGACCATTTTTTCGCGGGCTTGGGAGAAATCGATCGTCATGGTGCGGCTATCCAACGCAGTGGGGCAGGCATTTTACCGGTGCGCGAGGCAACTGGCGCATCTAGCATCGCCGCGCGCGGCCAAAGCACGCAGTGCCGGAAGTCATCGCCACCAACGTCTCGGTGCAATCAGCGCGGCGCATACGCCCTCAAAAAGAAATCCACACTGGCCTGAATGTGCTCATCCACCTGTGCGCGGGTGGGTTGACCATGCAGGCCGCACATCATCAGCGCATACAGCTCGCCTTTGAGCAGGCAGAAAAACTGTGAAGCAGCGCGCTCCAGCTCGGGGATTTCCAATTGGCCATCGGCGACCCGTGCCGAGAGGAAATCCGCCAGCGCCTGTTGGGTGCGCTTGGGGCCGGCATCCCAGAACATTTCGCGGACATGCACGTCGCCGGTACCGGGCGCCATCATCATGCGATGGGTGGCGATTGCAGAGTCGGCGCTGACCATCGTAAAGAAGGCGTTGGCGATTTCGATCAGCTGGTCGCGCAAGTTGCCTTTGGGGGCATGGTCGAACAGATCGTCCGGCATCATGTGTTGACATTGTGCACGGATCGCTTCGGAAAACAGGCTTTCTTTGTCGCCAAAGTGACTGTAAACGGTCAGTTTGGAGACGCCGGCGGCTGCGGCGATGCCGTCCATGCTGACCCCTGCAAAGCCCTGCTCCATGAACATGGTGCGGGCGGCGCCCAGGATGGCGGCGCGTTTCCCAAGATCCTTGGGACGCCCAGGACCGTTGCTCTTGGTCTTGGACTTGAGGGGGGGCGAACTGGACATGCTGCCAATACTAGACCATCGGGTTCTATATTTATACTCGGCGCCTATGGAATGCATTGAAGCGCTCATAAACTGTGGCGTCTGCCCCGCCACCGATGCTGAGCGTCGCGCACCAGCTTGCTTATCGCCGTTAATTGTTTCATCTGAATGCCTCCCGGTGTCATCGCCCGCCTGGCCGCTGTAGGGGATCCCCCTAGGGCGCTGAAAAAACCCCGGTGATAGATTGACTGACGGTACGTCGGCGTATGTCGGCGACCTTCAGACGGGACGGACGAGGGACGAAAGCGTGGACAGGGTCGGGGCGCAAACGCATACAGGCTGCGTCCGCAGCAGGTACGTGCTGCGGATCGGGCCGTTGTGGCCATCGCTGTGGCGATGTGCGTTGCTGTGCTGCGTGCTGCTCGGCGCCTGGCCCGCCTTCGCCCAGCCGCTCAAACACACCGCGTATCACACCGTCACCCGCTGGAGCATGGACGACGGCCTGCCGCACAACCTGGTGCATGCGGTGGCGCAGGGCGAAGATGGCCTGATCTGGCTCGGCACCTGGGAAGGCGTGGCGCGCTTCAACGGCCGCGATTTCACGGTCTACGATCGTCAGAACACCCCGGGCGTCGAGCTGGGCGGTGTGTTCGTGGTGGTGCGCGACAGCACCGGCGGCATGTTGTTCGGCACCGCATTCGATGGGGTCTACCACTATCAGGACGGCCACTGGCAGCAGCTGGGCGATGCCTCCGCGCGGCATCTGGCTGTCAGCGCATTGCTGCGGCGTGCCGATGGCGCGTTGTGGGTAGGCACCCCGCAGACCCTCTATCGGATTGAGGCCGATGGGCGGGTGGTCGATGTGGGCCGCCAGGCCGGGCTGCCGCGTGCGCGCGTCACCGCGCTCTCGGCCGACGACGATGGCGATCTGTGGGTCGGCACCGAGGTCGGGCTGTATCGCCTGCCGCACGATGGCAGTCCGGCAACCGCCTGGGGCAAGGCGCATGGCATGCGCGATGTGCCGGTGCGACGGCTGGCCAGCGACCGCGAAGGCGGTTTGCTGGTGGCTGGCGACGACGGGGTGTGGTGGTGGAGCCGCGGCGGCGGCCTGCAACGCTTCCGTCAGGGCCAACGCGTGGATTCGTTGTTGCTGGATCGACGCGGGCATCTATGGATGAGTCTGTCGACCGGGCTGCTGGTGGTGCACAGCGGCGCCGACGATCCGGACGAGCAGATCGCCATTTCCGGTGTGGCCAGCCCGGCCTTGCTGGAAGATGCCGAAGGCCTGATCTGGGTCGGCAGCACACACGGCTTGTTCCGGGTTGCCGAAGGCGCCGCGCATGGCGTCACCCACGAGGACGGCCTCACCTCGGATTACGTGCGCAGCGTGCTGCAGACGCCCAATGGCACGGTGTGGGTGGGCAGCGCGGTGGGCCTGGACCGCTGGCGCGGCGAGCAGATTAGCCGGGTGTCGTTGTCGCCCAGCGAGGGCGGGCGCGTGCTGGAACAGTCGGTGCTGGCGCTGGCCGACGCCGGCGACGGCGGTGTGTGGGCCGGCACCTATAGCCAGGGCGTGGTGCGTCTGGATGCGCAAGGCCGCGTGCTGGTGCGCATCGGTGCAGCCGAGGGCTTGCCGTCGATGTCGGTGCGCGCGGTGCTGCCCGATGGCGAGGATCTGTGGATCGGCACCACCGCCGGGCTGGTGCGTTGGCGCAATGGCAAGGCGCGTCACTACACCGCCGCCGACGGCGTGCCGGACGGTTCGGTGCAGGTGCTGTATCGCGATGCGCAGGGGATTGTGTGGAGCGGCACCGATCGCGGCATGACCGCGCTGTCGCCTGACGGCAGCACACGCGCATGGCTGGGCGAGCAGGATTTCCCCGGGCAGAACGCGTTCGACTTCCGGCGCGATGCCAATGGCGATCTGTGGATCGCCAGCGATCGCGGCCTGTTGCGCTTGCGCGGAGAAACGTTCCGCGTCTACGACCACCGGGTCGGGTTGCCGCGCGACAAGGTGTTCCGGCTGATCGACGACGGCCGCGGCTATTTCTGGCTGTCGAGCAACCATGGCGTGTTCCGCATCGCGCGCAGCGATTTCGACCAGCTTGATGCGGGCACGCGCGACCAATTGAGTGTGGAAGTGGTGGATCGCAGCGACGGCATGCCTGGCAATCAGGGCAACGGCAGCAGCGCGCCGGCTGGCTGGATGACACAGTCCGGGCAGCTGTTGTTTCCTACCGCAGCCGGTCTGGGGGTGATCGATCCGGCGCGTGTGGGTACCTTGCAAGGCCATCGCTTGCCGATCGTGTTCGAGCGCTTGCTGGTCGATGGCATGGTGCAGCCGTTGAACGACCCGCATCGATTCGGCGCAGACACCCGGCGTATCGCCATTGGCTATGCCGGGCTGAATTTTCGTGGGCCGGACAAGGTGCGTTATCGCTACCGGCTGGAAGGCTTCGACCCGGAGTGGGTGGATGCAGACAGCGCCATCGAGGCGATCTACACCAATCTGCCGCCGGGCCGTTTTCGTTTCCGTGTGCAGGCGATGTCGCTACCGGTGGACTGGCGGCAGACCGCGTTGCTGGGCGAATCCAGCCTGCTCATCGAACTGGCGCCGCCGTGGTGGCGGCGTGGCGAAGTGATCGCGCTGGGCATCCTTGGCCTGGGCAGTGTGATCTACATGTTTTACTTATGGCGCACGGCCAGTTACCGCCGACGCCAGCGTCAGCTCAACACGGTGATCGACCGGCGCACACGCGAGTTGAGCGACAAGAACCTCGCGCTGCAGCGGGCCAGCCAGGAGCGCGAAGCGTTGATGCGTCAGCTGGAGTATCGCGCCAGCCACGACGTGCTCACCGCGCTGCCCAACCGGCGCGAGGCCGAGCGCGTGCTGCAGCAATGGTTCGACGAAGCGCGCGCCGGTGGTGCGGCATTGGCGTTGGCGCTGATGGATATCGATCACTTCAAACGCATCAACGATGCCTACGGCCATGAGGTCGGCGATGCGGTGTTGTCTGCGATTGGCGAGGCGTTGAGCGAACACGATCAGGCGCAGTGCTTTGCCGCCCGGCATGGGGGCGAAGAGTTCCTGCTGGCAGCCATCGGCCTGGACGCGGCGCAGGCGCGCGCGCTGTTCGAGCGCATGCGCCAACGGCTTGCAACGATCGATGTCGATGCGCAGGGCACCACCGTGCGCTGCACCGCCAGCATGGGCATGGCGATGAGCGATGAAGCGCCGAGCCGGCGCGAATTGCTGGCATTGGCCGATCGCCGTCTGTATCAGGCCAAGCGGCAGGGGCGGGATCGCTTGGTGGGGCGGTGATGTTTACACCTGTCACTGATTCGCCTGCGCGTGCAGTAACGCAACAAACGCCTGCGCCGCACGCGACAAGGTGCGCCCACCATGCGTCACGCAGCCGAGCTCGCGCGACAGCGCGACATCGGCCAGCGGCAGCGCCACGATCTGATGATCGATCATGCGCTCCGGCAATACGCTCCAGGCCAGGCCCACCGACACCAACATCTTGATCGTCTCCAGATAATTGGTGGTCATGCGCAGGCTCGGCACCAGCCCGCGCTCGGCGAACAGGCCGGCGACGATGCGATGGGTGAAGGTGCCCGGGTCCGGCAGCACCGCCGGGTGCGCCACCACATCCTCCAGCGTCACTGCGCGCAGTGACGCCAACGGATGATCCGGCGCCACCACGAACTGCAGGCGGTCGTGCCAGATCGGCTGCGCGCGCAGCGGCGCACGCGTGTCCGGTGCCAGCGTGGTCACCGCCAGTTCCACCTCGCCGCGCAGCACGGCTGCATAGGCCAGTTCCGAATCCAGGAACTGGATGTCCAGCGCCGCCTGCGGATGTTCTGCAGCAAAGCGGCGTAGCAGGGCGGGCAGACGATGCAGGCCCACATGATGGCTGGTGGCCAGGCTCAGGCGCCCGCCAACGGCTGCGCCAAGATGCTCCAGCACACGGCGGGTGTCCTGCAGCTCGGCCAGGATGCGTTGCGCGCGTGGCAGCAAGGCCTGGCCGGCTTCGGTCAGCACCACCTGGCGGCCGAGGCGGTCGAACAGGCGCGCAGACAATTGCCCTTCCAGCAAGGCGATGCGCTTGCTCACCGCCGGCTGGGTGAGGTGCAGCGCCTCGCCGGCGGCAGAGAAGCTACCGCTCTCGGCAATTGCCACGAACGCGCTGAGGCTGCCCAGGTCCATTACTATTCCTGAAATTCATTTGTTGAATAAACAATATGAATTTGCGTTATCCAAGGCAAGCTCCTAGCATCGAACTCAGCCAGGTGGGCGCACCCACCATCCGCCAATCGGGTTGCTGCGATGACTGCCAAGACGCTGTACGACAAGTTGTGGGAACTGCACGAGGTCACGCGCCGTGACGATGGTTCGTCGCTGATCTATATCGACCGCCACATCCTGCACGAAGTGACCTCGCCGCAAGCCTTCGAAGGCCTGCGCCTGGCCGGGCGCAAGCCTTGGCGCATCGATGCCAATATCGCCACGCCCGATCACAACGTGCCGACCACGCGTGCCGAGCGCCAGGGCGGGCTGGAGTCGATCACCGACGCAGTCTCGCGCCTGCAGGTGCAGACCCTGGACGAGAACTGCGACGACTTCGGCATCCTCGAGTTCAAGATGAACGACGCGCGCCAGGGCATCGTGCATGTGGTCGGCCCCGAGCAGGGCGCCACCTTGCCGGGCATGACCGTGGTCTGCGGCGATTCGCATACCTCCACGCACGGCGCGTTCGGCGCGCTGGCGCATGGCATCGGCACCTCGGAGGTCGAGCATGTGCTCGCCACGCAATGCCTGATCGCCAAGAAGATGAAGAACATGCAGGTGCGGGTGGAGGGCACGCTGCCGTTCGGCGTGACCGCCAAGGACATCGTGCTGGCGGTGATCGGCAAGATCGGCACCGCTGGCGGCAACGGCCATGCGCTGGAATTTGCCGGCAGCGCGATCCGCGATTTGTCGATCGAAGGCCGCATGACCATCTGCAACATGTCGATCGAAGCCGGCGCGCGCGTCGGCATGGTGGCGGTTGACGACAAGACGATTGCCTACGTCAAAGGTCGCCCGTTCGCGCCCAAGGGCGCCGACTGGGACGCGGCGGTCGCGTTGTGGAGCACGCTGGTGTCCGATGCCGATGCGCACTTCGACACAGTGGTGGAATTGCGCGCGGAAGACATCAAGCCGCAGGTCAGCTGGGGCACCTCGCCGGAGATGGTGCTGGCGGTGGATCAGCAGGTGCCCGACCCGGCAACCGAACAGGATCCGACCCGGCGCGATTCGATCGAGCGCGCGCTGAAGTACATGGGCTTGCGCGCCAATCAGCCGATCACCGAGATCCGCCTGGATCGCGTGTTCATCGGCTCGTGCACCAACTCGCGCATCGAAGACCTGCGCGCGGCCGCAGCGGTCGCCAGGGGCCGCAAGGTCGCTGCCACCATCAAGCAGGCGCTGGTAGTGCCGGGCTCCGGTCTGGTCAAAGCGCAGGCCGAAGCCGAAGGCCTGGACAAGGTGTTTCTGGACGCCGGCTTCGAATGGCGCGAGCCAGGTTGCTCAATGTGTCTTGCGATGAACCCGGACAAGCTGGGCAGCGGCGAGCATTGCGCTTCCACTTCCAACCGCAATTTCGAAGGCCGCCAGGGCGCCGGCGGCCGCACCCATCTGGTCAGCCCGGCGATGGCAGCGGCTGCTGCGATCAGCGGCCACTTCGTTGATGTGCGTGAGCTTGGGGATTTGGGAGTGGGGATTCGGGATTCGTAAAGACCGGTCTGCGCATTCCAGCTTTTTCGAATCCCCAATTACCAATCCCTAATCCCGGCACTCCTAATGACCCCTTTCACTCAACACACCGGACTGGTCGCGCCGCTGGATCGCGCCAACGTCGATACCGACCAGATCATTCCCAAGCAATTTCTCAAGTCGATCAAGCGCACCGGCTTCGGTCCGAACCTGTTCGACGAGTGGCGGTATCTGGATATCGGCGAGCCTGGTCGCGACAACAGCCAGCGCCCGCTCAACCCGGAATTCGTCCTCAATTTCCCGCGCTATCAAGGCGCCAGTGTGTTGCTGGCACGCGAAAACTTCGGCTGCGGTTCCTCGCGCGAGCACGCGCCGTGGGCGCTGGACGAATACGGCTTTCGCGCAGTGATTGCACCGAGCTTTGCCGACATCTTCTTCAACAACAGTTTCAAGAACGGCCTGCTGCCGATCGTGCTGGCCGAAGCGGAAGTGGATGCGTTGTTCCAACAATGCCTGGCTACCGAGGGCTACCAACTCACCGTGGACCTGGCCGCGCAGCGCGTGCGCCGGCCCGATGGCGTGGAATACAGCTTCGACATCGACGCCTTCCGCAAGCACTGCCTGCTCAACGGGTTGGACGACATCGGCCTGACCTTGCAGGACGCCGATGCGATCGGTCGCTTCGAACAAGCCCATCGCGCGCGTCAACCGTGGTTGTTCGGCGCACTGCAGTGAACTCGGTTGCCAACGCCACCGATGCGGGAGCGCAGCGCGCGCATGTCGCTGCGCAGTTCGGGCCGCAGGCGCAGGCCTATCTGCATAGCGACGTGCATGCGCAAGGCGCCGAGTTCGCCGAACTCCGCGCTGGTCTGGCCGGTCATCGCAACGGCCGATTGCTCGACCTGGGCTGCGGTGCTGGGCATGTGAGTTTCCAGCTGGCGCCGTTGATGGCCGAGGTGGTGGCCTATGATCTGTCTGCCGACATGCTCACCGTCGTGGCGGCCACCGCCGCCGAGCGTGGGCTGGCACAGGTACTTACTGCGCAAGGCGTCGCCGAGCGCTTGCCGTTCGAGAGCGGCAGCCTGGATGCAGTGGTCAGCCGCTACTCGGCGCACCATTGGGGCGACCTGGGACAGGCACTGCGCGACGTGCGGCGCGTGCTACGTCCAGGCGGGATTGCTGCCTTTATCGATGTGGTGGCGCCTGGCCTGCCATTGCTGGACACGCACCTGCAGGCGATCGAGCTGCTGCGCGATACCAGCCATGTACGCGACTACAGTGTGGCGCAGTGGTTGCAGATGCTGGGCGATGCCGGCTTGCAGGTGCAGCGTCATCAGTGCCAACGGCTGCAGCTGGACTATCAGAGCTGGGTAGACCGCATGCGCACGCCGGAGGTGTTGCGCGCGGCCATTCGCGCATTGCAGGACGCGGCGGTGAACGAGGTCCGCGACTACTTTCAGATTGCCGCCGATGGTTCCTTCAGCACCGATGTGCTGGTTGTATGGGCCACACGTTGATTTTCAGGGCGCTACGGCGCCAACTCACGAGGATTGCATGAGCAAGCAGATTTTGATTCTTCCCGGCGACGGCATCGGTCCGGAGATCATGGCCGAAGCGGTCAAGGTGCTGACGCGGATCGATGCGCAACATGGCCTGGGTTTCACCCTGGTGTACGACGAACTGGGTGGCGCGGCCTACGACAAGTACGGCAGCCCGCTAGCCGACGAAACGCTGGAGCGCGCGCGCGCTGCCGATGCGGTGCTGTTAGGCGCGGTCGGCGGTCCGCAATGGGACACCATCGATCCATCGCTGCGTCCGGAACGTGGATTGCTCAAGATCCGCTCGCAGCTGGGTTTGTTCGCCAATCTGCGTCCGGCGCTGTTGTATCCGCAGCTGGCCGATGCCTCCACGCTCAAGCCGGAGGTCGTTGCGGGGCTGGATCTACTGATCCTGCGTGAACTCACTGGCGGCATTTATTTTGGTCAACCGCGTGGTACGCGCACGCTGGAAAATGGTGAGCGTCAGGCTTACGACACCTTGCCATACAGCGAAAGCGAAATCCGTCGCATCGCCAAGGCCGGCTTCGAGATGGCGCGTTTGCGCGGCAAGAAGCTGTGTTCGGTCGACAAAGCCAACGTATTGGCATCGAGCCAGCTATGGCGTGCGGTGGTGGAGGAAGTCGCGAAGGATTATCCGGACATTGCGCTATCGCATATGTACGTGGACAACGCGGCCATGCAGTTGGTGCGCGCACCCAAGCAGTTCGACGTGATCGTGACCGACAACATGTTCGGCGACATCCTGTCCGATCAAGCATCCATGCTCACCGGCTCGATCGGCATGCTGCCCTCGGCCTCGCTGGATGCCAACAACAAAGGCATGTACGAGCCGTGTCATGGCTCGGCACCGGATATCGCAGGCAAGGGCATCGCCAATCCGCTGGCCACCATCCTTTCGGTGGCAATGATGTTGCGCTATACGTTTGCGCAATCTGCTGCAGCGGATGCGATCGAGCAAGCGGTCGGCAAGGTACTCGACCAAGGCCTGCGCACCGCCGACATCTGGTCGGAAGGCACGACCAAGGTTGGCACGGTGGCAATGGGCGATGCAGTGGTGGTTGCGCTGTAAAGCCGTTCATTCGCTTGTCTTTTGTACTGGCGAGGGTCAACTAGATGAACATGCTGGCTGTGGCTGTATCTGTGGCTCAAGAGGCCGGCGCTTATCTGATGCGCAACCGGTCGAACATCGGCCGGGCAGTTGCCAAGGGCGACCAGTTTAATGTCGTGACAGAGGCGGACATCGGCGCGGAAAGGCTGATCCTTGATGGTTTGCACCGAGCATTTCCAAACCACTCGACCATTGCGGAGGAGAGTGGAGTCAAGCTCCATCCCGAAAGCCCATATACCTGGGTCGTCGACCCGCTGGATGGAACCTCCAACTATGCGGCGGGGCTACCCTGGTACGGGGTGCTGATCGCGCTGATGCGCGACGCAACGCCAGAGCTTGGAGTCATGTACTTGCCAGAAAGCAGCGAGTTGTTCGTTGCCGAGCGCGGTCGAGGCGCATTTCTCAATGGTCAGCGGATTCGCGTAACTGAAGAGACGGAGCTGAGTAACGTACTGTGGGCGTACGGCATGGACGCGCCTGATGAATTGCACGAGCAACGGGATGGTCGGCTGCTTTTCGACGTTCTTCGGAGCGTGCGAAATTTGAGGACGACCAACAGTCTGGTCGATTCCGCCTTTACGTGCACCGGAAGGCTTGGAGGGATGCTTAACCGCAGCACGCGGCTATGGGACATTGCAGCACCGTCCCTGGTTGTCCAGGAATCTGGGGGGCTTTACACCACCATCACGGGTGATCTTCTGTCTTTCGATCTGACCGAGACCGCGCACGACAAGGAGTACGCAGTCCTTGCCGGTGCACCCGCGCTGCATCGGCAAGTCGCAAAGCTCGTTCGTAAACACCTCTGAAAGATTTACGGCGCGGTACGCCGGTGCGCTGTCTTGTCTTCCCATGACCCTGTACCTCACCAACTGGAGTAGCCGATTGAATTTGAAGATCCGTTGTACGAGCGACGCAACGGCTTCGAGTGGATCACCATCAACCGCCAGGCAAGCTGAACGCATTTCGTCGGCATGCTTGCGATGAGCTCATAGCCGCGCTGCACCGCGCCGGGTACGACAGGACCATCGGCGTGATCGTTTTGGCAGGTGCGGGAGCGCGCGCCTTCTGTATCGGCAGCGACCATCTGCACGCGTTGGCAAGTACGATGGCCGCGGCATCGTTGGCCTGCTCATGGAAGAGTTCCATCAGGTCACACCGGTCATCGCTTTATCGGGCGATGGCCGTTTTCGTTTGTGGTGCTCATTGATGGCGCGGTGCCGTATCCGTTATCCGGACACGCCGTGGATTTATCCATGAGGACCATGTGGAGGCATCCATGCCGGTACATGGTCCTGCCCCCCCGGACGTAACACCGCGCTCCCACTATCGCTGCTGCTGATCGGCAAACAATGCTTTCAGGCACACGTCGGGCCCGCCGACTCGGCAGGCGATGTCGCTAGGATCACTTCAATGCTTCGCCTTCACTGTGTCAGCGAAAGCCGCGTTCTGAAGCACCACCAATCAACCAGACGCCGCTTTTCCTTCAGTCACCAACAATATTCGGAGGCGCTTGTGCGCGTACCGGTGTGGGACCTTATGCGGCATGGATGCCGCATAAGAGCCTACATGGACGTACTTGCGGCGTGTCCCACGTCGGTACGCGTGCAAGCGCCCGCAGTGACTGAAGCATTCTCACAAAACCGGCAGACCTCAAGTCCAGTGTCGGTATGTGCACAAGCGTCTCGTAGTAAATCGAAGCGTCTACAGAACAGCTTCCAATCACCAGACACCAAAACGGCCAGCAGATCACGCTGCCGGCCGTCAGGTTTTCATCATCTAGCAAACTACCGTTATTACGCCACCGCAGCCGTCTTGCCGGCGACCACGCCGCGCTGGCGCTGACGCAACAGGCGATTAGCAACGTCCAACCACGCCAGCGCGCTGGCTTCGATGATGTCCTTGCTGGTGCCGGTGCCTTCGTATTCCACGCCGTCGTGGCGCACGCTCAGGCTGGCTTCGCCACGTGCGTCCGCACCGATGCCTACGCTGTGGACCTGGTAGCTGTCCAATTCCAACTTCACACCAGTGGCCGAAGCCAGCGCACCGAATAGCGCATCGACCGGGCCATTGCCTTGCGCGGTTTCGGCAACACGATTGCCCTCCGGATCGGACAACTCCACCAGCGCATTGGCGCGGCTGCCGACATCGCTGATGGTCATCGAGGCCAGACGGTAGCCTTCCTGCACAGTGGCATCCTGCATCAACGTTTCCAGATCGGCGTCGGTGACCACGCGCTGCTTCTCGCACAATGCCTTGAACTGCTCGAAGACCAGCTTGACCTCGTCTTCTTCCAGCAAATAGCCCAACGCGCGCAGACGCTGCTCCACTGCCGCACGGCCGCTGTGACGGCCCAGCACCATCTGCGAGGACTCCCAGCCCACGTCTTCCGGGCGCATGATTTCGTAAGTGCCGCGATGGCGCAGCATGCCGTGCTGATGGATGCCCGACTCGTGCGCGAACGCGTTGCCGCCGACCACCGCCTTGTTGCGCTGCACCGGCATGCCGACCAGGCGCTGCAGCAACTGCGAAGTGGACACGATGCGCGGCGTGTTGATCTCGGTATCGATGTTGTAGAACGCACCGCGCACCTTCAGTGCCATGGTGATTTCTTCCAGCGCGCAGTTGCCCGCACGCTCGCCGATGCCGTTGATGGTGCATTCGACCTGGCGTGCGCCGCCTTCGATCGCCGCCAGTGAATTGGCCACCGCCAGACCCAGATCGTTGTGGCAGTGCGCGCTGAAGATGACGGTGTCGGCCCCTTCCACGCTGGCGATCAGGCGCGAGAACATGCCGCGGATTTCTTCCGGCGTGGTGAAGCCCACCGTGTCCGGCAGATTGATCGTGGTGGCACCGGCGGCGATCGCCACGCGGGTGACCTCGGCCAGGAAATCCTCTTCGGTACGGGTGGCATCTTCGGCGGAGAACTCGACATCGTCGATGTAGCCACGCGCCAGCGTCACATGCCTGTGCACCGACTCCAGCACCTGTTCGCGGCTCATGCGCAGCTTGTGCTCGCGGTGCAATGGGCTGGTGGACAGGAACACATGCAGGCGTGGATTGGCGGCTGCTTCCAGTGCACGTGCGGAGGTTTCGATATCGGCCTGCAGGCAGCGCGACAGCACCGCCAGCGTGGGGCGACGCAACTCGCGGCCGATCATCGCGACGGCTTCGCGGTCGGAATGCGAGCTGGCCGGGAAACCGGTTTCGATGATGTCCACGCCGAGCTCGTCCAGCGCGCGCGCCATCACCAGCTTTTGCTGGGGCGTCATGCTGCAGCCGGGGGATTGCTCGCCGTCGCGCAGGGTGGTGTCGAAAATTCGGATACGCGGGGTCTGGTTGGATACGGTCGTGTTCACCAGGAAGACTCCTCTACGGCGATGGCGGTGACAGGCGTTGGAGCGACTGCGGATGGGCGGGAAAGAACGGGTGTTTCGGGAAGTGACTTGGCGCTGCGTTCGTTGCGCAGTCGCTCGGTATTGCGACGACGCGGCTTGCGTGGCGGACGCGGCCGCACCTCGGACAAGAGGGTGGCCAGCACAGTTGCGTCGATATTACCGCCAGAGACCACCGCACATTTGCGTTTGCCTGACACGCGGCGACCGGCGGCCAAGGCGAGTGCCCCGGCGCCCTCGGCGATGACGTGTTCTTCCAGCGCCAGACGCACCAGGGTTTCACGTAATTCGGCCTCGCGCACGATCACCACATCGTCGAGCAGACTCGCGCATAAACGGCGGGTCAGGAAGCCGGGAATCTTGACCTTCACGCCGTCGGCCAGGGTGGGCACCGGGGTGATTTCGCGGAAGTCGCCGCGCACGGCGCGCGCCATTGAGTCCACGCCTTCCACCTGCGCACCGACGATGCGCACGCCTTGCGATTTCAGTGCCAGCGCCACCCCGGACGCCAGCCCACCGCCACCGATCGGCACGATCACCACGTCAGGCGCATGCGCGGCCAGTTCGATGCCGACCGTGCCTTGCCCGGCGATCACATCCGGGTCGTCGAAGGCGGACAGAAAGCGGTAGCCGTTCTGGTCGGCCAGCTCGCGCGCAAACGCAAACGCCTCGTCGTAGCTGTTGCCATGCTGGCGCACGGTGGCGCCCCAGTGCGCAACCCCGGCAATCTTGGTCTGCGGCGCGCCGTACGGCATCACCGTGATGGCCTGCACGCCCAGCCGATACGCCGACCACGCCACGCCTTGCGCATGGTTACCGGCCGAGGCGCAGATCACCGGACGCTCGTCGCCGCGTTCCAGCCCGGCCAGCAGCGCATTCAGTGCGCCGCGCACCTTGTAGGAGCCGGTGCGTTGCAGGTTTTCCAGCTTCAGCCACACACCGAAACGCTCTGCGTAATGCAGCGGTGTAGGCGACAGGTATTTGCGCAGACGCGCCTGCGCAGCCAGCACGTCGGCCACGCTGATGGCCACGTCGCTTACGTCTGGCTCCTGCGAAGAGGGGCGGCCGGAATCAGGCATTGCGGCACGCGCGCGACCAATCCGGAAGAAGACACCTCCGGACAGCGATCTGATGGTCACGCGAGGTCTGCGTGCTCGAGGTCTGCATGGTCATGCCGCAGCCTCGACCGATTCCAGCGCGGTGATCACCACCGACTCGCAGTCGTACACCTTTTCCAACTGCAGGCGCAGCGTTTCCGGTGGGCGCGTGCTGTCCACGTCCAGTTGCAGATGCCAGCGGCCGGCATCGTCGGGCGCTGCGGCGCCCTGGATGGCGTACGGGCGGAAGCCGCGTCGCTCGGTCATGCCGAGCACCCGCACCAGCGCGCCTTCGGCCGGCTTCAGCACCAGATCAAGCCGGTAACGCATGTGGCGTCTCCTTGACCGCATGTGCGGGATTGCTGTCCAGCATGGTGCTGTTGGCATTGTTGGGCGGCACCAGTGGCCACACGTTGGCACGTGCATCGATGCTCACATGCAACAGGCCGGGGCCGGGCTGTGCCAGCAGCTCGGCCAGTGCGCCATCCACATCGCCGCGCGCGATGATGCGCTTGGCCGGGATGCCGAACACCTGCGCCAACGCCGCAAAATCCGGGTTGTCGGACAGATCGATTTCGCTGTAACGCTCGGCAAAGAACAACTCCTGCCACTGCCGCACCATGCCCAGCGAGCTGTTGTCCAACAGCACGATCTTCACCGGCAGCTTGCAGCGCGCAATCGTCACCAGCTCCTGCACGTTCATCATGAAACTGCCGTCGCCGGAAACCAGCACCACGGTGCGGTCCGGGCAGGCGAACTGCGCGCCCATCGCCGCCGGCAGGCCGAAGCCCATGGTGCCGAGCGCGCCGCTGGTGAGGTGATTGCGCGGGTCGTTGAACCGGCAATGCTGGGCCACCCACATCTGATGCTGGCCCACATCGCAGGCGATGATGGTGTCGGCCGGGGCCACTTCGCTCAGACGCTTGAGCAGCGCCGGCGCGTAGATATCGGTGCCGGGCGCGTCGTAACGCGCGCCGAATTTTTCGCGGTTGGCAAAGCAGCGCGTACGCCATGCCTGGCAATTGCCACGTGCTGCGCTCAATGCCTTCAGACTGACCGCCACATCGCCGGGCACGGCGATGTCGGCCGTACGCAGCTTGGAGATTTCATACGCATCGGCATCCAGATGGATGACGCGTGCGAATGGTGCGAACTCGCTCAACTTGCCGGTGGCACGGTCATCGAAGCGTGCGCCGACCACCACCAACAGATCGCATTCCTGGATCGCCATATTGGCCGCACGTGTGCCGTGCATGCCCAGCATGCCCAGATAATCCGGATGCGCATGCGGCAGCGCGCCCAGGCCGCGCAAGGTCAGCGCGGTGGGAATGCCGGTGGCTTCGACAAACCGCCGGAACGCGTCCACCGCGCCTGCCAATGCAATCCCGCCACCGCCGTACACCACCGGGCGTTCGGCGCTGGCGATGGCGGCCAGCGCTTCGGCCAATTTCGCGTCTTCTGGGGCCGGAGGCGGCAACACCGCTGCCGGCACGTGATCGGGCAGATGCGCCGCATCGGCGATCTGCACGTCCTTGGGCAGGTCGATCAAGACCGGCCCGGGGCGTCCCTCGCGCGCGATGCGAAACGCTTCGCGCACGATCTGCGGAAGTTCCTCCACCCGCCGCACCAGAAAGCTGTGCTTGACGATCGGCATGGTCATGCCGAACACGTCCAGTTCCTGGAACGCATCGGTGCCCAGCAAGGGCGTGGCGACCTGGCCGGTCAGGCACACCATCGGCACTGAATCGAGCATCGCATCGGCGATGCCGGTGACCAGATTGGAGGCGCCCGGGCCGGAGGTGGCCACGCACACGCCGACCCGGCCGCTGGCACGGGCGTACCCGTTAGCGGCCAGGGCGGCGCCCTGTTCGTGACGGACCAGGATGTGCTTGAGCCTGGAATCCACCAGGGCGTCGTAGAACGGCATGATGGTGCCGCCCGGATAACCGAACAGCGTTTCCACGCCCTCGGCTTCCAGGGCCTGCGTCAGCCAGCGCGCGCCATTGCGGGGCGTGCTGTGTGCGGAGGTGTTCATGCGTTGCGGACCTTCGGTGTTAGCGGTGGGGGTGCGGCGGCATTACGCCGCTTGTTGATTCGCAGGTGCGGCAGCGGCCTGTTGTTCGCCGTTGAGCCACACCATCTTGGCGCGCAGCTTCTTGCCCACTTCCTCGATCGGGTGCTCCAGATCGGCCTGCTTGAACTTGGTGTAGTTCGGCAGGCCGGCTTCGTATTCGGCCACCCAGTTCTTGGTGAAGGTGCCGTTCTGGATGTCGGTCAGCACGTCCTTCATGCGCGCCTTGGTGCTGGCGTCGATCACGCGCGGGCCGCTGACATAGTCGCCGTATTGCGCGGTTTCGGACACGAATTCCAGCATGCGGGTGATGCCGCCTTCGTAAAACAGGTCCACGATCAACTTCAGTTCGTGCAGCACTTCGTAATACGCGATTTCCGGCTGATAGCCGGCTTCCACCAACACCTCGAAACCGGCCTGCACCAGCGACGAGGCGCCGCCGCACAGCACCGCCTGCTCGCCGAACAGATCGGTCTCGGTCTCTTCCTTGAAGGTGGTCTTGATGATGTTGGCGCGCGCGCCGCCCAGGCCGCCGGCATAGGTCAACGCGAACTGCTCGGCCTTGCCGCTGGTGTCCTGATACACCGCATAGATGCACGGCACGCCGCGGCCGATTTCATATTCGCGACGCACCAGCGCGCCCGGGCCCTTGGGCGCGACCAGCACCACGTCCAGATCGGCGCGCGGCTTGATCATGTCGAAATGCACGTTCAGTCCATGCGCGAACAGCAGGCAGGCGCCTTGCTTCATGTTCGGTGCGATGACCTCTTCGTAGAGCTTCTTCTGCACCATGTCCGGGGTCAGGATCGCGACCAGATCGGCGCTTTTCACCGCCTCGGCCGGCGCCACGACGGTGAAGCCGTCGGCCTGGGCCTTGGATTCTGTCGGGCCACCGGGGCGCAGGCCGACGGTGACGTCGAAGCCGGAATCGCGCAGGTTCAGCGCATGCGCGCGGCCCTGGCTGCCGTAGCCGATGATCGCGATTTTCGGTTGGATGTCGTTGCTCATGGAGAAGTCCTTGCGGGGTTGGCAGTGGGAAAGAAATCAGCCGGCAGTGGAGACACTGGCCGGCCGAACAAAGCGGGGATGGACGATGACACTGGCCATGCAGGCACATGCACCGGTGCAGTTGCCGGCGCGGGTGGTGCAGATGGCGGCGATGTCAGTGATGTCGTTCATGTCATTCGAAACTTTTGGTGGTCCCTGAAACGCGAAACCCCGCGCCGTTGCCGGTGCGGGGTCTGATCGAAGCCTTGTGTGTCTGTTGCCTACACGAAGTCTCGTCCCGCAGCGGTTGGCGAGGTAATAAGTACGAGCACGAGAAGCGACGCTGCCAACGCGCCGGAGGGCGCGGACACTGGGGCGTTCGAGGTGGTGTGGCGGTGCGGCATGGACTGAGATAACCATCGCCACAGGTGGGGTGTCAACCCTTGCGCGTGAAACGGCCGTGTCCATGTGCAAGTTGCCGTGGGAAACCCCATTGCAGCAGCATGGTTACCGCTGAAACCGGATCGATGCAGGGCAGTGAGGATCGATGCAGGTCACTAAATGCGCGGCATTCGGCGCTGCCGCGCGATGGTGATCGAACGAGGCGGCATGCGCCGCTGGTATGGTTGGCGACTCATTCTGCTGTGTCATGGAGGCCGCCTGTCATGCGTCGCGTACCTGTCCTGTTGGTGTCTGCTCTGGTGCTGCTCGCGCCGCCTCTCATCGCCGCGGACCGCATCACCGGGCAGCCGTTTGCGACCCGTTCGGAAGTCATCGCCCCGCATGCGATGGCGGCCACCTCGCAACCGCTGGCCACCCAGATCGCGCTGGATGTGATGAAGAACGGCGGCTCGGCGGTGGATGCGGCGATTGCCGCCAACGCCGCGCTGGGCCTGATGGAGCCGACTGGCAACGGGGTGGGCGGGGATCTGTTCGCCATCGTCTGGGACCCCAAGACCAGCAAGCTGTATGGCTACAACGGCTCGGGCCGCTCGCCCAAGTCGCTGACCCTGGCCGAGTTGCAGCGTCGCGGGCTGAAGGACATCCCGCCGACCGGCCCGCTGCCGGTGTCGGTGCCGGGCGCGGTGGATGGCTGGTTCGCGCTGCACGAGCGCTTCGGTCGCAAGCCGATGGCGCAGAACCTGGCCCCCGCCATTCGCTACGCCCGCGAGGGCCATCCGGTGGCCGAGACCATCGCCTACTACTGGGACCGCTCGGTGCCACGGCTGTCGCAATACCCCGGCTTCAAGGAGCAGTTCACCATCGACGGCCACGCCCCGCGCAAGGGCGAGCTGTGGAAGAACCCGAACCTCGCGAACACGCTGCAGCAGATCGCCGATGGCGGCCGCGATGCGTTCTACAAGGGCGACATTGCCCGCACCATCGGCGCCTATTTCAAGGCCAATGGCGGCTACCTGAGTTACGAGGATCTGGCCAGCCACACCGGCGAGTGGGTGGAGCCGGTGTCCACCAACTACCGCGGCTACGATGTGTGGGAATTACCGCCCAACAGCCAGGGCATCGCCGCGTTGCAGATGCTCAACATCCTGGAAGGCTACGATTTTTCCAAGATTCCCTTCGGTTCGGCCGAGCATGTGCACCTGTTCACCGAGGCCAAGAAGCTGGCATTCGCCGACCGCGCGCGTTTCTATGCCGACCCAGCGTTCCAGCCGGCGCCGTTGGCCAGGCTGGTCTCCAAGGACTACGCCGCCCAGCGCCGCGCGCTGATTTCCATGGACAAGGCGCTCAAGGAAGTGCAGCCGGGCACGCCTAAACAGCTGGAAGAGGGCGACACCATCTACATGACCGTAGCCGACGCGGACGGCATGATGGTGTCGTTGATCCAGTCCAACTACCGCGGCATGGGCAGCGGCATGGCCCCGCCGGGGCTGGGCTTCATCCTGCAGGACCGCGGCGAGATGTTCGTGCTGAAGAAGGACCACCCGAACGGCTACGCGCCGGGCAAGCGGCCGTTCCAGACCATCATTCCCGCCTTCGTCACCAAGGACGGCAAGCCATGGCTGAGCTTCGGCGTGATGGGCGGGGCGATGCAGCCGCAGGGGCACGTGCAGATCGTGATGAACCTGGTGGACTTCCATATGAATCTGCAGGAGGCCGGCGATGCGCCGCGTATCCAGCATGAAGGTTCCACCGAGCCGACCGGCCAGGCCACCGCGATGAGCGATGGTGGCGAGGTCAATCTGGAAACCGGTTTTTCCTACGACACCATTCGCGGGTTGATGCGAAAAGGTCACCGGGTGATTTTTGCCGACGGCCCGTACGGCGGCTATCAGGCGATTGCGCGCGACCCGGCCAACGGGGTGTATTACGGCGCCTCGGAAAGCCGCAAGGACGGGCAGGCTGCCGGTTACTGAGCAAGCGCTTGCGGGTGCAGCGCGCTGCTCAACTCCAGCCGCAGCGGGCCGCTAATGATCGTGATGGATTAGGAATTCCCATGAGCTCGATGCAACAGCCCGATCCGCCGTCGCAAACGCATGCGGCGCTGCTCCCCGATGCACCGGTCGCCTTGCTGCGGCTATCGGCCGAGGCGTGCGTGGTGGCATGCAACCGCGCCGGCCTGGATGTGCTTGGCAAGACCGCCAGCGAGCTGCAGGGCGCACCAGCGTCGGTGCTGTGGGGGTTGAGCGCAGCCGATCTGGTCGGCGAAGACGGCGTCTGGGCCGCTCCGGGCGACGACCCGGCCCGGCGTGTGCGCTATGTGCGCGACCGCGAACACGGTGGCTGGATGCTGTCGCTGCCGCATGTGGAAACCGCGATCCTGCTGCGCGAAGCCACCCGCCTCGCCGAAGACAGCCGGCCGGTGCCGATCTCGCCGCTGCTGCAGCCGTTGGTGGCGCGCCTGCAGGCCGAACACGAAGACCGCACCGTGCTGGAGCGCACCGCACAGGCGCTGGCCGGATGCGAGCTGGAACTGCTGCTGCCGCCCGGTCTGGCAGAGACCGACATGGGTCGCCGGCTGCAGGCGGGCTTCGGCAATCTGGCCGAGGCGATCCGCCAGGCAGTGGCGTTGTCGGTGCAGATCGCTGCCGAAGTGCCGCCGCTGGTGGCCGAGAACGACGAGATGGTGCGCCAGTCGCAGGCACAGACCGAAGCATTGGACGGCGCTCGCACCGCCGTGGAACGGCTGTCGTCCAGCCTGCAGGACGTCAACGCCGACTTGGCAGAAGTGATTGCGCTGGCCGCCAGTGCCGACGACAGCGCACGTCAGGGCGTGGCCGCCGCACATGCGCTGGGCCAGGCCATGCACGAAGTGGAGCGCCGCGCCGCGCGTGCCGGCGAGGTCATCGAAGTCATCGACTCGGTGGCGTTCCAGACCAATATTCTCTCGATCAACGCCAGCATCGAAGCGGCGCATGCCGGCGATGCCGGACGCGGGTTTGCGGTGGTCGCCACCGAGATCCGCCGCCTGGCCGAACGCGCCGCCGCTGCAGCGCGCGATGTGCGCGCGATCCTGGCCGAAACCAGTGCCGCAGTGGGCGAGGGCGCGGCCTCCGCACGCGGCACCGAAGCGGTGCTCGATGGCATCACCCGCGTGCTCGGCCAGGCCAGCAGCGCGATGACTACGGTGGCCGGGCGTATCCAGGCGCAGGACAGCGAGATTCGCGGGATCGAAAGCGCCGTGGATGGCGTGGTCGCGTTGGGGCGCAGCAACTTGCAGCACGCCGCACATGTGGCCGAACGCAGCGAAGCGTTGGAGCGCGGCACCGAAACGCTGCGCGATTGCGTGGGATTGTTCCGCTTGCCGGCCGACCCGCTGAAGGTGCCCAGGCACGCCCGCGTCAAGGAACTTGCCGTGGCAACGGCTGGCCGCATCGGCACCGCATTGGCGCAGGCCATTGCACGCGGCCAAATCGACGAAGCCTCGCTATTCGCACGCACCTACACGCCGATTGCCGGTGTGGAGCCGCCCAAGTTCAGTACCGATTTCGACGCGCTGTGCGACGAGGTATTGCCGGCCTTGCAGGAGCCGCTGCTGGATGCGCATCCGTGGATCGTGTTCGCCATCTGCGCCAATCCCGACGGCTATGTGCCCACGCATAATCTGCGCTTTACCCAGCCGCTGACCGGCGATCCCAAGCGCGATCTGGTCGGCAACCGCACCAAGCGCAAATTCACCGACCGCGTCGGCCGCAGCGTGGGCGCCCACACCGACCCGTATCGCCTGCAGGTCTACCGCCGCGACACCGGCCAGATCATGTTCGACCTGTCGGCACCGATCTTCGTCGGCCGCAAGCACTGGGGTGGCTTGCGGGTGGGCTACACGTTGGAATGACGTGGCGTGGCGGCGAGAGAACGTTTTCGTAGTGCATGTGTATGCAAGCTCCCAAAAAAAGCCGCCGAAGATCGGCGGCAGGGGAGAGAGAGCAGGTTTCTTGTTTTAGTGACTGCAGGCTAGCGGTGCGATGTGCCGTGGAAATGTCCTCGCATGCCGCCATCGCCGTGCTGCGTGCCAAGCGACCCGCTACGTGTCAGCACTGGCACAAACACAACGACGCCGGAAGGCTGCCGTTGTGACGACACACATGTCCAGACAGCGGATCAGCGCGTCAACGGCGGCGGATCAGAAGCGCTGGGTGTATTGCAGGTAGCTGTAGCGTCCCGGGATGGCATAGGCCGAATCGAACGAGTTGGCAGAGGCGCTGATCGCTACCGGCGGGTCGCGGTCGAAGACATTGTTCAGGCCTACACGCACGGTGGCATTCCACGGCAATTGATAAGACACCTGCATGTCGTTGAAGGCAGTGGCCGCGACGTGGCGATAGTTGCCGTTGTCATCCAGCTCCGAGTCGTCGTCCCTCATGCCGGAGTAGTAACGCACGGCCCAGTTGGCGGCCAGATTGCCGTAGCTCCAGTCCAGGGTGAGCGTGCCGCGCGTGCGCCAGTTCGGGTTGTCGGTGTGATAGATGCCGTTGTAGCTTTCCCATGCCGAGGTGTCGTCCTGCTTCTGCTCGTTGACGGCCACGTAGGTCGAATCCAGCGTGAGCATGAACTGGCCGATCGCCGTTTCCGGCAACTTGTAACGCGCGGTGAAGTCGTAGCCCTGCATGCGCTGCTCTCCGACGTTCACCGGCTGGATCACCAGGCCGGTGATGGTGCCGGTGGCATCGCGTGTGACCAGATCGCAGAGGGCCGAGACGTTGAACTCGTAGCATTGCGACAGGATCTGGTTGGCGCTGAATTCGGTGATGGCATCGGTGATCTTGATCTTCCACCAGTCCAGCGACAGATCCAGGCCTTGCACCGCGGCGGGGCTGTAGACGAAACCGAGTGTGGTGTTCTTGGATTTTTCCGGCTGCAGGTTGGCGTTGCTGGCGTAGGTGAACGGATAGATGGTCTGGCCGGAGTTGCCGTTGGCGCTGTTGTATTCGGCGACGTAGTTCGCCGGCACACCACCGCTTGCACATGCCGCGGCAATCGCGCTGGTGTAGGACGTGCTGTTGGTCGAGCAGGGATCCGAATACGTATCGAAGCTGTCCGACGCACCCAGATACAGATTTTCGATCGATGGCGCGCGGAAACCGGTGGCGTAGTTGCCGCGAATCAACAGGTCGGCGATAGGTTTCCACTTGAAACCGAACTTGCTATTGGTGGTGCTGCCGAATGTGTTGTAGTCGGAGTAACGCACCGCTGCGCTCAACTCCAGCAATTGCGCACCGGCCATATCTTTCAATAGCGGAATCGCCACTTCGGTGTAGTAGTCGTTGAGCGTGTACGCGCCGGAAGTCGGGGTGAACGCATTGCCCGAGGTATAGCCGGCTGAGATCAACGCATCGGGTGAGGAGAAGCCGCTCTCTTCGCGATGTTCGACGCCGGCCGCAAAGCGCATCCAACCGGCGGGAAGTTCGAACAAGTCGCCGGTGATGTTGGCGGTCACGCTGCTGTTCTTGTACTGATAGGTGTTGTGCGCGGTGAACAGGATGTAGTCCAGCATTTCCTGGGTCACGCCGCCTGCCGGCGACAAGGGATTGAACGGCACGCAGCCGGTGATCACCGCGCCGCCACTGTCCAGGCACGACAAGGTACCGTTGACGATGCCGGATGCACCGAGTGCATTGCCGAGGTTGAGCAGATTGACATCGCCGTATTGCGTTTCGGTCTGGTCGGTCTGGTTGTGTGCAAAGCCCACGTCCCAACTGAATTGCCTGTCCGCGAATTGGAAGTCGCCTTCCAGCCCGGTATAGACGTGCGAGGTCTTGACGTCCTGCTGGTAGGTGCGCGCGAACTCAGTCAAGCGGTGCGACCAACCCACATCGCGGCCATCGCCGCCATAGGTGCTGTTGTAGGGGTTGTAGTAACTGTCGCCACTCATCAGGATGCCGGTGTTGACCGAGGCCAGTGGAAAGCCGGCCAACTGTTGCGAGGATTGGCGGCGGTTGTAGAGCCCGTCGAACTTGAAACGCACGTTGTCGGTGAGTGCGTAGTTGCCTTGCACATAGAGCGCATCGCGCTTCTGCGGCGTGACCAGATAATTGTCTTTGGCGTAGTTGTAGCCGTACTCGGAGGTGTTGAAGGAGGTGTATTGATCCAGTCCGTAGCGTGGGTAGTTGCTGTCGCCGCTGGCAGTTGCGCTGCCGGGCAGCACCGTCCACGCACCGCTGTTGCCATCTGCACGTAGACGGCCGCTGGCCGAGTAGCTGCTGTAGGCCGACGAACCGGCGCCGTACACCGGCTCGGCCGAGATCTCGCGGTCGCCTGCCATCACCGCATCTTCCTTGACGCTGGACAGCCCGATCACCAGGTTGCCGCGCTCGCGCTGGTGGCGCCCACAGTGGCATCGAACGAGGTGCGCTGCCCATCGCCCTGGCCGTACTGGCCGACATAAGCATTGACTTCGGCACCATCGAAATCGCTGCGCGTGATGATGTTGACCACGCCGGCAATCGCATCGGAGCCATAGATCGACGAGGCACCGTCCTTGAGCACTTCCACGCGTTCGACGATTGCCGAGGGAATGGTGTTGAGATCCACCGAGCCGGACAGGCCTGAAACCCAACGCCGCCCGTTGACCAGCACCAAGGTGCGCGATGCGCCGAGATTGCGCAGGCTCACCGTGGCCGAGCCATCGCCGCCGTTATTGACGGTGGTGTTCATCGTCGCGCCGTTGGAGGGAATGCGCCTGAGCACATCGGCCACCGAGGTCAGGCCCTGTTTTTCGATGTCCTGTCGCGTGAGCACCAGCACCGGTTGCGAATTTTCCACATCGACCGAGCGGATGCGCGAGCCGGTGACTTCGATCTTGTCCAGGTTGGTCGGACTCTTATCGGTCTCTTCCTGGGCCACAGCACTATTGGTGACGCACAGGCCAATGGCGATCGCGAGCGAGCCCCGACGCAGGGTCGGGTGGAGCATGGGCATATTCATGTGTACGGCGGTTCCCGGTAGAGGAAGAGGCGAGGCGATTCCCGTTGAATGACACCGCCGTGGCATGCGATTTCATCTGCATGACACGAAGGCTTAGCGGGAATTTAACGAGCGGGTGTCACCACCGTTTTTCGTGAATCGGCGTGTTGTTGCGGCGCAACGCGCGCAATGCGTGGACGCGCCATGCAGTGCCGGCGCATCGATGCGCGTGTGCCGTGTTGACCTGGGATGACGGGCGCGGACACATGCCGCGAGCGGGTGCGATGTGGTTTAATCGCCGCCGAAGTGGGGGTACCGCAGCGCGCTGCGGTTGAGATAGTCCCTTCGAACCTGATCCGGTTGATACCGGCGTAGGGAAGCTTCGTTAGATGCGATGGTCCGTGCGCTGCACGGGCACTCTGCCATTGAGCGCCGCCGCTTCGTCCGCACTGCGAATCCTTCGCAGAGCCAGCGCCGTTGGTGCTGGTTTTCCAGCACACAGGACGAACGCCATGAATGCCGCGCCTACCGTTTTGCAGCAACAAGCCCAGTCGCTGTCCGAGGCTGTGACCCAGCCGATTCCCGGGTCCCGCAAGATCTTCGTGCAGGGCTCGCGCGCCGACCTGCAGGTACCGATGCGCGAGATCGCATTGACCCGCACACCGACCCTGTTCGGTGGCGAAGACAACGCGCCGCTCAGCGTCTATGACACCTCCGGGCCGTATACCGACCCGCACGCCGCGATCGATCTTGCCGCCGGCCTGGCACCGCTACGCGCGCGCTGGATCGCCGAACGCGGCGATACCGTGGCGCTGGATGACCTGAGTTCCAGCTTCGGGCGCGGCCGTGAGCACGATGCGCGCCTGGATGCAGTGCGCTTTCCTGCGCGGCACTTGCCGCGGGTGGCGCGCGAAGGTGCCAACGTCACCCAGATGCACTACGCGCGGCGCGGCATCATCACCCCGGAGATGGAGTTCGTGGCGATTCGCGAAAACCAGCGGCTGGAGGCGGTGACCGACGCGATGCTGCGCAAGCAGCATCCAGGCGAAGCCTTCGGTGCGGCGATCCAGCAACGCATCACACCGGAATTCGTGCGCGACGAAATCGCACGTGGTCGCGCGATCCTGCCCAACAACATCAATCACCCGGAAAGCGAGCCGATGATCATCGGTCGCAATTTCCTGACCAAGATCAACGCCAACATCGGCAACAGCGCGGTGTCTTCGGGCATTGCCGAAGAAGTGGAGAAACTGGTGTGGTCGATCCGCTGGGGCGGCGACACGGTGATGGACCTGTCCACCGGCAAGCACATCCATGAAACGCGCGAGTGGATCATCCGCAACTCGCCGGTGCCGATCGGCACGGTGCCGATCTATCAGGCGCTGGAAAAGGTCGACGGGCGCGCCGAAGAACTCACCTGGGAGATCTTTCGCGACACCTTGATCGAGCAGGCCGAACAAGGCGTGGATTACTTCACCATCCACGCCGGTGTGCTGTTGCGCTACGTGCCGCTGACGGCCAAGCGTGTCACCGGTATCGTCTCGCGCGGTGGGTCGATCCTGGCCAAGTGGTGCCTGGCCCATCACAAGGAAAACTTTCTTTACACCCACTTCGAAGACATCTGCCAGATCATGAAGGCCTATGACGTGGCGTTTTCGCTGGGCGATGGCTTACGCCCGGGCTGCATTGCCGATGCCAACGATGCAGCGCAGTTCGGCGAGCTGGAAACGCTGGGCGAGCTGACCAAACTGGCGTGGAAGCACGACGTGCAGACCATGATCGAAGGGCCGGGGCATGTGCCGATGCAGCTGATCAAGGAGAACATGGACAAGCAGCTGCGCGAATGCGGCGAAGCGCCGTTCTATACCCTGGGGCCGCTGACCACCGATATCGCGCCCGGCTACGACCACATCACCAGCGCGATCGGCGCGGCGATGATCGGCTGGTTCGGCACCGCGATGCTCTGCTATGTCACGCCGAAGGAGCATCTTGGATTGCCCAACCGGCAGGATGTGCGCGACGGCATCATGGCGTACAAGATCGCCGCGCATGCGGCCGACCTGGCCAAGGGCCATCCCGGTGCGCAGGTGCGCGACAACGCCTTGAGCAAGGCGCGGTTCGAATTCCGTTGGGACGACCAGTTCCATCTCGGCCTGGATCCCGAAAAGGCCAAGGAGTTCCATGACGAAACCCTGCCCAAGGATGCGCACAAGCTGGCGCACTTCTGTTCGATGTGCGGCCCGCACTTCTGTTCGATGAAGATCACCCAGGACGTGCGCGATTACGCGGCCGAGCATGGCATGGGCGAAGCGCATGCCTTGTCTGCTGGCATGGAAGAGAAGTCGGTGCAGTTTCTCGCGCAGGGCGCGCAGGTGTATCGCGCGTTGTGACACCTGTGTGCAGTGAGTGTCGGCCACGCAATCGGAAGGCTGCTTAAGAAAAATTCAGCTTCGCATTAGACAGAACGCGTCGCGGTGCGCAAGTGCCGTGGCGCGGCCTGCCTGCAAGCGGTTACAGGGCATCAACATCTCAGGGCATTTACCTGAATCGCAGATAAAAAAATCGCGCCAGAGGCGCGAAGGGGAACGTCGTAATTATTTGAATTCGTCGGCGAGAGAGAGAGAGCCTGACGTCGCCACCTGTCGTAGGAAGCAACGAGGCTTAGCGTAAAATTTGCACCAATTGGATGCATGACACAGTTGGTCGTGGTCCTTTGCTGAATTTGGCGCTTCGCGCAATGTGCGTGATGCGTTCTTTGTCGTCCTTGCATGCCGATGCGTTCTGTTGCCGATGAGTGTTTCTTCCGCTAATGCAATGCCATCGGGCCGGCTGCGTGTCGGTCAGTGCGTGGTCGATATCGCCTCGCGCGAAGTGCACGCTCCTGGTGCGAAGAGGGCGCCACGGCTGGCGCCGAAATCCTTGGCGGTGTTGCTGACCCTGGCCCGGCAGCCAGGGCAGGTGGTGACGCGCGAGCAGTTGCTCGCCGAGGTCTGGCCCAGCACCTTGCCGAGCAACGATGTGGTGACCCAGGCAGTCACCCAATTGCGCAAGGCACTCGCCAGTCACGGGGGGCAACGCTCCGAGCATATCGAGACCATCGCCAAGACCGGCTATCGCCTGATGGCGCCGGTGGTGTGGGAAGCGCCGGCCGACGTTTCAAGGCATGCGGTTGCAGGCGCGCTTGCTGCAGTGCCGTCGAGCGGTCTACAGACCGATGTCGATGCGTCCCCTGCGGTCACTGACATGGCCTCGTCGCAGCAACCTGAGGCTACCAGCGAGCGCTACGCAGCACCGTCGGCCATAACGCCAGATGTATCGCGTAAACGCCGCCGGATAGCGTTGGTGATCACCGCGGTGGCCTTGCTGGTGCTGCTCGGACTGGTTGCGCACACGCTGTGGCTGCGAGCGCCAGTGGAGGGCGCCACGGCAGCGTCCGCCGTGCTGGGCAGCCCAAAACGCCCGTACCAGATCATCACCGCAGGTGGCGGTTTCGATCTCACACCAAGCTTGTCGCCGGATGGGGCGATGGTGGCCTACGCCTCGCTGACCAGCGACCGCGCCGGCACCTCGATCCTGGTCAAGACCACCAATAACGCCTATCCGCGGGTGCTGGACACGCCAGCGGCGGGCATCTCTGATCGACTGCCGGCCTGGTCGCCGGATGGTCGCGAAATCGCTTTCTCACGGCAGGCCCCGGATGGCAGCTGTCGCATCATGATCGCCGCCGCAAACGGCCCAGCTGCCGCACGTGAAGTGGTGCGTTGCGATGGTGCGGACATGCTGAGTTTCAGCTGGTCGCCAGACGGCCGCGGCTTGTTGTTCGGCAGCATGACCGGCGCGCAGGGCGCACCGCGCATTCGCCGCCTGGATCTGGAAACCGGGCAGTGGCAGCCACTGGTCTACAGCGCGCAGCCGCAGGATTTCGATTACGCACCGCGCTATTCGCCGGACGGGCACTGGATCGTGTTCCTGCGGAATCCACAACTGGGCGATCTATGGCGCATCCCTGCAACCGGCGGCACCGCCGAGCGCCTCACTCACGACAACGCCGATATCCGTGGCTGGAGCTGGTTGCCGGATGGCAGCGGATTGATTTTCGGGCGCCGTGTGGACAGCGAGGCGCGCTTGTATCAACTCGATCTGCGCGACCGCAGCCTGCACGACCTGGGCGTGGACGATGCCCAGGCGCCGGACGTGGCACACAACCATCTGGTGTTCGTGCAACGCAAACCGCAATTCGGCGTCTACCAGGTCATTCGCGACCCGATGAATGGCGGTTACATCCGGCGCCGCCTGTTCCCCTCCAGCGGTCGCGACGACCAGCCGATGATCGCGCCGGACGGGCGCCAGCTGATCTTCGCCTCCAATCGTTCCGGGGCGTATGGGCTGTGGTGGGGCGATGTTGGCAAGCCCGGTTCGGTGCGTTTGATCGAAGGGCTGCGGCCGGATTCGCGTCAGGCCGCCGATTGGTCGGCCGATTCGCAGCACGTGCTGGTCAGCGGTAGCGATGCGGACGGGCATGCGGCGTTGTTCGAGGTCACCCCGAGCAGCGGAAAGGTGGTGCGTCTGCCGGTGCCGCAACCGCGGCCGTTGCAGGCGATTCACCTTCCCGATCCCAATCAATTGCTGGTGCTCGCTGCGGCAGAAGACGGGCACACCTTCGCCACCCTGTACGACAGACGCAGCAGTCCGTGGCGTGCGATCGCATCGCTGCAGGACGTCTCGCAGTTGCGCCTGGACCGCATCACCGGGCAGGTACTGCTGACGCGCCTGACCGGTGGCGGCTTATGGCAGATCGCGCCGACCTTGGCAGCCCAGACCTTGCAGTCGATCGATTCCCGACAGCCATCGCGCTGGCGTTATCGCAGTTGGGCACCGGGAGCCCACGGCCAACTGCATTACCTGTCGTCCAACGACAGCTGTGCCACGCATGACAGCGACTTGCGCAGCGGGCACGGGCAGTGTCTGGATGTGAGCAAATTCACCACCATCAACGGCTTCAGCGTGGACCAGCGCAGTGGCGCGATGTACGTGGCGTTGGCAGAAGAAGACGGCAGCGCGATTGCCTTCATGCCATTGCCGCAACGTACGGCGGTGACCACCGGTTTCATCTCCAACGCGTTGTTCTTACTCGGGAAATTGGCTTCGTAAGTTTTTCGGAAAGGCTTCGTGTCAATTTCGGCACACCTTCGTCATAACTTCCTGACTCGCGCCAGATTCGGCAAAACACTACGCCTTCTTTTGTACAGGGGGCTGCCACCATGCAACAGGTCATCACCGCAGATCGCGGGCTCGCACTTTCACTGGATGGTGCGAGCGAGTCGACATCGACGACCTGTCTGGCGGTCTCGCGTCTGGGCAGCATCCGCACCATGGCCACCACCTTTACGTTGTGGGTGCAGTTGCGTGGCCGCGCATGGGTGGAATCCAAGGAAGGGCGCTTCCGTCTGCGTGCCGGCGACTGGATCGCCTTCGACAAGGACTCCCATCCCACGGTACAAGCGGACCGCAACGCACTCTGTGTCGGTGTCAGCCTGGATAGTGAAAGCCTGCAATCGTTGTCCGAGTTGACCGATGCGACCTTGTATCCAGGTCGCAGCCAGCTCTCGCGTAGCGATCTGCGCATCGCTCTGCGTTTATGGCGCAATGCGGCCGCACAAAGCGGCAGTGCGCCGGCGCGTCCGTTGCTGCTGCACTTGGCGGCGATGCAGCGCGATTTCATCGAACAGGAGCAGCGCTGCCCGGGTCGCTCGCGTAGCCGTCGCCGTCAGGTGTTTGGCCGTATGCAGCGCGCACGCATGTATCTGGAAGGCAACAGCGACCGCGTGGTGCGCATTGCCGAGCTGGCGCAGCTGACCAACTTCTCCAGTTGGTATGTCTCCAAGACGTTTCAGAGCCTGTACGAAGAGAGTCCGCAGGCCTTGTCTGCACGTCTGCGCCTGGAGCGTGCATCCGATTTGTTGCGCGATACCTCGATGATGATCGGCGAGGTTGCGGCGGCAAGCGGCTTCGACAATTGCTGCAGCTTCGCACGTGCGTTTCGTGCGCGCTTCGGTGTCTCCGCATCGCGTTATCGCGACCAAACGACAAATCCGCCAGATTCGGCAAAGCCACGGAACGTGACGCGCAAAGCGACGATGTTCACGCAATCGTAATTTGCACGGGGGCGCTTAACGCGCCACTAACGAACCCTGGAGAGATTGATGAACCTTCGCACCTCCGCAGTGCGGCTGGGCCTGTTGCCCGCCGGTATTGCGATCGCGTTGACGCCGGCTTTTGCCGCCAATGCACAAGAGCAGTCCGCCCCGTCGACCACGACGCTGGACCGCATTGAAATCACCGGCTCGCGCATCCGCTCGGTCGACGTTGAAACCGCACAGCCGGTGTTCACCGTCACCCAGCAGGACATTCAGAAGTCGGGTCTGGTCAGCGTTGGCGACATCCTCCAGAACCTGTCGATTGCCGGCACCCAGACCTACAGCAAGGCTGCAGTGCTGACCTCCGACCCGGAGCAGGGCGGCCAATACGTCAACCTGTATAACCTGAACGAGAACCGCACCCTGGTGCTGGTGAACGGCAAGCGTTGGACCAGTAGCCTGAACGGCCTGACCGACATGTCCACCATCCCGAGCTCGTTGATCGAGCGCATCGAAGTGCTGAAGGACGGCGCCTCGGCGATCTACGGCTCCGACGCCGTGGCCGGTGTGGTCAACATCATCCTGCGCCAGAACTACGACGGTGCAGAAGCCTCGGCGTATTTTGGCCAGAACGGTCGTGGCGACGGTTCCAAGGAGCAGTACTCCTTCACCGCCGGCACCACCACCGACCGTGCGTCGCTGGTGTTCGGCGCCAACTACACCAACGAAGATCCCGTGTGGGCCAAGGATCGCGCGCTGACCCGTTACTCGGCCGGCCCGAACCACATCGAAGACAGCCTGAGCGCGACCGGCCCGTGGGGTCGTTTCACCTCCAATGGTGAAACCTACATCCTCAACCACACCGGTTCGTTCGACGGCCGTGGCGTGGGTGCCGATTCGCGCAACATCGCTAACTACCACAACGACATCACCACCGACGACTATTACAACTCCGTCGACCAGATGATGTTGCAGCAGTCCAGCCGCAACAAGTCGATCTTCACCACCGGCAGCTACAACATCACCGACAGCATCACCTTCAAGTCGACGGCGATGTACTCCGAGCGCGACTCGAACCGTCAGATCGCCGGCTACCCGCTGCAGGCCTCTTCGCAGCCGCAGTTTCCGGTGGCGATCAGCGGCAGCAGCTACTACAACCCGGTCGGCCAGGACATCACCAGCTGGTTCCGCCGCACGGTCGAACTGCCGCGCACCACCGAAAGCAACGTCAAGACCCTGCATTTCGATGCAGCGCTGGAAGGCGTGTTCGACGTGGGTAGCCACGGCTGGAACTGGGACGTGGGCTTCAACTACAACAAGTACGATGTGACGCAGGTTTCGCGCGGCAACATCAACCTGTTGGCGTTGCAGAAGGCGCTGGGCCCGTCGTTCCTCAATGCACAGGGTCAGGTGCAGTGCGGTACGGCTGCCAGCCCGCTGCCGCTGGGCACCAGCAACGCGCTGGGCCAGTGCACCCCGTTCAACATCCTGGGTGGCCCTTCGGCCTCCACACCGAACGCGCTGCAGTACATCAATGCACTGGGTCAGTCGACGCAGCAGAGCCTGAGCAAGCAGTGGACCGCCAACGTTACCGGTGGCCTGTTTGACCTGCCGGCCGGTGAACTGGGCTTCGCCGCAGGCGTCGAACACCGCGAAATCAGCGGTTACGACTATCCGGATCAGCTGTCCAGCGCCGGTTACACCACCGATCTGGCCGCACAGGCAACCGAAGGTCGCTACCAGACCAACGAAGCCTACCTGGAGCTGTTGATTCCGGTGCTGAAGGATCTGCCGGGCGCCAAGGAACTGTCGTTCGACGTGGCCGCGCGTTACAGCAACTACAGTCGCTTCGGCGACACCACCAACAGCAAGTTCAGCTTCACCTGGAAGCCGATCGACGATCTGCTGGTGCGCGGTACCTACGGCACCGGGTTCCGTGCGCCGACCCTGTCGGACACCTTCGGTGGCGGCTCGCAGACGTTCGATACCTTCACCGATCCGTGCGATGCGACCTTCGGTTCGCTGGGCAATGCGGGTGTGGCAGCGCGCTGCGCAGGCGAAGGCTTGCCGGCTGGTTTCCGTCAGACCGATACTGCAGGCAACCCGGTGACGCGTCGCGACGTGCAGGGCAATGCGCCGTTCAATTCGGGCGTGGGTAATGCCGAGCTTGAGCCGGAATACAGCATCACCCGCACCGTGGGCATGGTGTACAGCCCGCATTGGGTGCAGGGCCTGGACTTCTCGCTGGATTGGTACCGCATTTCGATCTCCAACATCATCACGTCGCTGACGGCCAATGATGTGTTGAACAACTGCTACCTCAACAGCCTGGCCAGCTACTGCGCCGACTACGGTCGCGACGCGGTCACCGGGCAGGTCACCACGCTGAGCCGCGGCAACGTCAACCTGGGCCGTCTGGAAACCGAAGGCTACAACTTCGGTGTGCGTTACCGCATGCCGGAAACCGCGTACGGCAAGTTCGCTGTCAACCTGGACACCAACTACCTGGCCACCTACAAGTCGCAGGCAGAAGCCGGTGCCGAGTGGGCAAACTCCGCCGGCTACTGGAACTTCCCGCGCGTGCGTGCCACCTTGGGTCTGGACTGGTCGCTGGGTGCGTTGTCGGCCAACTGGAACCTGCGTTACTACGGTGGTTTCCGTGATTACTGCTGGGATGCAGCGGCAGGCATCGAGTGCAACAACCCGAACTACCAGACCCCGAATCCGGGCTGGGGCGGTGGCACCGGTTCCAACAAGAAGGGCTCGATCTCCTACCAGGACGTCTCTGTCACCTGGCAGGCTCCGTGGGATGGCAGCGTGACCGTCGGTGCCCGCAACATCTGGAACAAGCAGCCGCCGGTGACCTACTCGATCACCAACAGCAGCACTGCGGCGATCGATCCGATGCTGGATTACGACCGCTTCCTGTTCGTGCAGTACAACCAGCGCTTCTGATCATCGAAGCGTCGTAAGGTGACAAAAAAGACGGGCCGAAAGGCCCGTTTTTTTTGTCTGTGCGCGAGCAATGCGGGGCGAGCGACAGCTATATTCGCTGTGTTTTGTAGCCAGTTATTCAAGAAAATGGCCTGGAAAAACAGCTGGAAACAGCCAAAGAATAAGGGCACGACCATGTCGCGCCCTTCTTGTTATATCGGCTTGCTACATCAGCAGTAGCGCCTTGGTTTTAAGCCTCGGCGAGCCCCAACAACGTCTCGGCCTGCTCGCGCCACTTCGGCAGGCGCGTGATCACGCCCACCTTGGACAGATACTCTTCGTCCACGGCTTCGCCGCTGGCCAGTGCCGTGGCGACATGCACCGCGCCGGTCACCCAGAAGCTGCGCAGGCTGGAGCGCTGCGGGTGGCGATGGAAGGCCACCGCTTCGATGATCGGCATCGGCAGGCCCCACAGGCCGAGCAGGTACGCGCCCGCTTCTGTGTGGCCCAGGCGCTCGTCGCCGCCTTCGGCCGGCGGTTCGCGCTCGTCGCGCACGCCGGGCAGCAACAGGCCGATATCGGCCAGCAGTGCGGCGGTGGAGCCGAGTTCTGCACTGGTCGGTGGCAACACTTTTGCAGCCAGACGCGAAGAGAGCAGGGCGCGGCGCTGCATCGCATTGCGCTCGGCCGGGGTCAGGGTCTGCACCGAAAATACTTCGCTGGCCAGCACAAGGTCGCGCAGCGTCGCCACGCCCAGACGTGTTACCGCTGTGCGCAGATCGGTGATGCTGCGGCCACCGGAGAAAAATGCCGAATTGCACAGCTGCAGCACCTTTGCGGCAATCGCCGGGTCGCCGGCGATCAGCTTGGCGATGTCGGCCGCGTCGGCGCCTTCGTCTTCTTCCAGCGCGTGCATCAGGCTCAGATACAGATGCGGTGGCGACGGTAGCTTCTCGATCCGCCCGATCGCGGCGCGCAAGCGCGGATTGGTGAGCAGATCGCGCAGCTCTTCCAGGCTGGTGACCGCCTCAAGCAGGACTTCCGGTGCCAGCGGCATCGGCAGGAAGCGATGGGCCACCCCGATGATGCGGGCCGGCGGGGTGCGCTGGCCATCCTGCGCATCGATCAACGCGATACGAATGGTGTCCGGGCGCAACGTACGGATTTGCCCCAGCAACGTGGCGGCAGTGAGATCGGGCAGCACCGGTGCAACGATGACGGCATCGAACGGCGATAATGCGGCAGCTTCGATCGCCGAATTTCCGTCGGCCACTTGCTGCGCCTGCCACTGATCGCCCAGATCAGAGACATAGTCGCTCAGGTCGGACGGAAGGCTGGCTTCGTCCCCAACAAACAGAATACGCAAGACACTTCCCCAAGAGTCACCGGCGACAGACACCGGTCATACGCTGTCGGCAATGTACCCAATCTGCCGACGGCGGTCACCGGGATCACGCGAAAAGCGTGATCCCGATCGCCCTGCATCTGCAGGACTGCATCACGCTCGATCGATCAGGCTGCGTCGGAATTGTAGCGTTCCACCGACTCCACCAGGATGCGCTTGGCCTCGGCCGCGCCGCCCCAGCCATCCAGCTTGACCCACTTGCCCTTCTCCAAGTCCTTGTAATGCTCGAAGAAGTGGCCGATGCGCTCCATCCAGTGACTGGACACCTGATTGATGTCCTCGATGTGCGCATAGCCGGAGAAGATCTTCTCGATCGGCACGGCCAGGATCTTCTCGTCGCTACCGGCTTCGTCGCTCATGCGCAGCACGCCCACCGGACGGCAACGCACCACCGAGCCAGGCACCAGCGGCAGCGGCAGCACCACCAGCACATCGGCCGGGTCGCCATCGCCACACAAGGTGTTGGGTACGTAGCCGTAGTTGCAGGGGTAACGCATCGGGGTCGACAGGATGCGGTCGACGAAGATCGCGCCGCTGGCCTTGTCCACTTCGTACTTGACCGGCTCGGAATCCTTGGGGATCTCGATGACGACGTTGATTTCGTCCGGCAGATTCTTGCCGGCGGTGACCAGTTCCAGTCCCATGCGCGTAGCTCCGAGGCTTCAGCAGTGTGTGGAGCGCGATTCTACGCGTTCGGCTGTTGCGGTGCAGCGACACTGAATGGGCAATGCGCCGACCCCGGCATGCGGCATAGTCCGCATTCATCATGAGCAGCTCCCCGATCGTTGCGGCCAAAGGCGCGGCGCACGCTGCAGGCTCATCCACTGCAAGGGAATTGCCATGTCCAAGCTCGCACGTTTGCTCGTTGTCCTGCTGCTGTCGGTGTTCGCCCAGGTTGCCGCCGCGGCAACACCGCCGCCGACCTTCGTCGACGCGGTGGACTGGCCCGCCAATGGCGAAGGCTGGGAGGCGTTCGTCGATCTGGAGCAGCGGCTGGAACGCGATTTCGACAATATTTGCGGCGACACCTTTTGCGGTGGCGAATTCAGCGACTATCAGCCGCTACGCTTCCGCTGCTCGGTGCATCGGGTGACCGGTATGGTGCGCAGCTGCATCTGGACCTTCGGCGCCAGCGAGATCAGCGTCGATCCCCGCAGCGGGTACCTGCGTTCCGATAGCCGGGTCTGGCGTTGCACGGCGCCGTTGAAGGCCGGGACCGGTCTGGACGAGATGTATCGCACCTTGGCGGTGACCAACCCGCTGTTCGAGCCGCTGCCGAACGGCGCGCCGCCGATTTATGACGGCCTGATCGGCTGCCTTTGAGCGTGTGACAGGTGGAGCTGCGCATCTCGCGCAGCTCCTATCTGCTGCCGGCCCGGTCGCATGTCAATGGCAGCGGAGTGCTGCGATAACCGCATCAGCCGCGCTTTACTCCGTCATCCGTCGTCACCGGCCAAGATGCTGGAGGCCTGCTTGCTTGACGCCGGGTTGCACACGTTCAGAAGGCATGGAACGCACTAAAGCAAAGGCACCAGCAGCAAGGCCACGATGTTGATGATCTTGATCAACGGATTGATCGCCGGCCCTGCGGTGTCCTTGTACGGATCGCCGACTGTGTCGCCGGTGATCGCAGCCTTGTGGGCTTCGCTGCCCTTGCCACCAAAGTGGCCGTCTTCGATGTACTTCTTGGCGTTGTCCCAGGCACCGCCGCCGGTGGTCATCGAGATCGCCAGGAATAGGCCGGTGACGATCGTGCCGATCAACAGCCCGCCCAGCGCACGTGGCCCGAGCAGCAGGCCGATCACGATCGGCACCACGACCGGCAACAGCGAAGGTACGATCATTTCGCGGATCGCCGAGCGGGTCAGCATGTCGACTGCGCGGTCGTATTGCGGTTTGGCAGTGCCGGCCATGATTCCCGGGATCTCGCGGAACTGGCGGCGGACTTCCTCGACCACTGCGCCTGCCGCGCGTCCCACCGCTTCCATCGCCATCGCCGCGAACAGGTAGGGGATCAGCCCGCCGATCAACAAGCCGATGATCACCGTGTGGTCGGACAGATCGAAGGCGAAGACTTCGCCGGGATTGGCCGCCTGCAGGTTGTGGGTGTAGTCGGCAAACAGCACCAAGGCGGCCAGCGCCGCCGAGCCGATCGCATAGCCTTTGGTCACCGCTTTGGTGGTGTTGCCCACCGCATCCAGCGGGTCGGTGATGGCGCGCACTTCCGGTGGCAGCTCGGCCATTTCGGCGATGCCGCCGGCGTTGTCGGTGATCGGCCCGTACGCATCCAGCGCGACGATCATGCCGGCCATCGACAACATCGCAGTGGCGGCGGTCGCAATGCCGTACAGCCCGCCGAAATAAAACGCACCCCAGATCGCCGCACACACCGCAATCACCGGCAGCGCAGTGGATTTCATCGAGATGCCAAGCCCGGCGATGATGTTGGTGCCATGGCCGGTGGTGCTCGCCGCAGCCACGTGCTGCACAGGCTTGTATTGGGTGCCGGTGTAGTACTCGGTGATCCAGACGATCAGGCCGGTGAGCACCAGGCCGATCAATGCGCACACATACAACGACGTCGCGCCATGGATGTTGTCGCGCATCAGCGTCTGGGTGACTGGCCAGTAGGCGAGTGCGGCCAGCACGCCTGAGACGATCACGCCTTTATAGAGCGCGCCCATGATCGAGCCACCGGCTTTGACCTTGACGCAGCCCGCACCCACGATCGAGGCGATGATCGACACGCCACCGAGTACCAGCGGATACAGCACCGCATGCGGCCCGGTGTCGGCCAGCGTCAGACTGCCCAGCAACATCGTGGCGATCACGGTAACGGCATAGGTTTCGAACAGATCCGCTGCCATGCCTGCGCAGTCACCGACGTTGTCGCCAACGTTGTCTGCGATGACCGCCGGATTGCGCGGGTCGTCCTCGGGAATGCCGGCTTCGACCTTGCCGACCAGATCCGCACCCACGTCCGCACCTTTGGTGAAGATACCGCCACCCAGGCGCGCGAAGATCGAGATCAGCGAAGACCCGAACGCCAGCCCCACCAGTGCGTGGAGGTTTTGCTCCAGCGGCAGGCCCATCGCCTGCAGCACCGCGTAATAACCGGCCACGCCGAGCAATCCCAAACCCACCACCAGCATGCCTGTGATGGCGCCGCCGCGGAAGGCCACATCCATTGCCTTGCCGATGCCATGCCGCGCGGCCTCGGCGGTGCGCACATTGGCGCGCACCGACACGCTCATGCCGATATAGCCGGCCAGCCCCGACAGCACCGCGCCGATCGTAAAACCCACCGCGGTGTACCAGCTCAGAAACAGCCCGACCAACACGAACAGCACGCCGCCTGCGATCGAGATGGTGAGGTACTGTCGATTGAGATAAGCGCGCGCCCCTTCCTGGATCGCGGCAGCGATCTCCTGCATGCGTGCGTTACCACTCGGCTGCGCGATCACCCAGCGTGCCGACACAATTCCATAGACGATTGCCAGGACCGCACAACCCAGTGCAAGCAGTAATCCGTAATGTTCCAGCATGACCCCTCCCAAGAGAATGGATGTCGTCCGGTCGGGACGAACCAAGGGCGATGCACGCAGCGAGTGGACTGGCGAATACGGACTCGACGGCCACAATGACCGTAACGCGCGTCGCGATGTTCATGTGGCCGGATCGCGGCCGAGTATGCGCCGCACCTTGTGAGGCCGCCACCACCACGGTTTTGGCACGTTGTTCAGTCGCGGCGTGACAGCCTGCGGCCCAACGTGATCGACCCGATCCAGGAGTGTGTATGTCGAACTATGCCGCGTCGAAGTCTGCCGTGACGATTGCAGCCTTGTTGCTCACCAGCTACGCGCTTGCTGCTGAGCCAACGCCGGAGTTGAAACAGCGTGCAGCGGGCACCGCGCAAGCGGTCGGTGCCGTACACACCCTGCGCCAGATTCCAGAAGCCTGCGCTCGTCTGGAAGGCGTGTTCACAGGCAACGCTGCGCAGCCATACACCTTCTCGGTCGTGCGTAGCAGCCCGACCTGCCAGCCACGCGCACGCTTCGTGGATTTCGCCAAGGCCACGCCCAGCGTCGCATCGGGTTGGATCTTCAACGACGTGATCCGCGTCCCGAGCGCCGCCTGCCCGGCGCAGCAGGCCGTGGTGCGCATCTGGCGCAAGCCGATGGAGGCAAAGCCGCAACTCGATGGCCAAGGCCAGTCACGCATCTATCTGGAAGACGCCAAGCAACAGGCCGCCGCTGGAAAGATGCCGCAGGTGCCGATGTTTGCTGCGCAGATGACGGTGGAAGGCAAGGCTTGTCAGTAAACGAGCGATTCTGTTTCGTTTCGAGATACTAAAAACAGCGCACCCCGGCAATGTTGGGATGCGCTGTTTTGTCTTTTGGTCGGCTTCGAACGCTACGATGTAGCGCTGAAGTGATTGCGCAATCAAGCGAGTTCTTGCTGCCAGGCTCCATTGGCGGAATCAGCTAATCCACCGATGCCTTTTGCTCTCGGCTTTCTGCAAAAGTATGCTGAGAAGGCTAGGGCAGGTTACGCATGCGGTCCTCTCGATGGAAGCGATGGATTCTTCCGCCTGGCAACACCTGAAGCTCAGCCCTCCCAAGCAGGCAATTTCTTCGCTACCGCCACATTCTTCAGGCTTACATACTTCGGCAGGCCATCGCTGCCGTAGGCCAGCGGAGCTTCGCCCTTTATCAATGGGGCGAAATAGCGGCGGGCGCGCTCGGTGATGCCGAAGCCGTCCTTGCGCAGGAAGCTGGGCGGCATCTTCTTTTCGTGGTTGGCCACCTTGTGCAGCGGGGCGGGCACGATCTTCCAGCGGTATGGTGCGTCGCTGACGCGTTCGATCACCGGGATCACCGCGTTCATACCCTTTAGCGCGTATTGCACCGCGGCCTTGCCGACGGCCTGAGCCTGCTCCCAGTCGGTCTTGGAGGCGAGGTGACGTGCGGAGCGTTGCAGGTAATCAGGCAGCGTCCAGTGCACCTTGTAGCCGAGTTCCTGCTTGACTTGCGCCGCGAGAAACAAGGCCACGCCGCCGAGTTGCGCATGCCCGAACGAGTCGGTTGCGCCGCCTGCGTCGGCGACGAAGCTGCCACGTGCATCCTGGATGCCTTCGCTGGCAACGACCACGCACCAGCCGACCTTCTCGACGACCTGTTTCACCTTGGCCAGGAACACCGCCTGGTCATAGGCGCGTTCGGGCAGCAGGATGATCTGCGGCGCCTCGTCCGGGCCCTGGCCGGCCAGGCCTGCGGCAGCGGCCAGCCAGCCGGCGTGGCGGCCCATCGCCTCGTAGATGAAGACCTTGGTCGAGGTGTCGGCCATGGCGGCGACATCCAGTGCCGCCTCGCGCACCGACACTGCGGTGTATTTGGCCGCCGAGCCGAAGCCGGGGCAGGTGTCGGTCACCGCCAGATCGTTGTCGATGGTCTTGGGCACACCGATGCAGTGCAGCGGGTAGCCGTAGGTCTTGGCCAGTTGCGAGACCTTCCACGCGGTATCGGCCGAGTCGTTGCCGCCGTTGTAGAGGAACCAGCGCACGTCGTGCGCACGCAGCACATCGAGCAGGCGCTCGTACTTGGCGCTGTCTTCTTCCAGCGATTTGAGCTTGTAGCGGCACGAGCCGAATGCGCCGCCGGGAGTCTGCGCCAGTGCGGCGATCGCGGCGGCGGATTCTTTCGAGGTGTCGATCAGCTCCTCGCGCAATGCGCCCAGGATGCCGTTGCGTGCGGCTAGCACCTTGATCTTGCGCGCGCGCGCCTCGGTGATCACACCGGCGGCGGTGGCGTTGATGACGGCGGTAACGCCGCCGGATTGGGCATACAACAAGTTGCCAGTGGTCATAGGGGACGGGCTCCTCAATGGGGGCATGGCGCAGGGGACAGTGCCGGGACATTCCCCGGATGCGGTAAGCTGCACGACCATACGGTCAGCGCTGGCGAAGACCTGAGTCTAACGCCGCCAACCGCAACGCGTTTTTATTCGAAAGTGGAGTCCACTGATGCGATTGGTTCTGTTGGGACCGCCCGGTTCGGGCAAGGGCACCCAGGCGACACGGCTCAAAGACACGTTTGAGATCCCGCATATTTCCACCGGCGATCTGCTGCGTGCCGAAGTGGCCGCTGGCTCGCCGCTGGGCCTGAAGGCCAAGGAAGTGATGGCACGCGGCGATCTGGTGTCCGACGAAATTCTGCTCGGCATGCTGGAGGCGCGGCTCGGCCAGGCCGATGTCGCCAAGGGGTTCATCCTCGACGGCTATCCGCGCAACGTGGCGCAGGCCAATGCGCTGGACGAATTGCTCGGCAAGATCGGTCAGCCGTTGGATGCAGTGGTGCAGTTGGATGTCGCCAGCGAGTTGCTGGTCGAGCGCATCGCCGGTCGTGCCAAGGCCGAGGGCCGCGAAGACGACAACCCCGAGTCAGTACGCAAGCGCCTGCAGGTCTATACCGATTCCACCGCACCGGTGATCGGCTTCTACGAGCAGCGCGGCAAGCTGGCGCGCGTCGATGGCGTGGGTTCGCTGGACGAAGTGCTCGAGCGCATCAGCAAGGCGCTGGGCCGCTGAGTCGGCTGGGGCCGGGCGCGACGCCTGGCCCACGCACCTGGTTCACAAGGCCGCGCGCCATCAGGCTGCGCGGCTTTTTGCATGTGCACCGCCGCAAAAAGAAAAACCCCGGTCGTACAAGACGGCCGGGGCGGAATAACGCCAGTGATGGGCTTGCTCAGAGCCCCGACAGCATGAGCCCCCTGGGGATTTTGGCCACTTGGGGAGTAGGACCAAAAGGGTGCTGCGACTGGCGTTCAGCATAGTGAGATATGTGACGAGGTTCGCATATCGGGAAATTCCCGACAGTACGGTAGGAGTTTCCTGACAGCGCCGTTGGCGATGGATCGGAATGTCCAGTAACTCCGGCGATCGGCGACAATGTGCGGCATGACCAAACTCCACATCCTCGGCATCGCCGGGACCTTCATGGGCGGTGTCGCCGCCCTTGCGCGCGAGCTGGGCTGGCCGGTAGAGGGCAGCGACCAGGCCATCTATCCGCCGATGTCCACGCAGCTGGAAACGCTCGGGATCGCGCTGGCGCAGGGCTACGCGCCGTCCAATATTTCGGCCGATGCCACCGATGTAGTCATCGGCAATGCCTTGTCGCGCGGCAACCCGGCCGTGGAAGCGGTGCTGGACGCGGGGCGTCGCTACACCTCCGGTGCGCAGTGGCTGGCCGAGCAGGTGCTGCCGGGTCGCGACACGCTGGCCGTTGCCGGTACCCATGGCAAGACTACGACCACCACCATTTTGAGCTATCTGCTTGAGTCGGCCGGGCGTGCGCCGGGCTTTTTGATCGGCGGGGTGGCCGAAGACTTCGGCGTGTCGGCGCGGTTGGGGCAGGGGCGCGAATTCGTGGTGGAAGCCGACGAATACGACACCGCGTTTTTCGACAAGCGCAGCAAGTTCGTGCACTACCGGCCGCTGGTGGCGATCCTCAATAACCTGGAATACGACCATGCGGACATTTTTCCCGACGTGGCCGCGATCCAGCGCCAGTTTCATCATCTGGTACGCACGGTACCGGCGCGCGGGCGGCTGATCGTCAACGGCGAAGATGCGCGCCTGGCCGAAGTGCTGGCGATGGGCTGCTGGACGCCGGTGGAGCGCTTCGGTTTCGATGCAGCGCTGGAGTGGAGCGCACGCTTGATCGCCGGCGATGGCAGCGTGTTTGCGGTACTGCATCGCGGTGTGGAGATCGGCCAGGTGCACTGGCCGCTGGTCGGGCGACATAACGTGCTCAACGGGTTGGCGGCGCTGGCCGCCGTGCATGCAGTGGGCGTGGATCCGGCAACGGTCATGCCGGCGCTGGCGCGCTTTCAAAGCGTCAAACGGCGACTGGAAGTGCTGGGGCAGGCGCGCGACATCACCGTGTACGACGATTTTGCGCATCACCCCACCGCGATTGCGACCACGCTGCAGGGCTTGCGTGCGAAGGTCGGGGCGGCACGTGTGCTGGTGGCGATGGAGCCGCGCAGCAATTCGATGCGGCTGGGCGCGCATGCGCAGGCGTTGGCGCCGTCGTTACAAGATGCCGATGCGGTGGTGTTCCTGCATCGGCCCGAATTGGCCTGGGATGCGGCGCCGATCGTTGCACAGGTGCGCGGTGATGCACATGTGGCGCACGACGTGGATGCATTGCTGCACATGCTGGGCGAGATTGCGCAGCCCGGCGACCATGTGGTGTTTATGTCCAATGGCGGCTTCGACGGCGCGCCGCGTCGCTTTCTGGCGCAGCTGTCCTGATGAACGAAATGACCACCACTGCCGACAGCGGCGCACTGCCGCTGTTTCCGCTGCACAACGTGCTGTTGCCGGGCGCTGCGATGGGCTTGCGCGTGTTCGAGCGGCGCTATCTGGATCTGGTGCGCGAGTGCGGCCGCACCGGCACCAGTTTCGGGGTGTGTCTGATTCTGGATGGCGCAGAAGTCGGCGTACCGGCGACACCGGCGGCGTTCGGCACCGAAGTGCGTATCGAGGATTTCGACGTTGGTGCCGACGGTGTGCTGGTACTGCGTTTGCGCGGGACGCGGCGCTTCCATGTGCAGCGTTCGCGCATCCGCGACAACGGGCTTGTCGTGGGCGAGGTAAGTTGGTGCGAGCCTGACAGCGATGACGAGTTGCGCCCCGAGCACAGCCTGCTGGCCACCGTGCTCGAGCGCATGCTCGAACAGGTGGGTGGCGAATTCGCATCGGCCGGGCCTGGCCTGCTGGATCAAGCGGCCTGGGTGGGTTGGCGGTTGGCCGAGCTGCTGCCGCTGACCGAACAACAACGCCTGTCGTTGTTGCAGCAGGACGACCCGCATCGGCGCCTGGATCATTTGCTGGCGTGGATGCCGTAACGCGGTGATGCTGTGGCGCGGGTGAGACCCATCACCGCGCTTGCACCGCTGCAGCGGCACACTCGCCACGCTTGAGTGCGCTGACGATGGCATCCATGCACTGGATGCGCGCAACGGCGTCACTCGTTATCGATCCATGGAGTGTGCCTTGATCATCGATGTCAAACCGCGTGTATCCGATGTGTTCGACCAGGTCTGGCGGACTCTGGCGGTGTTGTTCGTCTGGGACGTGTTGATCACGATCATCTACTACGTGCTGCCGTTCCGCGCGCCGGCGTTGCCGTTGACCATCTTCGGTTCGGCATTAGCGTTGTTTCTGGGGTTTCGTGCCAATTCGACCTACCAACGCTGGTGGGAAGGGCGCGTGCTGTGGGGCCAGATGATCAATGCATCGCGCAACCTGGTACGTCTGAGCATCAGCGTATTGTCCGTGCCGGAAGCCGCAGCGCTGGGGCGCACGATCGCGTTGCGCCAGGTCGCGTACGTGCATGCGCTGCGTTGCCAGTTGCGCCGTTTGCCAGTGGATGCGGTGCTGGAATCGCGGCTGGATGCCGATGAGGTGGCCTCGGTGATCATGCGCACCAATGTCGCCAATGGGCTACTCGATAACACCGGGCGCAGCGTGGAGCAGGCGCGTCGCGATGGCTGGATCGACAGCATCCAGCAGGCCAGTGTCGAGCGCATTCTGGTGGACATCGCCAACGCACAAGGCGGTATGGAACGGCTGAAAAATACGCCGCTGCCGTATCAATATCGCTTCTATCCGAACCTGTTTACGCGGCTGTTCTGCGTGTTGCTGCCGATCGGCCTGGTGGAGACGCTGCAATACGCCACACCGGTGGGTTCGACCGTTGCGGGCTTGATGTTTTTGGCAGTGCTCAAGATCGGCGACGAGTTGGTCGATCCGTTCGCCAACACCATCCACGATCTGCCGCTGGACAGCATGTGCCGCACGGTTGAAATCGATGCATTGCAGGCGATTGGCGAGCAGGCGCCGGAGCCGATGCAGCCGGTGGATGGTGTGTTGTGGTGATTGCATCGCGCCCTTGACCAATGCGGCTTGTGCACATCCACGGCGCTGAAGCGCAAGCTCTCAGGTAATCGAACGGTGCGGATGCGTCGGTTGTGGAGCGGCTGATCTGCGGTTTGGCTGCAGGGCCCTTGCCCGCCTACCCTCGCGGGACACGCCGCAAGTACGTCGTGTAGGCTCTTACGCGGCATCCATGCCGCGTAAGGTCCCGCGAGGGTGGGCGGGCAAGGACCAGTCGGGATGGTCGGTGCGCATGGTTTTAAGCAAAGCAGACTGCGAGTCGATTGCAGAGCGGCTGATCTGCGGTTTGGCTGCAGGGCCCTTGCCCGCCTACCCTCGCGGGACACGCCGCAAGTACGTCGTGTAGGCTCTTACGCAGCATCCTTGCCGCGTAAGGTCCCGCGACGGTGGGCGGGCAAGGACCAATCAAGATGGTCGGTGTGCATGGTTTTGAACAAAGCAACCGATTAACTCTCTGGTGCGGTGTCCTTGCCGATTGCGGGACCGTGTGGCGGCATGGATGCCGCCACCGAGCCTACATGGACGTACTTGCGGCGTGTCCCGCGAGCGGTGAGGGCACCGCGCACTCGACCAATCAGGCTGTTGACCTAAACATTCGACTGCGTCCAAGTGACGCGAACGTGTTGCCGCCATCAATACAGCGTTCAAGACGTTTTATTAGGGCCTGTTAACACTAATGGCCCGAGCGATTAAACTATCGTGCATGGAGATCACGCCAGCACAATTTTCTCTGATCGAACACTGCCTGCCGGCGCAGCGCGGCAATGTCAGCATGACCAACCT
>NZ_JBEOLS010000040.1:0-48041 GCF_040279205.1 Xanthomonas hortorum
GCGTGCCGGCCAGCGGCCGGCACCTACCGATGAACGCGCCTGAAGGAAACCGCTCAAAGGTCGCGGGTTGAGGCCCTGATCAACACAGTTGCTACACGGACGTACTTGCGGCGTGTCCCGCGATGGTAGGCCGGCAAGGGCCCTGCAGAAAAGCTGAAAGATCAACCGCTCCACAATTGATCTATCCGCGCCATCCAACCACTCCAAGACAACCCAGATTTCGAGTCGCAGCGTCGTTCTTAGATGCGAAAGCACACGCACACTCAACCGCCGTGCGTACCCAGCGTGCGTGCGCCGGTCAGGATCATGCGCAGCATCTGCGATATCTGTTCGACCAGTTCGGGATCTTTTTCCGGCGGCGAATCCATCGCTACTGCGCCCATCGCAAATACCAGCCGGGTGATCGCCTTGGACACCAGTGCCGGTGCGTGCAGCTTGGCGTTGTCGGCTGCGGCCAGACGGATCAGGTCCACGCGCAGCTCGTCTTCGAAATAGCTGAGCTCGCGCTCCACTGCCTGCTTGAACGCATCCGAGCCCACTGCACCTTCGCGCAGCAGCACATGCAGCAATTTGTCGTCTGCGCGCAGCTGTTCCATGAACGCCTCGACCGAGACGCGGATGACGCTGCGGTCGGTGGAGGTGGCGCGTTGGCGGGCCTGGCCGATGATGGTGCGCAGCGAGCGCCCGGCCAGATCGATCAAGGCCACGGCGAGCTCGTCCATGTCGCGGAACTGGCGATAGAAGCTGTTGGGCGCGATGCCGGCTTCGCGTGCCACCTCGCGCAGACTCAGCGTGGACAGGCTGCGGTGCGGGCCGATCAGCGACAGCGCTGCGGCGATCAGATCCTCGCGTGAAATCGCCGGCTTGCGTGACGGCGGCGCGTCGTGGGAAGGCAGGGCGATGGAGGTCATGAGGCTGCGGCCGGTCGTGGGGATGAATCATAGCCCCTTCGGTCGATATACAACTGTATACACGTCTGTGCATGCATGCGTATAGTGCGATCCATGAACCTGGCATCTGACCCCAAGTCCAAGTCCCCGTTGCCGACGCGCCTGGCGCGCCGGCTGGTGTCGCCGCAGTTGTTCGACTTCTGGGCAACCCGGCTCAATCCCTTGTGGACCCTGGAGCGGCCGATGGCCCGCCTGGTTGCGCGCACCGCAGCCAGCCGTGATGCGGTGACCCTGGTGCTGCAGCCCAACGGCCACTGGCAGGGCCTGCAGGCCGGCCAGCACGTGAGCCTGGGCGTGGAGATCGACGGCCGTCGCCTGCTGCGCAGCTACAGCCCGACCGTGCTTGCCGATGGCCGCCTGGCGATCACCGTCAAGGCGATCGAGGGCGGTCTGGTGAGTCGCTACCTGGCAACCAATGCGGCCATCGGCACGGTGGTCTCGCTTGATCCGGCTTTCGGGGACATGCTGCTGCCGACCATACCCACCCCCTTGTTGCTGCTGGCCGCCGGCTCGGGCATCACCCCGATGCGCGCGCTGCTGCAGGCCGCCGCGCAGGCGGGCATGCCGATGGATGTGGACCTGCTGTACTGGGTGCGCCAACGTGACGAGGCCTGCTTTGTCGAAGAATTCGAAGCGTTGGCGGCGGCGCATCCGCGCCTGCGCGTGCGTTTGCTGACCACCCGCGAAGACGAAGTGCCGGCTGCGCGCGTGGATACCTATCCGTTGGAGCAGATCGCCGATCTTTCCAACCGTCATGTCATGGTCTGCGGCCCCGGCGGTTTTGTGCAGGCAGCGCGCGAGCGTTTGCAGGGGCGCGTAGCCGCGTTCCAGGCAGAAGCCTTCAGCGTGCCGACGCTGGAAGACGGCGAGGCCGGTCAGGTGCAGGTGCAGCTGTCACGCAGCGGCCGTACGCTCACCCTGCCGCGCGGCCAGTCGCTGCTGGAAGGGCTGGAAGCGCAAGGCCTGCGGCCGAAACACGGCTGCCGCATGGGCATCTGCAATAGCTGCGCCTGCGCACGCCAGTCCGGCACCACGCGCCACCTGTTGACCGGTGAGCGTAGTAACGAACCCACCGCACAGGTTCGCCTGTGCATCAGTGCCCCGAGCACTGACCTGATCCTGGATCTGTAAGGAATCTTCATGAGCCGAGTCCACAACCGTGCCCTGTCCGCTGCCGAACTGCAGTCTTTCGGCGACGAACTCGATGCCATCCGCGCCCGCGTGCAGAGCCAGGTCGGCGCTGCCGATGCGCGTTACATCCGCCGCATCGTGGCCGCCGTGCGCTGGACCGGCGTGGCCGGTCGTGCGCTGCTGTTTTTAGGTGCGTTCGTGCATAGCGTGCTGATTCCGGCGTGGATTGCCGGCGTGGTGCTGCTGACCCTGTCCAAGATCCTGGAGAACATGGAGCTGGGCCATAACGTCATGCACGGCCAGTACGACTGGATGGGCGACCCGCAGCTCAACGGCAACACCTACGAATGGGACATCGTTGCCACCGGCGACAACTGGCGCAAGACGCACAACTTCAAGCACCACACCTACACCAATGTGCGCGGCATGGACGACGACATCGGCTACGGCCTGCTGCGCATCTTCCCCGAGCAGCGCTGGCGCCCGTTCTACCTGCTGCAGCCGTTCGTGGCGGTGTTCTTCGCGCTGTTGTTCGAATGGGGCGTGGCGATCCAGGACCTGCGTCTGGGCCGCTGGTTTGCCGGCAAGATGAAAGCCGCAGAGCTGCGCGCTTCGTTTCTTCCGGTGGGCCGCAAGATGGGCCGCCAGATGCTCAAGGATTACATTGTGTTCCCGCTGCTGGCCGGCCCGTTCTTCCTGACCGTGCTGCTGGGCAATCTCGCCGCCAACGTGCTGCGCAGCATCTGGACCTTCGTGATCATCTTCTGTGGCCACTTCACCGCCGATGCGGAAGTGTTCCCGAAGGAGTCGATCCGCAACGAGTCGCGCGGCCATTGGTATCTGCGTCAGCTGCGTGGTTCCTCGAACCTCACCGGCGGCAAGCTGATGAACGTGCTGTCGGGCAACCTGAGCCACCAGATCGAGCATCACTTTTACCCGGACCTGCCGGCCAATCGCTACGCGCAGATTGCGGTGGAAGTGAAGCAGGTCTGTGCGCGCTACGGCCAGCACTACAACACCGGCTCGCTGCCGCGTCAGTTCGGCCAGGTGATGTGGCGGATCGTGCGCCACGCCTTCCCGAGCCGGCCCAAGCCGGTGCGCCGCCAACGCGAAAGCGCCTTGCAGAGCGCCTGATCAACATGTTCAAAAAGGGTCGCCATTGGCGGCCCTTTTTGTTGGGTCAGCGAAGTGGTCGCCATACGACGTTGTGCATCATCGCGCTGGCGCGGTCGGTGCCTTGCGACAGCGGTGAAGGCCTGCGCTGCGAGTCGAGCCTGCCGTTTGCGCATACCGGCCAGCGCTGTGCCTGGTGGGTCGGCGGCGCGCAGTGCCGGCTCAGATCAGGGTGTGGCGGCGCACCGCCCCCGGTCAGTGTGCGGCGCCGCGCATCAGGGCGTGATACGCGATGAAACCAGTGGCCGGCAGCGCGCGCGAGAACAGCCAGCCCTGCGCCAGATCCACGCCATGTGCGCGTAGATAATCCAGTTGCTCCTGGCGCTCCACGCCTTCGGCAATGGTGCGCAACTTCAGCGTCTTGGCCATGTCGATGATGTGCGAGGTCACCGCACTGGTAGCCGAGTGGGTGCCAATGGTGTCCACGAACGACTTGTCGATCTTCAATGCATCCAGCGGCAGCCCTTGCAGGTACTGCAGGCTCGAGTAGCCAGTGCCGAAGTCATCGATCGACACCGTGTGGCCGGCGCCGCGCAGATGGGTGATGGTGGCGCGTGCCGCATCGATATCCATCAGGCTGCGCTCGGTGGCCTCCACCCACAGCTGTCCGCTGTCCACGCCGGTGCCGCGCAGTGCTTGCGCCAGCACGGTCTGCACGCGGCCGCTCTTGATGTCGCCGGCCGAGACGTTGATGGCCACATGCAGCGACGGAATCGCCGCCAGGGTCGGGCCGAGTTCGCGGATGACTTCGGCCACCACCATGTCGGTGATCGGCAGGATCAGACCGCTCTCTTCGGCCAGCGGGATGAAGGCGTCGGGCGGGATCAGCACGCCATCGGATTGCTGCCAGCGCACCAGCGCCTCGGCACCGACGCAGGCGCCGCTATCGAGCGCGATGATCGGCTGGTAGTGCACGATGAATTCGCCGCGCTGCACCGCGCTTTCCAGCCGTGCCAAGGGAGACAGCCGCCGCCGTGAAACCCAGATCACCAGGCTGACCAGCAGCAGCGCCAATGCGATGCCGACCGGCACCGTCTGCAGGCGTGCCGCTGCCAGCGGGCCACGCAGGTAAGCGGCCGGTTCGGTGACCACCGCAGCCCAGTCGCCACGGCGGTCGCGGCCGGACAAAACCTTGGGCTGTGTTGCGTCGGCGCTGAATGCGTCGGTCGAGGGCTCGATCAACAAGTGCTCGGCCGCCGTATCGGTACTGCTCAGGATCTGCCCGTTCGGGGTGCCGATCGCCAGCTGCAGGCCGGGTGGGATGTTGATGTCGGTCAACGTGGCTGGATTGATCAGCACGTTGTAGTCGTCCAGCTGCAGCGCCATCAGCGGGTGCTGCGGATTGGCCAGCGGACGCAGGCGGGTGGTCACCGCAATGCCGCGCTTGACCACGAAATCCGGGGTGGACTGTGGAATGGCCTCTGGCAACGGCCCCCACGAGGTACAGCGCAAACGGCGCTGCTGAAAATGCCCCAGCTCCACGATGTAATGACTGGTCAGCACCAATGCGCGCATCTGCGCTAGATGCTCAGGAGAACAGCGCGGCAGCTGCGAGCCAGCCATGTTCACCAGCGCGCCGTGCGCTTCGTCGAAGGCGGCTTCGGTGCGCCGGATCGACAGCGCCGCCAGCTGGCTGAGCCTGCTCTGCTCACGATCCAGCGCCAGCCGCCACGCCAGGTAATAGGACAGGCTGATCGGAAGGGTTGCGCACAGCACCACCAGCAACACGGTCACACTGATGATGCGTTGTCGCTTCATCTCATCCCCCGCATCTGCATGGCGGCCAACTCACGCAGTGCGCCCTGGACAGTGCGCGGCAGATGTGCATTGCCGAGCCATTGGCACAATGAATGCGCCGCGCACACGGAGGCCCGATGCGCGCATGGTGACGACAGGAGACATGGACTGATGAGGCTGCACGTCGCGAATGTACGACACGCGCGTGCATTGCGCGCGTCCTCGGAGCGAAGCGGATGTGATTTTCTGCCGATGCGCATGCACCGCAGAGTGGCAAGCGGGCTTGTCAATAGGTTCACACGCCTGCACGCGATGGCACGCTAGGGTCGAAAGGTCTGCCCTCCCGTCTGGGAGCAGCGGGACAATCCGGTCCCACGCAAGACGCTTTCCGAGGAGGAATCACTCATGACAACCCAGAAAGAACGTGTCGGCGGCACCGATGCCGTGCCGATCTTCAAGATGCAGGAAACCACGCGCGACGGCGAACTCACCAAGTACGTGGTCGGCGACACCGGCGTGGCCTTCGACAGCCTGGAAGGTGCGCAGGCTGCGGCCAAGGATCTGAGCACACTCAACGGTTGAGGGCGTGCTTTAGATCCGAGGTAGTTAGTCGAGTGCGGGGTAGGCGAGGGCGCGGTGCCCTCGCCGCTCACGGGACACGCCGTAAACCCATCCCTGGGGGCTCGGTGGCGGCATCCATGCCGCCACACGGTCCCGCAATCGGCGAGGACACCGCACCAGAAAGTTGGCGGTTGCTTTGTTGAAAGCCTGCCTGTTGATCGCGTTGCGTTGCGAAGCTGATCAAACGCGCAGTTATCCAAACAACGCGCGACATGCCTTGCTTGTAACCATGCACACCGACCATTTCGACTGGTCCTTGCCCGCCCACCGTTGCGGGACCTTACGCGGCATGGATGCCGCGTAAGAGCCTACACGGACGTACTTGCGGCGTGTCCCGCGATGGTGGGCGGGCAAGGGCCCGGCAGTTAAGTTGCAGGTCGACCGCTCTACACCTGACAAAAACCTGGCTAGTCGAGGGTGCAGTGCTCTCTGGACGTTATAGGTGGCTTTGTTAAAAAGCCTAAACCCTGATCAGGAAAGCGGCTGCTCGGTCAGCCGCCCGGTATGCGGAGTGTGGATCAGCGGGGCCAGATCGAAGCCCTGCTCGCGCGCATGCGCCAGATATGCCTGGGTGATGTTCTCGTCCAGCTGCGGCAGCCGTGCCAACAGCCACAGATACTTGCGGTCGGGGCCACCGACCAGCGCGGCGGTGTAGTCCGCATCGATGCGCATCACCCAGTAATCGCCTTTGGTGAAGGGAATCCAGCGCAGGCCTTCGGGCAGGAACGTGACTTCCAGGCGCGCGTTGCTGTCGTCGATGGCGCGCGCCTCACCGACTGCTTCTTCCAGCTCGCCTTCGGCGGTCAGGCAGCGGTTCTGCACACGCACCGTGCCATCGTCCTGCAGCGAATAGTGTGCCGACACATCGGTGCAATCGGCATCCTCGAAGCGGATCGGCAGCCGCGCGATCTCGTACCAGGTGCCCAGATAACGATTCAGATCCAGGGACGGGACGGTGAGGAGTTCGGGAAGTCGGCTCATGGCGGCCTCTGCGTAGTGGAATGGCAGATGTTGTACGTGCATCGTCATGAAATACGTGTTGGGATGCTGATGCCGCTGGAGCGCCGCTATTAGGCTGCGCTTGCCGTGCCCACCGCGCGATCCAGTTTGCGGTAGCCGATCGCTTCGGTGAGATGGCGCGTGGCAATGACCGCGTTGTCGTCGAGATCGGCGATGGTGCGTGCCACGCGCAGGATGCGATGCAACGAGCGCGCGGATAGCTGCAGGTGTTCGATGGCGCGTTCCAGCAACAGCTGATCATCATTTTGCAGGCGGCAGTGATGATCGGTTTGTGCCTGGTCCAGTTGCGCGTTGGGCACGCCGGCACGTGCCAGTTGCCGCGCGCGCGCCGCGACCACGCGGGTGCGCACGCTGGCACTGTCCTCGCCGACGTTGCCGCTGCGCAGGGCCTGCGGCGGCAGGCGCGGGACCTCGACATGCAGATCGATCCGGTCCAGCAGCGGCCCGGAGATCCGGCTGCGATAACGGCCGATGGTGTCGCTGCTGCAACGGCAACGCCCGCTGCTATCGCCGGCCCACCCGCACGGACAGGGATTCATCGCAGCGACCAGTTGGAATCTTGCCGGGAAATCCACGCTGCGCGCGGCGCGCGAGATGGTGACCAGGCCCGATTCCAGCGGCTCGCGCAGCACTTCCAGCGTTTGGCGTTGCCACTCGGGCAACTCGTCCAGAAACAACACGCCGTTGTGGGCCAGCGAGATCTCGCCGGGGCGTGGATGTGTGCCGCCGCCAACCAAGGCGACCGCGCTGGCGGTGTGGTGCGGAGCCCGATAGGGGCGTTGCCGCCAGCGCACAAGATCCAGTCCGCGACCGCTGATGGAGGTAATGGCGGCGGTTTCCAGCGCCTCGGCCTCGCTGGCTTCCGGCAGCAGGCCGGGCAGGCGCGAGGCGAGCAAGGTCTTGCCGCAGCCAGGGCTACCGACCAGCAATAAATGGTGACCGCCGGCTGCGGCAATTTCCAGCGCGCGGCGGGCATGCGGTTGGCCGCGCACGTCGGCCATGTCGGGCAGAGCGCGCGCGCCGAGCGCCTGCACTGCCATTTCGGCGGCGGGCGCCTTTTGGGTGCCATTGAGCGTGGCACAGACTTCCATCAGCGTGCGCGCGGTGAAGGCTTCGACGTGGCCGGCGATGGCGGCCTCGGCACCGTTGGCCAGCGGCACGATCAGGCGGCGGCCGGCCTGCGCGGCTGCCAGCGCGGCGGGCAGCACGCCATCGACACCGCGCAATTCGCCGGTCAGGGCGAGTTCGCCGAGAAATTCGTACTCGGCCAAGGCCTGCCGGTCGATCTGCCCACTGGCGGCCAGGATGCCGAGTGCGATCGGCAGGTCGAAACGGCCGCCTTCCTTTGGCAAGTCGGCCGGGGCCAGGTTGATGGTGATGCGCCGTGCCGGGAATTCGAACTGTGCGCACAGCAGCGCGGCACGCACGCGTTCGCGTGATTCGCGCACTGCCGCCTCGGGCAGGCCCACGATCTGGGTGGAGGGAAGACCGCCGGAGAGATGCACTTCCACCCGAACCTCAGGCGCATGCACCCCCACGCGGGCACGGCTGTGCACCAGCGCCAGACTCATGGTGGAGGGCCTTAGGTCAGGGAGTGGTGGGTGGCGCTGCGGGCGGCGCGCCGGGCGCGCGTGCTTCCAGTGCGGCGATGGCCTGTTCCAGGGCATCGAGTTTTTCGCGGGTGCGCAGCAACACCGCACGCTGCACGTCGAACTCTTCGCGGGTGACCAGGTCCAGCTTGCCCAGGCCGGCCTGCAGTGCGCCCTTGAAGGTGCTCTGCAGTTCTTCGCGCGATTGGCGCAGGCCCGGCGGCACCAGGTCGCTGAGGCGGCGGGCGAGGTCGTCGAGCTGATTGAAATCGATCATGGGGTTCTCCGCAGGTCCGTAGGAAGCCTAGTGCAGGCCGGAACACGCGGGACATCGGCAAGGCAGTCGGCAGGCGGTAAGGATAGTCCCATTCGGCTGTCGGTCGCGGTGAGGGCGATGCACATGAGATGAGTGTTGCGGCCGTCCACGGTATGCTGCGCGACCGTCATGCCCTGGGATCTGCACCGATGAAAATGATCATGGCCATCGTCAAACCGTTCAAGCTCGACGATGTGCGCGAAGCGCTCGCCGGCTGCGGGGTGGCGGGCATCACGGTGACCGAGGTCAAGGGCTTCGGCCGGCAGAAGGGCCACACCGAGTTGTATCGCGGCGCCGAGTATGTGGTCGATTTCCTGCCCAAGGTGAAGATCGAAGTGGCGGTGACCGACGACCAGGCCGAGCGCGTGGTCGAAGCCATCGTTGCTGCTGCCGGCACCGGCAAGATCGGCGACGGCAAGGTGTTCGTCTACGACCTCGGCACCGTGGTGCGCATCCGCACTGGCGAGCTGGATAGCGACGCGTTGTAAGGCGTCAGCGAGACGCCAGCCGCCGCCATTGCTGATTGGCAATGCTGCGGGCAGTACGCATGTGCCGCGTGCCGCGTGGCTGCAATGCGGTCCTCCGATGCCTGCGTGGAGTTTGAAGTCGGCTCACATCCGATTGAGCGGCTTGACCGTGGTTTACCGAGTACTTCACTTGACGACGCGCCCACACGGCCGCTCATACCATTTCAATACCGCAGGTCGGGCCCGGTACCGACGTACAGCACGGCATGAACCTCGCGCTCGCCAGTCGATGTCCAGGCATTGATGAGCAGTGGCACATCGCAACACTCCTGACTTGTCCAGGCCCGACGACTTGCCTACTCTAGGGGTAATACCATTTCAATACCGGAGTTCGGAATGAAGCGACGTGATGGCAAGTCGGGCTTGCGCCTGCTTCCGGTCCTGGTGGCGCTAAGCCTGACGGCCCCCGCGCTGGCGCAGCCGGTCACACAGCCGGCGATCTTTCCGACCCCGACGTCCATCGCGCTGGAGGGCGGCACCGTCACGCTCGGTCGGTCGGTCGTGCTGGTGGTGGCGCCGGGTGCGGACCCGGCGTCGGTCGCGCTGGTGCGCCGCATCCTCGGCACCGCTGGCGTGACCAAGATCTCCACCGCATCGCGTTTGCCTGCCACGCTCGACCGCCCGCACATCGTGCTCGGCACCGGCGAGACGGCAGTGGTGCGCGATGCGCTGACCCGCAGCAAGGCGCTGCAGGACACCCACAAGGAGGGCTATACGCTCGCCAGCGTGGCCCTGGGCACCGGCAGCCTGATCACGCTGGCCGGTCACGATAACGATGGCTTGTTCCATGCCGCGCAGACGCTGCGCCAACTGGTCGCGCGTCCGGCCATTCCGACCCTGGCGATCCAGGATCATCCGGCGATGCCGATCCGCGGCACCATCGAAGGCTTCTACGGCGCGCCATGGTCGATGGCCGACCGCAGCAAGCACATCGAGTTTCTCGCCCGCGGCAAGGCCAACACTTTCATCTACAGCCCCAAGGACGACCCGTACGCGCGTGATCGCTGGCGCGACGCGTACCCGGCTGCGACGCTGAAGGCGCTGGGCAAGCTGGCGGCCACCGCCAAGCGCAACCATGTCGACTTCGTCTATGCGATCTCGCCGGGGCCGACGGTGTGCTTCTCCGATCCAGCCGACGCCAAGGCGCTGCTGCGCAAGTTCGATGCCTTCCGCGCGCTGGGCGTGCGCAGCTTTTATGTGGCGCTGGACGATATCGAATACACCAAGTGGAATTGCGAGCGCGACAAGACCACGTTTGGCGCGTCCGGCGCGCAGGCGGCCGGCATCGCGCAGTCGCATCTGCTCAATCTGGTGCAGGCCGATCTGGTCGCCCGCCACGATGCGTCGTCGGAGCTGATCATGGTGCCGACCGAGTATTTCGACGCCAAGGAAAGCCCGTACAAGGAAGCGCTGCGCAAGCACCTGGACCCGAAGATCGTGGTGCAGTGGACCGGCACCGACGTGGTGCCGCCGGCCATTTCCATTCCCGATGCACGCGCGGCGACCAAGGCATTCGGTCGCAAGACGCTGCTGTGGGACAACTACCCGGTCAACGATTTCGAAACCTCGGCCGGGCGCTTGCTGATGGCGCCATATGCGCGGCGCGAGGCCGGCCTGTCGGCGGAGTTGTCCGGCATCGTCTCCAACCCGATGAATCAGGAAGTGCCCAGCCGCGTCGCGGTGATGGGGCTGACCGCGTTCGCGTGGAACGACAAGGATTACGACGCGCAGCGCACCTGGCATGCGGCCGCACGCGACTTGGCCGGGGGCGATGCGCAGGTGACCGCCGCGCTGCTGACCTTCTTCGATACCCAGCATCTGGCGCCGACCTTCGGTAGCCAGCCTTGGCAGGAACAGGCGCCGCGCCTGAAGGCCGTGCTCGATCATGTGCGCGAGGCGATTGCGCTGGGCGATGCGGCAGCGCGCGGCCAGGCCATCGCCGAGCTGGCGCGCATGGCGGACGAGATTGCTGCCGCGCCGCAGATCATTCGCGAAGGCGTGGCCGACAAGGGCTTTGCGGAACAATCGCGCCCCTGGCTGGAGGCGATGCAAGGCTGGGGCCGCGCGCTGCAGCAGACTGCTTCCGGCCTGGATGCCGCCAATCGCGGTGATGCGCAGGCGGCAGTTGCGTTTACCGATGCGAAGCAGAGTGCCGCCGAAGCCGCAGCGATCCCCTCGATTCCCGGCGCCACGCGCTTCGGTGGCCCGGTCAAGATCGCCGATGGCGTGCTTGACCGCTTCGTCGCCGACGCGCCGCGCCTGATCGCCTACCGCGCGCAGTCGGCAGCCGAAGCGGCAAACGCGCAGTGACGACCTTGGGCGGCGACCGGACGACGGCCTAGCCACTAGACAGGCGTCGCCGGTGCGCGGCATCGACGCGTACCCCTGTCCACTGCGGTTCCCCCCGCGCCGTTGCGCACCACCTGGCGATTGCTCGCCAGGTGGATAGGCGCACCGTTGGCGTGTCATCGGGATGGTCAGGCGTGCAGCCCGGTGGGCGTGGCCCGCGTCGCCGGATCAGCATGCGGCACGCAGATCGAGATGCGTTGTGCCCTGCGCTGGTGCTGGATGCATGGCGCGATTGCGCGTCACCGCCCAGGTGCCGCGCCCCCGCGCGCCGCCTGGCCGGCAGGTGACGGCAACTTGCCGGTCAGCGGGTTTCGTTCGGCGCTACCGGCTGCGCATCGCGCTTCAGGTGCCGATACAGCCGCTTCCAGCTGCCGCGCATGGTGCGTACCCAACGCGGCTCGGCGCTGCGTGCGGCCTCGTCGGCGGTCGGCGCGATACCGGCCAGGCGCTGGCGCATCTTCTGGAAATTGGCCAAGTCACTGCGCTGCAGTTGACGCGCCAGCGTGCCGCGCCGCAACCAGCGCGGGAAGCGCCAGGCCGAGGTGAAATCGATCAGCACCGGCACGCCGGCACTGATCACCACATTGGTGCCGTGCAGATCGTTGTGGGTGATGCCGACTGCGTGCAGACGGCGCAGCGCCTGCTGCAGCTGCTGGAACACCTCCTGGCCGACCACCGCGCTGGCGCTGAGGGTGTCGCCCGGAATGAACTCCATGCCCAGTGCCAGCCCGCCCAGCGTGCCGAGCAGGGCCGGCGCATGCCGCCAGCCGTGCAGGCGGGCCAGCATCTTGGACTCGTGCCGCACCATCAGCCGCGCGATCGGCGCCAGCAGCGTACGGCGGTAGCGGCTGTAGTCCTTGACCACCGCCAGTTGCCCATCCAGATGCGTGCGATAGACGTTGGGCTCGAGCAGCCGGGTGCCCTGCTTGAGCAGCACGGGCGTGACGATTTGCAGGCTGGAGGTGTCCAGCGGCTGGTAGTGCATGGCAAGTCTCCGGACCTTGGCGGCGCGGAGGAATCACGCGTCTGGCAGGTTCACGATGATCGAGGGGGATCGGTCCGGTGAATTTTAGAACTTGCGAGTATTGAAAACATTTGTTAAAAAAATGAAATGTTCCGGGAGTGGAACGGCTCGAAGAATCAACAGCTTGCAGAGTCAGCTGCGATCAATGTTGTCGGTATCTCCGTGCGACGCGCTGCTTGCAGCGAGCGTGCATTTAGCGCATCGCGTGCCGCGCCCGTCGGCACAAGCGCTCACCGGAACGCTGGTTGGCCGCTCTGCACGCCAACAGGCAGCGATCACAGTCCTTCTTGACAGGTGCTGAGACTCGATTCACTGTGCCGGCTGCGGTCAGGGGGCTGCATCACGCGTCAGTACCGGCACGCCCACACGGGCGATGCCTGAAGCCGAGTACGCGCACGATCCTGTGATGCTGGGGAAGCCCCCGAATTGGACAGCAACTGCGCCACTTCCGGACGCCGCCAGGTCATGCCTGCGTGCGCATGGATGCGGGGGACGATGGAGTACGACTCATTGGGGAATGCGATGAAAAGGACCGCAACATGGCTGTTGGCCTGCACGGCGCTGGGCTGCGTTTCGGACGCGGCCGCGCAGTCGTTGTCGCGTGGCTGGGACAATTATCGGCAACAGCAAAAACAGCAGGCTGGCACCCAGGGAGCCACTGCACCAGCAGCGCCACCGTCCGGCCCCTCGCAAGACGGTACCGCCGCAGGACAGACGGCAGTGCAAGACAGCGCAGCCGGCGAGACCGGCGGATTCACCACGGTGACGGCGCAGACGCCCGCAGCGGCGGCACCGCCCGCACCGGTGCCCGCCTACGTTGCGCCTGCGCCGCGCGAACAAGAACAGCGCCTCAAGAGCGGCATGTTCTTGGGCGCGCAGGGCGGTGAAGCCAAGGTGTTCGAGGGCAACAAGCAGGACATGGCGGGCTTCAACGTCGGTTACCGCTGGCGTGCTGGTCCGGTCACGCTGGTCGGCATTGAAGTGGCCACCGGAAAGGTCGACGGTTCGAAGGATGCGGATGGCTTTGTCGTCATTCCGACAGTGGACTTCGGCAGCATCGGTGGAACGGCGCGCTTCAACTTCGGCGACACCCCTGTGTTCGCTCTGGTACGCATGGGCTATTGGGGAGGCGAGGCAAAAGGCGAGGACTACACCGAGCGTGTTTACGGCGCATATCTGGGTGCGGGCCTCGGTGTGGATATCGGCAAGCATTTCAGTCTGAGCGCGCTCTACACGAACTACCTGTACGCCGACGAGTACTACGACGACTACGAAGACATCACCATCAATCGTGCCGAAGTGCTGAGCTTCGGCGCCGAAGTCCGCTTTTGAGCCGGCGATAGAAAAACAGCGTTGTGCACACAGCAAGGCGGATGGCGACATCCGCCTTGTTGCCGTTGGGCTGTATGAAGCGCTCGGTGATCCGGTACTGCGCACGCTTGGTCGGAGCTCTGATCGGCACCACGAAGGCGCGGATGTGGTGTCATACAAGACAACGCTGCGGCGCAAGCAATCACGACGAGGAAGGTATGGAAGTCTTTACGCAATTCCTGACCGACGAGCAGGACCCGGTGGCCGTGGGCAAGATCCTGCCCAAGGTGAACGAGCTGCTGACACGGGACGAGCAGGTCGAGTACATCGCGGTGCAGAAGAAAATGGTCGTGAACCTGTCGCCGGCCGCGGTGGTGCTGACCAATCGCAGATTCATCGTGGTGCATCCCACGCTGTTCGGGATGACGTTTCGCGATGTCCCCTGGCGCGAGGTGCTCGACGTGCATATGAGCGAGCAGATGCTGGGCGCGACGATCATGTGCCGCACCACGCAGGGCGGCTACCTGTCCATCGACAGCCTGCCCAAGAAACAGGCGCGGCGGGTCTACGCCTATGCCCAGCAGGTGGAAGAATCGGCCCACGAAAAACGCCAGCAGCTGGAGTTCGACAAGTTGCGTGCGTCGGCCGGCGGTGTGGTGGTGCATGCGCCTGCAGCGCAGGGCGTGGCGCCTTCAGTGCCAGCGACTGCGGTGGCCGGCGCGGATGATCCGATGCAGGTGCTGAGCAAGCTCAAGCAGCTGCTGGATGCCGGGTTGGTCACCCAGGAAGAGTTCGACGCCAAAAAGGCTGAAGTGCTGGCGCGGCTCTAGGGCTGGCAAACGAAGAACTGGGCTGGCGGCACTGCGCGCACAAGCCTCAGGTAGATGCGTGCCGCAGCAGGGGAGCGTAGTGCACACATGGCCCTGTCGATGCTGCGCGACACTGCGAGCATCGCCAGCACGCTTGTAAGCGGTGCTGTCTTCGCCCCCTCAATCTGCAGAACCAGCGCACGCGAACGATGCGCCGGTTCTTTTCAATCAGGCCGGCGCGCAGCAAGCGGCGCCAGCCGGATGACATGCTTACTCGCCCAGCGCCTTGGCCACGAACGGCGGCGCAACTAGCACGCCGGTGTGCAGATGCGCGGTGTAGTACAGCGTCTCGAAACCCTTGGCCTGCGCATCGTTTTGGCGGAACGCGAAATCGGCGTTGGCCTGCTTGCTGGCCATGGTCACGCTCCACCAGCCGGTGGGGTAGCACGGCTGCGGGAACGGCAGGGTCTTGAACGACTGGAAGCCGGCCTTGCCCATTTCGGTGCGCATTTCCTTGATCAGCTCCAACAGCGCCAGCGGCGATTCGGATTGCTGCACCAGGATGCCGTCGTCCTTCAGCGCCTTGAAGCAGCTGTCGTAGAATGCCTTGTTGAATAGGCCTTCGGCCGGGCCGACCGGGTCGGTGGAATCGACGATCACGATATCCACGCTGCCGGCCGGGCAGTTGGCCATATAGGCCACGCCGTCGTCGAACAGCAGCTCGGCACGCTTATCGTGGTTGGAATCGCACAACTCGGGGAAATACTTCTCCGACATGCGCGTGACCTGCTCGTCGATATCGCACTGGGTGGCGCTTTCCACGCCCGGGTGCTTGAGCACCTCGCGCAGCGTGCCGCAGTCGCCGCCGCCGATGATCACCACGCGCTTGGGCGCGGGGTGGGTGAACAGCGCCGGGTGGCTGATCATCTCGTGATAGAAGAAGTTGTCGCGGGTGGTGAGCATCACCGCGCCATCGATGAGCATCAGCTTGCCCCAGTCGGTGGTCTGGTAGATCTCGATCTTCTGGAACGGGGACTGCACCTCGTCCAGCTTGCCGCTGATGCGGAAGCCGATCGCCGAGCCGGTGGGCTGGAAGTGTTCGATGTACCAGTTGTCGTTGGCGCTCATGCAAAATCCTAAAAAGAAGGGGGCTGTTCCTTCTCCCACTTAGGAGAAGGTGGCGCAAAGCGCCGGATGAGGGTCGGGCGCAGCCTCATGCACCAAGCTGCTGACGGCAATACCGAACCTCACCAACCCCACTCCAACCAGGAGCGGGGCATCAAGTCGGCGCGGATTGTAACGGACCCTGCGCGTGCCAGGCGTTACACTTCACGCCCTTTTTGCCCCAGCCGAGTCAGCGAAATGAGCGATTGGTCCCTCGACCAAGCCCGCAAGACCTATTCGATCCCGCATTGGGCCGACGGGTATTTCGATGTGAACGCCGCCGGCCACGTGGTGGTCACCCCCACCGTCGACGGCCCGTCGGTGTCGTTGCCCGAGGTGGTGGACGCCGCGCGCGCAGCCGGCGCCAAGCTGCCGCTGCTGGTGCGTTTCCCGGACATCCTGGGCCAGCGCCTGGGCAAGCTGCAGGCCGCGTTCGCGCAGGCGCAGTCCGAATGGGATTACGCCGGCGGCTACACGGCCGTGTATCCGATCAAGGTCAACCAGCATCGCGGCGTGGCCGGCACGCTGGCCAGCCACCACGGCGAGGGCTTTGGCCTGGAAGCGGGCAGCAAGCCCGAGTTGATGGCGGTGCTGGCACTGTCGCGCCCGGGCGGGCTGATCGTCTGCAACGGCTACAAGGACCGCGAATACATCCGCCTGGCGCTGATCGGGCGCAAGCTCGGCCTGCAGACCTTCATCGTCATCGAAAAGCCCTCCGAGCTGAAGCTGGTGCTGGAAGAGGCGCGCGCGCTGGACGTCAAACCGGGTCTGGGCGTGCGCATGCGCCTGGCCTCGCTTGGCGCGGGCAAGTGGCAGAACAGCGGTGGCGACAAGGCCAAGTTCGGGCTGTCGCCGCGCCAGGTGCTGGATCTGTGGAAGACGCTGCGCGACACCGAATACGCCGACTGCCTGCAGTTGCTGCATTTCCACATGGGCTCGCAGATTTCCAACGTGCGCGACATCGCCAACGGCATGCGCGAGGCCACGCGCTATTTCGTGGAGCTCTCGCGCCTGGGCGCCAAGATCAGCCATGTCGATGTCGGCGGAGGCCTGGGTATCGATTACGAAGGCACGCGCTCGCGCAGCTATTGCTCGATCAACTACGGCCTGCATTCCTACGCCAGCAACATCGTGCAGCCGCTGGCCAATGCCTGCGAAGAGCATGGCCTGACCCCGCCGCGCATCGTCACCGAATGCGGCCGCGCGATGACCGCCCACCACGCGGTGCTGATCGCCAACGTGTCCGAAGTGGAGCAGGCGCCGGAAGGTCGCGTGCCCGACGCGCACGACGACGAACCGGCAGCGATTCGCCACCTGCGCGAGATCCACGATGAGCTAGACGTGCGCCCGGCGGTGGAACTGTTCCAGGAGGCGCAGCACTTCCATGCCGAGGGCCTGAGTGCGTATGCATTGGGCCAGATCGACCTGACCCATCGCGCGCGTATCGACGATCTGTTCTACGCGATCGCCCATGGCGTGCGTGCACGCCTGAGCTTCGACGAAAAGAGCCACCGCCCGGTGCTGGACGAGCTCAACGAGAGGCTGGTGGACAAGTACTTCGTCAACTTTAGCGTGTTTGAATCGATCCCGGACGTGTGGGCGATCGACCAGGTGTTCCCGATCGTGCCGATCGAACGCTTGAACGAAGCGCCGCAGCGGCGCGGCATCATCGCCGACATGACCTGCGATTCGGACGGCATGGTCAAGACCTACGTCGAGAACGAAAGCCTAGACAGCTCGATGCCGCTGCATACGTTGAACCCGGGCGAGAGCTATCGCATCGGCTTTTTCCTGGTCGGCGCCTACCAGGAAATCCTCGGCGATATCCATAACCTGTTCGGCGATACCGATGCGGTGGAAGTGGCCGTGGACGGCGATGGCTATCGCATTGCGCAGCAGCGCCGTGGCGATACCACCGATGTGATGCTGGATTACGTGGGCTATCAGCTGGACACGCTGCGTGCGACCTATGCCGAGCGCATCGCCGCCGCACAGCTGTCGCCGGAGTGTGCGCAGGAATTGCACGACGCCTTGGAAGCCGGGCTGACCGGTTATACCTATCTGTCCGACGAACCGTTGGGCTGAAGCAGTACGCGCGCTGCGGCAGACGCCGTGGCGCGCAGGCAGTGCCGATGCAAGATCAGCACTGATTCCGCGGCGCCGCAGCTGTGTAGAAAGAGCTGCATAGACGAGTGAGCAGTCGTAAAGCGGACGCGGCCGGCGATCGGCCTTGGCATGAATCTGTTGGGCACCGCCCTGCCAGCGTGCCTTGATGGCCGCTTGCCACCGCTCAGTCACGCACGCATGACCCCGGGCAGACGCGCACCGGCGCAGTCCACACAACGCAGCGCACTGTGACCCGCGCGACCCCGCGCCGTTGATCTACAGAGTGCCGCAGTCGTATGACATCCAAACGACCGACGCATGATCGAACGAATGCACGCGCTATATGTGTCGCAAGCGATGCCGCATGTTGTGCAGTGATTTGTCTGGTAGCGCAGATATATCAACACTGCCGCGCGCAGTGGTCTTATGAATTGCGGTCTTTATGCAATGCGGAGAACGCAAATCCGCCTGCAATTTCGCCTGCAATCACGCCCCTGCCGTATCGACGCGACATGCGTCGCGTTTTGTGTGTGGCGCTGCATGCAGTGCCGAATCCCAAACAGACGTATGTATCCAGAACACTAATTGAAATCACACTTCTGTAAAAACATCTGCAGGAAACGCGCAATTCGTGATTTTTGCACGGTTCATTGTGTTGCCCGATTGTTAGTGTTTATTAACTTGCCGGGAAGCAAGTGCTTCAAGAAAAACGCAGTTGTACGTCTTGGTGTTACCTGCGTGCCACTGCGTTGTACGTCTCCATTGTGCGTCTTTATCGAGTGTTCCAACTGCGTATCGCCGGCCTCTGCCGGTGGTCGATGGTGTTTTCTACCTAAACGTTTTTAGGCCAAGTGCTGATCCGGCGTCTTGTTGACCGCATTGCGGGCAAGACCCGTTGGGCGACTGCGCGCCACACAAGAAGGATGCACGCAATGCACGCTGACGCCTCTCCCGTGATTCCCCTGACCAAAGCGCAACGCGGCCTGTGGGTCGCCAGCAAGTTGCACACCGACAACACCTTGATGTTGTCCGAAGCGTTGGAGATGTTCGGCCCACTCGATCCGCAGCTATTGCTACGCGCCAGCATGCAGCTGACGCGCGAGTTCGACACGCTGCGGCTGTGCATCGTCGAACACGATGGCGTGCCCGGCCAGGTGATCCGTCCCGAGTACACGGCCGCCATTCCGTACTTCAATCTCAGCGAAGATCCCTCGCCACGCAATGCCGCCGAGCATTGGGTGGACGAACAAATCCGCAAGCCGGAAGATCTGCAAAACGGGCCGTTGTGGCATTGCGCGGTGTTCCGTCTTGGCGAAGATCACCATATGTGGGTGCAGTGCGTGAGCCATCTGGTGATGGATGGCTATTGCGCATCGATCATGATGCAGCGCATGGCGGTGCTCTATAACGCCTACGCTACCGATAGCGAGCCGGAACCTGCGCATTACGGCAGTGCGCTGTCGTTGAACGAACTGGAGCAGCACTACCGCGAGTCCGATCGCTTTCAGCGCGATCGTACCTACTGGATGCAACAGCTGGCCGATCTGCCGCCGCCGGCCACCTTGGCGCGGCCGGGCAATCAGCTGTCCACCGGCTTGTTGCGTGGCACCGGGCAGTTTTCGCCGCAGCAGGTGGTGCGCTTGCGTGCGCTGGGCAAGGACTATGGCGCCAGCCTGCCGCAGATGCTGATCTCGCTGATTGCCGCGTATTACTACCGCTGCACCGGTGCCGAGGATCTGGTGATCGCAATGCCGGTGACCGGCCGCATCAATGCGCGTTACCGGCAAACCGCCGGGCTGGTGGCCAACGTGATTTCGCTGCGTTTGAAGATGGATCCGCAGCAGCCGATCCATCACTTGTTCGCGCAGGTGTCCTCGGTGGTCAAGCATGCCTTGCGGCACCAGCAATACCGCTTCGAGGATGTGCGTCGCGACCTGGGCGTGTTCGGCATCGAACAGAAGTTCGCGCGGCTGGCGGTAAATATCGAGGCCTTCGATTATGCGCTGCGCTTCGGCGAGGCGTATGCAGTGCCGCACAACCTCTGCAACGGTCCGGCCGACGATCTGACCATCTTCTGCTACGAGCGTGGCGATGGCGCCGCGTTGCGCTTCGATCTGGATGCCAACCCGGCGTTGTACGACAGCGACGAGCTGGCAGAACATTGCCGCCGCCTGACCCACCTGGCCGATGCGGTACTGGCAGATCCGGAGTGCGCACTCGGCCTGATCGATGTGCTGGGTCACGACGAACGCCAGCGGCTGCTGCACACCTGGAACGACACCGCTGCGCCGCTGCCGGAGCCGAGCACGCTGTTGCACGGCATGCTGCAGCGTGCCGAGCTGATGCCGGCGGCGGTGGTGGTGCAATACGACAACCGCACGCTGGATTACGCCACGCTCTGCGAGCTCGCCTCGCGCGTCGCCGCGCAGTGGGTGGCCGACGGCGTGGGCCCGGGCGATGTGGTCGCCATCGCGTTGCCGCGCAGCGAGCAATTGCTGGTGGCCTTGCTGGCGGTGATGTGGAGCGGGGCGGCGTATCTGCCGCTGGACCCGGAAAGCCCGGCCGCGCGCAATCGGCAGATGCTCAACGATTCCGGCGCCATCGCGCTGGTCTGCGAGCCGGCGTTGTGCGAGCGCTATTTGCTCGGTGGCATGGTCTGGCTGGATCCGCGCCCGGCAGTCTTGCCGGCGGCCATCGCACCCCAGGCCACGCCGGACGGCACCGCCTACGTGCTGTACACCTCCGGCTCGACCGGCGCGCCCAAGGGCGTGGAAATCAGCCATCGCAATCTGTTCAATTTCCTGCATGCGATGGAGCATGAACTGGCATTGCGGCCGCGCGACCGCGTGCTGGCGGTCACCACCATCACCTTCGACATCGCCGGGCTGGAGTTGTATCTGCCGTTGCTGGTGGGCGCACGCGTGGTCATCGCACCGGCCGGCATCACCCACGATCCACGCAGCCTGTCGCGCCTGATCGCACACGAGCAGATCAGCGTGGTGCAGGCCACCCCGTCGTTGTGGCGCATCCTGCTGGCCAATGAAGATCTGGCACTGGACCGTATCCACGCGCTGGTGGGCGGTGAGGCCCTGGTGCCGGAGTTGGCGACGCAGTTGCTGAGCCGGGTAGGGCGCCTGACCCAGTTGTACGGGCCAACCGAGACCACCATCTGGTCGACCATCATGCCGTTGCAGCTGACCGACGCCGCAGCCCCACCCATCGGCAGGCCGCTGCTCAATACGCGCGTCTACGTGCTGGATGCGCAGCGGCAGCCGCTGCCCACCGGTGCGATCGGCGAGCTGTATATCGGCGGCGCAGGCGTGGCCAAGGGCTATCGCGGCAAGCGCCAGCTGACCAGCGAGCGCTTTGTGCGCGACCCGTTTGCCGACGACGGCAGCAGCATGTACCGCACCGGCGACCGCGTGCGTCAGCGCCGCGACGGCATGCTGGAGTTCATTGGTCGTGCGGACGCGCAATTGAAGATCCGCGGCCATCGCGTGGAGCCGGCCGAAATCGAAAACGCCTTGCTGCTGCATTCGCAGGTGGCCCAGGCGGTGGTGGTTGGCCATAGCGATGGCGACAACAACGCGTTGCAGTTGCTGGCCTATGTGGTGGGCAAGCACGGCACCATGCCGGCGACCGAGCTGCTGCGCGCGCATCTGCAGCAACGCTTGCCTGCGTCGATGATTCCCACGCTGTGGATGCCGCTGGAGGCACTACCGCTGACACCCAACGGCAAGCTGGATCGCCGCGCATTGCCGTCACCGGGCGCATTGCCGCAGCGCGCGCATGTGGCGCCACGCGATGCGCTCGAACACCAACTGGCAGCGATGTTGCAGGACGTGCTGGGCATTGAAGTGGTCGGTGTGGAAGACAACTTCTTCGAGCTCGGCGGCGACTCGCTGCGCGCGGCAGAAATGGCCGCGCGTTTCCCGCAGATGTTCGGCGTCGAACTGCCGCTGGGCACGCTGTTCCATGCGCCGACGATTGCCGGCCTGGCCGAGGTGATCAAACGCAGCGCGCAGACCCCGAACGATCCGCTCGGCGTGCTGTTGCCGTTGCGTGCGGGTACGCCGGGCACCACGCCGCTGTTCTGCATCCATCCGGTGGTCGGTCTGGGCTGGTCGTATCTCACCCTGCTCGGTCAGCTCGATCCACAGTGGCCGGTGTATGCATTGCAGTCGCCGGCGTTGAGCGACCCGCAGCATCGCCCGGAAAGCATCGAGGCGATCGCGCGCGATTACCTGGCCCGTCTGCGCAGCGTGCAGCCGCACGGGCCGTACCGGCTGATCGGCTGGTCGCTGGGCGGCTTGATCGCCCATGCCATCACTGCCGAGTTGCATGCGCTTGGCGAAGAAGTCGAGTTGCTGGCAATACTCGACAGCTACCCGCATCTGGAGCAGGCCGCATCGCTGCCGGAATCGGAAAACGTGCGTGCATCGGTGCATGCGCTGGGCCTGACGCTGGCACACGGCCAGCCGATGCCGACCACGGTGGCCGAACTGGCCAGCCTGCTATGCGATCACTACGGGTTGAACGATTTGCCCGCAGTGCGCCAGCTGCTCGAACAACGCCCCACGCTGCTGGACGACATGGGCGGTATGACCCAGCACCACCTGCAGCTGGCGCGGCGTCATCGGCCCAAGCCGCTGGACCAGGATGTGGTGTTCGTCGAAGCAAGCGTGCGCATGACCTCCGGCGGCGACGATACGGTGTGGGTGGATTACCGGCCGCAGGCCTGGCGCCCGTACGTGCGCAATCTGCACCTGCATACCTTGGACAGCGACCATCATTCGATGCTGTCGTCCACGCATTCGGCCACGCTCAGCGCGTTGCTGCACGCGGCCACTGCGAAAGCCACACAACGCGATGGCAGCATCGCCACCGCCAGCGACGGGGTGGCCGAATATGCCTGAGTCACTGCAGACGCCGGCACGTCACCGCCCGGTACTGACCGCCACCCTGGGCACGCATGGCGATGTGCGCCCGATCATCGCGCTGGGCCGCGGCCTGCAGGAGCGCGGTTATCCGGTGCGGGTGCTGACCAGCGCCAACTTCGAATCCCTGATCCGCGCCAATGGGCTGGACTTCTTTCCGCTCAGCGGCGACCACCAGAAGCTGTTGCAGGGCCATCCGAATGTCGCCGAGATGCGCGGCGGCTGGCGCGGCATCTGGGGCACCTTGCGCGCACAACTGATGGACTGGGCGCGCGACTGGGCCGAGCAGGGCCGCGCGGCCTGTGCCGATGCCGGTTTGATTCTCGGCGTTGGCAGCGCGAGCTTGCTGGCACATAGCCTGGGCCAGGCCTACGGCCTGCCGGTGGTATTCACGCAACTGCAGCCGCTGACCGCCTCGCGGCATGTGCCGTTGATGGTGATGCCCACCGTGCGTCTACCCGGGCTGGTGAGCGTGGCGCTGCATCACGCGGTGCGCTTTGCCGGCTGGCAGCTGATGCGCCCGGCGCTCAACGGCATCGTGCGCCCGGCATTGGGGTTGCCGGCGTATCCGTGGAGCGGTCCCGATCGCAGCGCGCAGCGCGTGGTGTACGGCTATAGCGAGCATCTGTGCCCGCGTCCGCCGGACTGGCCGGACCGAGCCCAGGTCGCCGGTTTCTGGCAGTTGCCGCAGCCGCAGTGGCAGCCGCCGGCCGCGCTGGAAGCGTTTCTGCAGGCCGGCCCGCCGCCGCTGTATATCGGCTTCGGCAGCATGATCAGTAGCGATGCGGCGCAGCTCACCGCCACCGTCAAGGCGGCGGTGCGTCTGACCGGTCAACGCGCGCTGCTGGCCAGCGGTTGGGGCGGGCTGGCGGCCGGGGAAGACATGTCCGACGATGCGGAGCGCTTCTTCCAGCTGGAACAGGCGCCGCACGATTGGCTGTTCCCGCGGGTGTCGGTCGCAGTGCATCACGGCGGCGCCGGCACCACCGGTGCGGCGCTGGCGGCGGGGATTCCATCGGTCGTCGTGCCGTTTGGTTACGACCAACCGTTCTGGGCGCACTGCCTGGCCCAGCGTGGCGTCGCGCCCCCGGCGCTGGTGCGGGCCGGACTGCAGCCGGAAACCTTGGCCGATGCCATCCGCCAGGCCAGCGCGCCGAGCATGCGTGCAGCGGCACGCGTGCTGGGGCAGCGCATCCGTGAGGAGGACGGGATCAGCCGGGCGGTAGATCAGCTGGAAGCATGGGGATTGCTGCAACCGGCGGTGTCGGTGGCGCCGACCGAGCGGATCGAGCAGCAGGCCGTCGCGTGATACAGGCCGTCGTGTGATGGATGACGCTGTGGGGGAACCACAGCGTCGATAGCGGATTGGCGGCGGCAATGCGGCTGGGCGTTACCGCAGGTCTCTGAGTGCGGCACGGGTGAGGTGCCGGGCGTGTTGCTGCGGCCAACGTCGATGCCGGCATCGCTGCATCGGCGTGATGCGGCACAATCGGGCTCCCTCGCCTTGCATCGTCCGCATGCGCTATCCCGCCCTCGATCTGCTGCGTGGCATCGCCATCGTCTGGGTGATGCTGTTCCATTCCTTCGTGGTCGGCGGCCTGGGGCCGGACTGGGCGTGGTTGTCCCGCTACGGCTGGATGGGCGTGGACCTGTTCTTCGTGTTGAGCGGTTTTCTGATCGGCACGCAGGTACTGCGGCCGCTGGCGCGCGGGCAAGGCCTGGACTTCAAGGCGTTCTATCTGCGCCGCGCGTTCCGCATCCTGCCGGCGTTTCTGGTGGTGCTGGCGATCTACATGGCGTGGCCGGAGTTTCGTGAGTCGCCCGGGTTGGCACCGTGGTGGATGTTCGTCAGCTTCACCCTGAACCTGTTCGTCGATTACGGCCGCGATGCCGCTTTCTCGCACGCCTGGTCGCTGTGCGTGGAAGAACATTTCTATCTGGTGTTTCCGTTGCTGGCGACGCTGTTGATGCGTCGGCCCTCGGCCGCGCGCTTTGTCGTGCTCTGCGTGCTGGTGGTGGTTGCAGGTATCGCGCTGCGTGCCGGCATCTGGTGGCACAACACCGCCCTGGACAGCGCCGGTGCCTGCCTGCAGCGCAACTGGTTTATCGAAGACATCTATTATCCGACCTGGAACCGTCTGGACGGTCTGCTGGCCGGTGTCGTGCTAGCGGTGCTCAAGATCTTCCGCCCCACGCTGTGGCAACGGCTGCAGCAGCGCGGCAACGCGGTGCTGTGTGCCGGCATGGCGATTCTGGCGCTGGCGTTGTGGCTGTTTCGCGAGCGCACCGGCCTGATCGGCAATGCGCTGGGCTGGCCGGTATTGTCGTTGGGGCTCGCCTTGCTGGTGCTCGCCGGCACCGCCACCCGCGGCGTGCTTGGCGGCCTGCGCGTGCCAGGCGCCGCATGGCTGGCGGGCATTTCCTACAGCCTGTATCTGACCCACAAGGCCGTGTTCCATCTCACCCAGGGCTGGTTCGGCCCGGCGCTGGAGGGACGTGGCGTGCTGGCATTTGCGGTGTATGGCCTGATGGCCGTGCTGGGCGGTGCGGTCTTGCACTACGCGGTGGAGCGCCCGTTCCTGCAGCTGCGCGACAAGATGCTGCGGCCAGGCCGCGGCCGTTGGCTGCCGCTGATCGCGGCTGACCGGGCATCGCAAAACGCCGCGCAATGCGCGGCGTTGTCGTCATCTCTGGCAGTGCGCCAGTTCCAGCGCCGCACCGAGCTTGGATGCTGCGCGATCTGCGCACGCGCCAATCAACACATCACCGGGTCGCGGCGCGACCGAGGCATTGGCGTTGCAGGCCATCGTTACTGCGCGTCGCGCGCCACCTGGAAACCGGCGAACGACTGCGTGACCGGCATGATTTCCAGCCGATTGATATTCAGATGCGCGGGCAGGCTGGCGACATAGAAGATCTGCTCGGCGATGTCCTCGGCGGTCATCGGGGTGGCGCCGCGGTACAGCGTGTCGGAGGCGGCCTGGTTGCCGCCGGTGCGCACCAGGGTGAATTCGGTTTCGGCCATGCCCGGTTCGATCGAGGTCACGCGCACGCCGGTGCCGTGCAGGTCTGCGCGCAGACCCAGCGAAAACTGCTGCACAAACGCCTTGGTGCCGCCGTACACGTTACCGCCGGTGTACGGGTAGGTTGCCGCCACCGAGGCGATGTTGATGATCGCGCCGCGGCGTGCGATCAGCGCCGGCAGCAGGCGGTGGGTGAGGGTGACCAGGGCGGTGACGTTGGTGTCGATCATCTGCTGCCACTGCGTCAGGTCCGCCTGCTGTGCAGGCGCGGTACCCAGCGCCAGGCCGGCGTTGTTGACCAGCACATCGATGTCGGCGAAGTCAGCCGGCAATGCGTCGATCGCTGCCGACAAGGCCTGCGCATCGCGCATGTCGAACGCGGCGGTGTGCACCTGGCCGGCGGGCAGTTCGGCGGCCAGCGCCTCCAGGCGCTCGGCGCGCCGGCCGGTGGCGATGATCTTCCAGCCGGCAGCAGCAAAACGGCGCACGGCGGCGCTGCCGAATCCGGAGGTGGCGCCAGTGATCAGAACGGTCTTGGACATGGGGATAACTCCTGCGAAGGGGGATCAGGCGAAGCAATCAGGTGTGGCGACCGTGCCGGATGCGCGTGCCGCTGCACGGCGTGCGTGCAGCCCGGCCGCACCGAGCGGCTTGCGCGCAACGACGTCGTAGCAACAGGCCGCAAGCGCGATCCGACACTGTCGCTACTGCGCCTTGATGGCGATGGCAGGCAATCCGCTGCCGGTCAGTTTCTGCTTGGCTTCGGCCAGTTCGCCGGCGCTGCCATACGGCCCCATGCGCACGCGGTAGACGGTTTTGCCGCTGATTTCGGCCGATTCCACGCGTGCGGCCAGGCCCATCATCGCCAGCTTGGCCTTGGTCGATTCGGCATCGCCGGAGGCGCCGAACGAACCGGCCTGGAGGATGTAGCGGGTGTTGTCTGTCACTGCAGGTGCAGCCGCCGTCGTTGCCGCTGCGGTCGTCGCGGCCGGTTTCGGCGCTGCAGTTGCAGGTGCGGCGGCAGCCGGCGTGGTGAGCGCTGCGGTGCTGGCCGGTGCCGGTGTCGCCGCCGGACGCGCAGGCGCAGTTTCCGCCAACGGCTTGGGCGCGCTGGAGGCGGTTTCGTTCAACGGTACCGGCACGCTGGCGGCCGGCGTGGCTGCAGCAACACGTGCTGCTGCACCTGGTGCCGGCGCGACCGGCTTGCCTTCCAGTGCCGCACGCGCACGCGCGGCTTCTTCGGCGCGCGCACTGGCCGCCAGTTCGGCATCGGACATCTGTACTTCCTTGCCGGGCAGCAAGGTGTAGAAGTCGTACTGCGTCTGCGCATCGCCGGGTTTGGCTTGCGGCTTGGGCGGTTGTGCGCTGGGCTTGGGCAGTTCGGCCGGCGTATCCACGTCGGCATCTGCCACCGGCTCGGGCTGCGCATCGGGGTTGGCGCGCGGGCCCACGCGCAGGAAGCCGTCGCCGTCCTTCTTGAACAGGTTGGGCGCTGCCAGAAAGATCACTGCCGCAATTGCAGCGCCTGCCACCAACCACACCCAACCGGGGGTGCCATTGCTGGTGTTGCGTCGCGCCTGACTCTTACCGCGTCGTGCTGCCATCTACCACTTCTCCGAATCACGTCGTTGCGGGCCATGCGGCCCGACTTACATCTTTTCTGGGGCGCTGACGCCGAGCAGTTCCAGGCCGTTGGCGAGCACCTGTTGCGTGGCGACGGCGAGGGTGAGTTTGGCGTTGCGCTCTGCGGCATCGTCCACCAGCAGTTTGGTGTTGTGATACCACGTGTGGAAGGCGTGTGCCAATTCACGCAGATACTGCGCAATCTGATACGGCTCCAGCGTCTGGCCGGCGATTTCGACCACTTCCGCATAGCGCGACAGCTCGACCATGACGTTGAGCGAATGCTCGTCATCCAGACGCGCCAGCTCGGCCAACCCATGCGCCTGCTCGTACTTGTAGCCTTTTTCCAGCGCCTGACGCAGCACGCTGCAGACGCGGGCATGCGCGTACTGCACATAGAACACCGGGTTGTCGTTGCTCTGCTGACGGGCCAGGTCGATATCGAAGGTGAGCTGCGAATCGGGCTTGCGCGCGATCAGGAACCAGCGCACCGCATCGGCGCTGGTTTCTTCGATCAGATCGCGCAGGGTGACGTAGCTGCCGGCACGCTTGGACAGCTTCACCTCTTCGCCGCCGCGCATCACCGTGACCATCTGGTGCAGCACGTATTCCGGCCAGCCCTGCGGGATGCCCAATTCCAAGGCCTGCAGGCCGGCGCGCACGCGCGTCAGCGAGCCGTGGTGGTCAGCGCCGAGCTCGGTGATCGCGCGCTCGTAGCCGCGCTGCCACTTGGTCAGGTGATAGGCCACGTCCGGCACGAAGTAGGTGTAGGTGCCGTCGGACTTGCGCATCACCCGGTCCTTGTCGTCGCCGAAGTCGGTGGACTTCAGCCACAACGCGCCGCCCTCCTCGTAGGTGTGGCCGGAAGCGATCAGCTTCTGCACGGCTTCTTCGACCTTGCCGTCCTTGTACAGCGAGCTTTCCAGGAAATAGATATCGAAATCGACGCGGAACGCGGCCAGGTCGTGGTTCTGCTCGTTACGCAGATAGGCCACCGCGAAGCGGCGGATCGCGTCGAAATCGGCAGGATCCTTGCCGCCGGTGACCAGATGGCCTTCCAGGTCGACGGTGTCGCCGGCCAGGTAGGCATTGGCGACATCGGCGATGTAGTCGCCGCGGTAGCCGTTCTCCGGCCAGCCATCGCTGTCGGGGGTGAGCCCTTGCGCGCGCGCCTGCACCGACAAGGCCAGGTTTTCGATCTGCACGCCGGCATCGTTGTAGTAGAACTCGCGCTTGACGTTCCAGCCGTTGGCATCGAGCACCCGCGCCAGGCTGTCGCCGATCGCCGCCGCGCGGCCGTGGCCGACATGCAGCGGGCCGGTCGGGTTGGCCGAGACGTACTCCACGCCCACCGAGCGGCCATTGCCGGCCAGCCCGCGGCCGTAGTCGGGGCCCTGCTTGATCACATGCGCCACTTCGCGCTGGTAGGCGGAGGGCGTCAGGTGGAAGTTGATGAAGCCCGGGCCGGCGATCTCCACCTTGGCCACATCGTCGCTGGCCGGCAGTGCGGCGACCAGCGCCTGGGCCAGCGCGCGCGGGTTGCTGCGCGCCGGCTTGGCCAGCAGCATCGCGGCATTGGTGGCGAATTCGCCGTGTTCGCGCGTCTTGGGCCGCTCGACCACAAAATCCGGCGGCAGGGTGTCGGCAGGCAGGGTGCCGTTGGCGCGCAAGGCTTCAATGCCTTGGCCGATCAGTGCGCGGAGTTGGGCTTTCACGTGGGATCTGCTTGGAACGAAACCACCGATTTTACCCGACCGCGCGCCCCCGGGTCCGGCAGACGGTTCAGGTCACCGCCGCGTTGTCATTCCAGCCAGCCGCGCTCGGCCAGCGACACCGGGCGGCCGTCGCCGATCACGAAGTGGTCGAGCAGGCGGATCTCCACCAGATCCAGTGCCTCCAGCAAACGTGTGGTAACCGCGCGATCGGCCTCGGAGGGCTCCGGGTTGCCGGACGGATGGTTGTGCCCGACGATCACGGCTGCTGCATTGTGCAGTAGCGCCCGTCGCACCACTTCGCGCGTATGGATGTCGGCGCCATCCAGCGTGCCTGTGAACAATTCCTCGAAGGCGATGGCGTGATGTTTGGTATCCAGGTACAGCACCGCGAACACCTCGTACGCCTTTGCACGTAGTCGCTGCGAAAAATAGCGGCCGACGCTGGGTGGGTCGCTGAGCGCTTCGCCGCGCTCCAGCTCGCTCATCAGGTGACGATGTGCCAGTTCCAGCGCCGCGTTGAGCTTGCAGGCCGAGGCGGGCCCAAGGCCGGGCAGGCGCGCCAGGGCCGGGGCCGGGCGATCCAGCAGCACGCGCAGCGGGCCGTGGCGGAGCAGCAGATCGCGCGCAGTGCGCACCGCGTCCTGGCCGCGCAGACCGGAACCGACAAAGATCGCCAGCAGCTCGGCATCGGATAAGGCAGTCGCCCCGCGCGCCAGAAGTTTCTCGCGCGGGCGTTCGTCGGTGGGCCAGTCGTGAATGTGCATATGGCGAGATTGCCGGTGCTCATCGCTCACGCCTATCAGGCCAGGCGGGGGCATCGGCTAATCTAGTTGTCCTTGTAACCGTAGGACGACTCCGACGTGATCGGCTCCACTCAGGCCCGCCCCCTGGACGGACAGCGCTTGCTGCTGTGCGTCGGCGGAGGCATTGCCGCTTACAAATCGCTCGAACTGGTCCGTCGCCTGCGCGACGCCGGCGCGCAGGTGCAGGTCGCCATGACCAGCGGCGCACAACAATTTGTCACCCCGCTCAGCTTCCAGGCGCTGTCCGGGCAGCCCACCCGCACCACCTTGTGGGACAGCGCCGCCGAGCAGGCGATGGGGCATATCGAACTGGCGCGTTGGGCCGATCAGGTGATCGTCGCCCCGGCCACCGCCGACCTGCTGGCGCGTCTGGCGCATGGCCTGGCCGACGACCTGGTCACCACGCTGTGCCTGGCCACCACCGCGCCGCTGACCGTGGCTCCGGCGATGAACCACCGCATGTGGCTGCATACGGCCACCCAGGCCAACGTGGCGACCCTGCGCACGCGTGGCGTGAGCGTGGTCGGCCCGGACGACGGCCCGTTGGCCGAAGGCGAATCCGGCCCCGGCCGGCTGGCCGAGCCGGCGGCGATCATCGCTGCGCTGGTCGGCACCGCCGCGCCTGCGGCCTCCAGGAGCGCAGCTGCGCCGGCCTTCGTGCCCGGTAGCGCGCAACTGGAAGGTCTACGCATCGTGATCAGTGCCGGCCCCACCTTCGAGGACCTGGACCCGGTGCGCTACGTCGGCAACCGCAGCAGTGGCAAGATGGGCTATGCCCTGGCCGCCGCGGCTGCCTACCAGGGCGCCGAGGTGGTGCTGGTCAGCGGCCCGGTGCATCAGACCACTCCGGCCGGCGTGCAACGGATCGACGTGCGCTCGGCCGCGCAGATGCGCGATGCGGTGCTGGGCGCGTTCCCGGCCGACATCTACATCGGTGCCGCCGCAGTGGCCGACTACACCCCCAAACGGGTGGTCGCGCAGAAGATCAAGAAGACCGGCGAAACGCTGACCCTGGAACTGGTGCGCACCCCGGACATCCTGGCCGAAGTCGCCGCGCAGACCGGCGCACTGAAGCTGGTGGTCGGTTTTGCCGCCGAAACGCACGACGTGGAGCACTATGCGCGTGGCAAGCTCGCCGCCAAACGGCTGGACCTGATCATCGCCAATCAGGTGGGGATCGAAGGCGGCGGCTTCGAAAGCGACAACAACGCTGCCATCGCCTATTGGCAGGGCGGCGAACGCGCCTTCCCCAGCAGCAGCAAAACCGAATTGGCCGAGCAACTGCTGGCCCTGATCGCGGAGAGATTGCAGGCATGAGCCACCCAACCCAGTCCTTGCAAGTGAAGTTGCTCGACCCGCGCTTCGGCGACCTGTGGCCGTTGCCGGCCTATGCCACCGAAGCCAGCGCAGGCATGGACCTGCGCGCTGCGCTGGAAGCGCCGATGACGCTGGAGCCCGGCGATGCGGCGCTGATCCCCAGCGGCATCGCGATTCATCTGGCCGACCCGCAGCTGTGCGCGGTGATCCTGCCGCGCTCGGGCCTGGGCCATCGCCACGGCATCGTGCTCGGCAACGGCACCGGCCTGATCGATGCCGATTACCAGGGGCCGCTGCTGATCAGCACCTGGAATCGCGGCCGTGCCGCCTTCACCATCGAGCCGGGCGACCGCATCGCACAGCTGGTGATCCTGCCGATCGTGCGCGTGGGCTTGCAAGTGGTGGATACTTTCGTCGACAGCGCGCGGGGAGCGGGTGGATTCGGCCACACCGGCGTGCGCTGACGGGGGCGTCATATGAGCAAAGCGAGCGAGCGCAGCCAGGCCGCGTCCGGCATGCGCACGAGTGGTCCGGTGTTGGGGGGCGTGTTGTTGCTGCTGGCAGCCTGGTTCGGCTGGAGCGGCTACGCGCAGTGGCGCGAAGATGCGATGACGCAGGACCTCGAGCAGGCGCGCGACCGCGCCGTGCAGGACGTCAGCCAGGCCATGGCCAAGCAGGCCAGCCAGCTCGACGCCGTGCTCAAGCAGCCGCAGGTCATCGCCGCGTTGGCCAATGGCGATGCGCTCGCCGCCGCTTCGGCCATCCGCGAGCGCTTCAAGGGCGCCGAAGATGTGCAGGTGCTGTCTGGCGATCTGACCGCCGCCTATGAAAATCCCAAGGACTTCGGCTATGCGCGGCTGAGCCTGCTCGAGTCGGCGCTGGTCGGCAAACGTGCGCAGGTGCATGTGGTGCGCGATGCCAAGCAGGTCCGCCTCGGCGTGGCGGCAGCGGTGACTTTGGGCACGCAGCCGGCCGTGGCGTATGCGCGCCTGCCGCTGTTGCGGTTGACCGGCCCGCTGGATGCGATCTTAGTGCCCGGCAGCGCCTATCTGGCATTGCGTCAGGGCAGCTACAACGTCGCCGAGCAGGGCGATGCCGGGCTGGCCGACGCCGCCGAAACGCTGGCCAGGCCGCTGGGCGACAGCGGTCTGCGCGTTGCCGCTGCCGTACGGCAGAGCGATAGCGGCCCGTTGGGTCTTGGCGCAGTTGGCTGCGCGATCGTGGCGTCGTTGTTGCTTATCATCGCCGTGCTGCTGGTACTCGCCAGCCGTGGCCGCGTCGCCTTGCCGCGCCGCCGCGTGGCAAGCGAATCGACTGCCGACGAACCTACCTTCGGTCAAAGCCTGCAGCACGATGCCAGCGTCGCCAGCCAGGCACGCGCGCTGGACCAGGACGCCGCCGCATCCGCGCCGCCCGCCCTGGTGCCGGCGGTGCAGATCGCCACCGAGATGTTCCGCGCCTATGACATCCGCGGCGTGGTCGGCAAGGACTTAAATCCTGGCGTTGCCGCGCTGATCGGTCAGGCCATCGGCAGCATGATGCAGGCCCAGGGCCTGCGCGAGGTGGTGGTCGGCCGCGACGGGCGCCTGTCGGGCCCGGAGCTTACCAACGGACTGATCGAAGGCCTGCGCCGTGCCGGCTGCAGCGTGATCGACATCGGTCTGGCACCGACGCCAGTGGTGTATTTCGGCGCCTACGAGCTTCGCGCCGGCAGCTGCGTGGCGGTGACCGGCAGCCACAATCCGCCCGACTACAACGGCTTCAAGATCGTGATCGGCGGCGAGACCCTGTCGGGCGCGGCGATCACAGACCTGCACCAGCGCATCAACCAAGGCCGCCTGCACACCGCAGCGGCGCCTGGCGAACTGGAACAGCGCGACATCAGCGATGCCTATATCCAGCGCATCGCCGACGACGTGCAGCTGGACCGCCCGATCAAGGTGGTGGTGGATGCCGGCAATGGCGTGGCCGGCGATATCGCACCGCGCTTGCTGGAGGCGATCGGCGCCGAAGTCATTCCGCTGTACTGCGATGTCGATGGCACCTTTCCCAATCATCACCCCGACCCGAGCGAGCCGCACAATCTCGACGATCTGGTGAACATGGTGCAGCGCTTCGATGCGGATATCGGCGTGGCCTTCGATGGCGATGCCGACCGTCTGGGCGTGGTCACCAAGGAAGGCGCCATCGTGTTTCCCGACCGCCTGCTGATGCTGTTCGCCGCCGACGTGCTGCAGCGCAATCCCGGCGCGCTGGTGATCTATGACGTCAAATGCACCGGCAAGCTGTCCGACTACGTGTTGCGCAATGGCGGCAGCCCGTTGATGTGGAAGACCGGGCATTCGCTGATCAAGTCCAAGATGCGCGAGACCGACGCCGAACTGGCCGGCGAGATGAGCGGGCACTTCTTTTTCAAGGAGCGCTGGTACGGTTTCGACGACGGCATCTATGCCGCCGCGCGCCTGCTGGAAATCCTGGCCCAGCGCGAGGAAACCCCGTCCGAAGTGCTGAACGCGCTACCCGAAAGCGTGTCCACGCCGGAGATCAAGGTGCCGGTCGACGGCGATGCGCATGCGCTGGTGGCGCGCTTTGTCGAACGTGCGCAGGCCAGCGAAGAATCGCCGTTCGAATCGGCGCGGCTCTCCACGATCGACGGATTGCGGGCGGACTTCGCCGACGGCTGGGGCCTGGTGCGTGCCTCCAATACCACGCCGATTCTGGTGCTGCGGTTCGAAGCCGACACCGAGGCTGCATTGAACCGGATCCGCGGGTTGTTCCGCAGCGAACTGCAGGCCTTGCTGCCAGAGCATCCGTTGGCGTTTTGAGCCACGGGTGAGTGAGCGGCGACCGCTCTGCCGGCATGGCGGCAGAGCAGGTCGTGAGCAGCAGTTGCCGATCCCGTTGCGCTCGACGCTGACAGGTGTAGAGGATCACTTGTACGTCGTGCTCGATCCCTGCAGACCCAAGCGATCACGATCACGCGCCTCCTAAACCTGCCATGCGTAAGCGATCATCCGGCGCCAGAATGGCAGCGTCGTTCCCGGCGTTGTCGTGCAACAACCAGATCGCGTCCCAATACGGATACCCACCGATCTGCTCGGCCAGTCCCGCACGCAACGGCAGCGCGACCAGCGAGCGCGCGAACTGGCGGTGATCGGCCTGCAACGGAAGTGCCGACGCCTGCATCTGCGGCTGCCACACCGTTCCGCCACGGCCACGCGCGCGATTGACCGCCTCGCCAGCCGCCTGTCGCGCGACAACAGCCATCTGCAGCAGCGCAGCCTTGCCCGGTGCCTGCAACAAGGCGCACCAACTATCCGGCAATAGTACCCAGCACAGCAGGCGCGCACCGTGCCAATGACCGGCCATCGCAAGGCTCGCTGCCGCCGCCCGTGCGCAGCGCCAGTCCGCAAACAGCGGCACGTGTTGATGCGTCTGCAAACGCAGATGCCAATGCGCCGCAGTGGGCGCTGGCATGGAGACGGGGCGATGAAGCAAGGCGCTGGACATGACCCCAGCATGTCGATGGCGTTAGCGAAGCGGCATCGGTGATGCGCGTCATCTCAGGTCGGTAACCATCGCAGCGCGGTGTACGAACTCTCGGAGATCGCGCGCCTGGCGTTATCCACTGCAAAGTAGAGCCGATGCAGCATGCTCCATCAGCTCAGTTGCGCAGCCAGCAACACCTCAAACGCCTGAAGACTTGGAGCATCAATGCCGCACTTGCGACTCCCCAATCCCGACTCCCCAATCCCCGCTCAATGCACCGCCCGATCCCGCTTCCAGCCGCGATGCTTCACATCCAGATACAGGCTGTAGAACGCGGTAAACGCCGGAAACAGGTTCTGCAGCACGCCCACCGAATCCTGCTTGGCCGAGAACACGAAATAGCTCAGCGTCATCAGGCTGCCGACCACGCTCATGTACCAGAACATGCGCGGAATCACCGGCTTGCCGGCGCGTTTTGAGGCGACGAACTGCACCAGCCAGCGGCCGCCGAACATCAGTGCGCCCACATAGCCGATCAGCTTCCAACCGGTGACATGCAGCCCGGTCCAGTACAGCCAGGTCAGCGGTTGATCCAGCCAATGCAGTTCCATCAGCGTTCCTGCACCACGGTGCGCTTGCTGCGGGTGATCAACCAGGCCACGCCACGCAGGTCGCGGATGCCGACCAGCGCGCGATTGAGGTTGTTGTACTTGGACACGCCCGCAGTGCGATGGCGATGGTGCACCGGCACGCTCACCGTGCGCCAGCCGGCGCGTTGCATCAGCGCCGGCAGATAGCGGTGCATATGGTCGAAGTAGGGCAGGTCCAGAAACGCCTCGCGCTCAAACAGCTTGATGCCGCAGCCGGTGTCGGGGGTGTTGTCGTGCAGCATGCGCGAGCGGATCGCATTGGCCCACTTGCTGGCCCAGCGCTTGGACCCCGAATCCTGGCGATTGACCCGCCAGCCGGCGAACAGCTTCACCTGTATCTCGGCGCTGGCACGCGCGGTCAGTAGTTTGGGAATGTCGGCCGGGTCGTTCTGGCCGTCGCCATCGAGCGTGGCGATCCAGCTCGCGCGCGCGGCCTTGACGCCGTTGCGCACCGCCGTGCTCTGGCCGCTCTGGGTGACGTGATGCAGCACGCGCAGTTCCGGCGTGGTGGTCTTCAGGCCTTGCAGCACCGCCAGCGTATCGTCGCGCGAGTGGTCGTCGACATAGACGATTTCGAACGCCACCAGCCCGCGCAACGCAGCGACGATTTCGCCAACCAGCGCGGCGACGTTATCGCGCTCATTGAACACCGGGACGACAACGGAAAGCTGAGGTTGGCTCATGGATTCGTGGTGGCCAGATGAAGGCCGAGCGAAAAAGATCGCGCATTGTGCCCTGACTGTCTGAGTCAGGCATGAAGCGAGCGTGCGTTGCGCGCAGTGGAGCGAATGGAAAGCGGCCTGTAGCGTGTTGGATGCTAAGCGCGAACGCCGAAATAGCGGCGGCACCAGTCCACCACCTGCGGCAAGCCACGTTCGACCGGAGTGGCCGGCTCAAAGCCGAACGCGGCCTGCGCGCGCTGCGTATCGGCCATGGTGCGGACCATGTCGCCCGGCTGCATCGGCCGGTAGACCTTTTCGGCCGGGCGGCCGGCGGCCTGCGCGATCACGTCGATAAAGTATTCCAGCTCCACCGGGGTGTGGTTGCCCAGGTTGAACACCCGATGCGGCACCGGCTCGCTGCTGGGTGTGTCCAGCGCGCCCAGCACGCCGGCCACGATGTCGTCGACGAAGGTGAAATCGCGCTGCATCTTGCCGTGGTTGAACACCTCGATCGGCCGCCCGGCCAGTACCGCGCGGCTGAAGATCAGCGGCGCCATGTCCGGCCGGCCCCACGGCCCATACACGGTGAAGAAGCGCAGGCCCGTCGCGCGCAGGCCGTACAACTGCGCGTAGGTGTAGCCCATCAGCTCATTGGCGGCCTTGGTCGCCGCATACAGCGAGCGTGGCTGGTCCACGCGCTGGTCTTCGGAGAACGGCGGGGTGGCCGAGTCGCCATACACCGAGCTGCTCGAGGCATACACCAGATGGTGCACGTCCCGATGCCGGCACAGCTCCAGCATGTTGACGAAACCGACCAGGTTGCTGTCGACGTAGGCGGATGGATTTTCCAGCGAGTAACGCACCCCGGCCTGCGCGGCCAGATGCACCACGCGCGTGGGCTGAATCTCATCGAACAACGCGGCCAGGCCATCACGGTCGGTCAGATCCAGCGTGCGGATGTCGATGTCCGGGCACAGCGCTGCCACCCGGTCGCGCTTGAGCTGCGGGTCGTAGTAGCTGTTGTAGTTGTCCAGGCCCACCACCGTCTCACCACGCGCAGCCAGCGCGCGGCAGGTGTAGGCACCGATGAAACCGGCAGCGCCGGTCACGAGAATGGTCATGGAAGTTGTCCTGGAAATTTTTAGTGGCAAAAGGGAGGCGAAAGGCGACGCTAGACCACTCCGAAGCGTTTCCTGGCGATGTTCGCTCACCCATCGCACTCACCCCATGCTGAGCGGTGCTTCGCTGGCCAGTTTGGCTTTGCGTTCGGCGCTGAAGGACCACCACGGGCCCGGCGCCTCGCCTTCCATGAAACACACGATCGACAGGAACACATCGATCACGCACGGATCGTGCAGCACACCGGTGCGCAGGCATAGCTGCGCGTACATGTCGTAGGCATCGCGGCCGCGCAGCTGCGCGGGCACACGGATGCCGATCAGACGCAGATCCTTTTCGCAGGCCGGCCCGACGTTCGGCAGGTCGGTCAGACACAGCAGATGATTGCGATCGACCCTGGCGGGATGCATAGCCGGAATGATCCTCTTGCGTCGGCGCGGGAACTCAGCTGCGCTGGGCGCGTAAACGTTCCAGCACGCCATCCAGCGTGTCCAGGTCGGTGTAATGAATCACCAGCTTGCCCTTGCCGCCGCGGCCGTGGTTGAACACCACCTTGGTGCCCAGCGACTCGGACAGCTCGGTTTCCAGCGAGGCGATGTCGGCCTGCGGTGCGGCGGCGGCGGGTTTGCCTTTGCGCAACGATCCGGGCACCTTGCCGGCGGCGAACTGCTGCGCGCGATGTTCCACCTCACGCACCGACCAACCCTGGTCGGCCGCTTCCTGCGCCAGCTTGCTGGCCAGTTCCGGCGCCAGGGTGAGCAGCGCACGCGCATGGCCCATTTCCAGACGGCGGGTTTCCAGCAGCACCCGGATCGCCACCGGCAATTCCAGCAACCGCAGCAGGTTGGACACCGACGCACGCGAGCGGCCTACCGCACCGGCGGCCTCGGCATGGGTCAGCGAAAATTCGTCTATCAGCCGCTGCAGCGCCTGCGCTTCTTCCAGCGGGTTGAGGTCTTCGCGCTGGATGTTCTCGATCAGCGCCATCGCGATGACAGTGCGGTCGTCCAGCTCGCGCACCACCACCGGCACCTCGGTCAGCCCGGCCAGTTGCGAGGCGCGCCAGCGGCGTTCGCCGGCCACGATCTCGAACTGCCCCGGCGCCAGCTCTCGCGCCACGATCGGCTGGATCACGCCCTGCGCCTTGATCGATTCAGCCAGCTCGGCCAGCTTGACCTCGTCCATCTCCTTACGCGGCTGGTACTTGCCCGGCTGCAACTGCGTGACCGGCAACTGGCGCAAGCTGTCGCCCGGCTGCAAGGCGTCTTCGCTGGCTGCGCTCGGCGCCGCTGCGGCTGCCGCGCCCTTCGGTCCCAACAGCGCTTCCAGGCCGCGGCCCAGACCACGCTTCTTTGCGGGGATCGGCTTGCTCATCAAACGGTCTCCACGGGCCGGTAGGCCTTGTTGCGATCGTTCTGGCGGCGCACGATCTCGCCGGCCAGCCCCAGGTACGCCACGCCACCGCGCGAGGTGCGGTCGTAACCGAGGATGCTCTGGCCATGGCTGGGCGCCTCGGCCAGGCGCACGTTGCGCGGCACGATGGTGCGGAACACCTTGTCGCCGAAATGCTGGGTCAACTCGGCCGACACCGCATTGGCCAGGTTGTTGCGGATGTCGAACATCGTGCGCAGCACGCCTTCGATTTCCAGCGCCGGATTGAGGTTGGCGCGCAGCGCCTCGATGGTTTCCAGCAAGGCAGTGAGTCCTTCCAGCGCGTAGTACTCGCACTGCATCGGCACGATGATCGAATCGGCCGCGGTCAACGCATTGAGCGTGAGCAGCGACAACGCCGGCGGGCAGTCGATCAGGATGAAGTCGTACTCGTCGCGGATCGGCGCCAGGGCGCGCTTGAGCCGCTGTTCGCGCTCGCTCTGATCCATCAGCTGGATCTCGGCGGCGGTCAGGTCGATGTTGCCCGGCAGCAGGTCGAAGCCTTCCGGCGCGGTCACCCGGATCTCGGCAGCGGTGTTTTCGCCCAGCAGCAGGTCGCAGGTCGAGGCGGCCACATCGCGCTTGTCGATGCCGCTACCCATGGTGGCGTTGCCCTGCGAGTCCAGATCCACCAGCAACACACGCTTGGGCGCGCGCGCCAGGCCGGCCGCCAGATTGACTGCCGTCGTGGTCTTGCCGACGCCGCCTTTCTGGTTGGCAATGGCGATGATCCGGGCCATGCGGGAGAGCCTCGTGGGCAAGGAGTAAGACCGGCCATTATGCGGGCAGGGCGTCGGATCGGGAAATGCCGCCCGCCGCAGTGCAGCGGGCGAGCGGTAATGACGGCTGAGCCAGTCAGCCGGTGGGCGAAGCGCCGGCGTGCGGCTCCTTCATGGCCCGGTAGCGCAGCAGGATGTCGGCGATTTCGCCGTCCAGTGCCACCCGTTGCTGCTCGAAACTGGTCTGCAACCGCAATTGCGCCATCAGTTCGCGATGGCGTTGCTGGATGTCGCCGGCCAGCTTGTCGGCAACTGCCTGGCCGGCCAGTTCACGATCACCGGCGGTGCGCAGCATGCTGGCTAGCCCCTCGCGCAGGCTGGTCACATTGAAGCGCGCGGTGTGGATGTTGTTGTCCACGATGGCGATGCGCTCATTGAACACCCGGCGCAGGTCGTCCTCGTTTTGGTAGGACATCAACATCGCCTGGTCGGTACGCTGGCGCATCTGCTCGGCGGCCAGATCGGCCTGGCGTTGCTGCTCGCTGGCCGCGGCGGCGGCACGCTCGTCGCTGCTCATCGCGCGCTGCACCTCGGCGCTGCGCATGCCGCTCTTGACGTTGAATTCGTCGCGCGCCTGGTTCACCGCCTCCGGCGGCAGCGTGTCGCTGCACACGCGGGCGCCGTTCTGGTTCCAGCAATACAGCTTTTTCGCGGCCGGTTTGTCCTGCGCACTGGCGGGCGCGGCGGCGATCGTTGTCGCAACGACAGCTGCCGCCGCAGCGGCGAGTAACGCCAAACGGGTGTGTATCGGCATCATCGCAGCCCCCTGTCGCCTGCCGTCAGCCTGTGGTATCGGTGCCGTAGCGGCCACGATAGGCCAGCAGCGGTTCCCGGAAGCCCACAAGGTCGGCGTTTCCTGCCGCAAAAGCAAGCAAGTCGCCCAGGTTGGCCACCGCAATCACCGGGATGCCGGCCTCGGCCGCCACCGCCTGTGCGGCCGAGCGGCGATCCTGTTCGGAGGCGATCTCCTGCCGGTCCAGCGCCACCACGATCCCAGACGGAGTGCCGCCCGCGCCGCGGATGATGCCCAAGGCCTCACGGATCGCGGTGCCGGCGGTGATCACATCGTCGACGATCAAGACCTTGCGCCCCTCAAGCGGCGCACCGATCAGGCTGCCGCCCTCGCCATGCGCCTTGGCTTCCTTGCGGTTGAACGCCATCGGCAGATCGCGCCCGCGCCCGGCATAGGCGCAGGCCAGCGCGGTCGCCAACGGGATGCCCTTGTAGGCCGGCCCGAACAACAGATCGAATTCCACCCCCGCCGCATCGATCGCATCGGCATAGCACTGCGCCAGCTGCGCAGTCTTGGCGCCCGAATCGAAGCGACCGGCATTGAAGAAATACGGGCTGAGCCGTCCGGACTTGAGCGTGAACTCGCCAAAGCGTAGGGCATCGGCGCCCAGGGCCAGCTGCAGGAAACGGGTGCGGTGGTCGGTCATGGTGACGAGATTGGGGAGTGGGGATTCGGGATTGGAAAGCATAGCCGGTCGCGCCTTGCGGCATCCGCTGATGCGGTACGCTTTCCCGAATCTCCAATCCCCATTCCCGAATCCCGGCTCTTCATCTATGCGCATCATCAGTTTCAACGCCAATGGCCTGCGCTCGGCCACGACCAAGGGCTTCTTCGAGTGGTTCGCCACCCAGGACGCCGACGTGCTATGCGTGCAGGAGACCAAGGCTCAGGAACATCAGCTGGCCGGGCCGAAATTCCTGCCCACCGGCTACAAGGCCTGGTTTCGCGATGCCAGCACCAAGAAGGGCTACAGCGGCGTGGCGATCTACAGCAGGCATGAGCCCGACGAAGTGCGCACCGCGCTGGGCTGGCCCGAGTTCGACGAAGAAGGCCGCTATATCGAAGCGCGCTTCGGCAACCTCAGCGTGGTGTCCTTCTATATTCCGTCCGGTTCGTCAGGCGAGTTGCGCCAGGGCTACAAGTTCCAGGTGATGGAATGGCTGCGGCCGATCCTGGACGAGTGGCTGGCCAGCGGCCGGCAGTACGTGCTGTGCGGCGATTGGAATATCGTGCGCACCGCGCTGGACATCAAGAACTGGAAGTCCAACCAGAAGAATTCCGGCTGCCTGCCACCGGAGCGCGACTGGCTCAACGGCCTGTGCGCCGACGCGCTGGAAGACGCCAACGCCGCCACCGGCCGCGGCTGGGTCGACACCTACCGCGTGCTGCATCCACAGGGCGAGGACTACACCTGGTGGAGCAACCGCGGCGCCGCGCGCGCCAACAACGTCGGGTGGCGCATCGACTACCAGCTGGTCACCCCTTGGATGCGCGACAAGCTGCAATGCTGCGCGATCTACCGCGAACAGCGCTTCTCCGACCACGCCCCTTACATCGTGGATTACGCAGAGTGAGCGGGGTCACCAAGCCACGTCGACGCTGGCAGCAAGTGCTGACCAACCTTCGCCAGCGCAAAGTGCTGACGATGCTGCTGCTGGGCTTCAGTTCCGGCCTGCCGTTGTACCTGGTTGGCAACACGCTCGGCTTCTGGATGCGCAAGGAAGGCATCGATCTGAGCACGATCGGTTTCCTGTCCTGGGTTGGCCTGGCCTACACCATGAAGTTCTTATGGGCACCGATTGTCGACAAGACGGACGTGCCGTTGCTGGGCCGGTTGGGGCGACGCCGCGGCTGGATGCTGCTATCGCAGGCGGTCGTGGCGATAGGTCTGGTTGGCATGGCGCTGGTCCAGCCCAAGGGCGGCCAGGTACTGGTGATGGGCATTGCCTGGGAACACCTGGTGGTGTTCGGCGTGATGGCGGTGGTGGTTGCCTTCGCCTCGGCCACACAGGACATCGTCATCGACGCGTGGCGTATCGAAAGTGCCGACAACAGTGAGCAGCTCGGCCTGCTGACCTCCGCCTCGGCACTAGGCTATCGCTCGGCCTTGTTAGTGACCGATGCGCTGATCCTGATCATCGCCGCACGCGTCGGCTGGCAAGTCTCTTATGAGGTCATGGCAGCGCTGATGATGCTGGGCGTGATCGCCGTGACGATGGCAGGTGAGCCGGCCCGCGAAATCATTGCCGTGCACACGCAGGCCGCTTCGCTGTGGACCCCGCGTGGGCTGTTCGACGCAATCGCCGGGCCGTTTCTTGCCTTCATTCGTGAGCATCGCAGCGGCGCAATCTTGATCCTGGTAGCCATCAGCGTCTATCGCATGGCGGATTTCGTGATGGGGCCGATGGCTAATCCGTTCTATGTCGACCTTGGCCTGTCTGAAGATACCGTCGGCGCCATCCGCGGCTCGGTGGGGCTGGTTGCGACGTTCGTCGGCATTGCAGCGGCCGGTCTGGTCTCCGTGCGCTGGGGAGTGCTTGCGACCTTGATGGTTGGTGCAGTGTTGGGACCATGTTCGAATCTGGCATTTGCATGGTTAGCCTATGTCGGCCCGGACACGACCAAATTTGCAGTGGCGATGGCGATCGATAATTTCGCCAACGGCTTTGCCGGAACCGCGCTGATCGCCTACATGTCCAGCCTGACCAGCTTTGGCTATACCGCAACCCAGTACGCTTTACTGAGTTCGTTCTATGCCATGCCGGGGAAGGCTCTGAAAGGCTTCTCGGGCTGGTCGGTCCAGACATTGTCACAGGGACGAACCCTGCTGGAGGGGTACGCCTTGTTCTTCGTCGGGACAGCGCTGATTGCGATCCCCGTTGTGATCCTGTGCGGGATGCTTATCCTGCAGCAGCGCCGGCACACTGCTGCTGCTTGACGGTCGCGGGTGGCCGCAGCTCTGCGGGATGATCGCCAACACGCCGGAAACCTTGCGAATAGGGAGTATGCATGACCGATCTGGTATTGCGTGACATCGATCCATTGCTGGTAGACAGGATCCGTCGTATCTCCGTTGCACGCGGCTGGACCCAGCACCAGGCCGTGATGCATCTGCTCGAACAAGGCCTGTTCGCCAGCGAATACGAAGTCACCGGCGGCCTGCAACACCCGGAAGTCGATGCCCTGGCCGAAGCGATCGCCGCGCTCAAGGCGCTGCCGGCGGGAAATCATCCCTAGCGCTGTACAACGCTCAGCCAGCGTTGCCTCGCGTGCGAATCCACCCGGCGCGACGATGGTGTGCAACTGCGGATGGCTCGGTCAAAAGCCATGCACATTGCTGATAAGGGCTGAGGCTACGGCACACTCGCCGGCTAGACCGCACACATCATCGCCACACCTGATTAGTTGAGCGCTGGTGAGAGTCGCCAGATGCAAGGGAGGGCATTTCAAGAAGCGAGGCCGGTGGCATCCGGATCGAGCCGATGCAGGCCGCTTACGCCGGATAAATCGCCCCCAACAATCGCGGCCCCGCCGCCCCGGTCACCGACGGTAGATTGGCCGCACGCCCCGCGATCAGCTCCGCCGCCAACCACGCAAACCCCATCGCCTCCAGATAATCCGGATCCAGCCCATGCCGCGCGCTGGATTCCACCACCACGCCCGGCAACCGTGCCGCCAATCGCGCCATCAACACCGGATTGCGCACCCCGCCACCGCATACCAGCACCCGGCGGGTGTCGGGCTGCAGCCGCAACAACGCATCGGCCACACTGGCCGCAGTGAGTTCGAGCAGCGTCGCCTGCACATCGGCCGCAGACAGCGCCACGTTGCCTAGGGACTGCATCGCCTGCAGCGCCCAGGCCAGATGAAACTGCTCGCGCCCGGTGCTCTTGGGCGGCGCCAGCGCAAACCACGGGTCGGCCAACAACGCCTGCAGCAGCGCAGCATCGACCTGCCCACTGGCAGCAAATACCCCATCGGCATCGAACGGCGTGCCGTGATGCTGCTGGCACCAGCTATCCAGCAGCGCGTTAGCCGGGCCGGTATCGAAGCCCAGCACCGCGCCATTGCGCGGGATCAATGTCAGGTTGCCGATGCCGCCCAGATTGAGCACTGCACGGTCTTCGTCGCCCGCGCCCAGCATGGCCAGATGAAACGCCGGCATCAGCGGCGCGCCCTGACCACCAGCGGCCACATCGCGACGGCGGAAATCGGCCACCGTGGTAATGCCGGTGTGCTCGGCAATCCGGCTGGCATCGCCAATCTGCCAGGTGAAGGATGGATCGGCCTTGGGCCGATGCCGAATGGTCTGCCCATGCGAGCCGATCGCCCGAATGCGCCCACGCGCAATACCGCTCTCGCGGATCAATTGATTGGCGGCGGCCGCAAACGCCAGCCCCACCTGCGCATCCAGCTGCCCAAGCGCATCGATGGCGATCACTTCGGCGCCCTGGCCCAGCATCACCAGCGTCTCGCGCAGCTGCGGCTCCCAGGCCACCGTCGTGCCGGCAACCAGTTCGCAGCGGCGGTGGCTATCGTCTTCGAAGCGCACCAGCGCGGCATCGATGCCGTCGGCACTGGTGCCCGACATCAGGCCCAGGTAAAGCGGGGATTCCAGGTGTTCCAGAGCAGACATGCCAGAGCCAGTTGTGTAGCGATCCCCCAGCTTGTGCAGCCGGGCAGGGGCCGTCAACCTGCCCCGCACCCACTCAACCGCGCGGCTTGCCCTTGGCAGGCTTGGCGGCGTCGGCGTAGATCAACTTCTCCATGCCTTCGATACGCGCCAGCGCCGGCGCCGTCTGTGCACGGAATGCGGCCAGCTCAGCGCCCTGCAACGGTTCCGGCGGCGGCATGGTCACCGACATCGGGTTGCGCTGCTGCCCGGCCACGCGGAATTCGTAATGCAGATGCGGGCCGGTCGCAAGACCGGTCATGCCGACATAGCCGATCACCGTGCCCTGGTTGATGCGCTGCCCCGCCTTGACCTTGCCGAAGCGCGACATGTGCCCGTACAGCGTGCTGAAACTCCTGCCGTGGTCCAGGATCACCACATTGCCGTAGCCGCGCTGGGTACCGACAAACACCACCCGCGCATCGCCGGCCGCCATGATCGGCGTGCCCGACGCTGCCGCGTAATCCACACCTTTATGCATGCGCATCGTGCCCAGCACCGGATGCCTGCGTGCGCCGAAGGTCGAGCTGATGCGGCTGTAAGCCACCGGCATCCGGATGAAGCTCTTCTTCAACGGCCGGCCGGTGATGTCGAAATACTCGGCCGGCTTGCCGGCACGCTCGAAGCGGAAGCCGGTGTAGGTCTTGCCGCCGGTGGTAAAGGTCGCCGCGAGGATGTCGCCAGTGTTGATCCGCTCGCCCTCGCGCCAGGTCTCATCCATCACCACGCTGAAGCGATCGCCCGGTTGCAGATCCTTGTCGAAGTCGATGTCGTACTTGAAGATCTCGTCGGTCATGATCGCCACCGCCGCCGGCGACAGGCCCGACTTGCCGGCCGAGGCGTACAGCGAGCTGCTGATTTCCCCGCTTGCCACCACCGTGCGCGTGGTCGTTGCACGCTCGGTGACGTTTTCGCGCACGCTGTCGCCCAGCAGGCGCAGCTCCACGCGGTGGCTGTCGTCGCGGTCGAAGCGCAATGCGCGCAACTCGCCCGGCGTCGGCATATCGAAGGCAATCTCGGCACCCGGACGCAGCTTGGTCAGCGCCTCCTTGGTGCCCGGATGCGCCAGTACCTGGTACATCACCGCGGTCGGGATTCCCAACTCGCCGAACAAGGTGCTCAGCGTCTGCCCGGATTTGACCTGCAGAATTTCCCAATCGGTGCTCGGCGCCAGCTGCTTGCGGCTCGGCACCAACGGCGGCAGCGGCAAGGCCAGCGTGGAATGGCTGGACAGCGGGGTATCGATGGCGTTGGAGAAGCCCGGCACAATCGTGGCCACCAGTGCACCGATGGTCGCGAACAGGCTGGCATGGATCCAATGACGGCGTGTCCATTGGTCGTTGAATGCCGCCGGGAGATGCGCCTTGAGCTTGCGATGCAGGGCAGTGTCGTGGAGGACGTGGAGGCGTTCGTGAAAGCGCCGCTTGCGTGCACGGCCCTGCTCTGAGTTCTGCATCGTTCAAATTCCTCGCTGGCTCGAAGTGCGAGCCCAATCGCCGGTACCATAGACAGCCTGTAACAGCGCGTCAAACCATTGAGCCTGTTCGTTTATTTTCATTTGGCGCGGAATTAACCCGCGTTTAACATCGTTCACGTTGTTGACGGCAAACGCCGCTGGAGTCTGTGGTTTGGCCACTATCGAAGAATCCCTCGCACTCATCGGTCGCGGCGCCGAGGAGATCCTCAAGCTCGATCAGCTCGAAGCACGCCTGAAATCAGGTGTGCCCCTGCGGGTCAAGGCCGGGTTCGATCCCACCGCGCCGGATCTGCATCTGGGTCACACCGTGCTGCTCAATAAGATGCGGCAGTTCCAGCAGCTCGGGCACCAGGTGATCTTCCTGATCGGCGACTTCACCGGAATGATCGGCGACCCCAGCGGCAAGAACGTCACCCGTAAGCCGCTCAGCCGCGAAGACGTGCTGGCCAACGCGCGTACCTATGAGGAGCAGGTCTTCAAGATCCTGGACCGCGAGCGTACCGAAGTGCGCTTCAACTCCGAGTGGTTCGGCCAGATGAGAGCGGCGGACATGATCAAGCTGTCGGCCCAGCAGACCGTGGCGCGCATGCTCGAGCGCGACGACTTCGCCAAGCGCTTCACTGGCCAGCAGCCGATCGCCATCCACGAATTCCTGTATCCGTTGGTCCAGGGCTACGACTCGGTCGCCCTGAAGGCGGACGTCGAACTGGGCGGTACCGACCAGAAGTTCAACCTGTTGATGGGCCGTGGCCTGCAGGAGCACTACGGCCAGGCTCCGCAGGTCGTGCTGACCATGCCGCTGCTGGAAGGCCTGGACGGCGTGGCCAAGATGTCCAAGTCGCTGGGCAACTACATCGGCATCAACGAGCCGGCCATCGACATCGTCACCAAGACCATGAAGATCGGCGACGAGCTGACCTGGCGCTGGATCGATCTGCTCTCCTTTGATATCAGCGTTGCCGAGGCAGCACGTCTGAAGGAGCAGGTCGCTTCCGGTGAACTGCATCCGCGTGAGGTCAAGCTGCGCCTTGCTCGCGAACTCACCACACGCTTCCACGATGCCGCTGCTGCCGAGCAAGCCATCGCCGGCTGGCATGCCGTGGTGACAGGGCAGGGCGACACCAGCCTGTTGCCGCTGCAAGAAGTTGTCGTGCCTGCCGAGGGGCTACGTATCGCCAGTCTACTCACCGCTGCTGGCCTGACGCCGAGTAATTCCGAAGCGACGCGCAAGCTCAAGGAGCGAGCGGTCAAGATCGACGGCGAGGTGGTCGAAGACCTCGCGCGCCAATTCGGACCAGGCTTTGAAGGTGTCATCCAGGTAGGCAAGCGTAATTTCGCCCGTGTGGCGCTGGTCGGCGGCTGAGCTGGCGAAGGGGGTGCTGCATGGCGGCAACCCCGGCTTTGCGACGACAGATATAAGAGCCCGTAGTACCTCTATGTACGATCAGCGGCTTGCTGCAGTCAGCTACGACGGGATACCGCCGCACGCAAAGCAAAGATCGTGAAAATTTTTTCACAAACCTCTTCCCAAATAGTCGTCTTGAGCATATAGTTCGCCTCCCCCGACGCAACGGACCCGCAAACGCGGAACCAGAGCCGAACGGGTTCGAAAACCTCCAGAAATTGGGTGTTGACGAAGCAGGAAAGTCGGCTATGATGGGCGGCTCGCTACACGGAAAGACGCTACGGCGGATTGAGGTGCAGCGGCGGCAACTTCCTCTTCA
>NZ_JBEOLS010000041.1:0-46621 GCF_040279205.1 Xanthomonas hortorum
CCATCGCGGGACCTTACGCGGCATGGATGCCGCGTAAGAGCCTACATGGACGTACTTGCGGCGTGTCCCGCGATGGTGGGCGGGCAAGGACCCTGCAGCCAAGCCGCAGATCAGCCGCTCTGCAAGTGATCTATCCGCACTGTCCAACCACTCCAAGACAAGAGAAGACAATCGAAATGTCGAGTCGTAGCGCCATTTAGATGTCGTCAAAAAGCTTGGATAGTCGAGCGCGCGGTGCCCTCATCGCTTGAGGACACGCCGTGAATCCGTCCCTTGAGGCTCGGTGGCTGCATTCACGCCTCCACACGGTCCCACGATCGGTGAGGACATCGCACCAGCCAACGTGGCCGTGTGCTGATGGGAATCACAAAGCCGGCTGCGCCCACCTGGCGATGAGCAAGTGATTTTGTGAGCCGCGCTCAGTTGGCCAACGCCAGATCGTCCAGCAGTGCACGCAGGAAACGTGCAGCTTCGCCACCGGTGGCGGCGCGGTGGTCGAAGGTCAGCGACAGCGGCATCACCTTGTGGGTTTCCACACCGCCCATGACCGGGGTGAGCTGGTAGCGCGCGCGGCCGGCGGCGACGATGGCCACGCACGGCGGCACCACCACCGGGGTCGCGTAGCGGCCGGCGAACATGCCGAAGTTGGATAGCGAGATGGTGTAGCCACTGAGCTCGGAGGCGGCAATGCTGCGATTTTCCACCTGCTGGCGCAGCCGGTTGACGCTCTCGCGGATGCCGTGCGCATCCAGCATGTCGGCATTGCGCAGCGCGGGCACGAACAGGCCTTCTTCGGTGTCCACAGCAATGCCGATATCGACCTGCGTGTGCAGGGTGCGGCTGAGTGCCTCGCCGTCGAACCAGGCGTTGAGCGCTGGCACCGCCTGGCAGGCGCGCACGATGCCGCGCACCAGCCGCACGGTGACGTCGTTGCCGGGTTGCCAGGCGTGGATGTCGGCATCGTCGTTGAGCGTGGTGGGCACCACCTTGCTGTGCGCATCGGCCATCACGCGCGCCATGTTGCGGCGCACGCCTTTGAGCTGCTCCGGCTGGCCTTTGGCGACCACGCTGGGTGATTGCGTGCGCATGGGTTTGCCGCTGGCAGACAGCGCTGAACGTTGTTGCGAGTCGCTGGCTGAGGCGTTTGCTGCCTGCGTGTTTGCAGCGGCGTGTTGCGCGCCTGCATTCGCGTTATTGCCATTGATCGGCGTGACCGACGCAGTCGCACGCGTCGCAGACACCGGCGCACTGCCGGCAGCGGCGGCCTGCTTCACATCGGCCATGGTCACGGTGCCATCCGGGCCGGTGGCGCGTACCTGCGCCAGGTCCACGCGCAGCTTGCGGGCGAGTGCACGCACCGCCGGCATGGCACGCACGCCGCCGACTGCAATGGCCTGCTCGCTCTGCACGGCGTTGGAACTTTGCATCGCGCCGACCACGGTGCCGGCGTCATCGCGGTCGCTCTCGCCGTTGCTAGTGGAGTCGGCATCGGCGATCTCGCCGCCGTTATCGGAAGCGACCACGCGCGCCGTGTTGCCGGCGGCGTTGTCGCCGGTGCTGGGCGTGTGCGTTGGTGCAGGGCCGTGTGAGTGACCGGTGTCCTGACCATCGGCGCGCTGCGGCTGCGAGGCATCCAGCGCAAACTGCGCCAGCACCGCGCCAGTGACGATGATGTCGCCGGCGGCACCGGCGAGTTTGGTCACGGTGCCGGAGAACGGCGAGGGCACCTCGACCACCGCCTTGGCGGTCTCCATCGACACCAGCGGGTCGTCCAGGCGCACGCTGTCGCCTTCCTTGACGAACCATTCCACGATGGTGGCGTCGGGCAGGCCTTCGCCCAGATCGGGCAGGTGGAAATTCTTGGCTTGGCTCATGGCAGATTCTCTTGCGCCGCAGGCAGCGGCGGCGTGGTGTCGTCGAGGAGTTCGAGGTCGGCGGCCGGCAGCCAGCCCTGCGTGCCATCGGCACGCTCGGACCACCACCAACCGCCATGTTCGTGATGCAGCAACACGTCCTCGCCCTGCATGGCAACGAGTTCGCGTGCGTCGTAATCGCGCAGGGCTTCGGCCAGGCCGTCGCCCAAGGGGCGCAACCACGCCACCGGTGCCCAGCCGGCATGACCTTGCCCGGTGTTGACCCAGGCAAAGGCCGGCCATTCTTCATCGCGTACGCCGATCGCCACTTGCTGGCCGGCGTGGAAGCGAATCGGGTTGGCGACTCTGGCGTGGTGGTCGCAGAGCAGGCGGGCGCGCATGTCAGCCGGCGGCCACCGCGCGACGGGCGGCGGTGACGATGCGCTCCACGCTCGGCAGGTACTTCATTTCCAGCCGGAACAGCGGGATATGCGTGTCATAACCGGTAACGCGTTCGACCGGTGCGAGCAGGTCGTACATGGACTTTTCCGCCAGCTGCGCAGCGATCTCCGCACCGAAGCCGGCAGTGCGCGGTGCCTCTTGCACGATCACGCAGCGGCCGGTTTTCGCGACCGATTCGGCGATGGTGTCGAAGTCCAGCGGGCGCAACGTGGCGACGTCGATCACTTCGGCACTGATGCCTTCGCCGGCGAGTTTGTCGGCCGCTTCCAGCGCTTCTTTTACCTGCGCGCCCCAGGTGACCAGGGTGACGTCGGTACCGTCGCGCAGCACGAAGCACACGTCCAGCGGTAGCGCCTCGCCATCGTTGGCAACCACTTCCTTGTACTGGCGATAGATGCGCTTGGGCTCCATGTAGATCACCGGATCCGGGTCGCGGATCGCAGCCAGCAACAGGCCATAGGCGCGCTGCGGCGAGGACGGCAACACCACGCGCAAACCGGGCACGTTGGTGAAGATGGCTTCGTTGGCTTCGCTGTGGTGTTCCGGCGCGCGGATGCCGCCGCCCCACGGCACGCGCAACACCATCGGGCAATGCAGGCGCCCGCGGGTGCGGTTGCGCAGGCGTGCGGCGTGGCAGATCAGGTGATCGACCATGGGATACACGAAGCCGTCGAACTGCGCTTCGGCCACCGGCTTCATGCCTTGCGCGGCTAGGCCAACGCTCAGCCCGGCGATGGTGGTTTCGTCCAATGGCGTGTCCAGCACGCGCGCGCTGCCGAAGCGCTGCTGCAGGCCGGCGGTGGCGCGGAATACGCCACCGTTGACGCCCACATCCTCGCCCAGCACCAGCACCGCAGGGTCGTGCTCCAGCTCCCAGGCCAGCGCCTGGGTGATGGCTTCGATCAGGGTGATGGGCGAACTCATGGCAGTCTCTCCGCGCGTGGCTGCGGCGTTGTAAGGCGCACTGGCCTGCTGGGTGGCGGCGATGTGCGAATGGGTGTGCTCATCCATGACGGGCCTCCAGCGCCATCACCTCGGCGCGCTGGGCCAGCAACTCGGCCGGCGGATCGCCGTAGAGATAATCGAACATCGCTTCGACCGGCTGCACTGGCGTATTGAGATAGGCGTTGACCTCTTCGTCCACACGCGCGCCGCACTCGGTTTTCCAGGCGGCTTCCTGTGCGTCGTCCCACAGGCCTTGCGCGGTGAGATAGCGGCGCAGGCGCAGCAGCGGTTCGCGTGCCCAGCCCTGCTTGACCTCTTCTTCGCCGCGGTAGCGTCGCGCATCGTCGGCGGTGGTGTGATCGGACAGGCGATAGGTCAGGAATTCGATCACCGTGCCGCCGTCGCCGGCCAGTGCACGCACGCGTGCCTGGCGCATCGCTTCGAGCACGGCAACCAGATCGTTGCCATCCACCTGCAGGCAATGCAGGCCGCCGGCCAGGCCTTTCTGCGCCAGCGTCTGCGCACCGGTCTGCGCCGAGCGCGGTACCGAGATTGCCCAGCCGTTGTTGATCACGCACAGGATCAGCGGCAGCTTGTAGGCGCCGGCCGAATTGAGCGCGGCGTAGAAGTCGGTTTTGGAACTGCCGCCATCGCCGCAGCAGGCCACGGCGACCTGCGGCTTGCCCTGCAGCTTGAACGACAACGCGGAGCCGGCCGCATGCAGGCACTGGGTGGAAATCGGCACGCAGATCGGGAAGTCGATTGCCGCATCGGCATCGCGCGGGTAATCGCTGCCGCGCTCGTCGCCGCCCCAGTACAGCAATACATCGCGCGGGCGAACGCCGCGTTCGAACATGGTGCCGTACTCGCGGTAGCTGGGCGCGAACACATCGCCGCGGCGCATCGACGCACCGATGCCCACATGCGTGGCTTCGTGCCCCAGCGAGGCGGCGTAGGTGCCCAGCTTGCCGGTGCGCTGCAAGGCGACCGATTTGCTGTCGAAGGTGCGCACGAACAGCATGCGCTTGAACAGGGCGAGCAACTGTTGCGGGTTGGCGGCATCGGCCGGCAGGTCGTAGCGGACCCATTGGCCGTCCGCGTCCATGTATTGCAGATATTCGATCTCGAACTGCGCGGCTACGCTCATTGCGGCGACACCTTCACCAAGAAGTTTCAAATGATATGAGTTGCGATGTTAAGGACCACGCAGCAAAAGGCTGTCCTGCACCGCAGCACACAATGATGCTGGGTTGCACAAAAAAAAGGGCGCGGACCAGGCCGCGCCCTTTGTCGCAGTTCAAACTGCGACGTGTTGCACTGCGATCAGCGGCGGCCAGCGCCTCCACCGATCGGAGTGACGATCAGCGCAGCATTGTCGGCCGGGTTGGCATCGGGCGAGATCGAACTGGCACTTGCCTGCACCCGTACCGCGCCTTCAACCGGGATCGGCTTGGCCGCCACGGTCAGCTGGAACGCGACCTGTGCGCCTGGCAGTACCACCGCCGCACTGCTGCAGACGAAGCGGGCGTTACGCAGCGACTGCACCTGCTTGTCGCAGCGCCACCCCTGCGGCGGCACCAGCAGCGACAACGCAGACACCGTGTTGCCTTCGATCACCAGGCTTGGGCGTTGCGCCGGTGCGGCACCGACATTGCTCAACAGCACGCGATAGGTGGCGTTGAAGGCGGTGGTTGGCAGGCTGGTCGGGCCGTCGAAACGCACGGCTAGGTCGCTGCGGGGTTGCGGCCGTGCCTGCACCGTGACCGTTGCGGTGTCGGTGTTGTTGCCCGGTTGCGGATCGGGCGATTGTGAGGCGACCGACCCGGCCAGCATCAAGGTGCGTCCAGCCAGTTCAGAGCCAGCATCGAGTTGCACCGCAAAGCTCTGCATGGCGCCGGGGTTCATCGCGGGCAGATTGCAGGTAAACGTGGTCTGCGTGGCATTGGTCAGGTTCTGGCAGATCCAACCCGTCGGAGCTGTGATACGCGCCCGCACCGGCAGGTCGAACACCAGCGCAAGCGCTGTGAACGGCGCCCGATCCGGCCCACGGTTTTCCACATCCACGGTGTAGTCGATGCGCTCGCCTTCCATGACCTGGTCGCGTGCGGCAGTGACCGCCACACCCAGGTCCGCGTTGACCTGCTTGGTCATCCGCAACAGCACCACGGTTGGATCGTGATCGGACAACCGCGTCGGCGTGTTGGCATCGTTGCGCGCGGTGCCGGGGAAGTCCGCATTGATGCGCGCGTGGCCCACCGACAGCGAGGCGATGTTGGGTGCACGCATCAGCGCCTCGTTGGCGATGATGTGATCCAGCGATTGCACGTTGCCGTCGAACGCGTACGAGTAGCTCTGATCGGGCGTGTTGAACCAGGTCAGATCGGTGTAATCCGGATTGACCAGATCCACGCCATCGCCGCTCACCACTGTCTGCGCATCCGGCGCCGGCCGGCCGGTGACGGTGCCCATCGCATCCACATAGCCATCGTTGAACTCGAAGGCGTTGAAGTCGCCCATCACCAGCACCTGTTCGGCCGGGTCCAGCTGCTGACGCGTCTGCAGCAGACGCGCCAGATCCTCGGCCTGGGCCTGGCGCTTGGCGCGGATGCGGGTGCCGGCCGCGTCGTCGGTCTCTGCGCCGTTGAGCGAGCGTTGATGCACCACGATGGCGGTCAGCGGCAGCACGCGGCCATCGGCCTGGTGCACCTTGGCGGTGAGCACCAGCGGCGGGCGATCGTTGAGCAGGCTCACGCCGCCACTCGGCTCGGTCCAGGTGGTGGTCTTGCCTTCCTGGGCGATGGACACCACTTCCACGCGCGGCACGCCGGCCGACACCGCGCCGGTCTTGACCAGGAAGCCGACATCGATACCGCCGACGTCATTGCCTTCCTGCAGATAGGCCACGTAGTGCGGATCCGGCTGGCCGGCTGCCACCGCATCGGTGTTGATGCGTGCAGCCAGCGTCTGCAGCACGCTGATGTTTTCCACTTCCACCGTGCCCAGGATGTCGGGCGTGTGCAGGTAGTTGCGGATCGCCAGCGAGGCCTTGTTGAGGCGGGCCTGGAACGCGGCCGGGGTAAGCACCGGTTCGCCGATCGCCGGGTCGTTCTGGTCGTCGAAGAAGCGCTCCATGTTGTAGGTGGCCACGGCCACGTCGTCGGCCTGCGGCATCGGTGCCGGGCGCGGTTGGTCGGCACCGTTGCAGCTCACCTGCGGGGTGCGTTCCGGGTACAGCGTGTAGCGACGGAAGCTGTAATCCAGCGGGCCGGTGACATCCAGCACGACGCAACCGGACGCCAGATCCAGCCGCTCGGCGCCCACGCCGGCACTGCCGACCGCGATCACTTCCGGGTTGGTGTTCCAGCGCGGCACGCCGGCAGGCGAGCCGGCCGGCAGCGGGTCCGGCAACTGCACGCCGGGCTCGCGAAAGGCGCGCGGCACTCCGGTGACCACCGCATGGAACACGCCATTGCTGGTGGCCGTGGCGTTGGTCTCGTTGACGCTGCCGCCGGTGGGCGCATTGACGGTGAGGCTGGCGGCGGTGACGCGCATGCCCTCGAGCGCTTCGAGCTGGTCGTAGGCGCCGTTCGGGTTGGGGAAGTTCGCGCTCAACGCCACCGGCATCGGCAACGGGTTGCCGGTGGAATCCAGCAACACGGTCAAGCTGCCACCGATCTCGGTCAATGGCGGCTGGGTCGGGTCGGCAGTGGGCACGTATTCGATCACCGTGCCTTGCACGCGCACGCGGTTGCCGATGGCAGCGGTGTCCGGCGGGGCGCTGCCGGTGTAGACGTAGACGCCTTCGGACGTGGTCGGGTCGCCATCGGTTTCGGCATCCGCAGCCTGCAGGAAGAAGCCGGCGCTGCGGCGAGCAGTCACGATGCCCGAGGTGGCGACCACCTGGCCTTCCAGCGGCGAACGCGCACCCTTGCCCTGGATGGCGTGGATCGGCAGCAGGCTGAAGTCGTCGTTGAGGATGGTGCCGGTGGCGCTCAGCGTGGCCGGCAGCGCGCCGGTGAGGCCGCTGATCTGCAGCGCAAAGGTCTCATCGGGCTCGGGCGTTGTGTCGCCCAGCACGTCCACCGCGATGGTGGCGCTGCGTTCGCCGGCGGCAATCTGCACGCTGGTTGCAGGCAAGGCCAGGTAGTCGCTACCAGCCACAGCGGTGCCATTGGCAGTGGCGGCGGTGAAGCGCACACCGCCCGCACCGGCCGGCTGGCTCAGGCTCAGCGTGAACACGACGCTGCGGCTGCCGCTATTGCCCTCGGCCTGGCTGACATCGGCCAGCGTGGCGATCGGCTGGCCGCCGCCGCTGCACAGACGTGCGCCGCTGGCGCTATTGCGCGGGGCCGGCGCGCCGGTGGCGAAATCGGCCGCGTTGTTGTCGGTATCGGTGCAGCCTTCGCCTGCGCGCAGCACCGCCAGCGTATTGCTGGGGGCCGGCGTGGGTGCATTGCCTTCGGCGCAGCTGGCATTGCTGCCGTAGCCGACCAGGTCGGCATTGCCGGTGGGGCAGGCGCCGCTCAACGCGGCAGCCGTGCTGCTCAGTGCCACCTTGCCGGCGGTTCCGCTCATGGCGGTGGTGCCGGTGGCATCGGGCGTGGGCAGCGCAACGCTGCCGCCGCTGCCATCGGCCTGCTTGACCAGGTAATAGCCGCCGGCCGGCACGTTGCCCGCCAATGGCGTGACCTGCCAGCTGCTGCCGGCGGCCGAGGCGTATTGCACCGACCAGCCGTCCAGGCTGACCGTGGTGCTGCCGATGTTGTGCAGCTCGACGAAATCGCTGCGGAAGGTGGCACCGCTGTTGCCGCCACCGCCGTAGACCTGGCTGATGACGACCTGGGCATTGGCGTGGCCGGCAACCGCCAGCGCACAGAAAAGTAAGGCTGCACGACGCTGCAACACATGCATGAGATGAGAGTCCCCTGGTCCTTGAGACGTGAAACGCTCCCCTGGTCCGGCCACGTCCCTGGCCGGCAGCGCCGTTTGATTCTGCATGAATTTGCAGGCTTAGGTTGACCATATGGTTACACCGGCGCAGTGGCTGCGACTGCGCGGCCGGCGGCCCCATCCAATCCCGACTCTCGATTCCCCAATCCCGATTCCCGCTGCGGCTGCCAACCCGTCGCCAGCGCGCTACCCTGGCCGACCCCATCGTCAGCGCTACGCCATGCCCGTCGACAAGAACCTGCGTGACCTGGAACCCGGCATCCACACCGATCTGGAGGGGCGGCTGACCTATGGCGGTTATCTGCGGCTGGACCAGTTGCTCTCCGCGCAGCAGCCCTTGTCCGAGCCGGCGCATCACGACGAGATGCTCTTCATCATCCAGCACCAGACCTCCGAGCTGTGGCTGAAGCTGCTGGCGCACGAGTTGCGCGCGGCGATGGTGCATCTGCAAAACGATCAGGTCTGGCAGTGCCGCAAGGTGCTGGCGCGCAGCAAACAGGTGCTACGCCAGCTCACCGAGCAATGGTCGGTGCTGGAAACGCTCACCCCGAGCGAGTACATGGGATTCCGCGATGTGCTGGGGCCCTCGTCGGGCTTTCAGTCGCTGCAGTACCGCTACATCGAGTTCCTGCTCGGCAACAAGAACCCGCAGATGCTGCAGGTGTTCGCTTACGACCCGCAGGGCCAGGCGCGGCTGCGCGAGGTGCTGGAAGCGCCCAGCCTCTACGAGGAATTCCTGCGCTATCTGGCGCGTTTCGGGCATGCGATTCCGCAGCAGTACCAGGCGCGCGACTGGACCGCCGCGCATGTGGCCGACGATGCATTGCGTCCAGTGTTCGAGCGCATCTACGAAAACACCGACCGCTACTGGCGCGAGTATTCGCTGTGCGAGGACCTGGTGGATGTGGAAACCCAGTTCCAGCTCTGGCGCTTCCGCCATATGCGCACGGTGATGCGGGTGATCGGCTTCAAGCGCGGCACCGGTGGGTCGAGCGGTGTGGGCTTTCTGCAGCAGGCGTTGGCGCTGACGTTTTTCCCGGAGCTGTTCGACGTGCGTACGTCGGTGGGGGTGGAAAACCGCGCGTCGAGTGGTGGTGAGGCTGCGAAGGGTTGAGGAGAACAAGCGGAAGCTGGCAGAGCGGACGTTGGTCCGCTGGAGCAGAGTCCGGTTGCACGCAAGGCGAGGGGTTGGGGTGAGGGTACGAGGGTCATCCTGTGCCATCTCCACCACCAAGCCCCCAATCCAACCCGCTGGCATCGCGCTCCCGAGTCCGGCGAATTTGACGTGAACATGACGTCTAAGTGATCCTCGCGCGTCGCCCAGGGCTCGCCCTGGTGCACCCAGCCATCACTGAATACGCAAGGGACACCTCATGAGCGTTGACGCTACTGCGCCGACTTCCGCTACCACTCCGCCGCAGCCGCCTGCGCCTCCCGAGTTCCCGACACTGCTCGGCCACCCCCGGCCGCTGTGGATGCTGTTCATGACCGAATTCTGGGAACGCTTTGCGTTCTACGGCATTCGCTGGGCGCTGGTGCTGTACATCGTGGCGCAGTTCTTCAACGGCGATGCCACCGGCCAGGCGCCGGCAGGACGCACCTACGGGGCCTATCTCGCGCTGGTATACGCGGCGGCGATCTTCGGCGGCTACGTGGCCGACCGCGTGCTCGGTTACCAACGCTCGATCCTGGTCGGTGCGGCGGTGATGGCCACCGGCCTGTTCCTGATCGCCATTCCCGACCACACCATGTTCGAGATCGGCCTGGCCACCGTGGTGGTTGGCAACGGGTTGTTCAAACCGAACATCTCCACCATGGTCGGCAAGCTGTATTCGGTGGCCGACCCGCGCCGCGACAGCGGTTTCACCATTTTCTATATGGGCATCAACCTCGGCGCGATGATCTCGCCGGTGCTCACCCAGTTGCTGGCCGAAAAGGTGTTCGGCACCCAGGCCATGCCGTCCTACAAAATGGTGTTCATGGCCTCCGGTGTGGGCATGCTGATCAGCCTGGTGTGGTTCTGGATCGGCCGCGCGCAGCTCAGGGGCATCGGCGCACCGGCGCCGAACGCGCAGGGCATCGGCCGCGTGTTGATGGTGCTGGTCGGCTGCGTGCTTGCAGTTCCGGTGGTGTACTTCCTGCTCGCGGTCGGCGCGGACGTGTTGCAGATCGTGCTGACCGTGTTGTTCGTCGGCCTGTCGGTGATGCTGTTGGTGGAAGGCATTCGCGAGGGCAAGGTGCAGCGCGACAAGGTGATCGCGATGCTGATCATCTTCGCCTTCAATGTGCTGTTCTGGATGTTCTTCGAACAGGCCGGTAGCTCGTTCACCTTCCTGGCCGACAACATCGTCGACCGCGGCTTTGGTGACTGGACCTTCCCGACCGCCTGGTTCCAGTCGGTGAACTCGATTGCCATCATCACGCTGGCGCCGATCATTGCCTGGATCTGGGTCAAGTCCGGCCGCTTCAATCCCTCGATTCCGCGCAAGTTCGGCCTGGGCCTGTTGTTCAACGGCCTGGCGTTCTTGCTGCTGATGTTTGCGCTGTCGAGCCTGGTCAACGATGCTGGCAAGGTGCCGTTCTGGACCTTGTTCATGGTGTATGTGATCCAGTCGGTGGGCGAGTTGTGCCTGTCGCCGATCGGCCTGTCGATGGTGACCAAACTGGCGCCGGTGCGCCTGGTCGGTTTCGGCATGGGTGGCTGGTTTTTGTCTACCGGCATCGGCAACAACCTGTCGGGCATTTTTGCCGGGCATGTCAGCGGAAGCGAAGGGATGAGCGTGTCCTCGGCCCTGAGCGGGTATACCTTCGGATTTTGGGCGCTATTGGGCGCTGGCGCGGTGTTGTTCCTGATCGCGCCGTTGATCAACAAACTGATGCATGGTGTGAAGTGAGGAGAACCGCAATGCCGATGAAATCCACTGTCTGTGGCCCGCTGCTGGCGGGCATGTTGCTCACAGGCTTGCTGAGTGCCTGCGGGCAGCCCAGCGAGCAACAGGAGGCGCCACGGCCGCTGGACACCTCGATGCAGAAGCCGCCCAGCGCCGATCCCAGCCAGCCGGTGTCGTCGGGCAATACGCCCACCGCTGCAGATATCGCCGCCGCCGCTGCGCTCAACGCGCAATACGACCCCTCGCGCGATCCGGCCGCAGATCTGGAGACCGCCAAGGTCGAGGCCAAGCGCGGTGGCAAGCGCATCGTGCTCAACGTCGGCAATGCGGCCTGCGAGCCGTGCAAGGCCCTGGACGAGCTGATGGGCGGCGATGCCGAGCTACGCAGCTTCCGCGATGCGCACTTTGTGGTGGTCAAGGTCAACCGCGATGCGGCCAACGAGAACGCGGCCTTTCTGTCGCAGTTCGCCCAACTCAACGACTACCCGTCGCTGCTGGTGCTGGATAACGACGGCAAGCCGCTGACCCTGCAGTCCGGCCCGGAGCTGCGCAAGGGCGAGGGGTACGATCGCAAGAAGCTGTTCGACTTCCTCAAGCAGTGGGCGCCGCCGCAGGCGTGATGCTCGCTGCAGCGTCATGCAAACCCCCGCGCTGCGGGTAGCGCTGTTCACTCAGGCGTCTGATCGAGTCTTGGCGACTCGGCGCACTGTCCAAGCGCAATAAAAGACGGCACTTCCCCGCAAAGGGAAGCGCCGTTTTTGTTGACCGAACCGCACGGCCGCGCTGCATGGATTGTGAGTGGTCTGCGCCGATACGCCGATCACCCGCACCGCCTCTCAACGGTGCGACGGCCTCACTCCTTGCCGGCCATCTTCGGCAGCCCGTCCTTGGCCAGCCGGTCGATCAGCTTTTCCAGGATCTGCTGCTCCTCGGCGCTGAACACCGACATCAGCCGCTGCTCCATCTCGTTGACCAGCGGGGCCACGGTCTCGTACACCTGGCGCCCGGCCGGCGACAGCGCCAGCATCGAGCGGCGGCGGTCGTCGCCATGGGTTTCGCGGCGGATGAAGCCGCGCTCCAGCAGGCGCGCCACGGCGCGGCTCACTGCAACTTTATCCATCGCCGTGCGGTCGGAGACTTCACTGGCCGAGGAACCCGGATACAGCGCCAGGATGGTGATCACCCGCCACTCGGGAATGGCCATCCCGTAACGATCACCGTAGACCTTGGCGATGTTGCTGCTGATGCGGTTGGACAGCACGCTGAGGCGATACGGCAGGAACTGCTCAAGGTTGAGCAGCACAGGATGTTGCGGCGGAGTGGGGGCGTCGAGATCGCTCATGTTGCACTGTGTCTTGATTTTGGTTTCATTTGCAACTACAAACCGTGGGTGGCCTGCACATTCTCGCGGGTCTTCTGCCACCCCGCATAGCCCTGCGGATGGCCCAGCGTGGAGAAACGACGATGAATGCACAACCGAACACCCCCATCAGCCGCCCCGATCCTGGCATGCAGGTCACCACCTTCGACAATCCGATGGGGATCGACGGGTTCGAATTCGTCGAATTTGCCGCACCCGCCGGCCAGGTGGCGCAGCTGCACGACTACTTTCGCAAGATGGGCTTCAGCCCGGTGCTGCGTCACCGCAGCCGCGCCATTACCGTCTATCGCCAGGGCGGGGTCAACTTCCTGCTCAACGAAGACCCCGATTCATTTGCCGCCGATTTCGCCGCCGCGCACGGCCCGAGCGCCTGCGGCTTTGCGATCCGCTTCCGCACCCCGGCCGAGACCGTGCTGCAGACCGTGCTCGGCAATGGCGGCGAAGCAGTGCAGGACAAGGCAGAAACGCGCGCAGTGCCGGCGCCGGTGGTCAAGGGCATCGGCGATTGCATGCTGTATCTGGTCGACCGCTATGGCGATGCGGGCAGCATCTACGACGCCGACTATGAGCCGATCGAAGGCGCCGACCAGCACCCGGCCGGCTTCGGGCTGACCTTCATCGACCACCTGACCCACAACCTGTACTTCGGCAACATGCAGCGCTGGTCGGACTATTACGAGCGCCTGTTCAACTTCCGCGAGATCCGCTACTTCGACATCAAGGGCGCCAAGACCGGCCTGGTGTCCAAGGCGATGACCGCCCCGGACGGCATCGTGCGCATTCCGCTCAACGAATCCTCCGACCCCAAGAGCCAGATCAACGAGTATCTGGACGCCTACCAGGGCGAAGGCATCCAGCACATCGCCTGCTTCACCGATGACATCTATGCCAGTGTGGAAAAGATGCGCGAGGCGGGCGTGAGTTTTCTCGACACGCCGGACACCTATTTCGACGTGGTGGACTTGCGCATCCCCGAGCACGGCGAGGACGTCGAGCGCCTGCGCCGCAACAAGATCCTGATCGATGCGGATGTGGACACCAAACAGCGCAAGTTGCTGCAGATCTTCACCACCAACTGCATCGGCCCGATCTTCTTCGAGATCATCCAGCGCAAGGGCAATGAGGGCTTTGGCGAGGGTAATTTCCAGGCATTGTTCGAGAGTATCGAGCGCGATCAGATGAAGCGTGGGGTGCTTTGAGGGCTGGGATTGATGATTCGCTATTCGGGATTTGTGGTTGGTGCCATTAACTGCGTCGGTGCGGGTTTGAGTGGCATTCGTTGTGATGCCGAACGCCGCAGCTTGTTAAGTCAGGCGCAGCTTTGGTATGGATCAGGCGAATTACGTAGACAAGTCGCATGTAGCAGCCGATCGCGCATCCCAAGCAACGCATGTCTGACAACACAGAGTGATGAAAACGCACGTTGCTTAAGCCCCTCTCCCCACGGGAGAGGGGTTGGGGTGAGGGTACGGTGGAGCGATGAAAATCAAACCGCCATTACCCACTGTTACGCGCACCCACGCACGTGCATTACGCAGCGAAATGACAGACGCCGAACGTGCACTCTGGCGTTGCTTACGCGATAACCAGCTACAAGGTTTCAAGTTCAGACGTCAGCATCCGATTCCGCCGTACATCGCAGATTTTTGTTGTATCGATGCGGCGTTGGTTGTTGAGCTGGATGGATCGCAGCACCAAGCATCCAGCGATCAGGCAAGGACGCGGTGGCTTCAATCGAAGGGATGGACAGTGCTGCGCTTCTGGAACAACGATGTGTTGTTTTCGTTGGATGCGGTGGTTGAGATGATTTGCAAGATGGTCGCTACGCCGTACCCTCACCCCAACCCCTCTCCCGAGGGGAGAGGGGCTTAATTCCAGCCCCTGTGGGGGGCACAGTCCGGACGCACCCATGCACAACGACCAGCGTTACATGACCGGCTTCGGCAATGAATTCGCCAGCGAGGCAGTAGCCGACACCTTGCCCGTGGGCCAGAACTCGCCGCAGCGGGTGGCGCACGGGTTGTACGCCGAACAGTTGTCCGGCACGGCGTTTACTGCGCCGCGTGGCGAAAACCGGCGCAGCTGGCTGTATCGCATCCGTCCGGCGGCGGTGCATGGCGCGTTCTCGTTGATCGAGCAATCCGCCTTCCACAACGACTTCGGCAGCGGCCCGGTGCCACCGGACCAGCTGCGTTGGAGCCCATTGCCCTTGCCGTCCACGCCGACCGATTTCATTGATGGCCTGTACACGATGGCCGGCAATGGTGGGCCGGAGGCCATGTCGGGTGTTGCCGTGCATCTGTATGCGGCCAATGCATCGATGCACGATCGCTTTTTCTACGATGCCGATGGCGAATTGCTGCTGGTGCCGCAACTCGGCCGCCTGCGTATCCACACCGAGCTGGGCGTGCTGGAGCTGGAGCCGCAGCAGATCGGGGTGATACCGCGCGGCGTGCGCTTTCGTGTCGAGCTGCCCGATGGCAGTGCACGCGGCTATGTCTGCGAAAACTTCGGCGGCCTGCTGCGCCTACCCGACCTGGGTCCGATCGGCTCGAACGGGCTGGCCAACGCGCGTGATTTCGAAACGCCACATGCTGCCTACGAGCAGCGCGAAGGTGCGTTCGAACTGGTGGCCAAATTCCAGGGCCATCTGTGGCGCGCAGACATCAGTCACTCGCCGCTGGACGTGGTGGCCTGGCATGGCAACTACGCGCCGTACCGCTACGATCTGCGCCGCTTCAACGCCATCGGCTCGATCAGCTGCGATCATCCGGACCCCAGCATCTTCACCGTGCTGACCTCGCCCAGCGACACGCATGGCACGGCGAACATGGATTTTGCGATCTTCCCGCCGCGCTGGCTGGTGGCGCAGCACACCTTTCGCCCACCGTGGTTCCATCGCAACGTGGCCAGCGAGTTCATGGGCCTGGTGCACGGCGTCTACGATGCCAAGGCCGACGGCTTCGCGCCGGGCGGTGCATCGCTGCACAACTGCATGAGCGGGCACGGCCCGGATGCGGCAACCTTCGAAAAAGCCTCGCACGCAGATCTCGCGCGTCCGGATGTGATTACCGACACCATGGCCTTCATGTTCGAAACGCGCGCGGTGTTGCGCCCCACCCAGCAGGCCTTGCAGGCCACGCATCGGCAGGGCGACTACCAGCAGTGTTGGTCCGGATTGCGTGCTGCGTTTCAGGTGCCGACCTCGGAATGATGCGATGTCAGAGCGGCTGATAAGAAGCCACGAGCGCTCGGCAGGCGGGTGCGGGTAGCGCGCACGATTCTCGCCGTCCCGGCCGCGCCGTTGCAGCACGCGCTGGACCGCGTTTCGATACTGGCAGTTGCGTGGCATCGTTCGTCTTGCTGGGCAAAACGATGCGCACGAAGGGAAGATGCCGAACCGAGCAATGACCGTGCCGCTTGGCGGTGAGCAGCAGTGGTGATGTCGATCGCTTCAGACCCACAGCTAGCCCAGGGTGATATCAGGGCGCGCCGCTCGCGCTACGCATCGCTGCTGGATCACGCTGCTGGATCACGCCGCCTGCAACGTATCCGGCAGCAACTCGCCGATGCGTGCCCGCACGCGTTCGGCATAGGTTGCCGAGGTGATCTGCGGCAGTTCGCGTAGCGCCTCGGCAATGGCGGCACCGATGGCGTCTTCCGCGCGCGCGGCCTGCAGCTGACGATGCAACGCGGCAGCGGCGGGATTGCGTTGCAGTTGCAGGATGTCGAGCAGATACAGCCGTGCATTGGTGGCCGCGCGACGCCGCTGACGCTGCAAGTCTTCTTCGATCTGCTGCGCATCCGTCGGTTGCGCCGGCGCAGCGGACGTCGGCTCTGTCGCAGCGGACGTGCCGGGCGCGCCGGGCGCGCCACCCGCACCTGCATCCTCTTCACCCAGCTGCAGATATCCCATCGCACACAAGGTCTGCACCAGCGTGGCGGCATCGCCGCCCAGCAACTGCGCCAGCGTCGCCAGATCGCGCTGCCCATCGGCCAGGATCAGGGTGCGCCGCTGCAGCAACGTGAGGGGGCTGCGGTGCGATTGCAGCGCGGTGAGGGCGAGCTCGGTCTTGCGTGGGGTCATGGCGGCGATCCTGCGAAGCCGTCAGGGTGACCGCTGCGAATGAAGCGCCGATGACATTGGCACGACGCAATGCTCACACCGGCAACGGCCACAGCGTTCTGCACATGGCCGCGATGCGCGCTGTGTAGGCTGTCGCGGAGCCATAAGGAACGCACGCATGACATCCAGACTGCTTGGTTTGATGGGCGCACTGCTGTTACTGGCCGGCTGCAACCGCGCCGACGACTCCAGAATCACGGTTGAGGCAGCTAACGCGGAGCAAGTGCCTGTCCCCGCAGCCCCCAACGACCAGCCGCCTGGCGAGGTGCCACCCGCCACCGCACCTGCCGGCACGTTTCCGCCGCAACTGCGTCAGGACCCGGCCGCACTCGCGCGTCTGGATGGCTACGGCGATCTGCGCCTGGGCATGGACGCCGCGCAGGCGCGTGCTGCCTGGGGCGGCGACTTGCGCGGCGAAGCGGCAACCGATGGAGGTTGCTATCTGCTGCGGCCGCAATGGGCCGACGATGCGCGCCGTTTCGGTTTCATGTTCGAGGGCGACCACTTTGTGCGCTATCAGACCAGCGAGCCCAAGGAACTGGCGCCCGGTGGCGGCAAGGTCGGCATGACGCTGGCGCAGCTGCGCGCGCTGTATCCCGATGGCCTGACCGAGCAGCCGCACAAATACGTCCCCGGCGCGCTCAGCTTGCGCTTTGCCGATGCGGCGGCGCAGTCGGCGCTGGTGTTCGAAACCGATGCCCAGGGCAGGGTGAGCAACTGGCGGGTAGGGCAGCTACCGCAGGTGGATTACGTCGAAGGCTGTGGCTGAAGCGCTTGCCGGATCGCGTTCGAACGCCTGGTGCCACTCAGTCGATCACCCGCCTTTCGCGTCCTCAGTTCAATGCCTAGTGCTGCTCCGACTCTGGCCCCAGATGCTGTTTCTCGGTTTCTTCGTTCTCTCCGACATCGCCCTGCACCTGCGGTAATCCTTCCTCCTGCATCTCGCCCTTGTTCGGCACTTCCGGGCGGTTTTCCATCATCAGCGACAGCGCCGCCTTGGCCATCATGTGCGCGCTGATCGGTGCGGTGATGAACAGGAAGACGGTGATCAGCAACTCGCGCGGTTGCGGGTCCACGCCTAAAAACAGGTGATAGCCCACCGATGCCAGCAGCACGCAACCCACCCCCAGGGTGCTGGCCTTGGTCGGCGCATGCAGGCGCTTGAAAAAGTCCGACAGCTTCACCAACCCGAACGCGCCGATCAGGATGAAGAACGTGCCGACCAGCAACAACGCGCTGAGCAGGTATTCGGTCAGGGCGATCATTCGACGATGTCCCGGCGCAAGACGTATTTACTCAGCACCACCGTGCTGCCGAAGCCCAGCATCGCGATCACCAACGCGGCCTCGAAGTAGATCGGCGAATCCAGATACATGCCCAGCAGCATCAGTTCGGCGATGGCGGTGATGGACAGCGTATCCAACGCAAGAATGCGATCGGGCACGCTCGGCCCGCGCAGCAGGCGCCACAGAGCCATCAGCATGGCCAGGCCTACCGCGTGCATGCAGATGACGATGGTCGATTCGATGAACATGTGGCCGGTCATGGAAAGATCTCCATCAGGGGCTTCTCGTAGCGGGTCTTGATCTCGGCGATCAAGGCGTCCGGATCGTCCAGGTGCAGCACGTGCACCAGCAGATACTTGCGGTCGTCCGAGAGCGCCGCCGACACGGTGCCGGGGGTGAGCGTGATCATGCTGGTCAGCGCGGCGATGCCGTGGATGTTGGCGATATCCAGCGGCACCCAGATGAAACCGGGATGGATACGCGACTCGGGGCCAAGCACCTGGCCGGCCACCTTGATGTTGGAGCGCACGATGTCGCCTGCGGCCACCAGCAGCATGCGCGGCACCGAACGCAACGAGCCGATCTGTGCGAACTCGCGGTCCAGTCGTGCCGCGAAGATCGGCACCACCCAGCCCAGCAACAAGCCGAGCACCCATTGCTGCGGCCCGAAGCTGTCGCTGAGCAACAGCCAGAAAATGAAGACCGTCACGCTTAGCGACGGCGAGGGCAGCAGCCGGCTGCGCGCGGGCGCACGCGTGTTCATGGCTGCCTCCGTTGCGGGGTGGTGGCACGCACCTGCTCCACATACGCACCGGGGTCGCGCAGCTGCGCGCCGGCCGCATCGGTGTACCGCATCAACGGACCGGCGCCCACCGTCATCGCCACCAGGCCACTGAGCAGCAACACGGTGGCGGCGGTTTCCACCGGGCGCATGCGGCCACGCCGTTGCGGTTGCAGCTCCGGCGCATCTTCCACCGCTTCGGGGACGCGCCAGAACAGGCGCACGCCGGCACGCGTCAGGCCGATCACCACCAACAGGCTGCTGCCCAGGATCGCAGCCCAGACCGGCGCGACCAGCCCATCGGGCACGTGCTGCAGCAATGCCGCCTTGGCCAGGAAGCCGGACAACGGCGGCAGACCGGCCACCGCCACCGCAGCGATCATGAACATCGTGCCGGGCATCCCGCGCCGCGGCAGTGGCGCGACTACTTCCTTGCGGTCGCTGGCACTGCCGCGACGCCGGCGGATCAGATCCGACACCATGAACAACGCAGCCGCCACGAAACTGCTATGCGGCAGGTAATACAGCCCCGCGCCCAAGGCGCCGGCATCGTCCAGCGAGAAGGCGATGAACAAGGTCGCCGCCGAAAACACCACCAGATACGACACCATCACCCGCAGCCGCGATGCCGCCATCACCCCGATTGCGGCCATCAATAGCGTGGCGATACCCAGCCACAGCAGCGCGTGCCGGCCGAAGCCCTGCAGCGCGCCTGCACTGGCGCCAAACCACAGCGACGACACCCGCAATGTCGCGTACAGCCCGACCTTGGTCATGATCGCGAACAACGCGGCCACTGCGGCCGGCGCACGCGAGTAGGTTTCCGGCAGCCATAGATACAGCGGCAGCAACGCGGCCTTGCTGCAGAACACCAGCAGCAACAATCCCAATGCAGCTTTGGCCAGCGGCACATCCTGCGCCGGCAGCTCGGCGATGCGTTGCGACAGCTCGGCCATGTTGAGCGTGCCGAACACACCGAACAACAAACCCAGCGCGACCAGGAACAAGGTCGACGCACACACGTTGAACACCACGTAATGCAGGCCCACGCGCATCTGCAAGCCGCGCCCGCCGCTGAGTAACAACCCGTAGGAGGCGATCAGCATCACTTCGAAGAACACGAACAGATTGAAGATGTCGCCGGTCAGGAACGCACCGTTCAAGCCCATCAACTGGAACTGGAACAAGGCATGGAAATGCGGCGCGCGGCGGTCCCAGCCGGCACACGCATGCAGCAGGCAGGCCGAGCCCAGCATCAAGGTGGTCAACAGCATCCACGCCGACAAGCGATCGCCCATCAACACGATGCCGATGCGTGCCGGCCAGTCGCCCAGCAGATACACCAGCACCTCGCCTTCGGCCGCGCGCGCGAACAGCGCAATCACTGCTGCAGCCAGCAAGGCCATGCTCACCCACGCCACCGTGCGCTGCACGCGCGGCCCGTAGCGACGATGCTCGACAAACAGCGATGCAGACGCACCCAGCATCGGGATCAGGATCGGCAGGATCAGCAGATGATTCATCGCCGCGCCTCGCGCGTGTCCACACCGGTGGTGGCATCTTCGTGCGCATCCACATGATCGCTACCGTTGTCGCTGCGGCTGCGGATCGCCAGCACCAGGCTCACCGCAGTCATCGCGAAGGCAATCACGATCGCAGTCAACACCAGCGCCTGCGGCAACGGATCGGTGTAGTGCATCAGATCGGCAGGCACGTCGTCGCGCAACACCGGCGCCTGGCCGCTACGCACGCGCCCACCGGCGAAGATCAACAGATTGGTCGCATACGACAGGAAGGTCATCCCCAGGATCACATCGAAGCTGCGCGCGCGCAGCAACAGGTAGATCGCCAATGCAGTGAGAACGCCGATCGCGCTTGACAGTGCCAATTCCATCAATGCTGCTCCGCGGTGCGTGTCGAACGTTGGGTGGGGTCGATCTCGCCGCGCTGCGAGCTGCGCGTGCGCGAAGGTTTGATCGTGCCCATCATCGACAGCATCAACATCGCCGCGCCGAACACCACCAGATACACGCCGATATCGAAGCCCAGCGCGCTGGCCAGTTCCAGCTCACCCAATAGCGGCAACGGAATCTCCACATGCCCGCTACTCAGGAACGGCATGCCGAACAGCAGCGAACCCGCACCGCTGACCAGCGCGAACAACAGCCCGATGCCGATCAGCCGGATGTAATCGAAACCGAAGCGTGATTCCACCGAGGCGGTGCCCTGAATCACGTACTGCATCAGCAGCGGCACCGCCAGCACCAGGCCGGCGATGAAGCCGCCACCGGGCGCGTTATGACCGCGCAGGAACAAAAACAACGACACCGTCAGCGTGAGCGGGAACATGATCTGCGCCAGATCGGCCGGCACCGGCAACTTGATCGGCGGCCCCGGCATGCTGCGCTCCGGCGCCATGCGCGAGCGCCGCAGCAGTGCGTGCACCACCAGCCCGGCAATGGCGAACACGGTGATCTCGCCGAAGGTATCGAAGCCGCGGAAATCCACCAGGATCACGTTGACCACGTTGCGCCCGTAGGCTTCCGGCAGCGCACGCTGCAGCAGCTCGCCGGCGACCGTGTGGCTGGGCTGGGTCAGCAAGGTATAGGCCAATGCGGCAAGCCCGGCACCACCGACGACGGCGATGCCGGCATCGCGGAGCTTGCGCAGGCGCGCAGGCTCGGGCAACGAGCGCTCGGGCAGGTAATTCATCGCCAGCAGCATCAGCACCAGCGTGACCATCTCCACCAGCAACTGGGTCAACGCAAGATCCGGTGCCGACAGGAACACGAAGGTCAGGCTGACCGCCAGGCCGGTGCCACCCAGCACCAGCACTGCGAGCAGGCGCTGCTTGTACAGGAACAGGCTGCCCAGGGCGCAGGCGATCATCAGCAGCCAGATCGTCCAGCCCAGCAGCGGCAGCGGGGTGGGCGCCGGCCAGGCCGGCAATGCGCCGCCCTGCAGGAACGGCACCAGCGCCACCACGACAGCGCTCAGCACCAGCAGCATCAGCATGCGTTGCAGGTTGCCGTTGGTGACCGCATCGGTCATGCGCACGGTACCGGCGAACAGCGCGCGCAGGTTCCAGTTGAACAGCGCCTTGCCGGGCGAGCGGTTCTGGATCGCGTACATGTCCAGCGTGCGGCGCAGCGCCATGTACAACAGCGTGCCACCCACCATGCCGGCGATGCTCATCGCCAATGGCCAGTTCCAGCCATGCCACAGGGCCAGGCTGTAGTCGGGCAACCTGTCGCCCAGGATCGCGCTTGCACCGGCGCGTAGCACTGGCGCGATGGTCCATGCCGGCACGATGCCCACTGCCACGCAGATCAGCACCAGTACCTCCACCGGAATCTTCATCCAGCGCGGCGGCTCGTGCGGGGTGGTGTCCAGATCGCGCGGACCTTCGCCGAAAAAAGTGTCGTGCACAAAGCGCAGGCTGTAGGCCACGCCAAGCAGACCGGCCAGCAGCGCAGCGATGCTGGCCAACACACGCATCGCCTGCGGTGCTTCGGTTTCCAGCGCGACGGCGAAGAACATTTCCTTCGACAAGAATCCGTTGAGCAGCGGAATGCCGGCCATCGCCAACGAGGCGGTGATCGCCAGCGCGCTGGTGAATGGCATCAGGCGGCGCAGATTGCCCAGCTTGCGCATGTCGCGCGTGCCGGTTTCGTGGTCGATGATGCCGGCGGCCATGAACAATGAGGCCTTGAACACCGCATGGTTGAGGATATGGAACACGCCGGCCACCACCGCCATCGGTGTCGACAGGCCGAACAGCATCGTGATCAAGCCCAGATGCGAAATGGTCGAATACGCCAGCACGCCTTTGAGATCGTGCTGAAAGATCGCATGCCACGCGCCGAGCAACAGCGTGATCGCGCCGATGCTGGTGACGGTGTAGAAAAACAGATCGGTGCCGGCCAGTGCCGGGTGCAGACGCGCCAGCAGGAACACGCCGGCCTTCACCATCGTGGCCGAATGCAGATACGCCGAGACCGGTGTCGGCGCAGCCATCGCATGTGGCAGCCAGAAGTGGAACGGAAACTGCGCGCTCTTGGTGAAAATGCCCAGCAGCACCAGGCCCAACGCATACGGATACAGCGGGCTGGCGCGAATGAGATCGCCGGCTGCCAACACCGCATCCAGCTGAAAACTGCCGACGATGCGGCCGATCATCAAGATGCCGCCCAGCAGCGCCAGGCCGCCACCGGCGGTCAATACAAAGGCCATGCGCGCACCCTCGCGCGCGTCCTTGCGGTGCGACCAGAAGCCGATCAACAGGAACGAGCTGATGCTGGTGAGTTCCCAGAACACCATCAGCAACAGCAGGTTGCCCGACAACACCATGCCGAGCATCGCGCCCATGAACAGCATGAGATAGGCGAAAAAGCGCGAGGCGCTGTCGCGTGCGCTCAGGTAGTAATGCGCATACATCACCACCAGCGCGCCGATGCCCAGCACCAGTAATGCGAACATCCATGCCAGGCCATCGAGCCGCAGCGAGAACAGCAAACCGATTTGCGGCAACCACGCATGTTCGCTGCGGATCACTTCACCGCGCAGTACCGCCGGTGTCAGCATCGCCAGGATCAGCAGCCCGCCCAACGGCGCGGCCGCAGCCAACCACGCAGTGATCGAACGGGAGGTGCGCCATAACAGCGCGGTGGCGGCCGCCATCACGAAGGGCAGCGCGAGCAGGATTTCCAACGAAAAAGGCATGCAGGGAACACAAGATTCGCGAGCAGGCCAGAGAGCTTAACAAAACGTTGACTAACGGCCGCGTCAACGTCATCGCCGGGCGCATGCGGAAATCGCCGCTGGACCGTCGTCGCATCGCTGCGTTGCACTCGCTATGCTGGGCTCACCAAGACTGCATCCGAGCCCTGTGACCGCCGCCAATCCCGCCCCGTCCACCGCTGTCTCTGCGCCACGCGCCCTGGTGTTCGGCGGCAGCGGGCAGATCGGCGAACGTCTGCTGACGCGGCTATTGAGCCGTGGCTGGCAGGTCACGGCGTGGTCGCGGCAGCCGCGTGCGGCGCGGACCGGATTGATCTGGCGGCAAGGCGATCTGGCCGTGCCGGCAGCGGCAGGCGAAGCGTTCGAGGTGATCTTCAGTTGCGGCCCGCTGGATCATTTCGCACGTTGGTATGCGGAAAATCCGGTGGTTGCCCCGCGCATTGTGGCGTTCGGTTCGACCAGCCTGGAGGTCAAGGAGCACTCGATCGACGCGGCAGAGCGCGATGTGGCCCAGCGCCTGGCAAACGCCGAACAGGCGCTGTTTTCTGCAGCGCAGGCACGCGGCGCAACCGCAACGGTGCTGCGCCCGACGTTGGTCTATGGCGCCGGGCGCGACCGTACGCTCACCCAGATCGCCAACCTGGCGCAGCGCACCGGCGCCTTTGTGTTGCCGGCCAACGCCACCGGTTTACGTCAGCCGGTGCATGTGGACGATCTGGCCAGCGCCGCGCTGGCGGTAGTCACCCAGCCGGCCACGCAGCAGCGCAGTTATGCGGTGGGCGGTGGCGAAGTGTTGGCCTACATGCAGATGGTGGAGCGCGTGCTGGCTGCGTTGCCACGACCGGCGCGGTTGTATCAGGTGCCGCCGACGCTGTTCGGGTTGGCGCTGAGCGCTGCGCAACGCCTGGGCCGCCTGCGTGGCATGAATGCAGCGGCGTTGCAGCGCATGCGCGATGACCTGATGTTCGATCTGGAACCGGCGCGCCGCGATTTCGGTTACGCGCCGCGTGCGTTTCGTCCGTTGCCGGAAGAACTCGGTGTTCGCGAGTGAGGTTAGTGAGGTTGGTGCGTCGAGCTAGTAGCGCCAACCCAGCTGGCGATACACCTTGGCCAGCACCCAGATCGGCCCGATCAGCAGATAGGTCAGATCGGTCAGAAAGCTCGGCTTGCGGCCTTCGATCTTGTGGCCTACGAACTGTGCGATCCAGGCCAGCACAAACACCGCCACGCCCGACGTGAACACCCCGCCCAGGCCAAGCTTGCTCTCGATCAAGCGGCACAGACAGCCGAAGAAGAAGAAGATGCCCAGCATGCCCAACCCCAGCGGGCGCGACAGCCGGTTGTAATACGACCACACCGCAAACATCGACAGCGCCGCCCACACGCCGCTACTGAACCAGGTGCCGCCCACCGGGATGCACCACAGCAAGGCCACCACCGACCACAGGATCGCCGGCACTGCCAGCACATGGATCTGCTGGTTGGTAGCGTTTTGGTGATCGTCGGAATAGCTGGCGAAATAGCGGTCGATCGGTCGCGCGGTCGTGGTGCGTTCGGTCATGTTCCCTCCCAGGAATGACCCAAGCATACGCGCGCGGATGGCGCTGTGGCAGCCGGGCACCTTGCCACGCGCCGCTCGCGTGGCAAGGGCCGGCACACATCAGTTGACCGACACCGCGCTCCACGCTGCGGCAACCGCGCGGTATTGCGTGGAGGTGCTGCCATACAGATCGGTGGCCGCGCTCAACGTGGCCCTGCGTGCGGCCGCGTAGTTGGTCGAAGAGGTCATGTACACCGTCAACGCGCGGTACCAGATGCGGCTGGCTGCGGCACGGCCGATCGACGTCAACGCGGTATTGCCGTTGCACACCAGCCCGGCCGGCGTCACGTTCCAGCTGGTGCCCGCACCAAAGCCGGCCGGCACCACCGCACCCTCGGCCAGCAGATAGTAGAAATGGTTGGCCACCCCCGAGCTGTAGTGCACGTTGAGCGAGCCCAGGCTGCTGCTGTAGCAATCCGGCGAATCGCCATCCAGGCTCGGCTTGAACATGTAGCGCAACGCCAGCGTACCGCTGCTGTTGCCGGGCACGATCTTTTCGCCGATCAGATAATTGCCCGGCTGCGCGCTGTTGTTGGCGGAGTACTCCACCATCGCGCCCATGATGTCGGAAGTGGCTTCGTTCAAACCGCCGGACTCGCCCGAGTACACCAGGCGTGCGGTGCGACTGGTCACGCCGTGGGTCATCTCGTGGCCTGCCACATCCACCGAGACCAGCGGCGTGAATGTGCTGCCGTCGCCATCGCCGAAGGTCATGCAGAAGCAGCTGTCCTGCCAGAACGCGTTGTTGTAACGGCTACCGTAATGCACACGGCTGCGCGCACCGGCGCCGTCGTTGGCGATGCCGCTGCGCGCATGCGTGGTGCGGTAGTAGTCCCAGGTCAAGGCTACGCCGTAATGCGCATCCACCGCTGCCGTCACCGTATCGCTGTTGGCGCCGCTGCCCCAGGCGTTGTCGGCATCGGTGACCAGCGTGCCGTTGCCGGAGGTGCTGTTGCGCATGTTGTAAGTGGCGCCGCTCCCGCGGCTCAGGTCGGTCAACTCGTAACCGCTGCTGCAACGCGTTGTCGATAATCCAACGTTGCCTGCATACAGCGAACGCCCGGTGCCGGTTGCGCTGGTGCCGCCACTGCACACGGTGTGCACCGTATCCCAGGATTCGAGAATGCGTTGATTGACCGCATCGACGATGTAATGCATCTCGGTGGGCGTCTGGTCGGGCTTGATGCCGCTGTAGATCACTTCGTAGACCAGCCGCGGTGCGCCTTGGCGCGCATACAGCGCCAGACTTGCGCGTGGCGCGGCGTCGGGTGCCACATCGAACTGCGCACCGGCCGCACGCACCGCAGTGTCGGCATCGATGCCCGGTACGATGGCCGGCCGCACGTTGGTGTCCATGGTCTGGCTCAACTGACGCATCACCCCGCGCCGCGAATGCACCACCACATCGCCGCCGATGACCGGCAAGCCCTGATAGGTGCGATCGAAGCGCACATGCTCGGTGCCATCGGCATCGACAATGCTGTCGCGCGCGACAAATGCATCGGCGGTTGCACGATTGGCCAACGCCGCAGCGTTGTTGCCCAACAACGATTGCGCGCGCACTACCGCGGCATCGGCGGAAAGATCCGCAGCACTGGCGACAGCAGACAACGATAGCGCGCAGCAGATCGCTGCGCCCAACACATGGAATTGCATGACGACTCTCTCCCAGGAAACGTGCAATGCAAAGATCGGCGGCGACGAGCATCAGCCGATCGCGAATGGCAGCAGGGTGCCGGCAGCCAACCTTGCACAGTCTGTGAGAGCGCAGTAGTAAAAATTACGGTTGTGTTGCGTTCTGTGCGCCGCGCCACTTTGCGTTGTGGAGCGCATCGCAGACAGATGCAAGATGCGCTGCATGATCGGCGCTCATCGCGCTGTAGACGCGTATCGCAGCGCTGTTCTACAAGGCCGCTGTTTCTACAAGAATGTGTCGGCGCCCAGTGACACGCGGTGCGCCAGGGAGCATGCAGTGGTGTTCGATTGCGGCATCGCCTTCAGTCGCGAGCGACGATGGTGATGTTAGGGCGCGCGCAAAAAAAGCCGGCCAGAAAACTGGCCGGCTTTGTTGATGCACTACTGCACCCTTAGCGGCCGCCGATGGCGACCTTGTGCTGCTCGTCCTGCGTCTGTTGCTGCTGCGTCTGGCCAGCCAGCAACTGCGCACTGGTCTGCTCCAGCGTGGGAGCGGGCTGATTCAGATCCACTGCCGCACGGAAGCCTGGCGTGGTTCCCATGACGAACGCCTTACCGTTCTGCACCGTCACGTCCTGCAGCTTGTCGGCAGAATCGATGCCGTTCTGCTTGGCCTGCAAGGTGACGTGGGCCGCCGTTTCGTTGGAGATCACGCTTGGCAGCCTGCTGCGGATCGCGGTGTGCAGCGCATGGTCCGGATGCGAGGCATCGTTCAACGATGGGCCCTTCGGCACGGCCTGCTGCGTCTGGCCTGCCTGCGTCTGGGCCTGCGCCGGCAACGCGGACAAGGCGGCCTGTGTATTGCGGCCCACCACGCCATCGGGCTGCAGCCCATGCTGCTTCTGGAATGCGATCACCGCCTCACGCGTGTTGTCGCCGAAGCGGCCATCCTCGGCAAGCCGGTTGCCCTGCGCATCGCGCACCCCAAGTCGGTTGAGGTCCTGCTGCATCTTGCCGACATCGGGATTGTGGTCGCCCTGACGCAGCGTGCCATTGCCAGCGTGTGTCGATGCTTGAGCCTGACGAGCGCCTGATTCCTGATGATGGCCTTGATTCCAGAACGTCTCCGGACTGGTCAGCTTGCCGTTGGCATCGCGCAGTTGGTAATGCACATGCTGTGCGTACTGGTTGACACCGTTCGGGCCGCGTCCACCCATCGTGCCGATGGCATCGCCCGCGGACAGCGCCTGGCCTTCTTTGACCTTGAGTCCTTCCAGGTGCAGGATCTCGTGCGAGTTGCCCTGTGCATCGCGAATCTTGACGGTGCCGTAGTTGCCACCGGCGAACGTGACGGTTCCAGAGACCGGCGAATGCACGGTCGGATGTTGCAGATTGCGACCTGCCTGGCCGCCCTCGTAATTAAAGTCCGTACCGCCGTGCGGACCACGGCTGCCGCGGTGCTCGCCGTAATGACCAGTGATATGCGGATCGGTACTGCCCTGGCCTGGCAGCATGCGTTCCATCGTCTGCTGGAAGTTACTGCGAGTGGCATGGCTGGGTTCGGCTGGGTGCGCAGTTGGCGCCGAGCGATCCACTGCGTTTCCCTGCGTCTGGGCGAGGCGCTGTTCTACGAACTGGGTGTAATTGTCCAGGTGAGGGGCGATTTCGCGCCGGGATAGCGCAAGGCCACCATAATCTTTGCTGGGACCATCGTGGTGATACTTGTAAATGTAATCCTCGTCCTGGCCGCGGCTACGCGCGAGATCGCGGTTATCGATGAAATGTTGCACTAATGCCTGCGACTGCGTCTGCACATCGAAACGGTTGGCTGTGGTGACGCCATAATGTGCACCGGTGCGATCAATAAATTGACCCAGGCCCGAAGCAGACGTGGTCCCCGCAGCGGCATCAGGATTGAAGCCCGATTCGACCCGGGCGATGGCTAGAACATAAGCGGTCTCACGCGATGAAAGCCCGGCATCCTGCGAGGCATCGATGAGGCTATCGATCACCCGCGATTGGGTCTGTGGACTGGCATCGCCCCAGCGACGCGATTCGCCGTGCAGTCGGCCATCTGCGCTGTCGATGGGCTCGCGATAATGGCTCCACGGTTTGATCCGGTCGCTGCGGTAGGCAGCGCCGCGTGGCTGAAGCATTTCGGTATAGATCGTGTTGTCGGTCATATCGTGCGTTCCTTTCTATGAGACAGATTCTTCCTTGTAACGGGTGCTGCTCCATGTACTGCGTACTGCGTTCGCCATGCACCGCCATTAGCAGTGCATGAGCATCCTTTGCTCAGGGCTGGAAAGGCACCAGTTCCGGGTGCTTTAGTCCCAACTCTTCGAGCTTGTGTTCGTATTCGTCGTTATTCGGGCTCTGCTGGCCGTCCTGCTCGCGAAGCGGTGGTGCCGCGTGATTCAGCAACTGACCCTTTGCGTCATAGAGGAAGAACCACTCGCAGAACTCGCAACCATAGGGAAGCTCGCCATATTGGATGACGAAGTAATCGGTTCCCTTTCCGTCTTCGGCGCAGCCCAGCCCGACCGCCGTGTAGTCCACCATCTCTGCGGGCGGTGCCAATTCCTGGCGCTCGCCATCGCGCTCTATTTCCACGCGCGTTTTGGGGGAATCGCCGCTTTTGGACGGTAGCGCGGTCAGGTGCAGACGCGCGCCAGAACATTCCTTGATCATGTCATTCTGTCCCTGTTTAGCCGCTTCCATCGAAGCGGGGGAATAGGCGTTGGAGGTTGGTGCGACCGGTGCGCTGGCAGTGTTATCTGCGACGCCCTGCTTATCACCGCATGCGGCAAGCAAGAGTGTCAAACCGAGGGCGGGCAGGGCGGAGATAAAGCGTCGCATCAATTCGCTTCCTTGGAGATAAAAGTGACAGGGCCAGTCATCTACGCCTGCAGGAAAACGCTTCCGGTGGCCCATTGCTTCATAACGACTGGTCGTCCACCTTCACCAGCGTCCAGCATGGCTGCTGGGCGAAGTGGTAGACCTGCTGGTCGCCGGTGTCCGGTGTGCGGACCAGCACCTGGCGGCTTTCAGCCTCCTCGGAGATCGTGACCTCGCGGCCGCCATTGCGGGCCGCCTCCAGGTTGGGAATCACCGGCCACTCGACCTTGGCCAGCGGAACCGTGCGCGTCACCGGCGCCGGCTCGGGCTGCGCGTCCGGATCGAGCTGGATCATCGTCAGCGGATCGGCCGTGGCCTTCTCCTGTACTGCGATGTCCGCGCTGAAGCGTTTCACAAAGGCGGTGAAGTCGGCATCGGGACAGCTTGTCGCCGGGGCGGGCGTCGTCGGCGCGGCGGCGGGCGTTGAGGCTGCAGGTGCGGCAGGCGTCGCAACGGTAGCTGGACCCGCTTGTTGAGTGCAGGCAGCAAGCGCCAGGCTCAGTGCCAGGGCATGCAGGGAAATTCGGGAAAGGGCCAACGGATCCTCCTGATCGTATCGGGGGGCAGCTACAGCGCGGGCGCGATTTTATCCATGTGCTGCTTGCAGATATGTGAAGGCTTGCGGCTTCATCGTTTGCACGAGCTGGCGGGCACCAGGCAGATCAATCGGCTTGGCTATCTGCTCACCTGACCGTCGTCCCGAAACCCTTGAAGAAGTGCGCTTGGTCATTTTCGCTGTTCGCCGTGTTGCCCTCGGACCCAAGCGTGTTTCAAAACGGCCATCAATAATAACTAAGCGGCAGTAATTAAAGTCGTGAGTTTGCCGAGTTTGATTGCCAGCAACTAGATTCCGTTTGAAAACACATCGAGTGCATTCGCATTCACCCACCCCTGCACGCAATCGCCGACATACTGGCCTGGTGCGGCTGCATGGCAGGCATCACCGGCGGCAGGCGCCAAGCGTTTGATCGGCCTGTCGCCATACTGCTCGCACAACGCATTGTCCTTGCATTTTGCGACACTGCTTGCGGGGATTGCGACGACATAATAGTAAAGAGGATGCTGCCCTGCGCGGCCGATGCCTTGTACGCAAACGAGTTGGCCCTGCGCCAGATTGGCGTTGGCGGACGCATTGCTGCCGGTAGTCGGCACGGCACTGAGTGCGTCCACACCCTGTGCCTGCGCTACGCCAGCAAAAAATCCGTCGTCGCCACAGACAGGCGAAAGCTCCACGTCGTAAAAGTCGCCTGTCTCCGCATTGCCAGCCGTGCAGCCTTTTGCAGTCGTTGCGTCGGTGCACTTCACACCGCTTGCCTGTATCAATGCTGCGAGTTGGTCACTGACAGGAGTCTGTGCAGGAGCTGGCGGTGCCGCCGGTGCTGTCGATGTGGTCATCGTCGCGGCGGGGGGCACGGACTCGCCCGCAGTACATGCGCTTAATGCAAGCAGCAGCCCCGGCAGCAACGCGCTGCGGAACATGGGAAAACTGCACAGAGAGAAACGTGACGGAGCCATCGCGACCTCGTTGAACAATAAAGTGCGCCATTGCAGCGTGCCTGTTGGCAATCGGCTATCTGCCTCTGCATCGCTGACCATTACACACTTGGCGCGTGATGGCCGAATTGCCAGCTGTCGCTTTCAGAATTCAAAACGCGTGCGCCAAGTAAGTCGCTTGGCGCTCAGGTCATCGCTGCAATGGTGCAACTTCAAAGCCCCGCAACCGGGGCTTCAAACATCAATCAACCGAAATACCCGCCAACCGCTGCAATGCCTCGGCATATTTCGCACGCGTGCGTTCGATCACCTCTGCCGGCAGGCTGGGGCCGGGCGCGGTCTTGCCCCAGTCCAGGGTTTCCAGATAATCGCGCACGAACTGCTTGTCGTAGCTGGGCGGGCTGGTGCCGAGTTCGTATTGGTCGGCCGGCCAGTAGCGCGACGAGTCCGGGGTCAGCATCTCGTCCATGATGTACAGGCGGCCATCGGCGTCGGTACCGAATTCGAACTTGGTGTCGGCCAGCAGAATGCCGCGTTCGGCGGCAAAATCGGCGGCGAAGCGGTAAATGCGCAGCGTGGCATCGCGCACGCGCTCGGCAAGCTCTGCGCCCACCGTCTTGACCATCGCATCGAAGTCGATGTTTTCGTCATGGTCGCCCACGGCGGCCTTGGTGGATGGGGTAAAGATCGGTTCGGGCAGTTTCTCGGCCTGGCGCAGGCCGTCGGGCAGTTCGATGCCGCTGATCTTGCCGGTGCGCTGGTAATCCTTCCAGCCACTGCCGATCAGGTAGCCGCGTGCGATCGCTTCCACCGGCACCGGCTTGAGCTTGCGCGTGACCACTGCGCGCTTGGCATACAGCGCCGGGTCCACACCGTCGGGCAGCACCTGCTCCACGCGGATATCGACCAGATGGTTGGGCATCAGATGGTCGGTCTTGTGGAACCAGAAGTTGGAGACCTGGCACAGCATCTCGCCCTTGCCGGGGATCGGGTCGGGCAGCACCACGTCGAACGCGGACAGGCGGTCGGTGGCCACCATGAGCAGATAGTCGCCCGGCGGCGCATCGGCGGGCAGGCGCTCGCGGGGAATGTCGAAGACATCGCGGACCTTGCCACGGTGACGCAACGGCAGGCCGGGCAGATCGGATTGCAACAGCGTGGTCGACACAGGCACTCCTAAGGACGTCGCAATGACGCTGTCCCCGGGACCCGGCGGGCCCGCGGGTGGGCAGCGGGCCGCGTAGTGTACGGCGCTTCGGTGCGCGCCGCTGGATTTATTGGAGGCAACCGCGCGGCCGCGTGCAGACCGTGTCAGCCAGGCCGGGCGGGCGTTCGGGTACTATCGCCAACCCGCCTCCCCGCCCCCGATCGCCCATGTCCTGGTACGGAAAACTGCTCGGTGCACTGGCCGGCGCCTTGCTGTTTCGCGGGGCACCGGTGGTGGGGCTGATGATCGGCCTGGCGATCGGCCACGCAGTGGACGCCGGTTGGTTCAAGCGTCGTGCGGAAAATCCGTATGAAGCGCTCGGGCTGGAGCCGGACGCCACCACTGCCGAGATCGACCTGGCCTATCGCCGGCTGATGTCGCGCTACCACCCCGACAAGGTGGCCAATGCCGGTCCGGAGGCACGCAGTCAGGCCGAAAAGAAGGCTAGCCAGATCAACGCTGCCTACGATCGCATCCAGCGACTGCGCAAACGCTGATCGAAGGCTGCGCATCTGGTCTCGCTGTGAGGCGATGCAACGGCCTGCTCCAGAATCGAAGCTGGAACCCGCATAACAAAAACGCCTGACCATTGAGGCCAGGCGTCGTGGTCACTCACATACCCAAGACTCAGAAGCGATACGTCGCCGTCAACCGCACCGCATTGGCCGAGAAATCAGTGTCGGTGCGGCGCAGATCGGTACCGGCCGGATTGACGCGCAGGAACGGGTTGGTCGCCGGTGCGGTGCCCGGCCCGACGCGCACGCGGGTGTCTTCGTCCTCCAGGCGGGTGAACAGGTATTCCACGCCCACCGAGACGTTGTCGCTCAAGCGGCGCTGCAGGCCCACACCGGCCTGATAGCCGTCGGCGCTGTCGCCACCGCTGCTGGTGAAGCTGTTGGCGGTGTTGCTGCTGGAGAAGCTGTGGTCGAACTCGCCGCGTGCCACGCCGGCGGTGAAATAGGCCAGAAAATCGCCCTGCTCGCCGAAGGCATACCCGATCCGGCCACGCAGGGCGGCGGTGCGGTTGAGCTGGCGGGTGAAGGTGTAGAACGCCGGGGTGGTGCTGAAGGCGCTGACGCTGTCGCGCAGGTCGTTGCGGGTGTACTCGGCCACCACGCCGTAGACCCAGTTGCCGGCCTGCCAGTCGTAACCGAGACGCGCGCCATATTCGGCACCGCCCTTGTCCTTGCTGCAGCCACTGGCCGGAGTGCGGCCGGCTGCGGCGCCACCGCAGAAGCCGGGCGAGAACGCATCGGCACCGGTGGCGGTGCTGACCTGGTCGCCATCGCGGCCGTCCAGATTGGTGTCGAAGCCGAAGCGGCCGCCGGAGACGCCACTGACGTCGGCGCCGCCGACATTGGCGCCGATGGAGAAGCCGGACCAGTCGGCCGGGCCGGTTTGTGCCCAGGCGGACGGGGCGAGGGCCAACAGAACGATGGCGGCAGAAGCGAGCGGGGTGGTTTTCATGCGTTCTCCTTAATCGGGCGCAGCGCGCCAGTTCTGTGTGTACGCACGATGGCGGCGCACGGATGCAGAACGCGTTCGTCCTGACGCTTTCATCCTGCGATCCCGGTTGCGAGAATGTGCGCTCCGTTACCTTCCGAGCTGCCCATGCAACCGACGGCGATCGCCCCGTCCATCCTGTCCGCCGATTTCGCCCGTCTTGGCGAAGAGGTGAACAACGTCCTGAAGGCCGGCGCCGACTGGGTGCACTTCGATGTGATGGACAACCACTATGTGCCCAACCTCACCATCGGCCCGATGGTGTGCCAGGCGCTGCGCAAGCACGGCATTACCGCGCCGATCGACGTGCATCTGATGGTCGAGCCGGTGGACCGCATCGTGCCGGATTTCGCCGATGCCGGCGCCACCACCATCAGCTTTCATCCCGAAGCCAGCCGCCACGTGCACCGCACGATCCAGCTGATCAAGTCGCACGGCTGCCAAGCCGGGCTGGTGCTCAATCCGGCCACCCCGGTGGATATTCTCGATTGGGTGCTGCCGGAGCTGGATCTGGTGCTGGTGATGTCGGTCAACCCCGGCTTCGGCGGGCAGGCCTTCATTCCCTCGGCGTTGGACAAGCTGCGCGCGATCCGCACCAGGATCGATGCGCTCGGCAAGCCGATCCGGCTGGAGATCGATGGCGGGGTCAAGGTCGACAACATCGGTGCGATCGCCGCCGCCGGTGCCGATACCTTCGTGGCCGGCTCGGCGATCTTCAATGCCCCCGACTATGCGCAGGTGATTGCGCAGATGCGTGCGGCGGTGGATGCGGTGCGATGAGCCAGGCCCCGCTGCAGATCCGCACCGCCACGCCCGATGACGCCGCGCTGCTGCACGAACTGGTCACCGCGCTGGCGGTCTACGAGCGCGAGCCCGATGCGGTCAAGGCCAGCCCGGAGGATCTGCGTGCCAGCCTATTCGGGGAGGGCGCCACCGCACACGCGCTGATCTGCGAGCAGGACGGCCAGGCGCTGGGATTTGCGGTGTATTTCTTCAATTACTCGACCTGGCTCGGCCGCAACGGCCTGTATCTGGAAGACCTGTTTGTGCGTCCGCAAGCGCGCGGGCAGGGCGCTGGCCTAGCGCTGTTGCGGCATCTGGCCCAGTTGGCCGTGCAGCGTGGCTGCGGGCGGTTCGAGTGGTCGGTGCTGGACTGGAACGCGCCGGCCATCGCGTTCTACCAGGCCGTCGGTGCGCGCCCGATGGAGGGCTGGACGGTGTACCGGCTCGACGGCGAGCGCCTAGCCGCGTTTGCCGCTGGCGCTTGAGCCAAGCGCGGCGGGCAACAGCGGCACATAAAAAGAAGGCCGCTCCCATTGGAGCGGCCTTCAAGAAAATTGGAGGCTGATCCTGCCCCCGCCCGTCGTCCCTGCTATGGACTTCCATCCTCCGGGTCATCGATGACATACCAATGACAGCCCGGTGGCAGTGCGTATTCACGATGCACGCAGCGGCCCGCTGCTAGCCTGCGCGCATCACTCCCACAGCATTGGCAGCGCGCATGGCCCCGTCCCACTGGCGTCTGATCCTCAACGGCAAGTCCACCGACAATCTGGACCTGCGTGAGGCGGTGGGAACGCTGCGCAAGCGCGGCATCCAGCTCGATGTCCGGGTCACCTGGGAAGAGGGCGACGCCGAGCGTTATGTCGGCGAAGCCGTTGCCGACGGCGTGCACACCGTGGTCGCCGCCGGGGGCGACGGCACCCTGAGCGAAGTGGCCGCCGCACTCGCCCATCACGACACCGATGCCGCCACGTTGCCTTCGCTGGGTCTGGTGCCGCTGGGCACCGCCAACGACTTCGCCACCGCCGCCAACATCCCGCTCGAGCCGCTCGACGCGTTGACACTGATCGCCGAACGCCCGGCGCAACCGATCGACCTGCTGCGCATCGACGCCGAGCACGGCCCGCATTGGTGCGCCAACGTCGCCAGTGGCGGCTTCGGTACCCAGGTCACCGTGGAAACCGACGAGGGCTTGAAGAAGATGCTCGGCGGCCTGGCCTATCTGATTACCGGCATGTCGCGGCTGGGCCGCATCGACCCGATCAGCGCCCGCTTCAGCGGCCCGGATTTCAGCTGGGAGGGCGAGTTCATCGCACTCGGCCTGGGCAACGGGCGCCAGGCCGGCGGCGGCCAGGCGCTCTGCCCGGAAGCCTTGATCGACGACGGCCTGCTCGACGTCACCATCGTGCCCGCGCTCAACGGCGAAGTGGCCGCCACCCTTGGCACCCTGGTCACCGGAGGCAAACAGGCCGCGCTGGAACGCGTTGCCGTGCGCGCCCGGCTGCCCTGGCTGGAGATGGTCTCGCACCAACCACTGACCTTGAATCTGGACGGCGAACCTGAGACCTCGCAGCATTTCCGCATCGAATGCGTGCCGGCGCGGTTGCGCATGCATTTGCCGGTGGAGTGCCCGCTGCGCAGCGCTTGAAGCTGGGAATGGGGAATCGGGAATCGGGATTCAAGCGAAGCAACTGCGGCTCAAGCGAAGCAACCGCCATCGCACCGCTGTAAGCCCCTCTCCCTCCGGGGCGATAAGGCACGGTTTGCGCGCCACTGGCGCGCGTGCCTTGGAGCGCCCGCGCTGCTAGCGCGGGCCGGGGCGCGGAGAGGGGGTGGGGTGAGGGTCCCTGTGCCGACACACATGCCGCTACCAGGCATCTCGCCCTGACATTGGCCAACAGCAAGTCGTCGCAGACAGCCCACAGCCCAATACACCTATCAACGACAAACACGCGCCATCCGGCCCGGATGTCACTCAGCTTGAAAAGCCACACCCAACAACACACGACCCAACTCACTTTCGCAATTCGCACATCTTCGGCACCGCCCCTGCTGCCCTAAACCAGCAGTTGCGCTACAGTACCCACGTGTCCCGCCTGACGACTTCACGCTCCTTCTCTTCCGCTCGCCGCTGGTGGCGATGGTGGCCCGTTGCCGTCGTCCGCCCCGCCACAGAGTCCCGGAAGGAAAGTCGTCTTGATCACCGCAGAGCAGTTCCAGCGCCAGGCCGCTGAAGGTCACACCCGTATTCCCGTTGTCCGCGAAGTGCTGTCCGATCTGGACACGCCGCTCTCGGTCTATCTGAAGCTCGCCGACGGCGCCTATACCTATCTATTCGAATCGGTTGAAGGCGGTGAACGCTTCGGGCGCTATTCCATCATCGGCCTGCCCGCGCGGCGCGTGTACAGCTTCCGCGGGCATACGCTGGAAATCAGCGAGCACGGCGAAGTGCTGGAAACCCGCGAGGTTGCCGACCCACTCGCCGAGGTCGATGCCTTGCGCGCCGAGCATTCGGTGCCGCAGCTCGACGGCCTGCCCGGCTTCACCGGTGGCCTGGTCGGCTGGTTCGGCTTCGAGTGCATCCAGTACATCGAACCGCACCTCGGCGGCGGCGACAAACCCGACGAACTCGGCACGCCCGACATCCTGTTGATGCTCTCCGAAGAGCTGGCGGTGTTCGACAATCTCAAGGGCCGCCTGTACCTGATCGTGCATGCCGACCCGCGCCAGCCGCAGGCCTATGTGCGCGCCAATCGGCGCCTGGACGAGCTGGCGCATCGCCTGCGTCAGGGCGGTGCCGGTTATCCGCAGGCGCAGATTTCCGATGCGATCGACGAGTCGGATTTCCGTTCCTCGTTTACCCGTGAGGAATATCACGCGGTGGTGCGCAAGGCGCAGGAATACGTGCGCGCCGGCGACATCTTTCAGGTGGTGCCGTCGCAGCGTTTGCGTGTGCCGTTCCGTGCGCGCCCGGTGGATGTGTATCGCGCCTTGCGCGCGCTCAATCCATCGCCGTACATGTATTTTCTCGATGTCGGTGGCACCCAGGTGGTCGGTTCCTCGCCGGAAATCCTGGCGCGCCTGCGCGATGGCGTGGTCACCGTGCGGCCGATCGCCGGCACCCGTCCGCGTGGTGCCACGCCCGAGCTGGACAAGGCGCTGGAAGCCGAGCTGCTGGCCGACCCGAAGGAGCGTGCCGAGCACGTGATGCTGATCGATCTGGGGCGTAACGATGTCGGCCGCGTTGCCGAACCTGGCTCGGTGAAAGTCGGCGAGCAGTTCGTGATCGAACGCTACAGCCACGTCATGCACATCGTCAGCGAAGTGACCGGTACGCTCAAGGCCGGCCTGAATTACAGCGATGTGCTGCGCGCCACGTTCCCGGCCGGCACCGTCAGCGGCGCGCCGAAGATCCGCGCGCTGGAGATCATCCGCGAGCTGGAGCCGGTCAAGCGCAACGTGTATTCCGGCGCAGTCGGCTATATCGGCTGGCACGGCGATGCCGACACCGCAATCGCGATCCGCACCGCGGTCATCCAGGACGGCTACCTGTATGTGCAAGCCGGCGGCGGCGTGGTCTACGACTCTGATCCCGACCTGGAATGGCAGGAGACGATGAACAAGGGCCGCGCACTGTTTCGCGCGGTTGCGCAGGCGGCCAAGGGGCTGTGATGGACGGGCAGGGCAGCGCTGCGCGCATCAGTTTTCGCAACGACTACAGCGAGGGTGCGCACCCGCGTCTGCTGCAGGCACTGGTGGATGCAAGTACCGAGCAGAACGCCGGCTACGGCACCGATCGCCACAGCGAACGTGCGATTGCGTTGATTCGGCAGGCGGTCGCGCAACCGCAGGCGGCGGTGCATCTGTTGGTCGGTGGCACCCAGACCAATCTGACCGCGATCGCCGCGTTTCTGCGCCCGCATCAGGCCGTGATCGCAGTCGAAGCCGGCCATATCGCCACGCACGAAACCGGTGCGATCGAAGCGACCGGCCACAAGGTGCTCACCGTGCCCGCGCTGCACGACAAGCTCACCCCGGCGTTGATCCAGCCGGTGCTGGACGTGCACGGCAACGAGCACATGGTGCAACCGCGCCTGGTCTACATCTCCAACAGCACCGAGAGCGGCACCATCTACACGCGTGCCGAACTTGACGCGTTGTCGCGTTTCTGCCGCGCGCACGACTTGCTGCTGTATCTGGATGGCGCGCGCCTGGGCGCAGCGCTGACAGCGGATGGCAACGATCTGGATCTACCGACGATCGCCGCGCTGACCGATGCGTTCTACATCGGCGGCACCAAGAACGGCGCCTTGCTCGGCGAAGCCTTGGTCATCGTCACTCCTGCCTTGCAGGCGGACTTCCGTTATCTGATCAAGCAGCGCGGCGCGCTGCTGGCCAAGGGCATGGTGTTGGGCACGCAGTTCGCCACCTTGTTCGAGGATGGATTGTTCTTCGAGCTGGCTGCGCATGCCAATGCCATGGCGCAGCGTTTGCGCTCAGGATTGCGGGCCGCTGGCGCGCAGTTCACCAGCGACTCGCCGACCAATCAGCAGTTCATCGCCGTCAGTGCGCAGCAGGCCGCGCAGCTGGCGCAACGCTACGACTTCGAGCGTTGGGAAGTCCGCGCCGATGGCAGTCATGTGATCCGCTTCGTGACCTCGTGGGCGACCACGGCCGCGTCGGTCGATCGGCTGTGCGCGGACGTCGCAGCGCTCAGCCACTCCGGCTCGCATTCATAACCACCTCTCTCATCAAGGAAGAACCCGATGAAGCGAGTTGCCCTCTGGATTTTCGCAAGCCTGTTGATGCTGCCGCTCGCCGCGACAGCGCAGGTCAACAGCCTGCCGTCACAGCCGCATTTGCTGGTGAAAGGCCAGGCCTCGCGGACGGTTGATCCGGACCGTTTCATCCTAGATCTCAAGGTCGTCAAGACCGATATCCAGCCGGATGTAGCGCGAAAGTTCGTCGAAGACCGCGCAAGGCATGTCTTGCAAGGGTTGCAGCGCAATCGTGTCATGAAAGATTCGCTCTATGCATCGGCGCTGTCGATCTCGCCGCAATCACGCTACGAAAATGGAACAACCGTTTTTTCTCAGGCACTCAGATAGAGCGCAGGATTCGCGGGACCTTTACCTCGCTGGTGGATGTGCGCGCTTTCCTTGGTGGGCTCGATGCCAACGAGAACGTGCAGGTGCTTTCGCTGCAAAGCAGCTACGCCGACGTAGCGCGGCTGCGTGCCGACCTCAAAGGCGAGGCAGCCAAGCAGTCGCGTGAATCGGCGCAAGGTCTGGCCGCCGCTTACGGCGTGCGCTTGACCGGGATTTACAGCATTTCTGATGTTGCACCGAGCTTCTCGTACGGCATCCAGGCCGGTACCTGGTCGGCACCAGCATCGCCGACGCCCGCGTCCATCATGTCGCCTCCCTCACCTCCAGCACCGCAAGCGCCGTCCAGCGTAGGTGGCAGTGCGCAAGGCGAAAGCCTGCTGACCGGCACCATCACCTATACCGAAAACATCTATGCGGTCTTCCTGATCGCGCAATGAGTCCCCTGCCATGCGACTGAGGATGGATAACTAGCATCGTGGTGCAGAGTCATCCAGGGAATTCTCCAAAGTCATTGGAACCTTTAGATTATTTTGTGTTTTCTGATCCAGTGCGACCCGGTCAGATCCATCGCAATCCAGTAACTGGCAGGTATCGTCGCGAGCATCAAGTAGTTGATACCCGCAACGTAAAACTCTATAAATCATCAGAGAACGTTAGCAATCTAATGAATCACATCTGCTTTAAAAATAACGAACTAAAGCAACGCTCCTGATAGCGGAAAAGTCTTCGCCACAGCACGCGAGGGCCCTACTGGATGCGCCATTCTTTTAACAGCGCACGTGCGCGCAGCCCGATGAAGCTGTTCGCGTTGGCCTGCGCCTGTTCGGACTCCCACTTGGCCTCTGCTTCCCCGATGACGCCTTCCTCCGCTTCGTCGAACTGAGCCATGGCCCAGGTGGTCGCGGCTTCCTGCGCCGCCTTTCCCTCCACATCGTGCATGGAAATATAGGCCCGCAGCGGTGGCCACATCTGCGGACGCCCGGTGAGTTCGTTCCTGCTGTGGAGCAGCCTGTCTCTCGATAAACCTAAATCGGGATTTAGCACCGCCTCCTGCAGCAGGCTCAGCGCCGCCCCCTGGTCCCGTGTGTGCATGAGCTTGTGCTTCAGCATTTCCGAAAAAGCAGTTTTGACATCTCCCCGCACTGCAGGCCCGCCACCGCCCACCTGGGTCATGCCATCCATGTTCAGCGTCTTGACGGTGTGCTCGCCTAAAAATTCGCCGAAGCTGCTTCGGAATTCGGGAGACATGATGGCCTCGGCCACCACCTGGTCCAGCAGACGCATGTCGGCCGGCGTCATGGAGCCGCCGAAGATCATGGCGTTTTGTGTCAGCCCCTGCATCCACCTGTCAAAACGCTCCCCCAGGTCGGCATCAATGCCGCGCAACACGCGCGTGAACTCGGGTCCGCGGTTCCATGATGATCGGGCCTGCGCCGCCGCAGGCCTCGCCGGTGGTCGCATTCTGCCGGCGAGCGGCTCTACCGCGGGTTGTAGGTTGCGGATCCGGGCCAATTGGCCATGCAAATGATCCGGCACCCTGATGTCGCAGGTGGCGGGAAGCCGCGCCAGGGACTGTGGAAGGGTCCGCAGACCCGTGCCACGCAGATCTAGAAGTTGCAGCTGGGAGAGGTCCTCAACGTTGTCGGGAAGATGCCGGAGCGCAGCGCAATCTTTCAGGGACAGTTTCGTCAGGCCGCTCATTTTCCCAATATCCTCGGGCAACTGCGTCAGTCGGCGATTGGAGGACAGGTTGAGTTCTTCCAATCGGTGCAGCCGGGTCAGGCCGCCTGGCAGTTGTTCCAGCTTGGAGTTCGATGCCACCTCTAGTGACTTGAGGCCCTGCATGTTGCCGATGCTTTCAGGCAACTCCCGTAAATGCGACGAGTGCGAAACGCTCAATTGGGTTAACTGGCTTAGTTGGACGACGCTGGGTGGCAGGCGCTCATAGCGCCCGCCACCCAGCGTGAGGCTGCGCAGGCTTTGCATGCGCCCCAAGTCTGCCGGTAACTCCTCCAACGGTATCGCCGTCAACTGTAGGGTCGTCAGGTTGGGCAGGCGCGTCAACGACGTTGGCAGCCTTTTCAGACCCGGGGTGGCGGCGACTTGCAGGTGGCGAAGTTGGCGGAGCTGCCCAAGGCTGTCTGGCAACGACTGAAGCCCGGTATTGACCAGCGACAGTTCTTGCAGTGCTTCAAGCCTGCCGATCGCATCAGGTAGTGTCGTGGCAGGAAGTCCGTAGTTGAGTGCGAGCCTGGTGCTTCTGCGAACGCCCGCGCGGCGGATTGCGTCTGCCACGCCCTGTAGAACCTCCCGCGAGGTATCCCGTTGGCCGTTGTGCAGGTTGTAGCCGCTCGGGACCCGCTCTGCCATCGGCAGGTTGAGCGCGAGCCAGTCATCGATGTCGCGCTCTACGCTGTCCGGTGGTGCAGAAGAACTTGCAGCTACCCCAGCCGGTGGCATCGACGAATGCAGAGGCGACCGTAAAAAGCGTCCTCCTCCCGGACTCCTGGGCGTCAAAGTATTGGCCCCCGACGTATTTTCGCGCCGCCGCGGCCGCGCGTGCAGCGGGCTGAGTAAGCCATCCACCGCAGCGGACGGTTCGCGTAGCGTCATGTCTTCGGCAGGGGCTGGCTCGGGGGTGTCGGTTCGCGGACGAGCACGAAGTAAGCGGTTTACATTGAACATGGAGATATACCCAGCAGATTCAGCAGAGTGCATCGTTCTCTCAAGCTCAGACTACTTCCCTGTGATCACCATCGCAGCGCGGAAGCGAAGAGGTTGCGTCACCACGCGAATCAGGCGCTTGTTTGCAAAGACTCCCCCGGTCCTGCATCCCCGCACCCTAAGCGCCAATCAGGAGGTAGACGGCCTGATTGGCTTTCAGCGTCATGAAAAATGTCCATCACAAAAACGAGGGCTGCTTTGAAACCCTACATCCCCAAGCTGATGTGGTTAAGCACGCCGCCCTCGCACCGTTTTCTGCGCTTTTTTCGCCAAAATAGTTCATCGGTGCATGCGTCCTGTACCGGCGGTGGCAACATCTGTGCTCGCCGCATGAGACATGCCTGTGTGACCGTATGAGCATGTACTCAGATGCAGCCGCTCTGTCACTGCTCTGCCATTGCGAGGCCGCACATGTCGCTCAACACGCTTTCGACCGGGAGTGCCGCCGGTCTGTTTCTACCTCTCACGGATGACACTTCGTCGCCGGAGGCGCCCGGATCCGATTCGGCCATGAATGACTCCGATCTGTTGCTGGCGATGGACAACCTGTTCTTGCAGCAGATTTACACCTTGATTGCCGCCACCTACGGCAACACGCCAATCAGTGAGTCAGGCAGCGACATTCCGGGGTTGGCCACGCCTTCAGCGGACGACGTGCAAGCCGGCCAGCCGATCGAGAAACGCACGTCCTGGCCGAGCCCATCAACCCCATTCGATGCCAAGGACATCAAGGGATCCAGGCTGCCGCCTGCGGTGGATGGCTCATCGGTGACATGGGACGGCGGCACGCTCACCGCATCGGAGCTCCAGATTGTTTCCACACTCAATCAGCACAAGGACAAGATGCCGCTTGAGTTCGCAAAACTCGACGATACGATCAATGACTCGTCCACGCCCGCCGATCTGAAGAGCGCGCTGCAAGGCTTGCAGAAAGACCCGCGCCTGTTCTTCGCGATCGGCTCGCAGGGCGATGGCAAATGCGGCGGCAAGATCAAGGCCGAGGACTTGTGGGATTTCGCCGACCACCACCAACAGGTCACCGACCTGGGCGGCAAGAATGCCGAGTTCAATCCCAAAAACATTAAGGGAGCGACACCGCCGCCTGCCGCAGAAGGTTCAACGGTGACCTGGGATGGCGGCACGCTCACCCAGAACGAGCTGGACATCGTCACTACGCTCGATCGCCACAAGGACCAATTGCCGGTCGCGTGGGCCGATCTGGATGCGAAGATCAACGATCGGGCGACGCCGCCGGATCTGCAGAAGGCATTGACCGAACTGCAGAAGGATCCGCGGCTGTTCTTTGCCATTGGCTCGCAAGGCGATGGCAAGTGTGGCGGCAAGATTACCGCCGGCGATCTCAGCAAGTTCTCGGCCGGCCACGCGCAGGTCGCGGAATACGCCAACAAGCAAGCCAAGGGCTACACGCAGAACTATGTTGCGTCGGACAGCCCGGACAAGACCCAGCCAACGGTCATGACCGAAAGCGACGCGATGCGCGAACTCTATCGCTACTCGGACTATCTGCCGAAGGATCTGAACCAGGACGCCTTCAAGCACCTGGTCGAAGGCGACAGCAAGACCAAGAAGTGCCCGCCGCAAGTCATCGCCGCCGCGCAGTACTTTCGTGAGCACCCGGACCAGTGGAAGGCGCTGGCGGGAGACGCGGGTTCGCTGAGTACGCCGGATTTTCTGCAGAAATCCGCATCTGAGATGCACCTGACCGCCCCCGAACTGAAAACGCTCGACACCATCAACAGCCACCAGGATGCGTTCTTCGGCGACGGCAAAGAGGTGACCCGCGACAAGCTCGACACGATCGTCAAGGACGATAAAGCCGACCCCGCCGTGCGCGACGCCGCCAAACAGTTGTTGGGCGACCCGCTGCTGTTCGGGTTGTTGAACAACTCGATCACGGGCTACAAGAAGCCGCACAGCTTCTTTGGCGGTGGTCATGTCGTCGACTCGGGCAAGATCAGTGAAAAGGATTTTCAGCAGTTCTACGAGCATATGACCGCGGCCAACAAGACCGTAGCTAAGGCACCTACCCACGCGGCCACATCTTCCGAGCAGAAGAAGGCTGTCGCGGACATGTTGATGGGCAAAGCCGATCAACCCGAAATCAAGAAGAAGAAAAAGGATATCGGCACCGTCGGTAAGGGATTGCATGAGTTCCTCAAGTGGGATAGCAAGATCATGGACTGGGCCTCGGTAGGACTCAGTGCATTGAACGGCATCCCCGTAATTGGCGAGTTTGCCGATGCAGCCGCGCTGGCATTGGAGAGCGAGGCGCAGGCAGCACAGGTGATCGACACGGCACTGCAAGGTGGCGACATGTCACTCGCGTGGAAACTCGCCGGTATCAATATGGCGGGAGCGGTCTTAGGCGCAGTCGGTGGACCAACCGCTAGGCTCGCAGCCAAAGGGGCCGCCAAGGGTGTAGCCGAGGGCGCCACCAAGGCGGCGAGCGAGAGTGCTACCAAGGGCGGCATCAAGGGCGCTACTGAGGGAGCGACCAAAGGCACGACCGAGGGTGCAACAAAGGGCGCTACCGAAGGAGCAACGAAGGGCACAAGCGAGGGTTTAACCAAAGGTGCAGCCAAGGATCGGAAATCCAGCGATGCGGTGAAAGGCTATTTAATAGGAAGCTCGATTAGTAAATCTGTCGAGATGTTAAAAATTCCGGTGATGGCAGGCTTGCATTACGAAGAGGTGCAATTGGACAAAGAGAAGAAAAAAGGCGACATCCGCCAGAATCTGGAAACTGCGGGCGGAGTGCCGCTGGGCAAACAGAGTATCCCCAAGCCCATTGCAGACAACTTCGAGGCGGACACGAAGGAAAATCTCAGGAGTTTGCGTGGCGGCCGGCGTAGGTAATGAACGCATTTGTTCGGCGTTCACTATGAGCGCCCGAAACATCGGCGTACAGATCACTTGATCTACAAGCGCGCGCTTTCGCGGTGCGATATAGGTTGGTCGCAGCAAAATCGGCCGCCCATGCATTTTTCACCAATGCAAGCGAGGTTATCCGCATAATCCAGCTTGGCGCGCAGCAGGATGCTGCATTGGGTCGCCTTGTTACTCTCGAGCACCGAGCGGGCGCAGCGTCGTCGATCGACTGCGCGCAGCGCAAGAGTTATCCACGCACGCCTTCCAACGGTCGGCGGTCGCTATCCTGCTACTTTGAATGCCAATCTACCTTGACGACTGCTGTTTAGGACCGGCAAGCACTATTGCACCGCCCTGGACCGGATTTACTCGCTAGAGTTCTAGAAGGGGCGAATGCGGCAATGACGCTGCATCGAAACCTGAAAGACCAGCTTGCTGGATGACTCTCTCAGTTTGGGTCACCCGAAATGCCGAGTACGGACGCCGGGTACTGTGCCTGATAGCCAAGAGAGAACGGTTCGTTATGCCAGACTTATTTTTCAATCACGATCCACTCACTCTTCTTACGTGGTGTAGGAGGAGCGGCCAATACCTATTGATTGCATTCGGTACGCCGCATGCTGCGAGCATCGGAGGACGAGGGCTGCTCGGCATGCGAAGACGTCGTCCCATGGTCAAGCACAAATCCGTGTATGCCAGCGCAGTGGCCTTCTAGTCATCGATTATCACCACGGCCACAGCCTGCCCGACGGACATTATCCTGGCTTGGCCGACAAAGGTGACTGGGCGAATCAATGCAGGGCTGAGCACTTTGGCTGCAGCCCCGCAGCAAGTCCAGAAGGTGTGGAAGATAGTTTTTTTCCAGTCGCCTGCGGATATCTACGGACTACTGGAGATCAGTGGCGGGACCACGTTTGAACATTAGACGCATTATTGCTATTGAAATAATTCAACAACTCTTCTCTCGTTCGCACTTCTGTTACATGGCTGACCTGGCGATCCCAGATGACCAGTTTTTCACCTTGGCGCATCGCAGCAACCAGGTGTCCGATGCCCGAATGACGCTCCATGCCGATCGCAATCTTTTCGTAGTCTGGAAGCTGATGCAGTGCATTGGCAAGGTCTTCCGGCGATCCGCGCTGGTGTTTGACACTGCCATTTTCTAGGGCCTGTTAACACTAATGGCCCGAGCGATTAAACTATCGTGCATGGAGATCACGCCAGCACAATTTTCTCTAATCGAACACTGCCTGCCGGCGCAGCGCGGCAATGTCAGCATGACCAACCTGCAAGTGGTCAACGCCATCCTTTACGTTGCCGAGCATGGCTGCAAATGGCGCGGCCTACCCAAGCGCTTTGGCAACT
>NZ_JBEOLS010000042.1:0-45463 GCF_040279205.1 Xanthomonas hortorum
AGTTGCCAAAGCGCTTGGGTAGGCCGCGCCATTTGCAGCCATGCTCGGCAACGTAAAGGATGGCGTTGACCACTTGCAGGTTGGTCATGCTGACATTGCCGCGCTGCGCCGGCAGGCAGTGTTCGATCAGAGAAAATTGTGCTGGCGTGATCTCCATGCACGATAGTTTAATCGCTCGGGCCATTAGTGTTAACAGGCCCTAGAACCATTGGGTTACTCCCTTTGCGGCAGCGCTCCACTACAGTCATGGCCCACTGAGCCGATACAGCTCGCTCAGGCGACTCACTTTTAGATAGGGCGACACGATGCGACTTGCGCGTTTGGCACGGCCGGCCATGGCCGACACTTCCTTTGGGACCACCCGGTGCCTGTGCCTTGCGATCGGGTTATCGCTGCCGGGACTGGGGTTTGCGCAGGCGCAGACGGCGCCGGTCAATGCCGAACAGACCCAGCCCGAGCCGGCCAAGGCGCCAGCACCTGCCAAACCGGCAGCGCCTGCTGCCGCCAAGGGTTACCCGCTCGAAGCGCAGGGTTGGGGTGCCAAACAGGGCGGCAATATGTGGCAGGTGCGCTGGGTCGAAGACTGGTCGTATCTGAAAGATCCGTCCAAGCGCAAGAGCCCGTTCGATCCGCTCAAGTACATCCCGCTCAGCGAATCCGGCGATGTGTATGTGTCGCTCAGCAACGAGCTGCGCGTACGCAGCAACACCATCACCAATCCCGGCCTGATTCCGGGCAGCCATTCGCAGCAGCAGTATCTGTTCCGTGCGTTCTTCGGTGCCGACTTCCATGTGGGCGAGCACTTCCGTCTGTACACGGAACTGGCGCACGGCAGCCTGGATGGGCGCAACGAAGGCGCCAAGACCGGTACCCAGGAAAACAACGCGATCCTGCAGCAGGTGTTCTTCGACGTGAAGGGCAACATCGGCGGCGCCGACACCGGTCTGCGTGTGGGCCGTCAGGTGTTCGTCGACGGCCCGACCACATTGATGGCGCTGCGCGACAACACCGATATCTTCGTGACCTTCAACGGTGTGCGCGCCTGGGCGATCGGCGAAAAGACCCGTGTGGACGTGTTCGATTTCAACTTCAATCTGGATGGCACCGAAGGGTTGGGCGACGATCGCATCGACCGCTCGCGGCATTTCCGTGGCGTGGTTGGCGGGTATCGCCTGCCGACCGCCAAGCCGATGTATCTGGAACCGTTTTTCTACCAGTTCCGCAACGACAATCAGTTGTGGGGCCGGCAGACCGCCGAAGAAAACCGCAATTACTACGGCCTGCGCCTGTGGGGCAATGTGGGCAAGCTGCGCACCGATTCGTTCGTGACCGTGCAGCGCGGCAGTTTTGGCGGACGCGATCTGCGTGCCTACATGGCCAGCACCTCCAACGCCTGGACGTTGAGCGACAGCGGCTGGAAGCCGCGTGTGGGGTTTCATAGCGAAATCGCCTCCGGTGGCGGCGGTACCTCCGGCACCGGCACCTTGCGCAACAACAATTTTCTCTACGGCAACACGATCTACTTCAGCTGGGCGACGTTCTTCGGCCCGGTCAATCTGGTCACTGCCGCACCGACGCTGATCTTCTCGCCCACGCCCAAGCTCACCGTGAACCTGGAGTGGGAAACCTTGTGGCGCCAGACCACCAGCGATGCGATCTACAACAACCAGGCGCGCGCCTATGCACGCACGCAAAGCACCGGCGAGCGCCGCATCGGCACCATGCCGCGCATCAACGCGACCTGGAACATCGACCCGAACTGGTCGGTGACCTTCCGCGCCGAACACCTGATCGCCGGCCCTGCGCTGACCAAGGCCGGTTACGGCGATTCGACTTTCGTGATGGGGTGGTTGAATTTCCGGTTCTGAGTAAGCGGTACGCTCCGATCGTTGTTCTGCACTGATCTGCGGCACTAGGATCGGACGCGATGAATGTGTTGGTTGCATAGCGGCTGATCTGTGGCTTGGCTGCGGCTTGGCTGCAGGGCCCTTGCCCGCCCACCATCGCGGGACACGCCGCAAGTACGTCCGTGTAGGCTCTTACGCGGCATCCATGCCGCGTAAGGTCCCGCGACGGTGGGCGAGCAAGGACCAGTCGATATGGTCGGTGTGCGTGGTGCAAGCAATGCATTAGGTAAGAGGTAAGTTGTTTGGATGACGGCGTGTCCTACAGCTCCCAAATGCAACGTGATTAACAGGCAGGCTTTCAACAAAGCAACCGACTCACTTTCTGGTGCGGTGTCCTCGCCGATTGCGGGACCGTGTGGCGGCATGGATGCCGCCACCGAGCCTACATGGACGTACTTGCGGCGTGTCCCGCGAGCGGTGAGGGCACCGCGCACTCGACCGACTCAGTTTTTGACTGCATCTAAACGCCACTAACTCCGTTTGATCGATATTGCCGCCGGCTCAGGCGGCCGCTTGCTGCCGGCCAGCGGCCACTGATCTTCCACCACCTTCTCCTCGGGCCTGGCGTATTGACGCAGTTGCACGCTCCGGCCATCGGCACCGGGCTGGAGTGGTCGCGCTTGTCCGCGCAGCGCTGGCGGCAAGCCGGCAAGGCGCTGCTCAAGTATCTGCGCATCGCTGGAATGATCGCGTAACCACAGCACTGCCGACAGCGCGCGCAATGCAGCCGCGGTGTCCTGGAGCTTGTGCTGATAATGCGCATAGTCAGGGCGTGCCACACCCGCCAACAGACACCCAACCGCATTGGCAATACACCCCATCGACATAGTGTCCGGTACTGGAATCATTGCCTGCGGCACCGCTTGATCCTGCGCCAGCAAGGTCCGCACCGGCGCGCTACACGCCCAGGTATAGGTCGGCGCCATCAACGCACGGGTACGCTCGTGGTCGAGCAGACGCAGCGACAACCGCTCGTCCCAGGACAGATCGGTTGCCGGGTCCTTGCGAACCTCTGTTTCGAGCATCGACAGCACCATCTGCGATTCACCGTGCAATGCGTTGCACAGCGAGACCTCATCGACCGCAAGCGGCGCGAATGCAGCGAGGCATTGCGCGGGTAATGGATGCTGCGCCGGCAGCTCGGCCAGCATTTCAGCAAACAGATGCGCATTGGTACGCAGCATCGCCGCGCCAACCATCGGCATGATGAGGTTGTCGCCGCTGCGCAGCAGTACCCGCGCAACCCGTGCATCGGCGCAGACGCCCGCCAGCGCCTGCTCGGTGCGTCCTTGGACGAAGTCCAGCGCGTTGCCGGTCATCGACAGCTTGAACTGCGGCAGTGTCGTTAGCGGGGCGGTGGCGCTGGGCGGGAACGGGCTGCGGTAATCTGCATAGCCGGCAAGATCGCGCAACTTGATCAACTGCGGCCTCTGCGCGGCTAGCGCGCCGGCATAGGCTTGCGGCCGTTGGCGGATTCGATCCAGGCACCCGTCATAGCGCGTACACAGTTCCGGGGCCGACGCAGGCCAATTCGGCCGGCGTGGATAGCGTGTGGCGGCGCTTTGCAACAGCATGCCGGCGGGCAAGCCTTCGAACCGCTGCACATCCTGCGCAAGCAGCGCCTCACGCTGTGCATCCGGCACCGCGTACGGCAACGACCATAGCGCGACAAACATGTTGGGCCCACGCAGCGGCAGCGGCGGTTCACGCAGTTGCGCCAACGCCTGGCGTTGTGCCTCAGGAATCGGCCAGCGCGCGGAGATCGCGTACAGGGCAACCAGTAGGGCAACCAGAATGCAGAGCCCCAGCAGGGCCGACTTGAGGAATCTGGCGAGCATGCGTTTGCAACCTTCCGTGGATGAAGTGCGCCATCTTAGAGCGGCCGACACCGGCTCACGCGTGCCATAACGCGTATGCGCACTTGCCGTCTCCCGGGCGAACAAGCACCGCCTCGGGTCTGCACCGGACCCGGCCGAGTGCCTACAATGCGCGGATGTCCGAATCCCCCACTCCGCATCCCCGCCCTTCCCTGCAACGGGTCTTTCTGACCGGTTTGCTCACCCTGCTGCCGGTCTGGTTGACCTGGGTGGTGGTGAAGTTCGTGTTCTCGCTGCTCTCTGGCATCAGCAGCCCGTGGGTGGTGCCGTTGTCCGAACGCATCGCCGCCTCGTTCCCCGACTATCTGGGCTGGATCAAGGCGCTGTGGGTGCAGAACACCATCGCGCTGATCGCCACCGTGGGCGTGATCCTGTTCGTCGGCATCCTGAGCCGGCGCGTGATCGGCCAGCGCCTGTTGCGCTGGTTCGAGGCGATCATGCGGCGCATCCCGCTGGCCAGCGTGGTCTACGACAGCGCGCGCAAGTTGCTCGACATCCTGCAGACCCAGCCCGGCAGCACCCAACGCGTGGTGCTGATCGACTTCCCGCACCGGGACATGAAGTCGGTGGGCCTGGTCACGCGGGTGATCAAGGAACAGGGCACCGGCCGCGAGCTGGCGGCGGTGTACGTGCCGACCACGCCCAACCCGACCTCCGGCTATCTGGAAATCGTGCCGGTGGAGCTGCTCACGCCGACCGACTGGAGCGTTGACCAGGCCATGAGCTTCATCATCTCCGGCGGCGCAGTGGCGCCCGAATCGGTTCCCTTTACCCGTACTGCGGATCGCTAAAGCCATGACACAGGTGCGTACCCTCGACGATCGTGCGGTTCGCCTGTTCATTGCGCTGGCCGCGTTCTTCTGCGTCAACGCGGCGTTGGCCGAGTTCATCGGCGTCAAGATCTTTGCGCTGGAAGACACGCTCGGCATCGCGCCGTTGAACTGGAACCTGTTCGGCCAGACCGGCTCGCTCAGCTTCACCGCCGGCACCTTGCTGTGGCCGGTGGTGTTCATCATGACCGACACCATCAACGAGTTCTTCGGCAGCCGCGGGGTGCGTTTCATCTCGTGGGTGGCGGTGGCGCTGATCGGCTACGGCTTTGTGTTTGCGTTCGCCGCGATCGCGCTGGCGCCGGCCGGTTGGTGGGTCACTGCGGCGCAGAGCCAGGGCGTGCCCGATTATCAGGCGGCGTTCGCGGCGGTGTTCGGGCAAGGGTTGTGGACGATCGGTGGGTCGCTGGTGGCGTTTCTGTTCGGCCAATTGATCGATGTCTCGGTGTTCCACCGCATCCGCCGCGCCACCGGCGAAAAGCACGTGTGGCTGCGCGCCACCGGCTCCACGGCGGTGTCGCAGTTGGTGGACAGCTTTGTGGTGATCTACATCGCCTTCGTGCTTGGCCCGCAGCATTGGTCCACCGACCAGTTTCTGGCGGTGAGCACGCTCAACTACGTCTACAAGATGGGCTTTGCGATCGCGCTGATCCCGCTGCTGTATCTGGCCCGGCGCGCCATCGGCGCGTATCTGGGCGCTGCGCGCGCCGAGCAGTTGCGTGAGGAAGCCGCTGCCGACTGAGCGTGGCCGGCAAGACGAACGCGCTCACCGCCGGGTACGCGCAGTTGGCGCCCGCAACGGCGTGTCGCACTCGACCGCCGTGTTTCCGAGAACACGCACCCGTGCACATCACGATTGCCAGCTACGATTTGTCAGCCACTTCTAGCGGACCAAAGTCGCCCGTCGAAATTTTGTTCAATCCGTCATCGCCCTCGCTGGCCATGCTGTTGCGCCCCGCTATGGACGTCGCGCAATGGATCATCTTGTGGCAATGGCGAGCTTCGCGCTTGTGTGCTCGATTTCGCCCGGCCCGGTCAACCTGGTCGCGCTGAGCACCGGCGCCAGCGCCGGCGCGCGTGCCGGGCATACCCATGTGATCGGGGCCACCGTCGGCTTCGTGGCGCTGCTGTTGTTGGTCGGCATGGGGCTGCAGCAGGTATTGGTGCGCTGGCCGCTGCTCGGACGCGCATTGCATCTGGCCGGGGTGGCGTTTCTGCTCTACATGGCGTGGCGCCTGCTGCGCGACGATGGCGTCATCGATGCTGCCAGGCCGCGCCCGGCCGCCTCGTTCTGGAACGGCGCAGCGATGCAATGGCTCAACCCCAAAGCCTGGCTGGCGGCGACCTCCGGCGTGGCCCTGTATGCAACGGCAGGCAGCACGCAACTGGCCGGCTTTGCGGCGGTGTATGCGCTGATCTGCTATCCCTCGCTGGCGTGCTGGTTGCTGGCCGGTGCAGTGCTGCGGCGGCATGTGCAGGTACCAAAACAGCTGCGCCGGTTGAACCGGGTATTGGCCGCGCTGCTGGTGCTTAGCGCCGTCTATCTGCTGAGGGACCTCTGCTGAGGACATGGGGTCCGGCACTGCGATAGTGCCCGGGTGTCACCGCCCAGGCGCGTTTGAAGCTGCGCTGCAGATGCGCCTGGTCGGCGTACCCGTGCGCATAGGCGACCTCGGCAATGCCGCCACCGCGACGCAGGGCCTCACGCGCACGCTGAAACCGGCAGTCCAGCAGATACGCGTGCGGGGTCAGACCATGGGCCTGACGAAAACCGCGAATCAGGCGCGGCGCGGGCATCCCGGCCAGCGTGCACAGTTCGCGCAGCGACACCGCGCGCGCGTGATGGGTTTGCAGATACTCGGCCACCTGCCGCATCGGCCCGGTATCGACCGCAACCGCACGGCGCATCGGCTCCACATGCAGATGCAGCCGCGCCACGAACGCGATCAACGCGCTCTCGCGTGCAAGCGCATCGGCGTTGTCGTCGATCAGCAGCGCATGCATGCGGTCGAAAGCGGCGTAGGCTGCCGGCGTCTGGCACAACGGCGCTGCCAGCATGTGCACATCCGCATTGCCGGCCAAACCGAGTGCGCGTTGTTGTTCGCGCAGCCACGCCACGTCCAGATACAGCATGCGGAACGACCAGTCCTGCTGCGGATCCGGATTGCAGGCATGCACATCGCCGGGGTTGATCAAGGTCAGTGACTGCGCGCCCACCTGCGCCCGCATGCGTCCATTGCGGTAACGCGCAAGCCCGCGATCCACCGCACCCACCGACCATTGCTCGTGCGTATGCGCCGCATAACAGAGCGTGCGGCTGTTGATCACCTGGCGCAGTTCGACGAAGGGCAATGCCGCATCGCGCCAGAACCCCTGCCCGCCTTGCAGGGGCAACTGCGTCCCGCGTGTCGATTCATCCTGTTGCATGCGCGCAAGACTATCGCACTGCAACATGCGTGTGCGTCACCCATCTTCAGCGCGGGCTTCATGAATTCCAGGCGCGCCCCATGGGCTGGGTGGGTGGCTTGAACGGTGCGGATCGGGCAAGCTCCCCGCTCGCTTGTTCCCGGAGCCGGTAATGCCCCTCAGCTTTTCCCGCCTGCTGTCCCTGGCCATGGCCGCCATCATGAGCCTGTCGCTGGCAGCGCCCGCCGATGCGGCCAAGAAGAAAATCGGCAAGGCACAGACCTCGCAAACGCGCGCGAAGGCGAGCAAAGGCAAGAAAACCGCCAAGCCGGCGGCCAGGACCACCAAGGCTGCCAAAGGGGGCAAAGCCGCCAGGGCCAAGCCGCGCGTCGTCGCCCCGCCCGTGGTGCTGACCAAGGCGCAACAGCTCAACCTGCTTTACGACCAGTACTGGGATGCCTCGCTCAAGCTCAACCCGCTGCAGGCCACCTTCCAGGGCGAAACCCGCTACAACGACCAGTTGCCCAACTTCCTGTCGCCGGCGTTCCGCCAGCAGTCGCACGACTTCACCGTGCTGTGGCTGGGCAAGGCCGAAGCGTTGGGGCCGGACGGTTTGAGCGGGCAGGACCTGCTCAGCTACCAGATCTTCGTGCGCGACGCGCGCAGCGCGCTGGCGGCCGAGCAGTTCCCCAGCTGGATGCTGCCGATCAACCAGTTCTACAACATCGCCAGCATCGCGGTGGTGCTGGGCTCGGGCACCGGCGCGCAGCCGTTCAAGACGGTCAAGGACTACGACAACTGGTCGCGGCGTGCGGTCGGCATCCCCGAGTTGTTCGACCAGGCGATCAGCAATATGCGCGCCGGCATGCAGGCCGGCGTGGTGCAGCCGAAGGTGCTGATGCAAAAAGTGCTGCCGCAGCTGGACGCAATCATCGCGCGCAATGCCGAAGACAGCCTGTTCTGGGGCCCGGTGCGCAACCTGCCGGCAGACATGGCCGAGGCCGACAAGCAGCGCATCACCGCCGAATACAAGCGCTTGATCGAAGTACGCATCATGCCGGCCTACCGGGAGCTGCGCGGTTTTATCGCCACCGAATACCTGCCGGCCTGCCGCGACACCGACGGCCTGGCCGCGCTGCCCAATGGCGCAGCCTGGTACGCCTACGACGTGCGCCAGAGCACCACCTCGGAGCTGACCCCGGCGCAGATCCATCAGATCGGGCTGGACGAGGTGGCGCGCCTGCAGGGCGAGATCACCGCGCTGGCCAAGCAGGTCAAGTTCCGCGGCAACCTGCCCAAGTTCTACAAGTTCATGCAGACCGACAGGCGCTTCGCCTTCCGCAGCGACACCGAATTGCTGGGTTATTACCGTGGGCTGCAAGGCCGCGTACAGCTGGCGGTGCCGCGCCTGTTCAATGTCCAGGGCATGCCGGCGCTGGAAGTGCGTGTGGTGGAAGCCCAGCGCGCGCAAGCGGCCGCCAGTGGCTCGTACATGCGCCCCAACGGCGACGGCAGCACCCCGGGCATCTTCTACGTGAACACCTCCGACCTGCCCTCGCGCAAGACCTGGGAAGCGGAGAGCCTGTACCTGCACGAAGCGATTCCCGGCCATCACTACCAGCTCGGGCTGCAGCAGCAACTGACCGATCTGCCCAAGTTCCGCCGCCTCGGAGGCGAGACCGCCTACATCGAGGGCTGGGGGCTGTACGCCGAATCGCTGGGGCGCGAGCTGGGGCTGTATCAGGATCCGTACAACACCTACGGCTATCTACAGAATGCGCTGTGGCGCTCGATCCGCCTGGTGACCGATACCGGCCTGCACAGCAAGGGCTGGAGCCGCACCCAGGCGATTGATTACATGCTCGATAACTCCGGCATGAGCCGCACCGATGCGGAGGCCGAGGTGGACCGCTACCTGGCCATCCCCGGCCAGGCACTGGCCTACAAGGTCGGCGAGATGAAGATCGCGCAGCTGCGGGAGCAGGCGCAACGCGAGTTGGGGCCGCGCTTCGATGTGCGCGCCTTCCACACCGAAGTGCTCAAGGACGGCTCGGTGCCGCTGGAAATTTTGCAAGACAAGATCCAGCGCTGGATCGCCACGCAAAAGGGCTGAGGCAGCTCAACCCGCCACGCGTGCCGCCGCCAGCGCGGCGATATCGCGCGGCGTGGTGCGGCAGCAACCGCCGATCAACCGCGCACCGGCCGCCAGCCAGTGCGCGTGCTGATCGGCCAGGGTGCATGCGGTCGCGCTGCCGGCGTGCCATTGTTTTTCTCCTGCATCGTAGTGCTCGCCCGAATTGGGATACACCACCAGCGGCAGCGACGTCATTGCGGACAGCGTCTGCAATGCGGCAGTGACCTGTTCCAGCGCGATGCAGTTGATGCCCACTGCGATCACCTGCTTGCAGGCATCCAGCGCCGGGATGACCTGTGCCAACGGCGTGCCGTCGCTCAGATGCGCGGCATCGCGCAAAGTGAAGGAAAACCATGCATGCAGCTGTGGAAATTCTTCCAGCAGCAGGCGCAGCGCGACGATCTCGTTGGCCGATGGCAGCGTTTCGCACGCCAGTAGATCCCCCCCGGCGTCGGCCAACGCGGCGATGCGCGGACGATGGAAGTCCATAAGTTGCGCCAGCGGCAGAGCGTAGTCGCCGCGATATTCCGAGCCATCTGCCAGATACGCGCCATACGGCCCGACCGAGCCGGCCACCCATAACGGCGCGTCCTGTGGATGGGCAAGCAGATGATCGGTGCGCGCCTGCGCCGCCAACGCCACGCTGCGTGCGATCAGCGCTTGCGACTGTGCCAGGTCCAGCCCGCGCGCGGCAAAGCCCAACGGTGTGGCCTGGTAGCTGGCGGTGATGGCGCACTGCGCGCCGGCGGCGAAGTAGTCGCGATGCACCTGGTAGATCAGCTCCGGCTGCTCCATCAGCACGCGCGCCGACCACAGCGCATCGTTGAGATCGCAGCCACGTTGTTCCAGTTCGGTAGCGAGCGCGCCATCGAGCAGCACATAGCCGTCGTGCTGCAAGGCCTGGCTGAAAGGCGCGTCGGCACGCGGCCGGCGGGGAAGAATCGTCATGCGTGTTGTCTCCGGGTCGCAAGCCATTGGGTGAGTGCGTAGGCGCCGTAGCACAGCGCCACAAACGGGATGCCGCACCACAGCGCGATGCGTTGCTGCGGATCGAATGCCAGCCCGATACAGGCCAGCAGACACAGCGAAAACCCCAGGATCGGCGTCCACGGATACCACGGCGCGCGATACGCCAGGCTCTCCGGCGCGATGCCGTCGCGCAGCAACTGGCGCCGAAAAAAGTAGTGCGAGGCGCAGATGCTCAGCCACACCACTACCACCGCAAAACCCGATACTGCCGAGATCGCAACGAACACGGTGTCGGCCGCGTATACGCCGGTGAGCAGCGCCAACAGGCCGCCGAGCATGCTCAACGCCAATGCCGGCAACGGGATGCCGCGCCGGGTCAGGCGCGCAAGCCGCGCCGGCAGCGTGCCTTCGTTGGCCAGCGACCACAGCATGCGCGCGGCTGCGTACAGGCCGGAATTGGCCGCCGACAGGATCGCGGTGAGGATCACCGCATTCAAGATGTCGGCCGCATACGGAATGCCCAGCAACTCGAAGGCGCGCACGAACGGGCTGGTCTCCACTGCTGCCTGCTCGGCCGGTAACAGTGCGGCCAGCACCAGCACGGTGCCGACGAACAACACCACCAACCGGACCAGCGTGGTGCGGATCGCCAGCGGAATCGCACGCGCCGGCTGCGCGGTTTCGCCGGCGGCAACACCGATCAACTCGGTGCCGGAGAAGGCGAAATTCACCGCCACCATCGTCATCAAAATCGGCAAGGTGCCCTGTGCAAACCAGCCATCGGCGCGCAGGTGGCGCAGCCCGGGGGCCGGCGAACCATCTGCCAACGGCAACACGCCGACCACCGCAGCACCACCGAGCACGATGAACACCAGGATAGTGATCACCTTGATCAACGAAAACCAGAATTCGCCCTCGGCAAACCAGCGCGCCGACACCGTGTTCAAGCCGAAGATCAGTGCGCAGAACAACAGACACCACGGCCATGCCGGCGTGTGCGGGAACCAGTACTGCATGCAGAACGCAGCAGCGGTCAAGCTCGATCCCAACGCCACGGTCCAGGTCAGCCAGTACAACCACGCCACCACGTAGCCGGTGGCCGGCCCGAGATAGCGCGCGGCATACACGTGAAAGGCGCCGGTCTGCGGCATCGCCACCGCCAGCTCGCCCAGGCACTGCATCACCAGATACACCACCAATGCGCCGATCAGATACGCGATCACCGTGCCCAACGCACCGGTGCTGGCGATGATGTAACCGGTGTTGAAGAACAACCCGGTGCCGATCACACCGCCCAGCGACAGCATCACCAGATGGCGCACCTGCATGCTGCGCTGGAATTGCGGTGCGGCGTTGGAGGTGGGTTCGGGCATCGGCAGGACGGGTCGGTGGCCCAGCATCCTGCCATGCGCGCGCAGGCGAGCACAGCCACGCGTTGGCCAGCCGTGACGTGGCACCAACAATCCGGGATGCCGTGCGGCGATGCCGCGCGGCGCGTTTTACCTCGATGCGCTCCAGCGCGCGTCGCGCCCGGCCTGGTCTGGTCTGAACGACACGCTCCGGGCACCCCGGGGGGTATCCTCGCCACTGCTCATCCGGACCGCTGACATGCCACACGACTTGCACACACGCACCTACGCGCAGACGCAGCGCTGGAGTGCATCCTCGCTGCCTGCAGGTATCGCAGATGCCATCGCTCTCGCTGTTGCCGCATGTCGCGCATCCATGCTGGCCGCTAGCGACGCGGGGCAGCGCCAGCTCCCCCATCGCGTGCGAGGCGCAGCATGATGCTCGCCGGCATCCACCACGTGGCGATCATCGCCGGCGACTATGCGCGCTCCAAGCAGTTCTATTGCGACGTCCTGGGCCTGCGCGTACTCGCTGAGCATTACCGGCAGCCGCGCGATTCCTGGAAGCTGGATCTGGCGCTGCCCGACGGCGGCCAGATCGAGCTGTTTTCGTTTCCCGACGCACCGCTGCGCCCCAGCCGCCCGGAAGCGCGCGGGCTGCGTCATCTTGCCTTCCGGGTCGAAGCGCTGGACGCGGCCGTCGCGCATCTCAACGCGCACGGCGTGGTCACCGAAGATATCCGCATCGACGAGTACACCGGCCGCCGCTTCACCTTCTTCGCCGATCCGGACGACTTGCCGCTGGAGCTGTACGAAATCGGTTGAACAGCAGACCCGGCAGGTTCGGTCACATCTGCCACGGAGGCACGTCGAAGCGTCAGAGCGATCAACAAAGCTACTGCGCGGCCGCCAGGCGGGCGCTCGGTATGTTTTGTTAGCCGCTGGTAGTCGATGGTCGCTGTGACTTTCGGCGGATGCGGCGATGCGGTAACGCCATGAAGATCGAACCATACCAGGACACAGGAACCGTCATGCTGCAGATCCGTGCGTTGTCCAAGACCTATGCCAATGGCGTGCATGCGCTGCAAGGCGTCACCCTCGACATTCCTCGCGGCATGTTCGGATTGCTCGGCCCAAACGGCGCCGGCAAGTCGTCGTTGATGCGCACGCTGGCCACGCTGCAGGAGCCCGATTCGGGTAGCGTCAGCCTGACCGGCGCCGACGGCAGCAGCATCGATGTGCTCACCGACAAGGACGCCTTACGCCGCCGGCTGGGCTATCTGCCGCAGGATTTCGGCGTGTACCCGAAGGTCAGCGCGCTGGACATGCTCGATCACTTCGCCGTGCTCAAGGGGCTGAGCCATCGCGGCCAGCGCAAGGAGGTGGTCGAGCGGCTGTTGCAGCAAGTGAATCTGTGGGACGCACGCAAGCGCAAGCTCGGCACCTATTCCGGCGGCATGCGCCAACGTTTCGGCATTGCGCAGGCGCTGCTGGGCAACCCGCAATTGGTCATCGTCGACGAGCCAACCGCCGGGCTGGATCCGGAAGAGCGCAATCGGTTTCTCAATCTGCTGGCCGAAATCGGCGAGAACGTGGTGGTGATCCTGTCCACCCATATCGTCGAAGACGTCACCGACCTGTGCCCGACGATGGCCATCATGAACAAGGGCCAGGTGTTGCTGACCGGGCGCCCCGCCGATGCGATCGAGATGCTGCAGCAGCAGGTCTGGCGCAAACAGGTCGCCAAGCAGGCGTTGCCCGATTACGAGGCACGCTTCACCGTGCTGTCCACGCGCCTGATTGCCGGGCATCCGGTGATCCACGTGTTCAGTGCCGACTGCCCGGAGCCGGGTTTCGAACAGGTCGCTCCCGATCTTGAGGATGTCTATTTCCAGCGCCTGCGCAAGCAAGCGCTGGCTGCCTGACGGAGCGCTGCGATGATCCTGGCGTTCCTGCGCTTCGAGCTGCGCGAACAACTGCGCTCGCCCTTCCTGTGGCTGCTGGCTGCGCTGTATGCGTTGCTGGCGTTTGCCGCACTGTCCAGCGATGCGGTGCAGATCGGTGGCGGCATCGGCAACGTGCTGCGCAATGCGCCGACCGTGATCGCTACGCTGCTGGGGCTTTTCAGCCTGCTCGGTCTGCTGGTGATCACCCTGTTCGTCAGCAATGCCTTGCTGCGGGACTTCGACCTGGGCACTGCCGAGCTGGTGTTTTCCACACCGGTGCGGCGGCGCGACTATCTGCTTGGCCGCATCGGCGCGGCGCTGATCGCCGGTATGGTGATGTACGTGGTGATCGCGCTGGGCATGTTCGCGGCGCAATTCATGCCGTGGATCGATCAGGCACGGCTCGGCCCGGTCACAGTGCTGCCCTATCTGTGGTCGTTGCTGGTGCTGGTGCTGCCCAATCTGCTGTTCACCACCGCGCTGCTGTCGGTGCTGGCGGTGACCACGCGCAGCATCCTGTGGGTCTATATCGGGGTGATCGTGTTTTTCGTGCTGTATGGCGTGAGCCGTGCGCTGATGGCCGACCTGGACAATGTGTGGATCGCCACGCTGTCCGACCCGCTCGGCATCCGCGCGTTGTCGCAAACGCTGCGCTACTGGTCGGTGGACCAGCGCAATCACCAGTTGCCGCCACTGACCGGTTATCTGCTCGCCAATCGCGCGGTGTGGTTGGGCATGAGCGGTGTGCTGTTCGCCGCCACCTTCGCGCTGTTTCGCACCGAGCGCAGCGGCACGCGTCGGCGCCGTGGCGCTGGCGCGATTGCGCCTGCCGATACGGCGCCCACCAGCACACGCGTCACCACGCCGCGCCTGACGGTCACGCCGAGCTTCGGCGCGGCAACCGCCTGGAAGCAGCTGCTGCGGCAGATCCGCTTCGACACGCTCGGCGTGCTGCGCAGTGCGCCGTTCGTGGTGCTGCTGCTGCTGGGCTTGGCCAACTTCATCCCGACCGCCTTGTTCAATTCGCGCAATTACGGCACCGCCGTGCTGCCGGTGACCTCGTTGATGCTGGAGGCGCTGCAGAACAGCTACAGCTTTCTGCTGATCATCGTGGTGCTGTTCTATGCCGGCGAGCTGGTGTGGAAGGAGCGCAGCAACCGCATCGACGGCATCACCGACGCGATGCCGGTACCAGATTGGGTGCCGTTGCTCGGCAAGTTCGTCGCCTTGCTGGCGGTGATCGCCAGCTTCCAGCTCGCCGGTGCGCTGACCTCGATCGCGCTGCAGCTTGGCCGTGGCTACACCAGCATCGAACCGCTGCTGTATCTCAAGACCCTGGCACTGGGCTCGGTGCTGTACGTGCTGATGGGCGGCATGGCCTTGGCGCTGCAGGTGCTGAGCAACAACAAGTTCGTCGGCTATGCGCTGCTGATGCTGGTGTTGATCGGGCAATCGGTGCTGTCGATGCTCGACTACACCCAGAACCTCTACACCTTCGGCGGCTGGCCCAACGCACCGTATTCGGACATGAACGGCTACGGGCACTTCTTGCCCGGGCAGTTGTGGTTTCAGGGCTACTGGGGCGTGTTCCTGCTGGCCTTGCTGTTGCTGTCCTCGGCATTCTGGCCGCGCGGCGTGGGCCATGGGTTGCGACAGCGTGTGCGGCTGGCGTTGCGGCGCCTGCGCAGCCCGACCGGTGCGGCATTGGCGGCCACCCTGCTCGGCTTCGCGGCGGTCGGCGGCTGGCTGTACTGGAACACCAACGTCTACAACAGCTTCCTGTCGCCGGAACAGCGGCTGGATCTGCAGGCGCGCTACGAGCGCGATTACCGCAAGTACAAGGATCTCCCGCAGCCGCGTATCGTCGCGATCGACAACCATGTCGATCTGCATCCAGAAACCCAGTCGGTCGTCATCGATGCCACCTGGACAGTGCGCAACACCCACACCGCGCCGATCAGCGAGGTGCACATCGGCATGCAAGGCCGCACTGGCGACCGCAGCCTGGTAAAGGTGGATCTGGGCGGGCAGACCCTGACCACGCACGACGTCCCGGCCGGCTACCGCATCTATCGCCTGCAAAAGCCGCTGCAACCTGGCGAAGAGCGCGTGTTCCGCTTCCGCGTGGACCAGCATCCGCACGGCCTCACCGCCGAACAGGCGCAAACCGAACTGGTCGCCAACGGCAGCTTTTTCAACAATACCCTGCTGCCCTGGTTCGGCTACAACACGCAGACCGAGATCACCGACCGCAACGACCGCCGCAAGCGCGGCCTGGGCGAACCCACGCGCATGCCCAAGCTGGAAGATCAGGCCGCGCGTGCCAACAGCTACGTCAGCAACGATGCCGACTGGCTCGGTTTTGCCAGCACCGTCTGCACCGCACCGGATCAGATCGCCCTGGCACCGGGCTATCTGCAGAAAGAATTCCAACGCGATGGCAGGCGCTGCTTCCGCTACGTGATGGACCGCCCGATGCTCAACTTCTACGCCTACCTGTCGGCACGCTGGGAAGTGCGCAAGGCGCGTTACAAGAACATCCCGATCGAAATCTATTACGACCCCAAGCACCCATACAACGTGCAACGCATGATCGAGAGCGTGCAGAAATCGCTGGCCTATTACGAGGCCAATTTCAGCCCGTATCAGCACCATCAGGTGCGCATCATCGAGTTCCCCGGCTACGCGCGATTTGCACAGTCGTTCGCCAACACCATTCCCTACTCCGAATCGATCGGCTTCATTGCCGATCTGCGCGACAAGAACGATATCGACTACGTGTTCTATGTCACCGCCCACGAAGTGGCGCATCAATGGTGGGCGCATCAGGTGATCGGCGCGAACGTGCAAGGCGCCACCATGCTGTCGGAATCGCTGGCGCAGTATTCGGCGCTGATGGTGATGGAACGCGAGTACGGACGCGCCCACATGCGCCGCTTTCTCAAGTACGAACTGGACCGCTATCTGGAAGGCCGTGGCGGCGAAACCATCGAGGAATTGCCGCTGTATCGCGTGGAAGACCAGCAATACATCCACTACCGCAAGGGCTCGCTGGCGTTTTACCGGCTGCGCGAAGAGATCGGTGAGCAGGCGCTCAACCGCGCGTTGCAGCGCTTCCTGGCCGCCAAGGCGTTCGAACAACCGCCTTACACCACCTCGGCCGAGCTGCTGCAGACCATTCGGGCCGAGGCGCGCCCGGATCAGCAGGGGCTGATCACCGACCTGTTCGAGAAGATCACCTTCTACGACAACCGCGTGGTGAGCGCGCAGGCACGCAAGCGCCCCGATGGGCGCTATGAGGTCACCGTGCAGACGCATGCGGCCAAGTTGCAAGCCGACGGCAAGGGCAAGGAGCACGCAGTGCCGTTGGACGACTGGATCGAGGTAGCGATCTACGGAAAGGCCGCTGGCAAGGACGCGCAAGCACCGGTGCTGTACCTGCAGCGTCAGCACATCACCAGCGCCGCGCCGAGTTTCACGGCTACGGTCGACGGCCTGCCTGCGGAAGCCGGCTTCGACCCCGACAACAAACTGATCTACCGCGTGCCGGCGGACAACCGCAAGCAGGTGACGCTGCAATAGCCGAATGAACGCATGCCGCAGCGCGTCTTTCCGCCACCATACTCCACGGTATACATTGCGATCAGGTCGCCGACGGCGGCCACAGCAATCCCTGGGAGGGGACACATGCGCAAGACCTTCAAGACCCTGATGCTGGCCCTGCCGCTGGCTGCGGCCTCGCTGCTGGCCCAGGCCGCCGACTCGCCGGTGGGCCGCTGGAAGACCATCGACGACGAGACCGGCAAGCCCAAGTCGGTGGTGCAGATCGAACAAACCGGCAACGGCACGCTGAGCGGCAAGGTGGTGGACATCCTGCAATCGGACAAGGGCCCGAACCCGCTCTGCGACAAATGCGATGGCGCCCAGAAAGGCAAGCCGATCAAGGGCATGACCATCCTGTGGGGCCTCAAGCCCGACGGCACCGCGGTGTGGAGCGGCGGCTCGGTGCTCGACCCGGCCAAGGGCAAGACCTATAAGGCCAAGGTCACCCTGACCGACGGCGGCAAGAAGTTGCAGATGCGCGGTTACGTCGGCATCGAGGCGCTGGGCCGGACCCAGACCTGGATTCGCGAGTAAATCGGGAATCGGGATTGGGGAATCGGTAAGAGCAGGCGCCCGCAAGGGCGCCTTTTTTGTGCGTGTCCATCCGCGCGTATCTGTGCGGCGAGACCTGGCAGGCGACGATCGCCAGCCAATGACGCCCAATGGACAGCCAAATGCCTGCGCGCCTCAACAACACGGCCGCCTGACCCTGCTTTGACCGATTCCCGATTCCCGAATCCCCATTCCCGACTAATGCGATAATCGCCCGTCCCCCGCATTACGCCTGCCATGACCCGCACCGCACTCGTCACCACCGCCCTGCCCTACGCCAACGGGCCGCTGCATCTTGGCCATCTGGTCGGCTATATCCAGGCCGACATCTGGGTGCGCGCGCGCCGCCTGCGCGGCGACAAGACCTGGTTCGTCTGTGCCGACGACACCCACGGCACGCCGATCATGCTCGCCGCCGAAAAGGCCGGGGTGACCCCGGAGGCCTTCATCGCCAACATCCAGGCCAGCCATGAGCGCGATTTCGCCGCGTTCGGGGTGACCTTCGATCATTACGATTCGACCAATTCGCCGGTCAATCGCGAGCTCACCGAGGCCTTCTACAGCAAGCTGGAAGCGGCCGGTCACATCAGCCGGCGCTCGGTGGCGCAGTTCTACGACCCGGCCAAGGGCATGTTTCTGCCGGATCGCTATATCAAGGGCATCTGCCCCAACTGCGGCAGCGCCGACCAATACGGCGACAACTGCGAGGTCTGTGGCGCCACTTATGCCCCGACCGAGCTGAAGGAGCCCAAATCGGTGATCTCCGGCGCCACGCCCGAGCTGCGCGATTCGGAGCATTTCTTCTTCGAAGTGGGCCATTTCGACGGCTTTTTGCGTGAGTGGCTGGCTGGCGATGTCGCACTGCCGGGCGTCAAGGCCAAGCTCAAGGAATGGCTGGATACCGAAGGCGGCCTGCGCGCGTGGGACATCTCGCGCGATGCGCCGTACTTCGGCTTCCAGATTCCCGGCCAGCCGGGCAAGTATTTCTACGTGTGGCTGGACGCGCCGATCGGCTATCTGTGCAGCTTCAAGACGCTCTGCGCGCAGATGGGCGAAGACTTCGACGCGCATCTGGTCGCCGGCACGCAGACCGAGCTGCATCACTTCATCGGCAAGGACATCGTCAATTTCCACGGCCTGTTCTGGCCGGCGGTGCTGCACGGCACCGGCCATCGCGCGCCGACCCGTCTGCACGTCAACGGCTATCTGATGGTGGACGGCGCCAAGATGTCCAAGTCGCGCGGCACCTTTGTGATGGCGCGGACCTTTCTGGATGTGGGCCTGGAGCCGGAGGCGCTGCGCTATTACTTCGCGGCCAAGTCCTCTGGCGGTGTGGATGATCTGGATCTGAATCTGGGCGATTTCGTCACGCGCGTGAACTCCGATCTGGTCGGCAAGTTCGTCAACCTGGCCAGCCGCTGCGCCGGCTTCATCGGCAAGCGCTTCGACGGCAAGCTGGCCGAGACCCTGCCCGACCTGGCGCAATACGAGCGCTTCGTCGCCGCGTTGGCGCCGATCCGCGAGGCCTATGAGCGCAACGACGCGGCCAGCGCGATCCGCCAGACCATGGCGCTGGCCGACGAGGCCAACAAGTACATCGACGACACCAAGCCATGGGTGATCGCCAAGCAGGACGGTGCCGATGCGCAGCTGCAATCGGTATGCACGCAGGGTTTGAATCTGTTCCGCATTCTGGTCGCCGCACTCAAGCCGATCCTGCCGCGCACCTGCGCCGAGGCCGAGGCTTTCCTGTCGGCACCGATGACCAGCTGGGAAGACGTCGCGCGCCCGCTGACCGCGCACGTGATCCAGCCCTACACCGCCCTGTTCACCCGTATCGACCCCAAACTGATCGACGCCATGACCGACGCTTCAAAAGACACACTAGCCGCACCCGCAGCAGCACCCGCCGCAACCACCGCCAAACCCGCGCCGTCCAAGGCCGAGGCAAAGCCGGCAGCGCCTGCGAATCCCGAATCCCCAATCCCCAATCCCAGCCTCATCGGCATCGACGATTTCGCCAAGCTCGACCTGCGCATCGGCAAGGTGCTGGTGTGCGAATTCGTGGAAGGCTCCGACAAGCTGCTGCGCTTCGAGCTGGACGCCGGCGAGCTGGGCAAGCGCCAGATCTTCTCGGGCATCCGCGCCAGCTACGGCGAACCGGAAACGCTGGTCGGCCGCAGCGTGGTGTTCATCGCCAACCTGGCGCCGCGCAAGATGCGCTTTGGCATCAGCGAAGGCATGATTTTGTCGGCCGGCTTCGATGGCGGCGCGTTGGCGTTGCTGGATGCCGATGGTGGCGCGCAGCCGGGGATGCCGGTTCGGTGAGGCGGGATTGGGGATTTGGGAATCGGGAATCGGGAATCGGGAATCGGGAATCGGGATTCGTAAAAGCAAGACCTGATTGTTGAGGGAGACCTGACACGAGTGCTTCGCCCGTACCCTCATCCGCCCCTACGGGGCACCTTCTCCCGGTGGGAGAAGGAAGAGGCTAAGCCCCTCTCCTGCGGGAGAGGGGTTGGGGTGAGGATACGGTGCGAAGCCACGTGCTGTTCCAACTGCATGTGGCTTCGTCCGTACCCTCATCCGCCCCTGCGGGGCACCTTCTCCCGGTGGGAGAAGCGAAGAGGCTAAGCCCCTCTCCTGCGGGAGAGGGGTTGGGGTGAGGGTACGGAGGCGAAGCCCTGGTGTGGCTCCAACTGCACGTGGCTTCGCCCGTACCCTCATCCGCCCCTGCGGGGCACCTTCTCCCGGTGGGAGAAGGAAAAACACCGCGCCTTTAACCAATCTCTAATCCCAAATCCCAAATCCCCAATCCCCAATCCCAGTTCCCATCCCCACTCCCAGCCCCATGCAACTCGCCCTGTTCGACTTCGATCACACCATCACTACCTGCGACACCTATGCGCGCTTCCTGCGCAAGGTGGCAACGCCGGCGCAGTTGGCGGCGGCGAAGTTGCAGGTGGGTCCGTGGGTGTTGGGCTATCGGGTTGGGTTGATCTCTGCGCAGGCCTTGCGCGCACGCGTCACGCGCATGGTCTTCAGCGCTCGTTCGCTGGAAGAAATGACCATGCACGGGGCAGCGTACGCACGCAACGATCTGCCTGGCATGTTGCGCACGAACGTGATGCAGCGCATCGACTGGCACCAGGCGCAGGGGCATGAAGTGGTGCTGGTGTCGGCGTCGCTGGATCTGTATCTGCAGCCTTGGTGTGCGCTGCATGACCTGTCGTTGATCTGCAATCGGCTGGAACACGATGCCGGCGTGTTGAGCGGGCGCTACGCCAATGGCGATTGCGGGCCGCACAAGGCCACGCAGATCCGCCTGCGCTACGACCTGTCGCAGTACGAGTGCGTGCATGCCTATGGCGATAGCCGCGAAGACACACCGATGCTGGCACTGGCGCAGCAGCGCTGGTATCGCGGCAATCTGTTGCACTGACATGCCCATTGCAACGCCCGCCCCCACGACTGATCTGGTCGAACGCCTCGACCGCCTGCTGCCGCAGACCCAATGCGGCCAGTGCGGTTACGACGGCTGTCGCCCTTACGCGCAAGCGATGGCCGATGGGCACGCCGACGTCGATCATTGTCCGCCCGGTGGCGACGCCGGTGCCCGCGCGCTGGCGCACGCACTGCAGGTTCCTGCACGCCCGTACGACCGCACCCGTGGCACCCACACGCCGCCGCAAGTGGCGTGGATCGTGGAGGCCGACTGCATCGGTTGCACCAAATGCATCCAGGCCTGCCCGGTGGATGCCATCGTCGGCGGCGCCAAACACATGCACACGGTGATCGCGCCGCTGTGCACCGGCTGCGAGCTCTGCCTGCCAGCCTGCCCGGTGGATTGCATCGAGCTGCGCACAATCGGCTAGACGGCTCGCAAAAGGCCTCCAACTCCTACCTTCCGTCAGGAACGTCCTGACGCATCCGGCGCATCCGTGCTGCGGACGCGCTCGTATTGGTGTGTACTCCCTTCGAGGAATCCGCCGATGCGCCCATTCGCCGCCCTTGCCACACTAGCCGCACGCTGCCGGCCGATCCCGCCATTGTTGTTGCTGGTGCTGGGCTGTTCGCCGCTCAGCGCCGCAGCCGTCACACGTGTAGACGGCGATGCCTTCGATGGCGACAGCGGCGCGCTGCGTTACCGCGAGTCGCACTGGCTGCTCGACGACGGCGGCCGGGTGGTGCTGTATCGCTGCACGGACGGGCGCCCGTTCGCGCGCAAACTGGTCGATGGCGGCGGCCCCTCGCCCAACTTCAGCCTGCTCGATGGACGCGACGGCTACCGCGAAGGCGTGCGCCAACGCGATGGCGTGCGCGAGATGTTCCAGCAGGAACCCGGCAAGGCCGAACGCCGCACCGCGCTGCCGGCCAGCGAAGGCGCGCGCGTGATCGATGCCGGTTTCGATGACTATCTGCGCACCCAATGGGACGCACTCGCCAGCGCAACGCAGCGCGTCGACTTCGTGCTGCCGAGTCTGCAGCGCCAGCTGGCCTTCAAGGTCGAACGGATCGGCGACAGCGCCGGCCAGCGTCGCTATCGGCTCAGCCTGGATGCCTGGTACGGCGCCGCAGTGCCGTCGCTGGAGGTGCGCTATTCCATCGCCGACAGGCGCCTGCTCGAATTCCGCGGCGTCGGCAATCTGCGCGACGAGCGCGGCCGCTATCCGCACGTGCGCATCGTTTTCCCGGACACTGCTGCGCGCGCGGCCAGTGCAGACGAGTTGCGCCAGGCGCGCGAGCAGCCGCTGGCCAAGCGCTGCAGCGCCCCGTGAACCAGACACGCGCCGTCTTCACGTTCGACCACGCGCCATTGCGTAAAACGGCCCGGGCACCCATTCCCCACGCAGGAACATCCTCATGGCCAAGGCCTATCTCTGGATCAACGCAGTGCTCTATGTCGTCCTGGCGATCTGGTGCACGCTCTCGCCGGCCAAGACCGCAAATGCGGTCGGTTACACCCAGCTTTCGCCGGCCGGGCAGTCGGAATACCTGGTCATCTACGGCGGCCTGCAGTTGGGCATGGCGTTTTTGTTCGGTTACTTCGCCTGGATCGATCAACCCCGCACCGGGCTGTTGGTGGCACTCGCCTTCTACGTCCCGATCGTGCTGTTCCGCACTGTCGCGCTCTCGCGGCTGTGGCCGGTCTCTGCACCGACGGTTGCGCTGGCAGGCGTGGAAATCCTGTTGCTGCTCGCCGCTGTGTTGCTGTGGTTCCGGCACAAGTGAAAGACACCGTGTAGCCAGTCCGGTAGGATCGGCGCCACCTTACTCAACGCCCGACCGCATGAGTGCCATTCCTGGCCACGACGACGATGAAACCGGACGCCTGCTCACCGCAACTGCGGGTGGCGACCGGCATGCTTTCGAAGCGCTGTATCGGCAGACCTCGGCCAAGCTGTTCGGGGTGTGCTTGCGCATGATTCCGCAACGCGCCGAAGCCGAAGAAGTGCTGCAGGACGTGTTCACGCTGATCTGGCACAAGGCCGGGCAGTTCGATCCGGCGCGTGCACGCGGGCTGACGTGGCTGGCGATGATTGCGCGCAACAAGGCGATCGACCATCTGCGCGCCAATGCACCGCAGCGCCGCAACGTGACCCTGGACGATGCCGGCGACCTGCGTGCCAGCGATGCCTCACCGCTGGAGCGCACCGAGCGCGCCAGCACGCGCCACCGCATCGACCACTGTCTGGCCGAACTCGAACCGCCACGCAGCGAATTGATCCGCACCGCGTTCTTCGATGGCATCACCTACGAAGAACTGGCGTCGCGCACCGACACGCCGATCGGCACGGTCAAGAGCTGGATCCGTCGTGGCCTGGCCAAACTCAAGGCATGTCTGGAACGATGAGCACGCCATTCCCCATCGACCAGGAACCGCCGCGCGACGTGCTGGCCGGCGAATACGTGCTGGGCCTGCTGAGCGCCGACGAGCGCCTGGCGGCCGAACAACGCATCGCCACCGACAGCCAGTTCGATCAGGCCGTCCTGCAATGGCAGCAACATCTGATGCCGCTGCTGGACGAAATCGCGGCGGTGAATCCGTCCGATCAGCTCTGGCCGCGCATTCGCCAGACGCTGGGCTTTGACACGCCGCTACGCGCAGTGCCGGCAGCATCGACCACCACCACATCGGCCACGCCACTGTGGAACAGCGTGCGCTTCTGGCGTTGGGCCAGTGCCGGTGGCTTGGCGACTGCCGCAGTGTGCGTGCTGGCCTTGTTGAACGTGAACACGCCGCCCGCACCGGTGCAGCCGCCAGCCACTGGCCCGGTGGTACAGGCACCGCCGGTCACGACTCCAGCAACCCCGGCCACACCGCCTGCCACCGGCATCGCGATGACCGCCACGCTGGCGACCGAAGACGGTCGGCCGGGCTACGTGGCCTTGATGGATGCCGACAAGCACACCATCACGGTGACGCCGCTGGATCGCACCGCCACCGCCGACAAGGTGCCCGAACTGTGGTTGATCACCGCAGACGGCAAGCCGCATTCGATGGGCACCTTCGACGATCAACGCGCACGCCGCGCGCAGATCCCCGATCAGCTGATGCCCATGCTCAGCAACGAGGCTCTGTTGGCCGTCACCCTGGAACCGCTGGGCGGTGCGCCGGGTGGCATCCCGACCGGTACCGTGGTGGCCAAGGGCGGCATCAGCACGCTGGCAATGGCGCCCTGACCCGGCGGTGAGCTTGCCTGCGAGGCTCTCGCAGGCAAGCTCGTTTCACGAACGACCTCATGCGCGCCAGCGATACGGCGTATGGTCAATTGTGTGCGCGATTGCGCGAATTATCAGCGTGATCAGACGAACCTCACACACGCATGCGACGATCATGCGCGCTGGTGCATCTGTTTGCCGGCAGCGTTCGTAAAGGGTCACGACCAACGACGGAGAACCACGCGTGCCGAGTACCGGAGTCGACCCCAACGCTGCAACGCCTCAGCCCACCAGCCCACATCCCCGTGGCTGGTTGGCAATGCGTATCGGCAGCCTGCGCCGCTGGGTGGATTCGCAGACCGACGAACCGCTGGACGAAGCGCGCGCAGACCGCATCGACTGGTTGCGCGCCATCCCTTTCATCGCCCTGCACCTGGCCTGCCTGTCGGTTGTCTGGGTGGGCGCGTCCTGGTTTGCGGTGGGCATGGCGGTGGCGCTGTATGCGCTGCGCATGTTTGCGCTGACCGGTTTCTATCATCGCTATTTCTCGCACCGCGCTTTCAAGACCTCGCGCGTGTTGCAGTTCGTGTTCGCCGCGATCGGCGCTACCTGCGTGCAACGCGGGCCGCTGTGGTGGGCCGCGCATCATCGCAACCACCATCGGCATACCGACACCGGCCGCGACCCGCACTCGCCGGCACAACACGGCTTCTGGTGGAGCCATACCGGCTGGTTCCTGACCCCGCGTAATTTCCGCACCGATTGGGAGGTCATCCCGGATCTGCGCCGCTTTGCCGAGCTGCGCTTCCTGGACCGCTTCGACATCGTGATGCCGGTGCTGCTGGCGCTGGGCCTGTACCTGCTCGGCGACTGGCTGGCCACCGCCGCGCCCGCGCTGGAGACCAATGGCGCGCAGTTGCTGGTATGGGGCTTTGTGATCTCCACGGTGACCTTGTTCCATGCCACCTTCACCATCAACTCGTTGGCGCATCGCTTCGGCAGCCGGCGCTTCGATACCCGCGACGACAGCCGCAACAACTGGCTGCTGGCGCTGCTCACCTTTGGCGAAGGCTGGCACAACAACCATCATTTCTTCCCCGGCTCGGCGCGCCAGGGCTTGCGCTGGTGGGAGTACGACATGACCTGGTACGGCCTCACGGCGATGTCGTGGGTGGGCCTGGTGTGGGACCTCAAACCGATGCCGAAGATGCTCACGCAGCGCGCCGAGCGGGTGCGCCGATGAGCGAGGGCAGGATTGCCGTGGTCGGCAGTGGCATCGCCGGCCTGGGCGCGGCGTGGCTGTTGTCGCGGCGTTATGAAGTCACTCTGTTCGAGGCCGCCGATTATCTCGGCGGGCATACGCACACGCACGACATCCAGCTGGAAGGCCAGCGCTACGCGGTGGACAGCGGCTTCATCGTGTTCAACCCGCAGCACTATCCGTTGCTCACGCGCATGTTCGCCGAGCTCGACGTGGCCGCGCAGCCGACCACGATGAGCTTCTCGGTGCACGATGCGCGCAGTGGGCTCGAATACAACGCCGGCAGCCTGGGCGGGCTGTTCTGCCAGCGCCGCAATCTGCTCAGCCCGCGCTTCTGGGGCATGTTGTCCGACCTGCGCCGCTTCTATCGTCAGGCACCGGCGGTGCTGCACAGCGACGAGCAGTTCAGCACGCTGGGCGAATATCTGCAGCGGCATGGCTACTCGGCGGCGTTTCGCGACCAGCATCTGGTGCCGATGGCCTCGGCGCTGTGGTCATCGCCCTCGCAGCGCATCCTGGAATTTCCGATGGGCCAGCTGATCGGCTTCATGGCCAATCACCACATGCTGCAACTCAGCGGGCGGCCGCAGTGGCAGGTGGTGCGTGGCGGATCCAACAGCTATGTGCGCGCGCTGCGGCGACGCTGGCAGGTGCTGGAGCGGCTGTCCACCCCGGTGCATGCGATCCGGCGCGTCGGCAATGGCGTGGTGCTCAGCTCGCTGCGCGGCGAAGAACATTTCAACGACGTGGTGCTGGCTTGTCACGCCGACGATGCCTTGGCATTGCTCAGCGATTCCACACCGGCCGAGCAACAGATCCTGGGCGGCATCACCTACCAGAACAACGACACCGTGCTGCATACCGATGCGCGCGTGTTGCCGCGCGATCGCCGCGCCTGGGCGGCATGGAACGCGCATGTGCCGGCCGATCCGCAGGCGCCGTGCACGGTGAGTTACTGGATGAACGCGCTGCAGTCGATCGAAGCGCCGCAGCCGTTCATCGTCAGCCTCAATCGCGACCACGACATCGACCCGGACAAGGTGTTGCGGCGCATGCGCTATCGCCACCCGGTGCAGAACGCGGCCGCACTCGCTGCACAGACGCGCAAGGCCGATATCCAAGGCGTCCAGCACACCTGGTTTGCCGGCGCGGCATGGGGCTTCGGCTTCCATGAGGACGGCCTGCGCAGCGGTGTGGATGTGGCGCACGGCCTGGGAGTGCCGTGGTGATGCAGCTGCTGCGCGAAGCCAGCACCGATGCGGTGCCGTTGCCCCCGACCGAGGGCAGCGGCGCCGGCAGCGTGACCGCACCGTTGCGCAGCGCGATCTATATCGGTTGGGTGCGGCACCGCCGGTTTGCGCCAAAACCGCTGGATTTTCGCTACAAGCTGTTTTTGATGTATCTGGATCTGTCCGAACTGGATCGGGTCTTTGCGCAGCGTTGGCTGTGGTCGGTGGGGCGCGCCAACCTGGCGCAGTTCCGTCGCAGCGATTATCTCGGCGACCCAACTATTCCACTGGATGAGGCGGTGCGCGATTGCGTGCAGACCCACACCGGCGAGCGCCCGGACGGCGCGATCCGTCTGCTCACGCATCTGCGCTACTTCGGCCATGTGTTCAATCCGGTCAGCTTCTACTACTGTTTCGATCGTCACGACGGCCTGCGCTGGATCGTTGCGGAAATCACCAACACGCCCTGGCGGCAGCGCCACACCTACGTGCTGCCGGTGGCGCAGGCGCGCACGCATCGCGACGTGCATGCCTGGCGCTTCGACAAGCGCTTCCACGTCTCGCCCTTCATGGGCATGCAGCACCAGTACGACTGGCGTTTCAGCGTGCCGGACGCGCAATTGCGCGTGCATATGGACGTGCTGGATGCGCCCGATGTGGACACCGCAGGCAACGACAGCGGCGCTCGCCGTTTCGACGCCACCCTGGTGCTGCAGCGCCAGCCGCTGACTGCGCGCACCCTGGCGCGCACGCTGCTGGCCTACCCCTTGATGACCGTGCAGGTGGTGGTCGCCATCCACTGGCAGGCCTTGCGCCTGTGGCTGCGCGGCAACCCTGTGCACGACACCCCCCATCCGCCTGTGCGAGAACGCCGATGAACGCCACGTCCCTGCCCGACACCACTGCCCCGCGCGCGGCTTCCTGGACGGATCGCCTGTTGCGCAAGCGCCTGCTGGCAACGCTCGGCGACCTGCGCGATGGGCAATTGCAGCTGCACGAGGCCGATGGCATCACCACCCTCGGCAACGCCAGCGGCGCGGATGCCTTGCAACTGCAGTTGCGCGTCACCGATCCGGGCTTCTATCGGCAGGCCGCGCTCAATGGCAGCGTCGGTGCCGGCGAGTCGTACATGGATGGGCAATGGCAGTGCGACGACCTGGTCGGCCTGATGCGCCTGCTGTTGCGCAATCGCGACCGCCTGGATGCGATGGAAACCGGCACCGCACGGCTGGGTGGCTGGGCGATGCGCAGCCTGCACACCTTTGCGCGCAATACCCGCAGCGGCAGCCGGCGCAATATCGCCGCGCATTACGATCTGGGCAATCCGTTATTCAGCCTGTTTCTCGATGAAAACCTGATGTACTCGTCGGCGATCTTCGTCGACGGCGAAGAGGCGCAAGGCGAAGCGGCACTGGAGCGCGCCGCCACGCGCAAGCTTGAACGCATCTGCCAGAAACTGCGGCTCGGCCCGCAACACCATGTGGTGGAAATCGGCACCGGCTGGGGCGGCTTTGCGCTGCATGCCGCACGCGAGCATGGCTGCCGCGTGACCACCACCACCATCTCGCGCGAGCAGTTCGAACTTGCGACCCAGCGCATCGCCGCGGCCGGCCTGAGCGACCGGGTCACGGTGTTGCTGCGCGACTATCGCGATCTGGACGGCCGCTACGACCGGGTGGTGTCGATCGAGATGATCGAGGCGATCGGCCATCAGTATCTGGACACCTACTTCGCCAAGGTCGGCAGCCTGCTCGCCGACGATGGCGAGGCGCTGATCCAGGCCATCACCATCGAAGACCATCGCTATGCGCAGGCATTGCACTCGGTGGACTTCATCAAGCGGCATATCTTTCCCGGCAGCTTCATTCCCTCGGTGGCGGCGATGACCGGTGCCATCGCGCGCGCCAGCGATCTGCGCCTGTTCAATCTCGAAGACATCGGGCCGAGCTATGCGTTGACGCTGCGCGCCTGGCGGCAGCGCTTCATGGTGCAGCTGCCGCAGGTGCGCGCGCTGGGCTACGACGAGCGCTTCATCCGCATGTGGGAGTTCTATCTGGCCTATTGCGAAGCGGGTTTCTTGGAGCGCTCGATTGGCGATGTGCATCTGTGGCTGAGCAAGCCGGGCGCGCGTCCGCCGCAGTTCGTGCCTGGCCTGCCTGCCGACGCATGAAGCAGCTCGGCAACTATCTCGGTTTGCAGGTGCTATGGGTGGTGGCGGTCAGCGCCGCCGCGCAGGCGCGCATCTGGCCGACACTGCTGGTGTTGGCGCTATTTGCGCTGTATCAGCTGTGGCCGTCGCGGCGCGCGCCGGGCGATCTGCAATTGTTGATCGCCGCGTTGTCGCTGGGCTTGCTGCTGGATACCACGCTGGCTGCAGGCGGTTGGGTGCGTTACGCCGCACCGTGGCCGGGCACGCCGTTGGCACCGCCGTGGATTCTGGCGTTGTGGCTGGGCTTTGCGCTCACCCTCAATCATTCCTTGGCCACGGTGATGCAACGTCCATGGCTGGCGGTACTGCTGGGCGCCATCTTCGGGCCGTTCTCGTATTGGTTGGCGCAGCGCAGCTGGCAGGCGGTGGAATTCCAGCCGCCACAGCTGCACGCAGTGGTTGCGGTCGGCATCGGCTGGGGCGTGGCCTGCGGCGTGTTGTCGCTGTATGCACGCCGCCTGGCGCGACCATCGCCTGAGCACATCACTGGAGAACTGCAATGACTGTCTGGCCACTGCTGCATGTAGGCGTGTTTGCGAGCGTGGTGATGGTGATCGGCTGGCTGTGGCAACGCCGCAGCGGCAATGCCGGCCCGGTGGATGTGCTGTGGGCCGCGTGCCTGGCGGTCGCTGCACCTTATTGTGCGTGGATGTCCGATGGCGCGCTGCTACCGCGCGTGCTGGTGGCCGTGCTCGGCGGCGTGTGGGGTGCGCGCCTGGCGCTGCATCTGGGCGTGCGCGTGTTCGGCGACCCGCACGAAGATGGCCGCTATCGCGCACTGCGCGAACACTGGAATGGCGATCAGCGCAAATTCCTGGGCTTTTTCCTGGCGCAAGCGGTGGTGGTGGTGCTGTTTTCGGTGCCGTTTCTGGCCGCTGCCAGCAACCCGAATCCGGCCTGGAGCGTGTGGAGCAGCCTGGCAATTGCCGTGTGGTTGATCGCGGTCGGCGGCGAAGCGCTGGCGGACCGGCAGCTGTCTGCGCACAAGGCCAATCCGGCCAATCGCGGCGTCACCTGCCGCAGCGGGCTGTGGCGGTATTCGCGCCATCCCAATTATTTTTTCGAGTTCGTGCATTGGTTTGCCTATCTGGCGCTGGCTGTCGGCGCCGGGCCGTGGCCGGTCGCGCTGTGCGCGCTTGGGCCGGTGGTGATGTTCGTGTTTCTGTATCGCTTCACCGGCATTCCCTACACCGAGCAGCAGGCGCTGCGCTCGCGTGGTGAGGACTATGCGCAGTACCAACGCAGCACCAGCGCATTTTTTCCGTTCCCCCCTTCGTCCTGAGTCGCCTGGAGAGTCGTATGTCCACCGTTACCATCCCGCCCTCCTCGCTGCCCGAAGAATCCTTCGCCACCCGGCTGGCCGAATCCGGCCTGCTGCCCGATGCAGCGCTGCGCTACGGCATCCGCCGACTGTGCGCACAGCGCCTGCGCGATGAGCGCGGCGACGGCGCCGATGCCAGCGGCGAACGTCAACGCGCGTTTATCGACAGCCTGCGCGCCAGCGCGATCGCGATCGAAACCGATGCCGCCAATCGCCAGCACTACGAGTTGCCGCCGCAGTTCTTCACCCTGTGCCTGGGGCGCCGGCTCAAATACAGCAGCTGCTATTGGGACGCCACCACGCCGGATCTGGATGCCGCCGAAGAACGCATGCTGGCGCTGTACGGCGAGCGTGCCGAGCTGGCCGACGGCCAGCGCATTCTGGAACTGGGCTGCGGCTGGGGCTCGTTGACCCTGTGGATGGCCGAACGCTATCCCGGCGCCACCATCACTGCGGTGTCCAACTCACGCCCGCAGCGCGCGCATATTCTGGAACAGTGCCGCGTGCGCGGCTTGAGCAACGTGCAGGTGATCACTGCCGACGTCAATGCGCTGGCGCTGCCGCCGGGCAATTTCGACCGTGTGGTGTCGGTGGAAATGTTCGAGCACATGCGCAATTACCGCGAGCTGCTGGCGCGCGTCGGCAGCTGGCTGGCGCCGGGCGGCAAGCTGTTCGTGCATGTCTTCTGTCATCGCGATCTGGCCTACCCGTTCGAAGTGGCCGGCGAAGACAACTGGATGGGGCGGCACTTTTTCACCGGCGGGCTGATGCCGGCCACCGATACCTTGCTGCATTTCCAGCAGGACGTGGTGATCGAGCAGCGTTGGGTGCTATCGGGCGAGCATTACGAAAAAACCGCCAATGCCTGGCTGGAGAATCAGGACCGCCACCGCGAGCAGATCATGCCGCTGCTGAAGCAGACCTACGGCGACGATGCGCAGCGCTGGTGGCAGCGCTGGCGGATGTTCTGGCTGGCGTGTGCGGAGCTGTTCGGTTACGACCAGGGCCGCGAATGGGGCGTGGCGCACTATCGCTTCGTCAAGCGTTGATCGAAGCCAGGCTGATCGACGCAGGAGCCCGCGTCAAAACGACATCGCGGCCAGCAGATGGCCGCGATGTGTCGGCTTCCACTCGGCTCTTCAACAACGCTGGTACGCAGATCAGTGCGTTGGCTGCAATGCCAGCTCGGCACGCAAGCAGGTTTTCGTAACCGGCTGCTGAGGCAGCTGTAGTGTCTTGCAGATCGCATGGCTGCAGCGCGCGATCGCTCGGCGATCCGCGCGCCGCCAGGCGATCAGCCCGCCGCAGCGGTGATCACGATTTCCACCTTCCACTCCGGCCGCGCCAGTTTGGCTTCGACGGTGGCGCGCGCGGGCGTAAAGCCATGCGGCACCCACTCGTCCCAGGCCTTGTTCATGCCGTCGAAATCGGCGATGTCGGCCAGGAAGATTTCCGCACGCAGGATCTTGGTCTTGTCGCTGGCCGCCTGCGCCAGCAATTTGTCGATTTCGCTCAGCACCTGGCGGGTCTGCCCGGTGATGTCTTCGCTGGTGTCCTCGGCAATCTGGCCGGCCAGATAGCACACGCCGCCATGCACGGCCATTTCGGACATCCGCGGACCTGTATCGAATCGCTGCACCATTTCAGACTTCCTACGGTTGGTTGACCCGGGCATTGTCCCGCGAATGCGGCAAACATGCAGCCTGCGCACGTACGTCGCGCGCCAGCCACCGCCCAACCAGCACCATCCAGGACACGATCGCCACGATGGCACTCTTCTGGCTGATGCCCGGCGGCGCGCTGGTCACGCTGACGTGGAACAACAACAGCGCAAATGCCACCAAGCCCAGACCGAATGCCGGCACGAAATGCTGGCGCCACCAACGATCACGACGGAAATACCAGGATTGCAGCAATATCGCTGCAATTACGCACAGAAATGCGGTATTCGCCGATAACAGATGCACCATCGTCGCCGCGTCGGGTGCGAGCACCGGCATCCAGCTGTCGCCGATCGCCACCGCGCTCAGGCCTACTGCCGCCATGCAAAACAAGCCCACCACCGTGCGACTGCATGCGACCGGCGCCAGCGCCGCGTACAGGCCCAGCGCCAGCCACGCCATGGCTGCGGCCAGCAGGCAATAGGCGGTGCGCAGCAGCAAGCCGTAAGCGCCGTGCAGGTAGGCACTCAGTTGTGCATCGATCCAGTCCAGATCGCCGCGCAGCCATTGCAGCAACACCACCAGGGCGATGAAGGCCACGCCCGTCCCTGCGGTGATCGCACCGGCGTAACCGCTCCAGCGTGGCGGACATGGCTGCCGGGTTTGCGCAGCAGCGCGGTGATCGCATGCATTCCCCATCAACAGCCTGTCTCCCCTGCAACTGTCATCTGATCCATCCGGCTCCCCGACGGCACCTACGCGTGGCTTTGCCCTATGATGCGCGCGGCCGCCATGCGTGGACAAATATCGGCATGGCCGAACCTTAGCGTTCACTTCATTTCTGCATTGACGCGATCACGCTGCACGCACTTCAATCGACCGGCCCATGCAGACCCTCCGCGCGCGGCACATTCCGTGCATGCACCTTCTTTCCCTCAAGCAGATCCCGTTGCCCTCATGACGGATACCCCCGTGTCTTCCGAAACGCCCGCCAGCGGTTGGCGTCGCGCCCTGCCGGTGATCATCAGCCTGGCGATCCTGGCGATGGCGCTGCACGCGCTGTCCTCTCAGTTCACTGACCACGGCTATCGGCAGATCCGCCAGGCGTTCCGTGAACTGGGGGTCGGCCAGATCGCGCTCACCCTGCTGCTGGGCTTGAGCAGCTACGCCTGCCTGGTGGGCTTTGACTGGGTGGGGCTCAAGCGCACCGGCAAGCGCTTGCACCCGGCGCGGGTGGGCATCACCGCGTTCATGGCGCACGCGGTCGGGCAGACATTGGGCTTTGCCGCACTGACCGGCGGCGCGGTGCGCTTGCGCGGTTATGGCAGCGTGGGACTGACCCTGGCCGAGATCGGCCAGGTAGTGCTGATGAGCACGCTGGGCTTCATCTTCGGCGCCTGGGTGCTGCTTGGCCTGGCCTTGATGCTGGAACCGGAAGCGGCCGCACGCGCCCTGCCGATCGCTGCCGAAGGCATCCGCATTGCCGGCATCGCCTTGCTGGTCGGCTATGTGGCGATGCTGGTATTGGTCGGCAGACAGGGCCGCGAATTCGGCATCCGCAGCCATCGCTTCTGGCTGCCCGATCGCACCACGGTGCTCGGCGTGACCGCGCTGAGCGTGGTCGAACTGGGCCTGGCTGCGGCCGCGTTCTACGTGCTGCTGCCGCCGGATCCGGGCACCGGCTACTTCGGCTTTATCGGCATCTGGCTGGTGGCGGTGGTGGCCGGCCTGATCTCCACCGTGCCGGCCGGCTTGGGCGTGTTCGAGTGGAGCCTGCTCAAGCTGCTGCCGCATGTCACTCCCGCCGCCGTGCTGGCCGCGGCGCTGGCCTACCGGGTCACCTACTACATCGTGCCGTTGCTGATCTCGATGGCAATGGCGGCGGCTTCGGGCCTGGGTGCGCCAGTGCGCGCCAGTGCGAGCACCGCACGCACGGTATGGAAGGCGTTTCGCCCGTGGCTGCCGCAGATTCTGGCCTTGGCGGTGTTTGCGGTAGGCGCGGCGCTGATGATCGACGGCACCTTGCCCACCCCGCGCGCGCGCCAGGAAGTGGCGCCGCTGCCGCTGATCGAAACCTCGCATCTGCTGGTCAGCCTGGGCGGCATGTTGTTGTTGCTGATCGGCCAGGGTCTGCAGCGCCGCAGCCATGCGGCCTGGGCGCTGGCGCTGGGCGTGTGCGTGCTGTTGCCGCCGCTGTCGCTGCTGCGCGGCAGCCATATTTCGGTCTCGCTGTCGGCCGCATTGGCGGCTGTTGCGCTGTGGGCGGCACGCCGCGAGTTCTATCGCCAGGGCGCGCTGCTGGACGAGGCCTGGTCGTGGCGCTGGCTGAGCAATCTGGGCCTGGTGCTGGTGGCCACGTTCTGGCTGCTGTTCTTCGTCTACAGCCATGTCGAATACAGCAACGACCTGTGGTGGCAGTTCGCCACCTCGGCCAATGCGCCGCGTGCGTTGCGCGCCGCGCTGATCCTGTGCGTGGGCGTGATCGTATTCGGCATGGCGCGCCTGCTGCGTGGCGGGCGCCGCCCGATGCCGGCCGCCGATGCGCAGACGCTGCAGACGCTGGCACCGATTCTGGCCATCAGCACCGACACCCAGGCCTGCCTGGCGTTGACCGGCGACAAGGCGTTTCTGCTCGATGAGCAGGGGCGTGGGTTTGTAATGATGCAGCGCTACGGCGGCTCGCTGATCTCGATGGGCGATCCGGTCGGCCCGCCGGAGGTCGCGCGGGCGCTGATCTGGCGCTTCCGCGAAGAGGCCGACCATATGGGTCTGCGCCCGGTGTTCTACCAGGTCGGCGAAAAATACTGGCAGACCTACCTCGACATGGGGCTGACCCTGGTCAAGCTGGGCGAAGAGGCGATCGTGCCGCTGGAAGGCTTCACCCTGGAAGGCCGCGACCGCGCCGACCTGCGCCAGGCCTGGAACCGCGGCAAGCGCGGCGGCCTGACCTTCCGCATGCTGCAACCCGAGCAAGTGGAGGCGGTGCTGCCGCAGCTGGCCGAGGTCTCCGAGCAGTGGCTGGAAGAAAAAGCCGGCGAAGAGAAAGGCTTTTCGTTGGGCAGCTTCGATGCGGAGTACCTGCGCCGGTTTCCGGTGGCGGTGGCCGAGGCAGAAGGGCAGATCATGGCCTTCGCCAACGTGTGGTGGGCGCCGGCCGGCGGCGAGCTGTCGGTGGATCTGATGCGCCACAGCGCGCAGGCGCCCAAGGGCACCATGGACTTCCTGTTTATCGAGCTGTTCCTGTGGGGCCAGGCCAATGGCTACACGCGCTTCTCGCTGGGCATGGCACCACTGTCGGGCATGACCGAGCATCGCCTGGCCGGCCGCTGGAACCGCTTCGCCAGCCTGGTCGCGCGGCACGGTGAACGCTTCTACGGGTTCAGCGGCCTGCGCCGCTTCAAGTCGAAGTTCGCGCCGACCTGGCGCCCGCGCTATCTGGTCGCGCCGGGCGGCATGCACTTGCCAGCGGCGTTACTGGATGTGACCCGCTTGATCTCGGTGGATCCTGGTCGGCAGGAATAAGGCCGCGTGATGCCTGCGCCTTTGTGCGAAATGCTCGGTTTACTGAGGGGCGCTTGCGCGCGTACCGGCATGGGACACGCCGCAAGTACGTCCGTGTAGGCTCTTACGCGGCATCCATGCCGCGTAAGGTCCCACGCCGGCACGCGCGCAAGCACCTTCGGTTGGCGTCGGTAGCTGAGGGAACAGCGTTGCCTGGTTGATTGATCATGCCTTGAAGCGTGGCCTTCGCTGGCGAAGTCATGACAAAGCGATAGACAAAAGGCTGCGTCGACTATCGACAACGGAATCTGCAGGCATTACGCCTACACAAAGTCATTGCTTGCCGATCAGCAGTCGCGAAAAGTGGAAGCGTGGTGCCGCGTCCAGGGGCGGGACCGTGTGGCGGCATGGATGCCGCCACCGAGCCTACATGGACGTACTTGCGGCGTGTCCCGACACTGGATGCGGCACCGCGCGCAAGCCGAACAAGCAGACGAAGTCAGCTGGTTTCGTGGAATGCTTCGGTTTGCTGCGGGTGCTTGCACCCGTACCGGCATGGGACACGCCGCAAGTACGTCCATGTAGGCTCTTACGCGGCATCCATGCCGCGTAAGGTCTCATGCCGGCACGCGCGCAAGCACCTTCGGATATTGTCGGCGGCTGACGGAAAAGCCGCCGCTCGGTCGTTGCTGGTGGCTGAAGCAAAAGTTGCGGCTGGTTTGCTGACTGTGTGTTGGCTTGTCGGGCGATCAGCTCAAAAGATGCACCGCTCGCTTACGGCTTCGACAGCCCGTGCAACTGCTCCATGATCACCTTGGCCAAGGTGGCGTAATCGCCCTTGAAGTGATGATCGCCCGGCAGCGCAACCCGCTTGGCTGCCTGCGCCGGCAGGCTCGGGCAAAGCGCGTCCTCATCGTCCTGGCCGTAGATGCACACCGTGGTGCCGGCCGGCAGGCGCTGCACTTCCGGTGCGATCGGCAGGCCATCGTCGTCCGAACCCAGCCAGTTGCTGACATGGAACTCGTAGTCCGCCAGCTTGCCCACCGACAACAGCGCCGTCATGCGGATGTTCTGCCTGGTCTGCGCTGGTAGCTTGTTGATCGCTGCGGGCAACACGTCCGCGCCTTGCGAAAAGCCGATCAGCACCACCCGCTGACGCTGCCAGCGCTGCGCGTAGAAGCGCGCGATGCGGTCCAGATCGGTCGCGAAGCCTTGCGGCGTGCGTTCTGTCCAGAAGTAACGCAGCGAATCCAGGCCCACCACCGGAATGCCCTGCGCGGCCAGCGCGTCGGCCACTTCTTCGTCCAGACCCGCCCAGCCACCATCACCGGAGACGAAGATCACAAAGGTGTCGTCGTCGCTGTCGCCGTCGGGTTTGGCCGGCACTTCCACCACTGGCAGATCGGCCAGACCGCCCGGCGGCGGCGGCAGCGCCACGCCCTTTTGCTCGCCCAACGAGCGAGCGGCAGCGCGCAGGCCCGGCAAGATATCGCCCTGCGCAGAACGCGTGAACGTGCGTGCCTGCGGCACCTGCTTGAGGAAAGCGTTCTCGGTCGCGCCCGGGCAACGCTTGTCCTGGCTGCCGGCCAGCACCCAGGGGATCTGCAGCGGCACCGGGAGCAGCGCGTTGCTGCCCGGACGCACGCCCGGCTGGCAGATCGCCTGGTCGGAGACCGCCGCCGGGCACAGCCCATCTGTGAGCACGCCGGCCAGCACATGCGGCTTGGCTTGTGCACCGATCGCATAAGCCAGTGCCGCTCCGTCGCCGTCGCCGATCAGCAATGGCAGACGGTAGGTGGGGATGTGATAGAAGGCCTGCAGATAGCGGGAAAAGTTCTCCACATCGCCAACCGAGAACGCGCAGGTACCGCCGGCCTTGCGCAGCACCGCGTACAGATGCGCGGTGTCCACCATCGCCACCATCGCGCCATCGGCGCGCAAGCTTTCTGCCTGCGCCTGGCGCTTGGCGGCATTGCCGGCACCGCTCAACCAGATCACCACACGCTGCGGCTCGCCCTTGGGCATCAGCACCGGCACCTGTTCGAAACGGCCATGGCTTACCGGTTGCGGTGCCTGTGCGGCGACCGCGCCCGATAGCGCCAACACCGCCGCGCCGCAGAGCGCGCTCCACATCTCAAGTCGTCGCATGTCGCACCATCGGAAAAAGTGGTTCAAAGATAATCGTTCCAGGCTGCAGCGCGAAGCGCGACGCTTCGCTTACGGCGCACCCGCTTGCTGACGCGCTTCCCAGGCTGCCAGTGCTTGCCTGTAGCGCGCCAGTTCCTCGGCGTACAGATCATGCACGCACAACGGGCAACCGCTTTCGCAGCACTCATTGGGCGCAGGCGGCTCGGGGGGGTGCGGGCGTGGATCGGTGGCGGAAACGGCGCTGTCGTGCATGCGCCATTGTAGCGTGCGCTGTTGCTGTGCCTGGATGGACCGCCAGGATCATCGACACCGGATCAGCAACCCAGCCGCCGACGCAGATTGGCCCGCGCAGCCGCATCACAGCGCGCATGGAAGTCATCGCTCAAGAAGATGCGCGGGCGCTTGAGCAGGCCGGCCAGAAAACGCCGGCGGTTGAGCCGGAACAGCACGCTTGGCACATGTCCGCGGTATTCGGCGGCAATGGCACGGTCGTACGCATCGAACACCGCTGCCGGTGCGGCCAGAATCGCCATGTCGCAATCCAGAAACAACGCCGCTTCGGCGTCCACGTCCTGCGGCTGCAGTTGCCCATGACGGGCGGTCAGCAGAATCAGGCTCCGCACGCGCTCCACATCCACCTGCGCCTGCGGCCACCAGCGCGGAATGCACTGCGCCGCCCAGTTGGCAGATTCCGCCTCGTTGTCGCTACGTCCGGGCTGATACACCGCATCGTGAAACAACATCGCCAGCCAGACCTCGACCGGCTGCTGCCAGCCCGGCCCGGCGGCGACCTCGGCGTAATGCTGCAGCAGCGCGCGCACATGGCCGAAGTGATGGTAGGCGCGCGGTGGCGTGGCATAGGCCTGTTCGAGCGCGGCCAGGTGCTCGGCCTGTAATGGCAGTGGTGTGGTGGCGTCCATGCACGCAGGCTACCGCGTGTGCGCCCGCCTGCACATCAGCGCAGCGACCAGCGGCCTTCGATCTGGTAACGCGATTGGCCGAGAAAGCTGCGCACCAGCGCGAACTCGCGCACCGTCCAGGCGAGCGTATCGCAGCGCCGTTGCGGCAACGCCTGATTGCAATACAGCAGCGTCATATGCGGCGTGTACTGCGCATCGCCGGCAATGCCAACATGCGCCAGTTGCCGACCCAGTGCGCCTTGCAATTCATACAACCCGCGCACCTGTTCTTCGCCGCGCAACACGCACGGCAACTGCGAACGCCGTCCACCGAAGGTGCCCACCCGATCGAACACCACGTCGAATGCATCCAGCGCCACGCGCTCGGCCGCCTGACTGGCGCGGCTCACCAACGACGGCGGCAAACCGCCTGCGTAATCGCCCAGATGGTGCAAGGTCACATGCAGCCGCTCGCGCGCAAGCGGCTTGCCATCGACCTGACCGCTGCTAATCAAACCTTCGGCGATGGCTGCGGCATGTTCGGCAATGCGCGCATCGGCCATTACCGCAAAAAACAGTCGCTCGGTGGTCTTCTCTTCCCCCAGGCCCAGCGACAACTGCGCCTCGGCCGATGACAGGTACAGGAACTGCTGTTTCATGGGGTGAGTCCACGACCGCGCATGCGGGCCTGCCGGAGGAAGGGCGGCGGATACTAGCAGACCGGGCGGGTGTCCGATACACGCAAAAACATGGCTGGCAACGTGGAACGCGCACGGTTGCGTGGAACAGGACGCGTGCGCCGTATCTGCATGTGCGCCTGCATGCGCCACACAAAAAGAAACGGGCAGCTTGCGCTGCCCGTTTCCGCCTTTATCGGTTTACTCCGCGAGCTGCATCACCTGGATGCGCTGCGGTCACGCACGCAACTTATGCGGCGCTTTTCATCGCGTGCTTGCGGTTACGCATCACGTCGTGACATGCGCGCACTTCCGGCAGCAGGCGCAGTGCGGCATCGCGTGCAGCGGCCGGAGTATCCTGATCAGCGATGGTTTCATCGAACGCCTTCAACAGACGGTCTTCGGACTCTTCCAGCTCGGCCACGTAGCCATACTTGGTGTCGCCCAGCGTTGCACGGACCTTGCCGTAGAACTGCTGCATGCTGCCGACCATGGTGCCGCTGGTCTTCGGCTCGCCGCCGGCGGCTGCGACAACACTGCTCAGATTGCTGACGATGTCGGACTTGACGCCAGCGATGCGGCGGAACAGCGTCGCAAGTTCCGCATCGTCGACCTTGGCTGCGGCTTCATCGTAGAAGTCCTTGCCGTCGCGGGAAATGGCGATGAGGTCGTTGAGGCTATGCTCGGTCTTGCTCTGAATGCTCATGTGTCGCTCCTTGTTGCGGTGGGCCAGCGCTGCGTCGTCTGGCAGATGCGGTCGCGCCGGCTTTGGGATGAGGCAATCGATGCGTTGATTGCGCTGCAGTGATGGTGTGTACGGCCCCATAGTGGCGTTGCGCGCATAATCCGCGTGTGAGTTATGTGGGCCGCTTCCTCACGCGGTCATGCAGGCAATGAATAGCGATTCATCCATGCCAACGCGAAGTCAAAACTCACTTGGGTTGCCGGCTTGCCCACATGTTGTCGACCAGATTGGGATACGGCCGCCCGGCTTCTTCCGCACGTTGTTTGGCCGCTGCTTTCTGCGCATCGCTTAGTGGAGTGGAAGCAGATTTACGCTTGGGATTGGGGCGCTTCCACGGCGGTGGAGTGAACTCGGTCATGGCACTGTTCGGTCCGCTTGTATTCGAGCCTGCAGTCTCGGTGCGATGCCGTGAGTTGGCTGTGGATACGCGATGCGTCTGTGCTGCATCGCGTTACCGATTGCCGTTGAAGCCCCAGAAAAAACGAGCTACCGAACGCGGAAATGCGGATCAGCTCGCCACCAACACACGTTGCCGACGCTCCTGCCACACCGCCAGCGCGTACACCAACAAACCGCCCAGCGCGGTTGCTGCGCCCACATACCCGGTGGACGTCCAGCCCCAGCCTGCGGTGATCGCCATGCCACCCAGCCATGGGCCCAAAGCATTGGCGGTATTGAACGCCGCATGGTTGGATGCCGCCGCCAGGGTCTGCGCTTCGGCTGCCACATCCATCAAACGGGTCTGCAATGCGGGGGCCAATGCGCCCATGGTGCCCACGGCCACGATGGAGACGAACACCCACAGGCCCGATTGCGCGGCCAACGGAAACGTCAGCATCACCACCACCGACCACACCAACAGCACCGGCACCGCGCGGAACTGCATGCGATCGAACAACCAGCCGCCCAGGATGCTTCCGAGCACGCCGCCAACACCGAACGCCACCATGGCCAACGGAATCCGCGCCGGCTCCACGCCGGTCACGGCAGTCAAGGTCGGCGCCAGATAACTGAAGACGCAGAACATGCCGGAAAAACCCACTGCGCCGATCGCCAATGCCAGCCATACCTGCGGCTGATTGAACGCGCGCAGCTCGCGCAACGGCTGTTGACGTGGCTCGTCCGGTGCAGGCGGCAAGCGCGCTGCCACTGCGGCAACCGTGCACAGCGCAAGCACCGACACCGCCGCGTACGCCCAACGCCAGCTCACGATCTGGCCCAGCCAGGTCGCCAGCGGATTGCCTATCAGCAAGGCAATGCTCAGGCCCATCAACACGCGGCCCACCGCAGTGGCGCGCTGATTGGGCGGGCTGATCGATGCGGCTACCAACGAGGCCACGCCGAAGTACGCACCATGCGGCAAACCCGCAATAAAACGGCACAGCAACATCGTGTGATAGCTCGGCGCCAACGCACTGGCCAGGTTGCCCAACGCGTAAAACACCATCAGCAGCAGCAACAAGGTGCGCCGTGGCCAGCGCGCGCCAAGAATCGCCAGCAACGGCGCACCGACCACCACACCTAACGCATAGGCACTGATGATGTGACCGACCTGCGGCTCGCTGATCTGCAGCCCCTGCGCGATCTGCGTCATCAACCCCATGGTCGAGAATTCGCTGATGCCGATCGCAAAGCCGCCCATCGCCAATGCAAACAGGATCAACACGTAGTCGCGCCGCGAAACGGGCGGCGGTGAGAGATCGGTATCGGACATGCCCGACTCCAGAATGACGGGGCGGCTTATTATTGTGCAATGCAGCATCGAGCGAAAGGATGCCGCTTGCAGCGATTCAGCGCCAAGCCCCAACACGTCACAGTTCAGCGCCTTCCACTGCAATGAAAGACGCTGTGTCCTATCGGCATCGCTCGAATCCGCTTGGGTCCGCCACCATCGCTAGGGGGCACTCGCGATCGGCGCGGTGTCGCGCCTGGCGCGTGATCCACACCCAACTGGTTGCTGATGTCCAAATCCACTGAATCTCCGTTGTTCCCCCCGGTGCGCCTGGGCGCGCTGGATCTTGCCAACCGCGTGATCATGGCGCCGCTGACGCGCAACCGCGCCGTCGCCGGTCAGGTGCCCTCGCCGCTCGCTGCCGAGTATTACGGCCAGCGTGCCAGTGCCGGACTGATCGTGGCCGAAGGCACTCAGATCAGCCCGCTTGGTCAGGGCTATCTCGACACGCCCGGTATCTATACCGCCGAGCAGGTAAAAGGCTGGCGTGCGGTCACCGATGAAGTGCATCGCCGCGGCGGCAAGATCGTGCTGCAGCTGTGGCATGTGGGCCGCGTATCGCACACCAGCGTGCTGCCGCCGGGCGAATCGCCGGTTGCGCCCAGCGCCATCCGCGCCGAAGGCAAGACCTTCACCAAGAACGGCTTTGAAGATGTGTCCGAGCCGCGCGCACTGGCGCTGGACGAAATCCCCGCCCTGATCGAGGACTACCGCATCGCCGCGCGCAACGCCATCGATGCGGGCTTTGACGGCGTGGAAGTGCATGCAGCCAACGGCTACCTGCTCGACCAGTTCCTGCGTGACGGTTCCAACAAGCGCACCGATGCGTACGGCGGTGATATCGAAAACCGCACTCGCCTGCTGGCCGAAGTGGTGCAGGCCATTGCCGACGAGATTGGCCCCGAGCGCACCGGTGTGCGCCTTTCGCCGGTCACACCGGTGTACGGCATGCACGACTCCGATCCGCAGCCGTTGTTCGAGCGTGCGGTCGAGCGTCTCAACCTGATCGGCGGGCTGGCCTTCGTGCACGTGATCGAAGGTGCAACCGGCGGTCCGCGCAACAACGTGGCCTTCGACTACGCCGCGCTGCGCGCAAAGTTCGACGGTGCCTGGATCGCCAACAACAGCTACGACAAGGCGCTGTCCGAAAAGGCCATCGACAGCGGCTATGCCGATGCGATCGCCTATGGCCACCCCTACATCGCCAACCCGGATCTGGTGCGTCGCCTGCGCGAAAACGCTCCGCTGGCCGACTTCGACCAGGCCACCATGTACGGCGGCGGTGCCGAAGGCTATACCGACTACCCAGCATTGCCGAACTAGGCCCGGCTGGCACACCGGCTGCGCTCAGCATCAAGCGAGCGCAGTCGATGCTTCGGATCAGCCAGTACACGCGTGCACTGTGGTTCTGAGCACATCGCCTGCCGACTGTTTCAGGTGAGCACAACACGCACCTCTTCCCCGATTGCCATCGCGATTGGGCGACCGTCTTGCGTCTGCAAGTCAATCGTTGACCCAGCGCGCAAGGCCGAACGCTTATGCGTTGGTTGCGCAACAGGCTCGTTGGATACCCAACTACGGACACATCGCGCCCATCGCAACGCCGGCACCTTCGCATCGCGCGCCGACACCAACACCAACCACATGACGCGCACACCCTGCCCCGCTAGGATCGTGCCGACACTGCTTTCTGGAATGCCGATGCGGCCCCTGCTCACTTCTCTTCTTTTCTGCACGCTGCTGATCTGCGGGCACGCGCTTGCCGTGCCGTTCTGGGGCGCGCGCCAATCCAGCCCCGCCGAAACCGCGCCTGCACAGCTCAAACCGGGCGAATGGATCTGGGGCGGCGTCAGCAAGGGCTGGGGGCCGATGGCGGTGATCGTCAGCCTCACCGAACAACGCGCCTATGCGTATCGCAACGGCATCCTGATCGGTGTCTCCACCATCAGTTCCGGCAAGCCCGGGCACGAGACGCCTACCGGTGTGTTCACCATCCTGCAGAAGGACAAGGACCACCGCTCCAACATCTACAACGCCGCGCCGATGCCGTATCAGCAACGGCTGACCTGGGACGGTGTGGCCTTGCATGCCGGCGGCTTGCCCGGTTATCCGGAATCGCATGGCTGCGTGCATCTGCCATCGGAATTCGCGCGGCTGCTGTTCGACAACTCCAATATGGGCATGGTGGTAGTGGTCGCGCAGGCGGGCGTGGATGCCGACGCAGTGGTGCATCCACGCGCACTCAGCCCGATCGACTCGACCACCGGCGCGCAGCGTGCCTTGCTGCCGCTGCCTAACGGCCAGGCATTTGCATGGCGACCGGAGCTGGCGCCCACCGGTCCGATCTCGATGCTGGTCAGCAGCAGCGACCAGCAACTGGTGGTGTATCGCAATGGTGTGGAAATCGGACGTGCGCAAGTCGCGCTACACGCGCAACCGGGCGCCGCACCGCTGGGCACGCAGGCCTTTATCGTCGGCCAGGGATTCTTGCCTGGCGAGGTGCCCGGCCTGCCCGGTCAACGCATGCCCAACTGGATGCGCATCGGTATCCCCGGCAGCAGTGCTGCGGCAGGACAGGCGCTGGACGCCGACACCATCGCGCGGCTGCAGGTTCCACCGGCATTTCTGGCTGGATTGCTGCCGCTACTGACGCCTGGCGTGGTGTTGGTGGCCACCGATCAGCGCATTCTTTCCGAGACCACCGGCGGCAAGTTGCAGGTGCTGAATTCGGATCCGCCCGAAGCGCCTTGAGTGCAAGCTGCGCAGCGTTATCGCAGTAGCAAGGTGCAAGGTGCAAGGTGCGCGTGAGGTTGCGCGCGCACATGGTCGCTGATCAGCATCGGCAATGCGCTCATGTGCGCTGGCGATGCCCAGCGCAGGCCGCCCGCACGGTTTTGTCGAACGCGCGACGCGTCGCACGTTGCGATTGTCAGCGCAGCCTGCTTGGCAGATGATGCAGCCATACCTCATTGCCAAGGATGTGCGTGATGCGTGTACTCACTGCGGTTCTGCTCGGCAGCACGTTTTTCAGTTGCGCGTTATCTACTGCATCGGCAGAGCCGGTGCGCCCGGCCGCACCAAACGCCGAGTGTCTGGATGCACGCCAGCTGGCCGAGCTGCATCAAGCAGATGCGCGCACGCTGGCCGTGGCCGAACACGGCGGACGATTGTTCCGCCTTACCCTGGCGCAGGACTGCCCGAAGCTTGCCGCGCAAGCGGATGCGAACCTGCTGGCCGCGCATGGTTGGGTCTGCAATGGTGCGCAAGCGTACGTGAGCACCGCTCAGCAACGCTGCGCGATCAGCCAGGTCGCCACGCTCAGTGCGCGCGAGTACGCCAGCGCAGCCAGGCAACGCAACCACAGCGGCGTACCGACCCTGGAAGGCATCAGCGTGCGCGAGTCGCGTCGGCGCAATTTCGCCGGCTCATCCAGCTATTGCTTCAATCCCAGCATGCTGCGCTCCTGGTCGGAAGATGGCCAAGGTTTGGTGGTGGAAGTCTCGCCACGTCATCCCGGCACGCACCGCCACTACCGTGTGGAACTGATGGACAGCTGCCGCGAACTCAGCGGCGCGCCGCCGATCCGCTTCGTGTCCGGCATGGGCTTGAATGCCATCTGCGGCAATCCCGGCGACAAGGTCGACGTGCTCGACGAGATGGCGCTTGCCGGCGCGGCTGCCGGATCCGGCCAGCAGGGCGACCTCAGTGCAACGCGCGGCGGTCTGGCTGCGCGGATGCGCCAGAGCTGCACGGTTGCAGCGGTGTATCCGCGCGATTGAAAGTGCCGCGTCGTAGGAGCGCGCTTGCGCGCGATGAAGCGTTATCGATAACGCCTCATCGCGCG
>NZ_JBEOLS010000043.1:0-44951 GCF_040279205.1 Xanthomonas hortorum
GTACAAGCGGCGCAACGAAGTAGAGAGACTGTTCCGTCGCTTGAAAGGCTACCGCCGGATTTTCTCGCGCTTCGACAAGCTGGATGTCATGTTCCTTGGATTCCTCAGCTTCGTCCTAGTCGTTGATGGGCTTCGGATGTGTTAACAGGCCCTAACTGCGCTACTGCGAATTCGTCTTATTAGGCAGCCCTAAGAAGTTCCGGCAGGAAACTGCGCAGCATTAGCCAGCGCGCGGTACTCGCGTGGCGTCATGCCGACCGCCAGCTTGAACTGCCTTGCGAAGGCGCTTTGATCGCTGAAACCGCAGGCATGCCCAATTTCGGTGAGGCTCTTGTTTCCGTGCAGCAGATGCATCGCCATCTGCAGGCGTAGTTTGGCCAGCACCTGTTGCGGGGTGAGCTGGAATACCTTGCGAAACGAGCGTTGCAGTTTGGACATCGAAAACCCGGTGATTTCCACCAGTGCCTGCATACGGACGTTCTGTGCGTAGTTGGCGTTGAGATACGCCAGCGCAAGCCGTAGCTTTTCGTACTGCGATTCATGCCCATCCTGAGGCCCCAGATCGCGCGAGATGCCGATGATGCCCTGTACCTTGCCGTCCACCAGCAGCGGACGTTTGCAGGTCAGGCACCAACCCGGTTCGCGGTTGGCGAACAGATGCAGCTCCAGCAAGTTGTCGATCACTGCGCCGGCCAGCACTTGCTCGTCCTGATTGGCGTAATTGGCGCCCAAGCCGCTGGGATAGACCTCGGCAACGCGCTTGCCGATCAACTCCTTGCGCGACTTCAGCCCCAGCCGCCGCAGCATGGTCTGGTTGACGTGGGTGTAGCGGCCCTCGCGATCCTTGACGAAGAACAGCACGTCCGGCACAGCATCGAACAGCGCTTCCAGATCGGCAGGATCGATGCTCTTCATGCAGGAGGATTCATGCAGGCCAATGGACTCGGGATCAGGAAAGACGCGACTGTGCTGCGCGCACCATCAGTGCACAGCGCAACGCACGCAGCGCCATGATACGCCGCGCGCCTGGGCTCTACGGAACCACGCTCAGCGCGGCGTGTCGGCCACGTTTGCCGCCGCCGGTGCGGCCTTGGTGTCCACGGCCGATGCCGTGGGATTGCCGATGCGATTCAACGGCACTTGCCGCGCTTGCCAGCTGCTCGCCACCGCCGCGCCGGCCTGCGACCCGACCTGCACGCGCAGCCGCGCACTCCCGCCGGGCGCAACGAATTCGACAACGCAATCGCCTGCGGCCATGCAGCTGTCGGCGGCCAGCGGGTCCACCGGCTGCCAGCCCTGCTCCATCACCGTCTGCGCGAACGCGCGGTAACCCATGCCGGACTTCAACGTGGCCGGCAACGGCACGCTCGGGTCGCTGGCAGTATCGCCACCGACGGCGACAGCACCATTCGCAGGCGCCGGCGCACGCACAGCCGCAGGCCGCGATGCGGCATGCAAGGCAGGACTACAAAGTAAAACGAGTGCCAACAACGAGGGGCGGAATAACGTGCGCATGCAAGCGGTCCTTGCGATCCTGGCAGGGAACTGAAGAAGTTAAAGAATCGCTATTTTGACATGGCTTGGATGCGCTGCGGCAGCCGTGGCCTGCCGACAGTTAACCGGCCTTCGGCCTCGAATGGGCTGCCGACCCGGGCCAAGCAGCCCCATTGACCCGACGGGGTTTCATCGACATGGCCGATCCGCAGTTTGGGCAAGGCCGGCTGCACCTGCGAATGGCGCAGACATTGCCGCTGCAGGATCGATCACGCCGACCGACCACAGGAGCCAGGCAGTGATTGCCCGGCACCCCGCACCAGGTGGGGTGCCGGGTGAAGCATCACTGGCCGATATGCTGCTTCAGCCAGCTGTTGACGGTGTCGTGCCACAGCACGCTGTTGTCCGGTTTGAGCACCAAGTGGTTCTCGTCCGGGAAATACAGGAACCTGGAGTCGATGCCCTTGCGCTGCAGCGCGGTGAACGCGGCCAGGCCCTGCTCGACCGGGATGCGGAAATCCTGCTGGCCGTGGATCACCAGCATCGGCACCTTCCACTTGTCCACGTGCAGCACCGGGTTGAACTTTTCGTAGCCGGCGGGGTTCTGCCATAGCGTGCCGCCGTTTTCCCATTCGCTGAACCACAATTCTTCGGTGGCGTAGCCCACCGTGCGGTTGTCGAACACACCACCGTGGTCGACCAGGCACTTCCATGGCTGATTCCAGTTGCCGGCCATCCAATAGACCATGTAGCCGCCGTAACTGGCACCCAGCGCGCAGGCCTTGTCACCGTTGAGGAAGCCGTACTGCTTCTGCGCAGCGGCCCAGCCCTTCTGCAGGTCTTCCAGTGGGCGGTCGCCCCAATGCTGGCTGATCGCGTCGGTGAATTCCTGGCCGTAACCGGTGGAGCCGTGGAAGTCGATCATCACCACCGCGTAGCCCTGCCCGGCGTAGGTCTGCGGATTCCAGCGGTTGCTCCAGCCATTGCCGAAGCTGCCCTGCGGCCCACCGTGGATCAGGAACGCCACCGGATAGGTCTTGCCTTCCTGATAGTTGTAGGGCTTGACCACGTAGCCATGCACGGTGTCGTTGTTCCAGCCCTTGAACTGGAACTGCTCGTAGTCGCCGAACTGCACATCGGGCAGCAGCTCGCCCGCGCTTTGGGTAATCGCACGCAGGCCCTGGCCTTGCACGTCGCTGACAAATACCTGATCGCCGCTCTTCAACGAATTGCGTGTAAACGCCAACGTGTTGCCGGCCAGCGTCGGCGCATGCACGCTGCCCTCGCCCACCAGCTTGGTCGCATCGCCGCTGGCAATATCGATCTTGAACAATGGGTGCTCGCCGAGGTCGTCGGCGCTGGTGTAGAGGCTGGCGCCGTCATCGCTCAACACGATCTCGCCGGCCGAGCGGTCCCATTTGGGCGCGATTTCGCGGCTCTTGCCGCTGGCGACATCCATCGCGATCAGGCCGAAGCGGTCGGCCTCGAAACCGGGGCGTTTCATTGCGCGGTAGTACAGCGTCTTGCCATCGCTGCTGAACACCGGGCCGGCATCCCAGGCCGGGTTGGACGCGGTCAGATTGACCGGTGCGGACTTGCCGGCCGCATCCAGCCGGTACAGGTCGAAGTTGGTCTGCCACGGCTCGTCGTTGCCGGTGGGCTTGCTGCCGGCCTTTGCATTCTTGCCTGCCTCAGGACCATGCGGCTGCGGCACGCGCACGCTGGCCACCACGCTGCTGCCATCGGGCGACCAGGTGTAATCGTCATTGCCGCCGAACGGCTTGGACGGCGCATCGCCGGCCAGCGTGGCGCTGATCGCCGAGGCACCGATCACGGCCTTGGCGCCTGCGGCAGGCAGGTCTGCGACGAACAGCGTGTTGCGGCGGCCGTCGTTCCAGGTGTCCCAATGCCGCACGAACAACTGGTCGTACACCACGCCGCTGGCCTTGGCGTTCTTGACGCTGGCGAGCTTGGTCTTGGTGCAACCCAGGTCCGAGCCGCAGTCCTGGAACACGCCGGCACTGAAGGCAATGCGCTTGCCATCGGGCGAGAGCTTGTAGCTGTCCACGTCCACCGCAAACGCGGTGAGTTGCTGCGGGGTGCCGCCGGTCAGCGGTTGCGCGTACAGCTGCTGGGTGCCGGATCTGCTGCTGAGGAAATACACCGTCTTGCCATCCGGCGACAGCGCCGGGCTGTTGACGTTCCAGCCTTCCGGAGTCAGCCGCTTGGGCGGCGCTGCATCGCGGGTCCGCAGGTTGCGCATCCACAGGCCGGTGGCCGGTTTGCCGTTGCTGCTCTTGGCCTGCCGCTTGGCAAATACCAGCACGCTGCCATCGGGGCTGAGCGTGGGTGCGGACACACGGTCCAACGCCACCATGTCGCGCACATCGAAACCGCGCGCGGCGGCAAGACTTGGCAAGGCGGCCAACAGACACAGGGGCAGCACGGCGTAACGAAGCTTCATCGGCAGTTCCCGCAACGGCAAAACGTCGATGGTAGGCGTTGCCGTGGCGAGCGCGCAAAGGCTTGCGGTTGGGTCTGCCTTTGTGGCCGTGTGTGCATACCGGGGCAGCTGGAAAAATGCGCAGCTGGCGATACGTGCAACGTGGACCGTGCTGCATTGAAGCAAACCTTGCAGCCGCATCGACATGGGCGCAGGTTGCAAACTGCGCAGCAGATGCAGGCGGTCGGTCGTCGATCGCCCTGTGCGTGCAGCGCGCAGCTGATGTGGTGCCGGTCAACCGGCACCACATAAAGTCTTATCGCACCGCTGCTACCCACGCGATTTTTATGTCGCAGTGATGCCCCGCTTCAACACATCAGAAGCGGTGCGACATCCCCACATACACCTGCGCGTCCGGGGTGCGGTCGTTGAGGCCGAAGTTGGCGCCCACATCCAGTTGCAACAGCGGATTGATCAGATACGCAGCAGCGATGTCGGCCGAATACTGTTCGATGGTTTCGGCGGGGTCGCGATTGATCGAGGACCACACTTCCACCGCCATCGACAACTTCGAGGTGAGCGGATGCGCCAGGTTGATCGCGTTGACGATGGCGACATGGTTGCCGCTGCCATCGCTGTCGGCCAGCCAATCCACCTCTGGCCCGAGGGTCAGCGAGAAGCTATTGGGCAACACGAAATTGATCGGCAATGCGACGCCGCCTTCCCACTCGTCGTTGCCCAAGCCGGTACGCGCAGTCGGTGCCTTGACGAACGGCAGCAGCGCCACGCTGGCGGTATCGCTCTCGTAGAAACGCGCCTTCATGCGCAAAAAGATATCGCCGCCGCCGCTCAGGCTGCTGCGTGCACCGGTCGCGCGATCGGTGGTCTTGACCTGCAGCTGCGGCGCCCAGTTGAGCTGCAGATCGATGCGGTCGCTGATGCCGTACTTGAGCGTGGGATTGGTGAAGTAGGAGGTTTCGATGCGCGTGCCGGGCTGGCTGTCGCGGGTGTAGCTGCCGATATCGGTTTCCAGCTGCCAGGCGCCGGTTGGCACGGTACAGGTGGAATTGGCCTTGGTCGGGCGGTCGGTACACAGCGCCGCCTCGCTGGCATCTTGTGCCTGTGCCTGTAGCGCCAGGCTGCACAGCACGCCGGTCAGTGCGATGGCCAACAACGGTGCGCGTGGTGCGCGGGTGGAGCGCTTGGAGATAGCAGTCAGCATTGCAGTGGTTCCATGGCAAGACGCTGGACAGATCGTGTGGAACGGTCAGCGTTAGGGAGGGGGAAATGCACGTGGAGGTAGAACGACTGCATGGCCGCCGACGGGCGACGTCCTGCCAATCGATCTTATAGGCGTCTTTGGGCCCCGTAGAGGCCAACCATGACAAAAGCGACCGCAACCGCAAGCCGATGTTGCACAGCGTGATGTGAGTAGCACTTTCACTGACATCCATCGCAGCGTTACGCGGTGCGAGAACCTGCGTCGCGGGGTGTCATCGGGATCGATCGAGGCATGCAGTAGCCGTGGTGCACCATCCGTGCGGGAGACGGCACGATACGGAGCAGCGGCATAAAGTCGCTATGCATGGCGCCTGCGTAGCGCGTAAAGCCAACGCAAAGACGACGGATGACCGAAGCGGCGCATCTCGCTGCGCGTGCGGCGCAGCGGCACCGGATCGCAACGCCACAACGAAAAACGGACACGCATCAGCGATGCGTGTCCGTCGGGATGAGGCGTGCAAGCGCATGCCTCAATGCTGCATCACGCTCAGGCGGTCTGTTCGCCGCGCTTGCCGACGCGATACAGCAGCCAGCCGACCAGGGCGAGGATCGCCAGGCCAAACCACTGGTTGAGCTGCAAGCTGGCAGGCAACGCCAGCACATCGGCGCGGCTGGACAGCACGATCGGCACCGCGATGGCGATCCCCATCAACGCCTCGCCGGTGATCAGGCCGGCGGCGAACAGCACGCCAGGGCGATGCACACGATCGCGGCCGTCTTCGTCGTCGGCGCGGATCTTGTGGAAGCGTTCCACCAGGTGCGCGATCAGGCCACCGATGAAGATCGGCACCATCAGTTCCAACGGCAGATAGATACCGATTGCCGCGGCCAGCACCGGCACGCGGAAGCGCTTGCCAGTTTTCTTCAGCCATTCGTCCAGCGCGATGATCGCCGCGCCCACGCCGGCACCGATGGCGATCATCGCCCACGGCAGCTCGCCGCCGAACAAGCCCTTGGCGACCGAGGCCATCAGCGTGGCCTGCGGTGCAGCGAGCGAGTTGGGATGCTGCGGGGTGGCCGGGCCGATGCCGTACGCCTGCGCCAACAGGTTCAGCACCGGCGCCATGATCAGCGCGCAGGAGAACGCACCGATGCCCAGCATCAGCTGCTGCTTCCATGGCGTGGCGCCGACTAGATAACCGGCTTTGAGATCCTGCAGATTGTCGCCGCCCACCGCCGCCGCGCAGCACACCACCGCACCGATCATGATCGCCGCCACCGCGCCCAGCGGCGCGCCGCCGATGCCGGCCGGCACCAGGCCGTCCTTGCCGAGCAGCAGCACCAGCACCGCCGAGGCGAACAGAATGGTGGAGATGGTGATGCCCGAAACAGGGTTGTTGGATGAGCCGATCAACCCGGCCAGATACCCGGACACCGACACGAACAGAAAGCCGGCCACGATCATGATGATGGTCATCGGGATCGACACGTGCCATTGCTGCACGATCGCCTGATACAGGCCCAGCAGCGGCAAGGTGCACAGCACCAACGCCACCAGCATCCACTTCATCGGCAGGTCGCGCTCGGTCTCGGCGACCACACCGCCACCGCTCTTGCGCGCGGCGGCGAAGCCGCTCTTGACCCCGGACAGCAGCGACTTGCGCAGCGAGAACAGCGTCCACACGCCACCGATCAACATCGCGCCGACGCCGAGATAACGGATCTTCGCGCCCCAGATGGCGAATGCCGCGTCCGCCGCCGGTGCGTTGATCAGGCTCTGCGCCAATGCCGGATCCGAGCCCATGAAGAACTGCTGATACAGCGGGATTGCGATATGCCAGGACAGGATCGCGCCAGACAACACCACGATGCCGACATTCAAGCCGACGATGTAGCCCACGCCCAGCAGCGCCGGCGACAGGTTGGTGCCCAGATACCCCACCAGCCGGCTGCTGCCGAGGTAGGTGGCCTGCGCCCAGGTGTCCGGGATCACCCGCAGGCCGCTGGCCGCAGCCAGCTTGACCAGCGCGCCGATGGCACCGGAGATGGCCAGGATCTTCAGGCCCGGGCCGGGGTTTGCACCGGCCTTGAGCACTTCGGCCGCGGCCTTGCCTTCGGGGAACGGCAGCGGGTCTTCGACGATCATCGAGCGCCGCAGCGGCACCGAGAACAGCACCCCGAGCAACCCGCCCATGCCGGCGATGCCAAGCACCCACCAGTATTTGAAGTCCGGCCAATAGCCCATGATCACCAGCGCGGGAATGGTGAAGATCACTCCCGCCGCGATCGACGACCCCGCCGAGGCACCGGTCTGGACGATGTTGTTTTCCAGGATGGTGCCGCCGCCGAGCAGGCGCAGCACTCCCATCGAGACGACCGCTGCCGGAATGGCGGTGGCGATGGTCAGGCCGGCAAACAGGCCCAGATAGGCATTGGCGGCCGAAAGCACCACCGCCAGCACGATGGACAACACGACGGCACGAAAGGTGAGCTGGCGCGGTTGCGCGTCATGGCTCATGGGCAGTTCCCCTGTGGCAAAAAATTCGGACCACGCTAGCGCCTGTGCGCAGTTCCGTCCAGCTGCGTCGCGGCGTGACAGTGTGCCTGTTATGGCGGGTGGAGTACGCGGGACGTTGCGCCGGGAGAGTCAGGAGCGCGCTGCACGATCGAATCGACCGCAACACGCGCCTGGCTTGCAAGACGCGTACTGCAGTGACTGGTGATTGCTTGCAAAAAGGACCACGTCTTGATCAGGCGAACGCGGCTGGCGATCGGCGGCGCATGGATCACTCGGATACCGGCGCGCTTGTGTTGCGTGCGCGCGCCGGTCTGATCGCAGTGCGTCTTACCGCATCACTGCAACTGCTCGCTCAACGCAGCGCTTCGGCAAACGCCAGGTAGGCCTCAATCACCTCCGGGAGCTCGGCGAACAACGCGTCCAGATCCACCGTGTCCATCAATGGCCCGCGCGCCGATTCCAGTGCCGCCGGGATGTCGCCGTCGTGCGCGCGCAGTGCGTCGGACACATGCACGGCCTGGGCAAGCAGCAGCGGCATCAACGCGCCTTCCGGTGCGGCGGCCGGGCGGACCTGATAGGCGATGGCTTGCTGGATCACCACAGGCAACTGCCAGCGACGCACCAGCTCGGCGCCCACTTCCGGGTAACCAAACCCCAACTGCAGGGTTTCTTCGGCCGCATGACCGGCAGAGGAGGTGTCGTGATTGATGCGGCTGGCGTATTCCGGCGCGCCGGACTGGATCAGCAACTCGCCGATGTTGTGCATCATGCCGCAGGTAAACGCGGTTTCCGGATCGAGCCCGTGCTGGCGCGCCAGCAAGCGGCAGATGCCGGCCACGCCGAAACTGTGCCGCCAGAAGGCGTTCAGATCGAAACTGGGGCCGGCATGAAACGCGCCGGTCATCGACGAGGCCAGCACCAACGTGCGCAGCGTGTTGAAGCCCAACCGCAGCGCCGCGTCTTCGACGCTGGTGGAATCGCGCAGGCCATGGAAGCGCGCCGAATTGGCCAGCCGCAACACCTTGGCGGCGATCACCGGATCGCGCTCGATGGTGTGCGCCAACACATCGATGTTGGTGTTCGGATCATCGAACTGACGAATCAGGTCCTGCGCCACCTTGGGCACCGTGGGCAAGGTATGCAACTGGTCAAACAAAACCTCCAACTTCATGATCGCCTCGTGGGAAAGGAATGGGTCAGCGCAACTGCGCCCGCCATGGTGTCGTACAGGCCGCTTGAAAGTCACTAGCCCGATGCATGCCCTGGCGTGACCACGCCATCGCCATCACTGGGCGCCAAGCCACAGCGCCATTGGATTTTGCGCGCCTGCGCAGGGCGCTGCGCGTCGCGCATGGAACACTGCAACGCCACAGCGAACACAGCGCCACGTGGCGATGCTGGCAGCTGGGCAATGTGGTCGAGGACGGCCACAACTGCGGATGATGGATGCCGATAGACCAGGTCTGGAATCGTGACCGTAATGCGATGCCGGTGTTGGTCGATTTTGCCGGCAAATACTCAATGAAAATCGCGCGAGGGCAGTTGCATTTCGCCGAGCAGCTCGCTGAGGTCGTACAGATCGCCGGCGATGAGATGCTCCACGCCGTCCACGCGTTCCCAGCGGCCGCGCACCGCCATCAGGCGCGATTCCAGCAGTGCGCGGCGGCGGCGTAGCGCCAGGTGCGACCAGACGATGACGTTGATCATGCCGTGTTCGTCTTCCAGGGTGACGAAGATAGTGCCCTTGGCAGTGGCCGGGCGCTGGCGCTGGGTGACCAGGCCGGCGACATGCACACCGCTGCCGTGGCTGCGGCCTTGTAGTTCACGCAGGCCCAGGATGCGTCGCTGCCGCATCTGCGGGCGCAGCAGCGCCATCGGGTGCTGGCGCAGGCTCAGGCCGACCGAGCGGTAATCGGCCAGGATGTCTTCGCCTGCGCGCGGCGCCTCAAATTCCACCGGGCGCTCTTCGGGGCTACCAGGCAGCAGCGGCCGCCGCGCTTCCACGCCGGCCATCGCCCAACGCGCGGCATTGCGATTTCCCACCATGCCTTGCAAGGCGCCGGCCTCGGCCAGGGCGAGGCGCGCTTTTTCGTCGAGTGCGGCGCGCAGGCACAGATCGCCGATATCGGCGAAGCCCCGTTGCGCGCGTGCGGCGACAATGCGCGTTGCCACCCCTTCCGATAATCCAGCGACCTGGCGCATGCCCAGACGGATCGCCGGTTGTTCGCCAGGGTCTTCGTCGCTACACCATGGCCGGCCACCGACCAGCGCGTTGTCCCAGACGCTATGCAGCACATCCACCGGCAACACCTCCACGCGCGCACGCTCAGGACTGCCGCGGCGCGCGTCCTGCACGATCTGGCTGGCCGAATAGAAGCCCATCGGCTGCGCATTGAGCAAGCCGCAGGCGAAGGCTGCAGGTTCGTGGCGTTTGAGCCAGCAGCTGGCGTAGACAAGTTTGGCGAACGAGGCGGCGTGGCTTTGCGGGAAGCCGTAGGAGCCGAAGCCTTTGATCTGCTCGAAGATCTGGTCGATGAAGGTGGAAGCGTAGCCTTTCTTTTCCATCAGCGCGCGAATGCGCACGCGATGCGATTCCATGTCGCCGCCACGACGCCAGGCCGCCATCGAGCGACGCAGCTTGTCGGCATCGTCGGGGTCGTAGCCGGCATGGATCACGAGTTCCATCACCTGTTCCTGGAACAGCGGAATGCCCAGGGTCGGCCCAAGAATCTTTTCCACGCCTTCGGATGGGTAACTGATCAGGCTCTTGTCTTTGCGACGCTGCAGATACGGATGCACCATGTCGCCCTGGATCGGACCTGGCCGCACGATCGCCACTTCGATCACCAGATCGTAGAACACTGCAGGTTTGAGCCGCGGCAGCATCGCCATCTGCGCGCGTGATTCGATCTGAAACACGCCCACCGTGTCGGCGCGCTGGATCATCTTGTAGGTGGCCTTATCCTCGTCCGGCAGGGTGGCCAATGCAAAATCGCGACCGCGCTGCCCGCGTACCAGATCCAGCGTCTTGCGAATGCATGTGAGCATACCCAAAGCCAGACAATCGACCTTGAGCAACCGCATCGTTTCCAGGTCGTCCTTGTCCCATTGGATGATGGTGCGATCGGCCATTGCCGCGTTTTCCACCGGCACCAGCATCGACAACGGTTCGTCGGAGATGACGAAGCCGCCGACATGCTGCGATAGATGGCGCGGGTGATCGCGCAGCTGTTCGGTCACTGCAAGAATCTTGTTGATCAGCGGGTTGGCCAAATCGAATCCCGCCTCTTCGATGCGCTGTTCCATCGGCGTTTCGCCATTGCCCCAGCCATAGCAATTGGCCAGCAGCGCAATCTGGTCCGGCGGCAGACCGAAGGCCTTGGCCACGTCGCGCACGGCGCTTTTGCCGCGATAGCAGATGACCGTGGCCGCCAGCGCGGCACGTTCACGACCGTACTTGTTATAGACGTATTGCAGCACTTCCTCGCGCCGTTCGTGTTCGAAATCGACGTCGATATCAGGTGGCTCGTTGCGTGCCTTGGACAAGAAGCGTGAAATCAGCAGCCGTGTCTTGAGTGGGTCCACGGAGGTGATGCTCAGCGCATAACACACTGCCGAATTGGCAGACGAGCCGCGCCCCTGACATAAGATGTGCTTGGAACGCGCATAACGCACCACGTCCTGCACGGTGAGAAAGAAGGCCTCGTACTTTTTGTATGCGATCAGCTCCAATTCTTTTTCGATGTCATCGCGTATCTTTTCTGGCACACCATCGGGCCACCGCTCACGCATCCCGTCCTCAGTGAGCTGCCGCAGATAACTCGCCGGCGTATGGCCTTCCGGCACCAGCTCTTTGGGATAGGTGTATTCAAGCTTGGAAATATCGAAGATGCAGCGCTGGGCCAGGTCCACCGTGGCCTGCAACAGCGCATCCGGATAGATATTGCCAAGGGCCCTGCGCGTGCGCAGATGGCGCTCGCCGTTGCGGAACAGGTGCGCGCCGCACTCGGCCAACGGCAAGCTGTGGCGGATGGCGGTCAAGGTGTCCTGCACGATGCGCTCGCGGCGCTGCGCCATATGCACATCGCCGCTGGCCAGTGCGGTCATGCCCAGCTGCTGCGCCAGTAACTGCAAGGCAAGCAACCGTGCGGCATCGTCCTGTTCGCGATGCAGTTCCACCGCCAGGAATACACGCTCGGCGAAGACCTGTTGCAACCAGGCACCCTGCTCGGCCTGCGGCTGCGCACCGGGCATCCACACCGCGAACACGCCGGGTGCGACATCGCGAAACTGCGCTTCCACCTCGGCACGCCCCAACCGATATGTGCCCTTGCTTGCTGCACGGCGCGCGGTGGTGATCAGCGCGCACAGTTGCGGATAACCATGCGCGTTTTCCACCAGCAGCACAAAGCGGGTGCCATCGACCAAAGTGAATTCGCTGCCGACGATCAAGCGTACGCCGGTGGCGCGCGAGGCTTCCAGCCCGCGCACGATGCCGGCCAGCGAACACTCGTCGGTGATCGCCAGGGCGCTGTAACCGCAGTGTTGCGCGCGCGCGAACAACTGCTCCGCGCTGGAGGCGCCGCGCAGGAACGAGAAATCCGACAGGCAATGCAGTTCGGCATACGCGGGCAGGCCATCGGCCACCGCCGCATGGGTGATGTCGTCATTGGCCGCACGCAAACGTGCAGCCACGTTCCAGGCGCGTGGCATGCGCCCGCCGGGCGTGTCGCGGTCAACACCGTCGACGGCGTCGTCCCAGCTCATGGGCGCATATCTTCAATATCGCGCTGCCACCACACCGTCTTTCCGATGAGCCGCAGATCGCCTCGTGTCAGGTGCTCTTTCACTGCGTGGCATCGGATGCTTGCGGCACCGCTGCGGTGACCAGCCCGACAAGCAGTGCTCCGTTGCCGCAGGGGCATGCGTCGGATCATGCGAACCACCCATGTAGCATCCAGCCTTCGACACGGCCCGGCGCGGCAAATACCCAGGCCCGGCGTCCGCGTGCGGTCTCCACCACGTAGTAATCGCGACGCGCTTCATCGTCGTCCCACCAGCCGCTTTCCAATCGCTCCGGGCCGGAGACGATGCGTAACTGCGCATCGTGCAAGGGCACCGGCTGTGGCAACAACCAGGTGGGGCGCGGCGGGCGCGGTGGTGCATCGGTTTCACGCACCGCATCGCCGATGGCGCGCCGCCAGGCGCGTTCCGGGCGCGGATCGTCGGCCGGCAGCACGCGATACACCGCCTCATCGCCGAGCCGCGCACGCAGGCGCTCGCGCAGCTGCGGCCACTCCACCGATTGCTGCGCGCGTTGGTCGAACAGATCGCGCATGGCCGGCACGAACGGTGGCAGCTGCCGCGCCAGCAGGCGCATCGCCACTACCGGCCGCGGGATCTCCACCCGCTCCAGCCGGTTGCGTGCAAGCTCGAACAACAGCGTGGGCGCACGCTCCGGCGTCAGCAGGCCGATCTCGACATCGGTGGCGCCTCGTTCGTGCTCCAGTCGCAGCAAAAACCGTTGCACGCCGCCGTCGCGGATGGACAGGTACGTGCACAGATCACCGATCAAACGCCGCAACGGAAACAGCAGCGCCGGATGCATTTCCACCTCGTAGCCCAGTTCCACACGCTGGTCGAAATGATCTGGCGGTGCGTAACACTCCAAGGGGTCGTCGACCTGGCCGTAGAGGCGGTCCAGGTGATCGAGCAGGGCTGCACCGAAACGCCGGCGCAGCCCATCGCGCGGCAACGCCCGCACTGCAGCCAGCGTGCGCACGCCCATGTGCTGCAGGCGCTCACCCACATCGTCAGGCAAGGCGGCACGGCGTACCGGCACCTTGTCGAGCGTGCTGTGCAAGGCCGGCAACTGCGTCACCACCATGCCATCGCGCAAGCCGGCCAGCACGCGCGCGGCGCGCGGTGTAGGTGCCAATGCAAGCCGGTGCTGGAAGCCCAACGCCTGCAGTTCATCCCGCAGGCGGCGCTCGAAACGCGGCCACGGACCGAACAACCGAAAACTGGCGCCGGCTTCCAGCACGATGGCGCGCGACCATTGCTGGCTCACCAGCGAACTATGCCGGTACGCCCAGGCCGCAAGAAACCGCTGCGTGCGCGCCTCAGCCTGCGCCTCGTAATCGATGGTGCGCACATTGGCCATCAGCGCATGCGCCGCCGATAGCCGCATGCCGGCTTTCAGACCGGCGGCAGACGCCGCTGCGTTGACAGAATGCAGGCTGCGCAACTGCGCCGGCCCTTCGACCAGCACCAACGGCGCGTGCGGCTCTTCCAGACGCCGAAGGACGGCGTCCAGCGCCAGCTGCGGCAGCAGTATGCAGGCCCACAACATGCGCGCGCCTCAATGCGCCAGCCGCAACGGCTGCGAGGGGACCTGCCCACCGCGGCATTTGCGCACCTGCCAGGCATCGCGCTCGGGCAGAAATTCCAGCCGCAAGGCGGCCGGCGATGCATTGACCGCATGCTTGCGGTCGCGCAATGCGAACGCGCAGCAATTGCCGCTGTCGGCGGCGACCTGCAGCCGCCGCAACGCGCGCGCATCGCCGGTCTGCGGCCAGCCCAATACCGCCGCGCAGGCACCGCTGCGCAGGCATTGTTCGAACGCCCACAAGGCGTCGCGCGGCTCGGCCTGCACCACTTCCAGATGTTCCAGCACCACCCCACCCGCCTGCCAGGCCGGTGCGTAGGGAATGAACGGCGGCGCCACCAACACTACGCGACTGCTGGCGCCGGTCATGCGCGCCAATGTGGGCAACAACAATGCGATCTCGCCTACGCCGTGCGCGGGCAGCAGCAACTCGGTCAGTGCCCGCCGCGGCCAGCCACCATCGGGCAGCAGCGCATCCAGCGCGGCATGCCCGGTGGATTCGCCGCCATGGGCGATGGCCGTGCCGTGACCTGCGCGCCACACCGTACGCGCGGCCAGCAGGGCGTCCAGCGGCAGTGCGACTGCCGCGTTGCCGTCCTGCCTGATGCGGGCGGGCTCCTGGCTCATCTCAACCCTGCCGGATCAGACCGCAGTACAGTCCTTCGATCGCGAAGTCGGCATCGGCCGCCACCACGATCGGCGCGTGCGCGCGGTTGCGCGGCAACAGGCGGATGCGTTCGGCACCGCGCTCCAGCCGCTTGATGGTGATTTCACCATCCACCCGCGCCACCACGATCTGCCCATCGCGCGCCTCGCTGCTGCGATGCACACCGACCAGATCGCCGTCCAGAATGCCGTCGTCGATCATCGAGTCGCCTTGCACCTGCAACAGATAATCCGGACGCAGCGAGAACAGCGCGCGGTCTAGCCACAGCTGCCGGTCCAGCCCGATATCCGCCCCAATCGGCACACCGGCCGCCACCCGGCCCAGCACCGGCAAGGCCAGCACCGCATCGCGCGCCGGATCAGGCCTCATCCGGCCTGGCACCCGGATACCGCGCTTTTGATTGGGCAGCAGCTCGATCAACCCAGCCTCGGCCAGTGCCTGCACGTGCTTCTGCGCGGCATTGCGCGAGGCGAAGCCGAATGCCTGCGCAATCTCGGCCAGGCTGGGCGACACCCCTGCGCGGGCCTGCTCCTGCAGGAAGGTCAGCACCGCTGCACGTTTGGGAGAGAGAGGTTCCATGGGAGAAACGGCCAGCGGGACTAGGTGTACATTTGTACACCCATCGGTCGCAGCAGGCGAGATTGGCCAACTCAGCTTGCTGAGCCGATTCAGCGGGCGAGCTTGTGACAGACCGGGCACCGAGTTATAACTTACGTAATAACAAGGGACGCTGCCATGAAACTCAAGATCACCTCCATCGGCAATTCCGCCGGCGTCATCCTGCCCAAGGAACTGCTGGCCCGCCTGCGCCTGGGCAAGGGCGACGAACTGTATGCGCTGGAAACGCCCGACGGCATCAAGCTGACCGCGTTCGACCCGACCCTGGCCGCGCAGATGGAGGTGGCCGAGCAGGTGATGCGCGAGGATCGGCAGGTGCTGCACAAGTTGGCCAAATGAACACCCACATGGTCGTCTGGATCCAGCGCGCGCTTGCCTTGGCAATACACGAACGTCAGTTGAGCGAGCACGGTGGCGCAACTGGCGTGCGTGATGAAGCTTTGCTGGATTCGGCGCTGGCACGCCCGCAACAGTTGTTCTCCTACGGCGATCCCGCGCCCGACCTAGTGGAACTGACTGCGAGCCTGGCCTATGGGCTGGCACGCAATCACCCGTTTGTGGATGGCAACAAGCGCACCGCCCATGTCTGCTATCGCGTCTTTCTTGGACTCAATGGTGCTGAGCTCATTGCGTCGCAAGAAGACAAGTACGTCGCCATGATGCAATTGGCCGATGGCGCCTGGAGCGAGAAGCAGTTTGCGCAGTGGCTACGGGCAAGGGTGCGTTTGCGTGACGACCGGCATATCCATGAGACACGACCCACCTATGGCTGAGCATCCCTCCGGCTGAGCACTCTGCTTTGCGCTTGAGCCGTGCAGCCGTGCAGCCGTGCAGCGCGTTTCTACTCCCGTGATCAGCGGTCTCATTGCACTGTGCACAGTGAAGAATGCAAGCAAGCACGGCGTCAATATCGCTGAAGCCTGGGCGTGCAGCCGCTCACGCAACACTGGCCATCCCTGGCCGTGCCGCTGCTACGCAACGCGTTACGCGCGTTACGCAGTCTGTTGCGTCAGCTACGCTCAGTCCTTCGCATACACCACACCCAACTTGTCGATCTCGTCACCGGCGCGGCCGGTGAAACCGGCGATATGCCAGCCGCTCGGCGCGGTCAGCGTATAGGTCTCGCTGCTCGGTGTGCCCACCTGCACGCTGCGGCCTTTGTTGGTGCGCAGGCTCAGCGAAAACAGGCGGGTGCGGTCGTTGTACTTGCCCACAGTGAAGGTGGCCGAGGACAGCGTTTCGTTGGCACCCAGCGACAGTGTGATCGCCTGCCCGCCGCTGCCGCCATGCGCGAGCAGCTTGCCGCTGTCCAGGATCACGCCGACGCCATCCAGGCGCGCACCGCCGCGCAGGGTCACGCCACTGAGCGGACGCACGCCAGGGCTGCCGGCCAGATCGTTGAACGGAACGCCATGCGGACCACCGAACTGGTCGCTGGTGCGCAATTGGTCGCCCACGGCCCAACCGAACTGCGCATGCAGTGGGTAATGGTCGGACAGGGGCTTGTCGGCGCTGTCGTAGAAGCCGCCGCCATCGAGCTGGTAACGGTTGGCCACCAGGGTCAGTTGCGGCGCATCGCGGTACAGGATCTTGTCGACCACCTCGCAGCTGTTGGTGGGCGGCGTGCCGCACAACAGCGGTGCGGCGCCGGCCGCCGGTGCTGTGCCCTTGATCAATTCCAGCCACGGATCGGTCAGCCCATTGGAGGCGATCAGCTCGCGGATGTTGTCGTCGCTGCGGGTGTAGCGCGTGTTGGAATCCATCATCACCAATACCGCGTTGCCGGCCGACCAGGTCTGGATGAACTGCGAGAGCTGGCCGATATTGGCACGGCGTGCGGACAGATCGCCCGCTTCGACACCGGCATTGGGATGCGCGTTGTAGACGTCCAGCAACACGCCATCGGCCAGGCGCACGCGCATGTAACTGAAACCCTTCGGGGTCAGGCAGTCGGTGCCGTTGCACTGATTCCACTTGATCCTGGTGAAGTCGCTGAAGGGATAGTTGCTGAGCGTATTGAGTCCGTCGCCGAAGGCAGCGCCGCCACTGGTGGCAGTGCGGTACGGATGCGCATCCCCCGCGTAAAGCGTGGCGTGGTAGTTGAAGTCTTCCTGCACATTGACCAGGCCGTAAGGTGCCAATTTCGGCGCCAGCAGTGCGGTGTTGGTGGCCGGCGTTCCGCTGGACAGCCCTTCGGGCAGGCCGGCGACGTTGTAGGTCAGCACATCTAGGACGCCGACGTTTGTTTGCGCCTGGGCGATGCCGGCACAGGCAAGACTGAGAGTGATTCCGAGACTGACGAGAGTACGTAGCTGGTGGAGCATAAATCGCCTCTTGCAGTGATAAGAAACAGCGGCTGGCACGGTGGCCAGAGAAACGGCGCTCATGCGCCGATGCAACCACACGCGCCGGTCGTGGCCGGCGCGTGCAGCGTCATTCGCTCAGGTAACGCGGGTCGATTGCGGCGTCGATCAAGCTGGCCAAGGTCGGCAGTGGGCAGTCGTACTCCGGTGTGGCGCTGCTGCAACCGGGAATGAACACCGGCGACGAGGGCGGCGGCGTCTGTGGCGTCAGCACGCGGCGTTCGCGCAGTTGCGCCAGGGTCTGCGCGGTGTAGCGCAAGCGGATCACGCGCTGCCCATCGGCACGGCGCCAACGTTCGAACACCAACGCGCCGCCGGGCACGGTCTGGTCGGGCTGGTAACCGGGCAACTGCCAATGCAGATCGAACATGCCGGCCAGCAAGGTCAGCGTGCCGTCGTGCCCGGATAGCACTACCAGCCGTGCATCGCCACCGATCGGCGTGGGGTGCGGTGCATTGCTGTTGCCGTTGCCGTTGCCGTGAGTATCAGTGCCAGCGTCGGCAGTGCTGCCTTGCTGCAAGGTCGCCAGTAATCGTGCGGCCAGCGGCGAACTGGCCATGCGCGCCACCGTCGGCGCACGCAGACGCAGCGCGAACTCGGCCTGATGCGGTGCGAATGCGCGCAGCAGACTGGCCTCGCTCACGCCTTGCCACCCCAACGCGGCAAAGTCCTGTCCATCGGCCCAGCCCATTAGCAGGCTTTCGCTGATACCCGATGCCGCTGGTGCCGGGCCTTCGACACCGGCGATTCCATCGTGGGCATCGCCCATGCGTGCGGGAACCGCATCAAGGCGTTGCTTGCCGGCGCCTGCCTGGGTCGGGCACGGCCGCTGCGCGCACTGCAGCAGCAGTTGCTGCAGGCTGTCGATCGCATCATGTTGCGCCGCATTCCAGGCCGCCACGTCCCCACCGACGCGGCCGGCGATGGCCGCGCGCATCAATGCAGCGGCAGCCGGCTGCCGCAATGCCGGGGCACCGTCGAACAGGGGATCGGACGCGTCAGCGGCAACGTGGTGCACCGTGTTCGTGCAACCCGGCGTGAGCGTGCTTGCCAGCGCGCGTGCCGAGGCAATGGTGCGCTGGGTGCGATTGGCCCAGTAGTAGACGTTGGCGCAGCCATCGCCATCGAACACACCAAGCGGCGCGTAATGCGCGCGGTAATAGGCTCCGAACAACGCTTCCAGACGCGCACCGTTGGCGGTCAGGTGCCCGGCCGGCACAGCGAAGCGTGGCCAGGGACGTGCAGAATAGCGGCCCAATTGCTCCGGGCTGGACATCGCCGCACGCACGCCATGGCGCTTGAGAATGACGACTTTTTCAAGCGTCTCCGGCGCCGCAGCAGCGGCATGCGCCACTTCCAACGCAGCCGGACCGGCAACGAACAACACAAAGAAACACATACAGATACGAGGCAGTAATGACATGAGTGGTCTCAAAACGTGGTGCACCCACTGCATTGCGCGAGATCTCGCGCAATGCAGCTGGCAACAGCGCCAACGCGGGCGATGCTGCCTTGCATGCGGCGCCCTGCAGTAGGCGCCGAATAGCGGCAGTGGCTGCCGCCGACAACCGTGGAACGGCGATCAACGCAACTGCGCAGCTGTCAGGTGGGCGTGGCCGATGCAGGAGCGGCATGCACCGCTCCTACGCTCGGACCACAAGCGCACCGTCCGCAGCCAGCTGACGACTGCTCTTCAGCCGGTCCCGGCCATCCTCAAAAACGCGCGCGCAACCCCACCGACCAGGTGCGGCCGTAGTCGGTATAGCCGCCGAACAAGTGATCGCCGACGAACTGGCGCTGCACTTCGCCGGTGAGGTTGATCGCATTGACGAACACCGACAGCGTGTCGTTGACCTTGTAGGCCACATTGGCATCCAGGCTGCCGAACTGGTCGCTGTTGAGCGTGGCCACATTGGCGGTGCCGACCGCGTTGAGAATGTCGTCGCTCCAGCTGTAGCTGACGCGCGCCATCAACGGCCCCTTTTCGTAGAACAGCACGGCGTTGTAGGTGTTCTTGGCTACACCTTCCAGGCTGTCGGTGAAGCTGCTGGTGCCGTCGTGATAGGTCGCCTTGCTGTCGGTCCAGGTGTAGTTGAGCTGCATACCCAGACCGTCCAGCGGCGACGGCAAGCCGGTAAAGACCTGCTGATACGCCACTTCCGCACCCTGCACCATCGCCTTGCTGCCGTTGGTCTTGGACGACAGCAGATAGGTCTGGCCTTCATAGACCAGATTGGACATCTGGGTCTGGATAAAGCTGGAAATATCCTTGTAGAACAGGCCACCGGTCAGTGCCGAGGTGCCATCGATGTACCACTCGAAGGTCAGGTCGTACTGCCATGCCTCGAATGGCTGCAACGCAGGATTGCCGCCACTGGCGGTGAAGCGTTCGCCACTGGAATTGAAGGTGAGCTTGGACGACAGGTCGGTGAGATCCGGGCGCGTGATCACCTTGGCTGCGGAGCTGCGCAACACCATGTCCTCGCGCACGTCCCAGGCTGCATTGAACGAGGGCAGCACATTGGTGTAACTGCGCTCGAGGTGCACCGGTTGCGCACTGCCGTTGACATCGGCATGGCCATCGGTGGCCTGTTCGGTGCGCACCACGCGCGCACCGAGATTGCCGCGCAGCTCGCGGCCGGCCAGTTCGGTGCCGAAGTTGGTCATCGCGTAGGCCGAGGCGATCTTTTCCTGCACCTCATAGGAATTCTGCAGGTCGGCGCTATTGGGGGTATTGCTGAGATCGGCGCTGGTCGGCCAGTTGCCCCAGAACGTGGATTCGATCGGCGCCAGCCATTGCCGCGGCATGTTGCCGTTGGCATCGGCCAGCATGTCGCTCACCGGCAATGCGGTGAAATTGCTGCCTGGAAAACGCACGCCGGCGATGCTGTTGAGCAGCAGGTCGGCACGGTCGTAAGTGCGCGAGCGCCGGCGATACTTGGCGCCCACCTTGAAGTCGCGGAAGAAGTTGCCCTCGAGCGCACGCTTGGCATCGAACTGCAGCGCGTCTTCCTTGTCGCGTGCGTCGATCTCGCGCCATTCCAGCCGGCGCCCTGCGACGGTGGCCGGGTTGGTTGGATCAAAGCCGTTGGTGAAGCTCCAATCGGGCACGTTGTCGCCGTCGGCTTGCGGCATGTCCACGCGCATCGACAGGTTGGTACCGCTGCGCAGCCGGGTGCGCCGGATCGGGTCCGAATCGTAGCTGTGCGCCTGCGAGTGGAACGCCACCGCGCCCAGCGTCCATTGGTCGCCGCTCCAGGTGCTGGACAGGCGCGCACTGCGGTTGTCGTCGGTAATGCCGGAGGTCTCGCGCGAGATCTGCACCTGGCCGTTGCGATAATCGAAACCGGTGATGCCGCCGTTTTCCACGCGCAGATTGCTCAGCTTGGCCAGGCTGTCGAAACCCACGCCCATGCTGTATTCGTCGTAATGCACGGTCTGCTTGGCATAGAGCAGATCCAGGTTGGTTTCCCATTGCGCGCTCGGCTTCCACTGCAGCGAGGCCGCCACGCCGGTGCGCTCGCGCTCTTCCAGTTCCAGCGTCGGGCGCAGGCCGGTCGGCACGTAAGTGGCACCGGGCACGCCCGGCACACCGTTGCGGTAGTAGTCCCAGCTAACCTCGTTGACGCGGTCCTGGCGCAAGCTGCGTTGTGCATACGCACCGGAAACCAGCATGCCGAAGGTGCCTTCGGCATTGACCCAATTGAACAGGCCGGAGGCGCGCGGATCATTGGCCTGGGTGCGCTGCGCCTGGCTCGATTCCAGCGATACGTTGGTCAGCGTCTTGCCCAGTTCCAACGGGCGGAACGTGCGCACGTTGATGATGCCGCCGATCGCACCTTCGTCCAGATCGGCGGTGGGACTCTTGATCACATCCAGCCCGGAGACCAGTTCGGCCGGCAATGTGTCGTAACGGAACTGGCGACCTGTCTGACCGGAAGTGCGCACGTTTTCGTTGACCGCCATGGTCTGGCCGTTGAGCGTGGTGACCTGGAAGTTCGGGCCCAGGCCGCGCACACGCACGTACACCCCTTCGCCGCGGTCGCGCACGATCGACACACCGGGCACGCGCTGCAGCGCTTCGGCCACGTTCTGCGCCGGCAGCTTGCCGATGTCTTCAGCGGCGATCACATCCACCACGCTGTCGGCGTAACGCTTCTGCCGCAATGCGGCGCTGAGGCTGCCGGCGTAACTGCCGAGCACCTGGATGCTGTCCAGCTCCTGCACCGGTGCGTCTGCGCGCGGCACTGGCGCCGTTGCGGTCGTTGCGATTGCGGCTATTGCAGGCACCGCCTGCGGCATGCCGGGTGCTGGCTCGGCGGTTTCAATCGTCACCGTGGTCGCATTGAGATAGCGGTAACGCAGGCCGGTGCCATCGAGCAATTGCTGCAAGGCCTGTTCCGGTGCAATGCCGGCAGTGGTGGCGCGGGTCTGCGGGTTGCCGGCCACGCCTGCGGCATAGACAAACTGCAGCCCGGTCTGACGCGAGAGCGCATTGAGCGCGCGTGCCAGTGGCTGGGCAGGAATCGCATCGACCGCGATGGTGGCAGGTGCCGCCTGGGCGCCGGCAGTACCGGCATGAAGGGCGAGAGCGATCGAAAGAAACAACGTACGGCGCATCGTGGAATCCAGTAGGGGAGGAAGCAATGCGCAGCACCTCACACGAGGCGGGAATGCTGCGTTGTACCCGGACTACGAGGATCGACAGCGACGATCGGGCACCGTTTTTTGATGAATTTTCTGTGACACCTGCGGGAGGTGCGAGCGCTGAGCGCGCGCAGGCGATGCACGCATCGAGACGTCACTTGGCACCACGGCTATCGCGCAAGCGCGCCCTGTGCAGGCCGGCTGTGCACATGCAGAATTCCCGGCGCGCTGACCACGCGCAGGTTCGGCTGGCCATCAAGGAAGGCGCGCAGCGAGGCGATATCGTCGCCACGCAGATTGCCGGTGAGCCGCAACGCACCGGCGGCAGCGTCGTCGATCAACAAGCGCGTGCGATTGAGCCGATTGAAGTCTTCGGCCACCGTGGCAAGCGGCGCGTCGCGGAACACGATGCGCCGCTGCCGCCAGGCATGCATCGTGGCCACCTCTTCGCTGGCGAGTTCGACCCGGCCAGTCGCATCGTCGATACGCGCGCTCTGCCCTGCCCCCAGATTGGCGAGCATCGGTTGCCCAGCACGCTGTTCGTGCCACACGTGTACACGGCCCTCGGCCACCTCGATGCGTGCCTGACGCTGATACAAGGCAATGTCGAAGGTGGTGCCGATATCCTCCACACGCAGATGGCCTGCGTGCACTTGCAAGGGGCGCCGGTCCGGTGCGACCACAAAGCTGGCCTGGCCGCGCAACAGCTGCAGGTGACGACTCCACGGCGTCATGGTCGCGCGCACGCTGCTTTGCGCATTCAGATGCACCACGCTGCGATCGGCCAATTGCACGCTGCGCTGCTCACCGTGCACGGTGGCGTAGGTTTGCGTGCGCGGCCAGGCCCAGCCAGTCAGCACTGCCACCCCGCAGAGTGCTGCGGCAAGCCCCATGCTCCAGCGGTGCACGCGCGCACTGCGTTGGGCTGCGGCGCGGCGCGACTGGGCCGCATGTTGCGACGTCAATCGTAGCGGCAACGGCAGCGCGATCACGTTCGGCGCCACTGCATCAGTGCTCTTGCACCGGTCGGCGTCGAGCAGAGCATCCACGTCCAACTCCATGCCGCGCAACGCATCGCCCAGTTCGCCAGACACGCGCAGCACGGCCATGTATTCGCGCACATGCAGCGGCGATGCCGTCAGCCATTGCAGAAAGCTGGCCTGTTGCCCCGCATCCAGCGCCTGCATGCGTTGCAGCGCATGCCAATGCGCGGCCTCAGCAACAGCGCTGCGGCTTGGCAATGCAGATTTGCTCACCAGCTTTCTCCGCTGTCGGCCACTGCACGTCTGCACGCCGACAACCCACGTACCACATGTTTCTTGACCATATGCGCAGACACCCCCATGCGTTCGGCGATCTGCTTGTAGCTCAGCCCATCGCGATACTGCATCACCAGGACCGCACAGGTGCGCTCCGGCAATGTTGCCAGCAAAGCCTGCAAGCGTTGCTGGCGCTGCTGCCGGTGCGCGGCGTCTTCCACATCGTCGCCTGCGGCCAACACCTGCGAAAACTGCTCCATCTCTTCGATGCGCAGCGGCGCCTGTTTACGTCGCACGGCCTGCTCGCGCGCCAAGTTCAGCGCCACCGTATACAGATAGGCCTCGGGATTGGCGATCGCCTCACCCTGATCCTGATGCGCACGCAACAGGCGTAGATAGGTCTCCTGCACCAGATCCTCGGCCTCTTCTTTGGCACCACGGCGCACGAAAAAGCCACGCAGCACCGATCCATGCTGGGTGAACACCTGCGTCCACGCGCGGGCGGCGTTGGCTTTCATGAGTGGGCGCTCCCCTTGCGCTGGGCCGGCTAGCCTGGCCAATGCAGGTGACACCACGATGACGCGCAGCAGGCGCCATTGCGCCTGCGCATGCATCGCCGATGGTCATGCGCATGGTCTGATGCGCTGGATGCACATCATGGCCGAGCGCTGCTACGGGCGACATCAACGGTGTGACCACGCTGGCGGCCACCATCACCGTCGCGCTCGCTCAACGCAGCTCTTGCTCGCGATGTCGCTTGCTCGGTTGACGCGCCGATGTGCAACGCAGCTCCAACCACGCCTGTCATCCACACAAGCGGCGTCATGCGCGGCACGCATGCGAGTGCTCCGACGTCACACACACGTGAAAGATGCATCACGTCCCTACACCACACCTTGACCGCACAGGCATCAAGGTGATGGTCCTCCTCTCAGCCATCGCCACGGGGTTCGCATGAATGCCACGCCCGCCACTGCCACTCATCTGGCGCCGGCCACCGCCACTCCCGCTGCGCCGACCTATCCGGTCAACCTGCGCATCAACGGTCAGCCCTACCAATTACAGCTCGAAGCCTGGGTGAGCCTGCTCGACCTGTTACGCGACCGGCTCGATCTCACCGGCACCAAAAAAGGCTGCGACCACGGCCAGTGCGGCGCGTGCACCGTGCTGGTGGATGGTCGCCGCATCAATAGCTGCCTCACGCTTGCGGTCATGCAGGACGGCGCCGACATCACCACGGTCGAAGGCCTGGCCGATGGCGAACAACTGCATCCGTTGCAGCGCGCATTCATCGAAAACGATGCCTTCCAGTGCGGCTATTGCACGCCTGGGCAATTGTGTTCGGCTATCGGCCTGATCAACGAAGGCAAGGCGCATGACCGCGATCAGGTGCGCGAATTGATGAGCGGCAATCTCTGCCGTTGCGGTGCCTATCCGCAGATCACCGATGCGGTGATGGAGGTCTTGGGCAAACCCAGCGACAGCAGCGAGAGCGCCACCACACCGTGGACGCCAGGGACGGTGCCGGCATGATTCCGCTTACCTACACGCGCCCGGACAACGTCGATGCGGCGCTCACTGCACTTGCAGTGCGCGGCAGCGACCCACAGCCGGTGCCTGCCGAAGCCCCCGTGCGTCTGATCGCCGGCGGCACCAATCTCACCGACCTGATGAAGCTGCAAGTGATGCGGCCCAGCCGCCTGGTCGATATCAACCGGCTGCCGCTGGACAGCATCAGCACGCAGCCAGATGGCGGACTGCGCTTGGGCGCGCTTGCGCGCAATGCCGACACCGCTTATCACCCGGAGGTGGAAACACGCTACCCCTTGCTGAGCGCCGCGATTCTGGCCGGTGCCTCGCCGCAGATCCGCAATATGGCCAGCAATGGCGGCAACCTGTTGCAGCGCACGCGCTGCGTGTACTTCTACGACCATGCCACGCCCTGCAACAAGCGCGAGCCAGGCACGGGATGCTCGGCCATCGGCGGGCTGACCAAATATCACGCCATCCTGGGCGCCAGTGCGCACTGCATCGCCACGCATCCCTCGGATATGTGCACGGCATTGGCGGCGCTGGATGCAGTCGTGCATGTGCAAGGCCCCAATGGCGAACGCGATATTCCCTTTGCGCAGTTCCATCGTTTGCCGGGCGATCACCCGGAGCTGGACAGCACCCTGGCGCCGGACGAGCTGATCGTGCACATCGATCTGCCCGATGCGCAGCGCTTCGCCGCGCACAGTGCCTATCTGAAAATTCGCGAGCGCCTGTCGTATGCCTTCGCGCTGGTCTCGGTGGCCGCAGCGCTGGAGTTGGCAGAAGACGGCAGCATCCGCGAGGTGCGCGTTGCACTGGGCGGCGTGGCGCACAAGCCCTGGCGCAATCCCGAGGCCGAAGCACAGCTGGTGGGCAAGCCGGCCACGGCAGAGAGTTTCGGCAGCCTGGCCGATGCGTTGCTGCAAGGCGCGCAATCCCAAGGCGAAAACGCCTTCAAATTGCCGCTGGCCCGCCGGGCGATCGTGCGTGCATTGGACGTCGCCCGCAGGGCACCATCGACAACCGCGGGCGAACCAGCGCGCTGGAGGAATCGCCATGAACGCACGCAGCACCGATCTATCCAACAGCGACCTGACCCCACCGGTTGCCGACAGCGGCACCGGCTATCGCCCCACCGGCACCGGCGTCACCCGCATCGACGGGCGTGCCAAGGTCACCGGCCAGGCGCGCTATGCCGCCGAATGGCCGGTGCCGGATCTGGCTTATGGCGTGGTGGTCAACAGCAGCATTGCCAAGGGCGAGATCGTCGCCTTCCATCTCGCCGCCGCGCGTGCAGTGCCCGGCGTGCTGGAAATCGTCACCCATGAAAACCGCCCGCATATGCGCGGCATGGACCTGTTCTACAAGGACATGACCGCACCTGCCGGTTCGCCGTTCCGCCCCTTGTACGACAACAAGATCCTGTACAGCGGCCAGCCGATCGCTCTGGTGGTTGCCGAAACCTTCGAAGCGGCGCGCCACGCGGCGCATCTGGTGGAAGTGAAGCTGCTGCAGGACCCGCACGAAACCAACCTGATGACCAATCTGGACCGTGCGCACAAACCCAAGGCCATGAAGGCCGGTTTCTCGCCGCCGCCCAAGGACAAGGGCGAACCAGACACCGCGTTCGTCAATGCCGCTGTCCAGGTCAAAGCCGACTATTACAGCGGCGTGGAGCACCACAATCCGATGGAGTTGTTCGCCTCCACCGTGATCCGCGAGGACGATGGCCACTTCACCATTTACGACAAGACCCAGGGCTCGCAGAACAGCCGTTGGTATGTCTCGCATGTGTTCGGTTTGAGCAAGCGCAAGGTCACCGTGCGCAATCCCTACGTGGGCGGTGCGTTCGGCTCCGGGCTGCGCCCGCAGTATCAATTGCCGCTTGCGGTGATGGCCTCGATCCTGCTGGACCGCTCGGTGCGCGTGGTGCTGACGCGGCAACAGATGTTCACCTTCGGCCATCGCCCGGAGACATTGCAGCGGCTCAAGCTCGGTGCAGACCGTGACGGCACCTTGCGTGCGATCTGGCACGAAGCCATTGCCGAAACCTCACGCATCGAAGATTACGTCGAAGTGGTGGTCAACTGGAGCGGGCAGTTGTACGCCTGCGACAACGTGCATCTGGGCTACAACCTGGTGAGTCTGGACCAGTTCAGCCCGATGGACATGCGTGCACCCGGCGCCGCGCACGGCGTGCATGCGCTGGAAGTGGCGATGGACGAGCTGTCCTATGAGCTGGGCATGGATCCGCTGGCGCTGCGCCTGAAGAATTACGCCGAGGTCAATCCGGCCGACGACAAGCCTTTTTCCAGCAAGGCGCTGCGCGCGTGTTACCAGCAAGGTGCCGAGCGCTTCGGTTGGGCGCAGCGTCCGTTGCAGCCGCGCGCGCGCAAGGAAGGCAACGAATGGGTCGGTTGGGGCATGGCTACCGGCCAATGGGATGCAATGCAGATGTTTGCGCGCGCCCATGCGGTGTTGCATGCCGATGGGCGGCTGGTGGTCAGCAGTGCGGCCAGCGATATCGGCACCGGCACCTACACGGTGATGGCGATGATCGCCGCCGAAGCGCTGGGCTTGCCGCTGGAGCAGGTCACCTTTCAACTCGGCGATTCCACACTGCCGGTCGCACCGATCGAAGGCGGCTCGTCGCATGTGACCACCGTGGGTTCGGCGGTGGATGGTGCATGCGGGAAACTGCGTGCGCGGCTGCTGCGGCTGGCGCAGGCGTTACCGAATTCGCGCTTTACCAAGGCCAAGCTGGACGAGGTGGTCTTCGCCGATGGCACGCTGGCATTGCGCGCCGATGCCGGTACCACCATCGCCTTGACCGAGCTGTTGCGTGCCGCTCAGCTGGAACAGATCGAAGACAAGTTCCTGCTGCTGCCCAATGTGCTCAAGCAACGCAACTACACCCGCGCCACCCATGGTGCGGTATTCGTGGAGGTGCGCGTTGACGAAGAGCTGGGCACGGTGCGGGTGACCCGCGTGGTCAGCGCGGTTGCAGCCGGGCGCATTCTCAACCCCATCACCGCGCGCAGCCAGATTGTGGGCGGCGTGGTCTGGGGCATTGGCCAGGCATTGCATGAGCACACCCAGTCCGATCACCGTTTCGGCCGTTTCATGAATCACGATTTTGCGATGTATCACGTCTCTGCCAATGCCGACATCCACGACATCGATGTGATCTTCGCCGACGAGGACGACCGCATCGTCAGCAGCCTGGGCGCAAAAGGCGTGGGCGAAATCGGCCTGGTCGGTGTTTCGGCGGCGATCTGCAATGCGATCTTCCATGCTACCGGCAAGCGCATCCGCAGCACCCCGATGACGCCGGACAAGGTGATGGCGGACTGAGGCCACTGCACTGCAGGCGCGTGCCGTATCGGGTGGAGCCATCTGCCTGACGGCGGACGCGCCTGCACCGTGTTGTCGCTGCAGCGTCCGTGGCGACCGCTGCCGCGACACTCAGATCAGCCGCGTGTCGGTGGTGCCGAACCAGGGCAGACGGCGCGTCTAGCTGATTGGAGTACGTGTCTTACGGAGGATCAAGCGTCAGCGGCACGAAAGTGCCGCTGGCGGCCGACGCAGCGCGTCCAACAAACCATCACACGCACTCAGGTGCGTGTGGCCGCCATGAAGTGCGCACGGTCCTGCTGGGTGCGCCGGCGGATCTCCGCCAGTGCATCGTTCTCGGTCGCTTCCAGCATGGATTCGAACAGGCGCTGGAAGTGGTTGCGCATGGCCGTGCGTGCCGCCACCGGGTCGCGTTGCTGCAGGGCCTGCAGGATGGCGGTGTGTTCGTCCACGCGGGTGGCGCCGTCGTCGTGGCAGACCCGCGCATATACCTCGCGCACGCGCGGCAATTCGTTGCGCATGCGCCAGATCAGCTGCACGCAGTGCGCCACCACCGGGTTGCCGCTAATCCGCGCGATCGCCAGATGGAAGGCGCGGTCGTAGTCGGCAGCGGCCGCATCGCTGAGCCCCGGTGCGGACAGCGCCTGGATCATGCCGTTCAATTCATCCAGCTCCGCATCGGTGATGTGGCTGGCGGCCAATGCGGCCGCCTCCGCCTCGATCACCGCGCGCGCGGCAGTCAGCTCGAACGCGCTGACATCCGGCAATGCGCCCTCGTCCGAGGCCAGGCGTGGTTTGACGTACACGCCCGAGCCGATCTTGATCACGATGCGGCCCTGCGCCTCCAGCGCGATCTCGGCCTCGCGCACGGTCACGCGGCTGACGCCGAAGCGCTCGGCCAACTCGCGCTCGCCCGGCAAGCGCGAGCCGACCGGGAACTCGCCCGTATCGATCAGTGCGCGGATCTTGGCGGCAACGGAGTGGTACAGGCGGTTTTCGGACATCGGCGACTCAAACCCTCAGGGTGATCGGCCCGGCACACGGGTGCCGGACAGGTGGCGCGGCGGAAGCCGTGCCGGTGGGCGACGCTAGAACCGGTAGCGCACCCCCAAATAATAGCGTCGCCCGTAAGTGTTGTACTCACGGAAGCTGCCGGGCACCGGCATGTCGGAGATCCGCGGCTCGTTGGTCAGGTTGGACGCCTCCAGCGACACCGACAGCTGCGCATTGAAGCGGTAGCTGGCACGCAGGTCCAGGGTGCCGCTGTCGCGCACGTAGCGGTTCTGCGCCGGGGCGCCGACGAACTTCTGGAAATACTCGGAGCGGTACTTGTAGATGGCCTGCAGGTCAACCGCGCCAATGGCGTAATACAGCTGGCCGGAGAACACGTGCCGCGACAGGCCGAAGATATTGGCCGGCGCGGCGATGCCGCTGCTCACCAGGCCGGTTGCCGGGTCGACCTGGTCGCCCAGGCGCAGATCCTGGGTCTTGTAGTTGGAATCGGCGTAGTTGTAGCTCAGCTTGACGCCCAGGCCGTCGAACGGCGCCGGCAGGTAGGAGAAGCGGTGGGTGCCGGTCAGCTCCAGCCCGGTGAGATCGCTCTTTTGCCGGGTGGTGACGTCCTGCACCACCGGCACCACCACCGCGGTGCCGTCGATGACGAAGCGCTCGTCCACCACCGTGGGCACCGCGCCACCGGTGAACTGCTTGTAATACACCGCGGCGCTGAGAAGGGAGTCGGCATTGGGATACCACTCCAGCGACACGTCCGCATTGGACGACAGCAGCGGCTGCGTGCGCGGGTTGCCGGTGGCGGTGATGCTGCCGATCGCCTCGCCGACGGTAGTGAATTCGGTCCCCGGCTCCAGGATGAAGGTGCGCCCGGCAGACAGCGCCACCAGATCCGGGCGCGCCATGGCCCGGTACAGCCCGAAGCGCAGCTGGGTCTGCTCGGTGAGGCCGATGTTGGCGTTGAAGCTGGGCAGGAACACGCGGTTGGACGCGCGCACCGTCTGCGCGGCGAAGCGCCCGGTTTCCACCAGCTGGATGGTGCCGTCGGGGTTGTCGACCACGTCCAGCTCGCCGCGCAATCCCACCGAGCTCACGTCGGTGCGCACCCAGCGCACGCCCAGGTTGCCGTCCAGCGGCAGCCCGAACAGCGCGCTGGCGAATTCGCCCATTACATACAGCGCGCGGGTCTTTTCTTCCACGTCGGCGTCGGCGGTGCCGCGCGGGTCGGCATTGCGACCGGTGTCGTCCACGCCAGTGATGGCGCTAAACAGACAGCGGCTGTCGAAGGTGGCCCACTGCTGGATGGTGTTGCCGCTGGCGCTGGAGAGGAAATCCTCCTGCGGGAACGGTTGCCGGCAGGCCAGGTTGGCGGCGCGGATCGTGGCCGCATCGGTGACATTGTGCTCGACGCGGTCGTCCAGGTCGCGGTAGGTCGCTTCGGACAGGCGCACGCCGCCCTTGATGGAGGTGAGCAGCCCGCTTTCCGGGGTGAAGGCGCCATCGAAACGCCAGGCCCGGATGGTGTGCTCGCGGCGCAACTCGTCGCGGCGCGCGCGTGCGGCGGCGCTGAAATTGTCCGGGTTGTTCAGGTCGAACGCGGGATCGACCACGATCCCCGGCACATCGCCGGCATAGGTATAGGTGTAGTCCACGCGTTGCCCGTTGATCCCGGGCACGCGGTTGCCGTTGATGTCGGTGGCATTGGAGCGCAGCCGCATCAGGCGGTCGATCTCGCTGCGCTCGGTGCGCGAATACGACAGGTCGGTGGACAGCATCCAGGCCGCGTTCGGGCGCCATTCCACGCGTAGCCCGCCACCGCGGTACTGCTCGTCGCGCACTTTGTAATCGGTGGAGGATTCCACCGTGCTGCTGCCGGTGTGGCCGAGCAAGGCGCCGTTGTCGCCCACCTGGCGGTTGTTGAGGTTGCGCAAGGTCTCGGAGAAATTGAGCTCGGCGCGGTCTTCGGTCACGGTGCGCTGCGAGTCCTGGTAATCCAGTGCCACCTCCAGGCCGTCGAACGGCCGCCATTGCAGCGCGGCGAAGGCCGCGTCGCGTTGATCGTGTTCGCTGATCTGGCGGTACACGCGGCTGCCGGGCGCCAGGTAGTACGGCGTGCCCGCCTGCACCTGTGCCGGGGTCACGGCGGTGCAGTTGCGGCTGGCGCCCACCACTTCATTGGCGTTGCAGGCCGTCCAGGTGGAACTGCTGCTCATCACTTCTTCCGGGTTGGTGCCCTCCAACCGCTGCAGGCCGAGCGAAACCCCCAGCTTGCCGGCTCCGCGCAGGTCGAACTGGTCCAGGTAGCTGACGGTGCCCCGCCAACCCACGCCATCGGCGTTGCGCAACTTGCTGTCGCCATCGGCATAGGTCGCGCGCCCGTCCAGCTGCACGCGGCGCTTGCCGAATTCCAGCGGCCGCACGGTCTGCATGTTGACCGTGCCGGCGATGCCGCCTTCGACGAAGTCGGCGCGCTGGGTCTTGTAGATCGCCACGGTGTTGATGAGTTCGGAGGGGAACTGGTTGAAGTTCACCGAGCGGTCGCCGCTGCCGTTGCTGGCCTCGCGCCCGTTGAAGGTGGCCGAGCCCAGGAACGGCCCCAGGCCACGGATGGAAATCTCCGAGGCGCCGCCTTTTTCGCGGTGCGTGGCCGCACCGGTGATGGTCTCGATCGCCTCGCCGATCGACAGCGCCGGCAGATCGCCGATGTCCTCGGCCGACAGCACGTCGGCCACCACCGTCTGCTCGCGCTTGCTGTCGATGGACGACTGGATCGAGCTGCGGATGCCAGTGACCTTGACCTGGTCCAGCGTGGTGGGTGCTTGCTGCGGCGGCGCCTGGGCAGCATCGGTCTGCTGGGCGGCCGCTTGTGCACTCGCCAGTGCAAGGGCGCCCAGCAGCGCCTGAGCCAAGACATTACGGCTAATTGGTCTAGATGATTGGACTATTTTTAAATACCGCACAATTCCTCCTCCCAAAGGATGCCCGAAATCGAGCAATGCGGAGATTCAACGCGGATAAACGCCAAGTCAATCATTTCCACGATTTACCTAACGAGCCACCTGATTAGGCCAATTTCGCGAAATATTTTGTGCGCACGCAGCATGACATCTGGCGTTCCACGCGCTTCAATAGCGAGCAACTGGACTATGATTTTGGTTGACGATCCAGTCTGCACTGTTACCCTCGACCATCACCGACGCGCCAGCGTCCAGGAGCATCCCGATGCGACCCCCCGTCTCCCTTGCCTGCCTGTTGCTGCTGTGTGCGCCTGCCTGGATCGGCTCGGCCAAGGCCACCGCGTACCTGGTGCACGACCAGAGCGAGTACGCCGTGGCGGCGGCCGCGCTGCGTGCCGGCGATCGCATCGTGCTGGCCGATGGGCAGTGGCGGGATTTCGCCATCGTGCTGCGCGGGCAAGGCACTGCCGAGCAGCCGATCACCCTCACCGCGCAAACGCCCGGCAAGGTGATCATCAGCGGCACCTCCGACCTGCGCATGGCCGGCACCTACCTGGTGGTGTCCAACCTGGTATTCCGCGACGGCCACAGCCCGGGCGATGCGGTGCTGTCGTACCGCATCTCCAGCAAGGAACGCGCGCGCCACAGCCGCATCACCGGGGTGGTGGTGGACGGCTTCAGCAAGCCCACCCGCAGCGATTCGGACAACTGGGTGGCCCTGTACGACAGCGACAACCGCTTCGACCACAACCAGCTGGTCGGCAAGACCAATGCCGGCCCCACCCTGGTGGTGGTGCGCGACGCCACCCAGGGCCTGGACAATCGCCATCGCATCGACCACAACTGGTTCGGGCCACGCCCCAACCTGGGCGCCAATGGCGGCGAGACGCTACGCATCGGCACCAGCAGCGATGCCGACAGCGCCTCCAACTCGGTGGTGGACAACAACTGGTTCGAAGGCTGCGACGGCGAGGTGGAGGTGGTCTCCAACAAGTCCGGCGGCAACACCTACCGTGGCAATGTATTCAAGCAATCGCGCGGCGCGCTGGTGCTGCGGCATGGCGATGGCAACCTGGTCGAGCGCAATGTGTTCTTCGGCGATGGCAAGGCCGACACCGGCGGCATCCGCGTGATCAACCGCAAGCAGACCGTGCGCCACAACTATCTGGAAAACCTGGCCGGCGATGGCTATTCGTCGGCACTGAGCATCATGTACGGGGTGCCCAACTCGCCCGCCAACCGCTACGTGCAGGTGGACCAGGCGCGCATCGAGCGCAACACCTTCGTGACCGTCAACCAGCTGTTCTTGGGCGCCGGCATGGATGCCGAGCGCACCGCCGCACCGATCAACAGCCGCTTTGCCGGCAACCTGATCGTCGCCGCCAGCGACCCGGTGCGCGTGCTGGGCGATCTCTCCGGCATTGCGTTTGCCAGCAACCTGCAAAGCCCGCTGGCCTCCACCCGCCTGCCCGGCGGCGTCAACAGCCGCCAGGTGACGATGACCCGCGCCAGCACCGGCTTGCTGGTCGCCGACAACGCCAACGGCGTCGGCGCCGACCCGGCGCTGAGCTACATCGCGCGCGCGCAGGTGGGCGTGAGCTGGTACCCCAAGCAGGCGCCGCAAGCGGTGACCGACAGCGGCCGTCGCACGCGCGTGCGACCGGGCCCGGCCAGCCTGAGCGACGCCGTGGCGCAGGCCGGCCCCGGCGATCGCCTGCAACTGGACGCTGGGCGCTACCAGGTCGATGACATTCTCGACGTGGACCGCCCACTGACGCTGGAAGGCCCGCCACGCGGCCGCGCACGGATCCGCTTTTCGCAACCGGCGCTGTTCCAGATCGCGCCCGGCGGCTCGCTCAACCTGGCCCGGCTCGAGATCGATGGCCGCGCCGCACCCGCGCAGCCGGGCAATGCGGTGATCCGCACAATGCCCGGCACCGCCGTGGCGCAGTACCAGCTCACGCTGCGCGACACGCATCTGCATCATCTGGACGCGCACCCCGGCTTCGATGTGATCGCACTCGGCAAGGGCAGCCTGGCCGACCACATCCTGCTGGACCGGCTGCTGGTCGAAGACGTCTCCGGCCGGGTGCTGTCCGCGCGCGCCGAAACCGACGACCGTGGCACCTACAACGTCGAACAGGTGACGGTGCGGCAGTCGCAGTTCCACCGCGTCGCCGGGCCGGTGCTGGACCTGTACCGCGGCGGCCGCGATGAAAGCACCTTCGGCCCGGTGCTGCAGCTGAGCGACTCGCACTTCACGCAGGTCGGCCTCGACGCAGGTGCGTCGCTGCGCCTGCACGGCGTGCAGCGCATTGCGCTGCGCAATAACCGCTTCGTCGACAGCGCCGCGATCCTGGCGCAGCACACCACCGGCACGCCCCACCTCATCGCCAGCGGCAACCAGTTCGTCGGCACCCCGGCCTTGCACGCCGACGCAGCGGAGCCCCTGCTATGACCCGTTCCACCCGCCTGTTGCTGCTGGTCCTGGTCGGCGCCGGCAGCGCCCTGCCCTGCAGCGCCGCCCCGTTACCCGCGGCCGAACAAGCAGCGCAGCCGCAACAGCGCGCGACCGATGCCGCGCCGGTGCTGGTGAGCGCCCAGCAATGGCGCGACATGGCCAGCGCTGGCGCCAAACTGCCGCTGTTCGCCCGCGAACAGGCACGCGCAGAAGCCAGCGTGCGCGCAGCGATGAAGGCAGGCGTGGACGTGCCGGTGCCCAGGGATCCCGGCGGCGGCGCCAGCCACGAGCAGCACAAACGTAACTACCAGACCATCCAGGCGGCCGGCGCGCTGTACCGGCTCACCGGCGATCGCGCCTATGCCGACTATGCGCGCGACGTGCTGCTGGCCTACGCACGCCTGTATCCCACGCTGGGCGCACACCCCGCCGGGCGCGGCCAGGTGCCGGGGCGCCTGTTCTGGCAGTCCTTGAACGACTCGGTGTGGCTGGTCTACGCAAGCCAGGGCTACGACGCCATCCGCGACACGCTCAGCGCGCAGGACCGCGCCACCATCGACCGCGATGTGTTCGCGCGCATGGCGCACTTCCTGTGCGACGAAAGCGCCGACAACTTCGACAAGATCCACAACCACGCCACCTGGGCGGTGGCCGCAGTCGGCATGACCGGCTATGTGCTGCGCGATCAGGCGTTGGTGGACAAGGCACTGCGCGGCAGCAGGCGCGATGGCAAGGCCGGCTTCCTGGCGCAGGTGGACCAGCTGTTCTCGCCGGACGGCTACTACGCCGAAGGCCCGTACTACCAACGCTATGCCCTGGCGCCGTTCGTGCTGTTTGCCAATGCGATCGAGCGCAACCAGCCGCAGCAGCGCATCTTCCAGCGCCGCGACGGCGTGCTGCTCAAGGCCGTAAATAGCCTGGTGCAGAGCAGCTACGGCGGCTATTTCTTCCCGATCAACGACGCCATCCTCGACAAGGGCCTGGACACCGAAGAACTGGTGGCCGGCATCGGCATCGCCTATGCGCAGACCCACGATGCGCAGCTGCTGTCCATCGCGCAACGCCAGCGCCGCGTGCTGCTTACCCCCGAAGGCCTGGCCGTGGCCAGCGCGCTCGCGCAGGACCGCGCCCAACCGTTCGCCTTCGGCAGCGTGTTGCTGCGCGATGGCGCACAGGGCGACCAGGGCGCGCTGGCGATCCTGCGCAGCGGCGGCGAAGACGGCCAGACGCTGGTGATGAAGAACACTTCGCAAGGCATGGGCCACGGCCACTTCGACAAGTTGAACTGGCTGTTCTACGACAACGGCCAGCGCGTGGTCACCGACTACGGCGCGGCGCGTTTCTTGAATGTGGAAGCCAAGGCCGGCGGCATCTATCTGCCGGAAAACGGCAGCTGGGCCAAGCAGACCGTTGCACACAACACGCTGGTGGTGAACGAGACCAGCCACTTCAACGGCGACTGGAAGGTGGGCGAGCAACACGCGCCGACGCAGCTGCTGTTCGCCAGCACTGCCGACACCCAGATCGTGTCGGCGCGCATGCAGCAGGCCTACGACGGGGTCAGCTTCACCCGCACCCAGGCGCTGCTGTCGCACCCGCAGCTGCGCCTGCCGGTGGTGGTCGACCTGCTGCGCGTCAACGCCAGTGCTCCGGCACGTTACGACCTGCCGCTGCACTTCAACGGGCAGATCATGCAGGTCGGCTTCAAGGCAGAGCGCGCACTGACGCAACGTCCGGTGCTGGGCAAGGCCAACGGCTATCAGCACCTGTGGGTGGACGCCTCCAGCGATGCGGGCACCGACACGCGCAGCCTGAGCTGGCTGCTCGCCGGCCGCTTCCACAGCTACCGCTTCGGCAGCAGCGCGCCGGCGCGTGCACTGCTGGTGGAGAGCGGAGCCAACGACCCCAACTTCAACCTGCGCCGCGAACCGGCGCTGATCCAGCGCGTCGATGGGCAGGCCAATGTCAGCTTCTTCGGCGTGCTCGAACCACATGGCGAATACAACGGCACCGCCGAATACGTGCATGGCGCCAACAGCCGCATCCGCGCCATCGAGCGCGTGCGCGGCGACGATGCCGAGGTGATCGTGCTCACCCTGGTCGGCGGCCAGCGCATCGCGCTGGCGGTGGCCGACGACGCCGATGCACAACGCAGCCACCTGGTGCAGGCCGCCGGTCAGCGCTACAGCTGGCGCGGCGGCTACGCGCGCTTCGATCGCACTGCAGGTGCGCAATGAGCACCGCCCGCATGCGCCCCGCAGGCAAGCGCTCGGCGGTGCGCTGGCTGATCGTGGCGCTGATCGCGGTGGCCACGGTGATCAACTACATCGACCGCAATGCGCTGGCGGTGATGTGGCCGGCGATCTCGCGCGACATCGGCGCCACCAAGGAAGACTACGCGCTGCTGGTCACCATCTTCATGCTGTTCTATGCCGCCGGGCAGTTCGTGTTCGGGCGGCTGTTCGACATCATCGGCACCCGGCTCGGCTTTGCCCTGTCCATCGCGGTGTGGTCGATCTCCATCGCGCTGCATGCGGTCACCCACTCCATCATGGCGTTCTCGGTGGTGCGCGCGCTGCTGGGCATCAGCGAAGCCGGCGCCTGGCCGGGCGCGGTCAAGGCCAATGCGGAGTGGTTTCCCGCGCGCGAGCGTGCGTTGGCACAGGGCATCTTCAATGCCGGCGCCTCCATCGGCGCGATCGTCTCGGCGCCACTGATCGCGCTGCTGTTCCTGTCGTTCGGCTGGAAGGGCACGTTCGTGCTGATCGGCGTGCTCGGCATGCTGTGGTTGCTGCCGTGGCTGGTGATCTACCGCGCCGGGCCGGACCGGCATCCCTGGGTCAACGCGGCCGAGCGTGCGTTGATCCTGGATGCGCCCGACGCCGGCAGCGCGCCGCCGCCGGCCTACCTGCCCACGCTGCGCCAGCTGATGTCGCACCGGCAAAGCTGGGGGATCGTGCTGGCGCGGTTCTTCCTGGACCCGATCTGGTGGCTGTTCGTGTCGTGGCTGCCGATCTACCTGGCCGAGACCTTCCACTTCGACATCAAGCAGATCGGCGCATTCGCCTGGGTGCCGTTCGTCGGCGCGATGCTGGGCAGCCTGTGCGGCGGCTGGCTGTCCGGGCGCCTGATCGCGGCCGGCTGGAGCGTGGACCGCGCACGCAAATGGACCATCACCCTGGGCGGGGCCATCATGGCGCCGGCGCTGCTCGGCGCCGTGCAGGCAGCCGACCCGCGCATGGCGGTGCTGACGATTGCCGCCGTGCTGTTCGGCTTCCAGATCGCCATCGGCAATATCCAGACCCTGCCGGGCGATCTGTTCGCCGGCAAATCGGTCGGCTCGCTGGCCGGGATCGGCGGCATGGCCGCAGTGGCCGGCACCCTGATCACCACCTGGCTGGTCCCGGTCATGACCGCGACCTCGTACGCACCGATGTTCATTCTGGTTGCCGCGCTGGTGCCGGCCTCGCTGGCTGCGCTGTGGCTGGTCACCGGCCGCATCCACCGACTCGACGCGCCGGGCACCTGACCGTGCCCGCTGCCTTCTCCGCTTTCCCCACACCAACAGGACACACCCGCATGCACTTCCACGACAAGGTCGCCATCGTCACCGGCGGTGGCCGCGATATCGGCCGCGCCATCTCGCTCAAGCTGGCTGCGGCCGGCGCCAAGGTCTGCATCAACTACGCCAACGACGACGCCAGCGCGCGCGACACCCTGACGCAGCTGCAGGCCGCCGGCGGCCAGGGCATCCTGCACCGCGCCGACGTCACCGACGCCACCGCCGTGGCCGGCCTGCTGACCGCCACCCGCACCGCATTCGGCCAGCACATCGACGTGCTGATCAACGTGGCCGGCGGCATGCTGGCGCGCAAGCCACTGGCCGACATCGACGAGGCCTTCTTCCATCAGGTGATGGACCTCAACCTCAAATCGGTCTACCTGACCACCCAGGCGGTGGCGCCGCATATGCGCGAAGGCGGCGCCATCGTCAATTTCGCCTCGCTTGCCGGGCGCGATGGCGGCGGACCGGGCGCAGCCATCTACGCCACCGCCAAGGCGGCGGTGATGACCTTCTCGCGTGCGATGGCCAAGGAACTGGGCCCGCGCGGCATCCGCGTCAACGCATTGTGCTGCGGCATGATCGCCACCCGCTTCCATGACGACTTCACCAAGCCGGAAGTGCGGGCCTTCGTCGCCAATGCCACCCCGCTGCGACGCGAAGGCCGCCCGGACGAAGCCGCCGATGCGGCGCTGTACCTGGCATCGGATGCGGCCAGCTTCATCAATGGCGCCAACCTGGACGTCAACGGCGGCGTGTTCTTTTCCTGATCGACAAAGGAGTCTTGCGCATGGCCTGGCGATGGATGATGACTGCGACACTGGGCGTCTTGCTGGCGGGCCCGGCCGCTGCGCACCCGGCACCACGCTGGGTGCCGGCCTGGATCGCCTCGGCGACGCCGGACCGGCTCGACGGCGGTGCCGACACGCCGCTGCAATTTGCCGATGAAACGGTGCGCCAGGACATGCGCCTGGGCAGTGCGGCAATGGCCTTGCGCGTTCGCATCAGCAACGAGCTGGGCACCGCACCGCTGACGATCGGTGCGGGCACCGCGCGCCTGCTCGGCGGCGCCGGGGACGCGCAACCGCTGCGCTTCGATGGACGCGCCAGCGTCACCGTGCCGCCCGGTGGCGTGCTGCTCAGCGACCCGGTGCCGTTACGCGCACCGGCACTAGGCGAGGTGGCGGTCAGCCTGTATTTCCCCACGCCGGCACGCCCGGCGGTACGCCGTACGGCATTGCGGGTGGTCAAGGGCCAGGCCGAGGTGCCGGACAGCAAGGCGTTGGCGTATCGCCAGAACGTCATTTCCGCCCTTTACGTCCAACCGCCGCATCCCCGCCAGACGGTGGTGGTGGCGCTGGGCGATTCGATCACCGAAGGCGCCACCGCCACGCGCGGCGCCAATGGCGATTGGCCGGCCCTGCTGGCCAGGCGGCTGGAGCAGCGTTGCCCCGGCAGCGTGGTGGTGCTCAACGCCGGCATCAGCGGCAACAAGCTGCTCGACGACGGCCGCAGCCCCAGCGCGCTGGCGCGGCTGGATCGCGACGTGCTGGCGCTGCCCGGCGTGGACCAGGTGATCTTGTTCGAAGGCATCAACGACATCCGCCACAGCGGTCCGCCGGATGCGATTGCCGGCCGCAATGCCGCCGACATGGTGCTGGGGTATCGCCAGATCGTGACCCGGCTGCAGCAACACGGCATCGCCGTGATCGGCGCCACGCTGACGCCGTTCGGCAACTCCGATCGCTACGAGCCGGTGGCCGCGGCCACACGCCAGACGCTCAACGGCTTCATCCGCGATGGGCAGGCATTCGATGCGGTGATCGACTTCGACGCCGCGTTGCGCGACCCGGCCAGGCCGGAGTGGCTACCCGCCGCGCTGACCCGCGATTTCCTGCATCCCAACGATGCCGGGTATCAACGCATGGCCGCGTCGGTGGACCTGTCGTTGTTCTGCAAGGCCCGCTGAGCCTCCACGCCACGCATTGGCACGCATGCGCCAAGTTGGCCGCCACGGTGGTGCGGGGAGCTACCGCGCTAAAGCGTGGCGCCCAGCCTGGCGAGCCGTCAACGGCGTGCGGATTTTTTCTTGTTGGTCGGTGCAGCGGTGGCGGCTAGCGACGCATCGCGTGTCGCCCCCACGGTGGCCAATGCCATGGTGATCAACCCGGCGACCAACCGCCGCAGCACCGCCTCGTTGTCGGCCGAGGCCTTCAAGCTGGTCGTGGCCAGGCGCAGGATGTAGGCGATATCGGCAGCAGACATGGCGCTGTCGTCGCGCACATGCGGGCTCAGCAACTGCACCAGCGTGGTTTCCATCTGCTGATAGAGAGCGTCCAGCGCATCGGGCGCATACACCCCGCAGTTGGCCACCAGATCCATGCCGTTTTCCGAACCGATCACTGCCGCCACCGGCTCCAGCACCCAGATGTCGAACAGATGCCGCAACTGGGTCTGCAGATCCTGCGTGGCACGCACGCGCTGTGCGGTTTCGCCCATGCAGAACGCACGTTGGCGCGCCACTTGCGCCGCGAAGATCGCCTCCTTGTTGGCGAATGCGGCATACAGCGATGGCCGTGACATCTGCGTGGCCTGCGCGATATCGCTCATGCTCACCTTGCGATAGCCATGACGCAGAAACAGCTGCAGCGCCATGTCCATGACGCGGTCTTCCTTGGTTGCAACCGGGGAAGCGGCAGGCGCAGACACTGCCTTCGACGACTTTACACTTGACATTATTTGTAAATAGGTAAACCTTACACGTTCCACGGATTGTAAAGCACACCAGCCACCATGACCTCACCCCACGCCCAGTCCGCTAGCCAAGCCCGCCCTACCCGCGCCTATGCCGCCCTCGAAAAAGAAGGCGCCATGGTGCCCTGGCAGTTCGAACGCCGCGCGGTGCGCCCCAACGATGTCGCAATCAAGGTGTTGTTCTGCGGCGTCTGCCACTCCGACCTGCATTCGGTGAACCACTGGGCCAGCGAGTACCCGCTGGTGCCCGGCCACGAGATCGTCGGCGAGGTGATCGAACTGGGCGCGGACGTCGAAGGTTTTGCGCTCGGGCAACAGGTGATGATCGGCACCATCGTCGACTCCTGCCGGCAGTGCCCGCCTTGCGAAGCGCACGATGAAGTGTATTGCCGCGAGTTCCCCACGCTGACCTTCGACGGGCTGGACCGCGTGGATGGCAGCCGTACCCGCGGCGGCTATTCGGAGTTCTATGTGTCCGATGCGCGCTTCGTCTATCCGCTACCCGATGGACTGGACCCGGCCGCTGCCGCGCCGTTGTTGTGCGCCGGCATCACCTGCTTTGCGCCGCTGCATCGGTACGGCATCGGCCCCGGCCACACCGTGGGCGTGGTCGGCATCGGCGGGCTTGGTCATTTAGGCATCAAGTTCGCACGTGCGATGGGCGCGCACGTGGTGGCCTTCACCACCTCGCCGAAGAAAGCCGCCGAAGCGCAGCGTCTGGGCGCGCACGACGTGGTGCTGTCCACCGACGCCGAGCAGATGCAGGCACAAGCCTTCCGCTTCGATTTCATCCTGGACACCGTCTCGCGCAGCTATCCGATGAACGACATGCTCAAGGCCCTGAACCTGGACGGCACCTTGTGCACGCTCGGCCTGCCCGACCAGCTAGATTTCCGCCCGGTGATGCTTGCCATGGGCCGCCGCAAGATCACCAGCTCCGGCACCGGCGGCACCGCCGACACCCAGGCGATGCTGGCGTTCTGCCAGCAGCACGCCATCGTGGCCGACATCGAGTTGATCCGCATGCAGGACATCAACGATGCCTTCGCGCGCGTGCACGACAACGACGTGCATTACCGGTTTGTGATCGATCTGCAGGCCTCAGCGTTGTAAGCGCGCGGAAAGCGAAAGCAGTCTGGTTACCTGCGTCGCCCATCCTGTAGCGTGCACACACACTGCCACCCAAGAATCCTCACATGTCTCCACGCACGACGCGGCGCCAGCTGCTGGGTGGCGCAGCCGCGCTAGGCCTGCTCGCGCGCATGAGCGTGGAAGAAAAAGCCGGCCAGCTCAGCCTGTTCAGCTCGGCGCAGCAGGATGGCAAGGCGATCGTCGCCAACCCGCTTGCACGCTCTGCCGATGGGGACGATCAGCTGGCTGCGGCCCGGGCCGGGCGGCTGACCGGGGTCTTCAATGGCTCCAACGTGCGCTGGCACCAGCAACTGCAGAAGGCAGCGCTGCAAAGCCGGCTGCGCATTCCGTTGCTGTTCGCCGCCGATGTGATCCATGGCTATACCACCGTCTTCCCCGTGCCGTTGGCCGAAGCGGCCAGCTTCGAGCCAGACCTGGCACGGCGCACGGCGCGCGCAGCGGCCATGGAGGCCAGTGCGGTGGGTCTGGACTGGACCTTCGCGCCGATGGTGGACATCGCCCGCGATGCACGCTGGGGCCGTGGCGTCGAGGGCGCTGGCGAAGACGTGCTGCTGGCGCGGCTGTTCGCACAGGCGCGGGTGCGCGGCTTCCAGGGCGATGCGGGATTGGCGAATCCTGATGCGATGGCAGCCTGTCCCAAGCATTTCGCCGCCTACGGCGCGGCCGAAGGCGGTCTGGATTACAACCGTGTGGATGTCTCCGAGCGGACGCTGCGCGAGGTCTATTTCCAGCCGTTTCAGGCCGCTTTCGCTGCCGGCGCGGTCACGACCATGGCGGCATTCAACGAACTGTCGGGCATTCCGGCAACGGCCAACACGTGGTTGCTGGATGGCGTGCTGCGGCAGGAGTGGAACTACCCGGGCTTGGTCGTGTCCGACTTCAGCGCCGACCAGGAACTGGTTGCGCACGGCGTTGCAGCCGACGACCGCGAGGCAGCCAGGCTGGCCTTCATGGCCGGGGTGGACATCAGCATGGAAAGCGGCCTGTATCTGCGCTACCTGCCTGCCCTGGTTGCCGCAGGCGAGGTGCCGATGGCACGGCTGGATGCCTCGGTGCGCCGCGTGCTGACGTTCAAGGCGGCGTTGGGGCTGTTCGACGATCCGTTCCGGCGCATCCGGCCCAGGCTCGCGCAGTCGCGTCAGCGCCGCGCCGAGACCCTGGCGTTGGCGCGGGAAGCCGCATGCAAATCGGTGGTGTTGCTGAAGAACGACGGCGAGCTGTTGCCATTGCGACGCAGCGGCCAGCGCATTGCGCTGATCGGGCCAATGGCGCGCGATTGGCTCAATCACGCCGGGCCGTGGAGCCTGTTCGATGAAGAGGACAACCGCAACACGCTGGCCGCTGCAATGTCGGGCGCGCTGGACGATCCCGCTGCACTGCGCGTGGAGGACGGTTGCGGCTTCGATCAAGCGTTGCCGGGCGGGGTGCAGGCGGCAGTGGCAGCCGCTGGCAATGCCGATGTGGCGCTGCTGGCAATCGGTGAGCCCTTGAGCTATTCGGGCGAGGCACAGTCGCGCACCGAGATCAGCATTCCCGCAGTACAGCAGCAATTGCTGGCGGCCGTGATCGCCACCGGTACGCCAGTCGTGGTGCTGCTGAGCACCGGCCGTGCACTCGCGCTGGAAGGGCCGGTGCTCGCATGCGCGTCGATCCTGGTCAGCTGGTTCCTGGGTTCGGAGGCGAGCGCTGCAGTGGCCGACGTCCTGTTTGGTACGCGTGCGCCATCGGGCCGCTTGCCGGTGAGTTTTCCGCACGCGACAGGCCAGGCGCCCTACTTCTACGCACACACCTCCAGCGGCCGCCCCAATCCGCAACCGGATGTGCTGGAGCCGTATAAAACGCACTACCGAACGGTGCCCAACACCGCACTGTTCTCCTTCGGCCACGGGTTGACCTATGGCCGCATCGAATACGGCGAGCTGCGCTTGAGCGATACGCGGATGACGGCCACAGGCAGCCTGCGCATCAGCGCGCGCATCTACAACCGCGGCACGCGCGATGCGGAAGAAGTGGCGCAGCTCTACATCCGCGACCGCAGCGCCAGCATCAGCCGCCCGGTGCGCGAGCTGAAGGATTTTCGCAAGGTTGCGGTACCGGCAGGCGGCAGCGTGGCGGTGGAGTTCGTGCTGCGCCGTGAGGATCTGTTGTTTATCGGCCAGGCCTTGCAGCCAACCGTGGAGCCCGGCGTGTTCGATGTGTGGGTGGCGCCTTCTGCGGAAGCGGCAGGCATGTCTGCGCGTTTTGAATTGATGGGCTGAGCGCTAGCCGCAATCGGAATGGCTCAGCTCAGGGATGGATGTACGGCGTGTCCCGCTCGTGGTGAGGGCATCGCGCTTTCTAGCAGTTCGCTTTGGAATATCACACTGCGCTGAGGCTCACGCTCTCGGTGGTCTTGAGAGGTCATCGAACGGTGCGGATGCGTCGGTTTGGAGCGGATGATCTGCGGCTTGGCTGCGGGGCCCTTGCCCGCCCACCATCGCGGGACACGCCGCAAGTACGTCCGTGTAGGCTCTTACGCGGCATCCATGCCGCGTAAGGTCCCGCGACGG
>NZ_JBEOLS010000044.1:0-43450 GCF_040279205.1 Xanthomonas hortorum
GTCGCGGGACACGCCGCAAGTACGTCCATGTAGGCTCTTACGCGGCATCCATGCCGCGTAAGGTCCCGCGACGGTGGGCGGGCAAGGGCCAGTCGAGATGGTCGGTGTGCATGTTTTCAAGCAACCAGCAAACTGTCTGGTGCGGTGTCCCGCAAGCGGTGAGGGCACCGCGCGCTCGACTGACTAGGGCAAACGCACCGCGCGTTCGCGCAACCACTTGGTTGCGACCCACTTTTCGCCGGCCAATACTGGTGCGCCGGCATGCAGGCTGCGCGTCATCGGATGCGGGCGGTCGTAGCTGAAAAATACTGCGTTGCCTTTGACTGCGGCCACGTCCAGATGTGCATCGGGAAAGCGCGTGGCGCCGCCGCGTTCGGGCGTGTTGAGATACATCACCAGCGATGCGAGGCGTTGACCGCCGGCCTGCAACAACACCGGCGTGCCGGCGGCGGTTGGGTCGAAATAATCGTAGTGCGGCTGATATTCCGCGCCGGTGGCGTAGCGCAAGACCTGTAATCCTTCGCCGTGGTCTACCGGCCAATCGAGCAGGCGTGCGATGCGCGCTTCGATGCGCTGGCATAACGCGTCCTGGCCCAGTTGCAGACACATGCTGTGACTGGTGCGCGCGGCGTGCACGATCTGCGCGCCATTGTCGTTGTCCACCGTGCGCGAGCGTGCCAGGCGTGGTTGTGCCAGTGCGATCAAGGCATCGCATTCGGCATCGGACAGAAAATCACCCAGCACCACCACGCGCGGCAGCAGCAGGCTGACCAGTACACGCACTTGGCGGTCGCCCAGATCCAGCAGCGAGGCATCGTTGTCCTGCAACAGCGCAGGCACGCGCACCGGTACCGGCAGGCTGTTTGTCACTGCATGTTGCTGGATGTGCTCACGCAGCAATGCTTCTACCGCGTCGATGGCGTCCTGCTCGTTCCAGCCCTGATCCAGTAGCGGTTGTAGCGCTTGCTCGGGCGGTTGGCCAGCCATTGCATGCGCAATGATCCAATCACCCAGGGCGGCGGGAATAGTGGTCGATGTCATCACCCTACAGTGCATGCCAACGTGTGGCAGCTTTATGTCAAATGTGTCGCGGTAAGACAAATGCAACACATAGCCCCTATAAAAGTGACGGGGATCTTGAACGTGCTCGCCACTGCAGTGCGCGGAACGCCACCAATTCTTGACGACTCCTCTTCATACCGGACCTTTTGACCTGGAGATCAGCCGCATGGCCGTTCGCAACAGCAGCAAGACATTATTGATGACGTTTGGTACCGCACTGGCGCTGTCCGCCTGCGGTGGTGGTGCCGATCGCGTCGCTTCGCCTGGCGAGGGCGCGTTTCCGCCCGCACCGACACCCGCTCCTGCACCGACCCCGGCGCCCACGCCGGCACCGACGCCTGCGCCGGCACCGACCGGCCCGGCTGCGGATTGCCCGACCGGTTTTTCCAATGTCGGCACCATCGCCAACAACACGCTGCGCGCCTGCCAGTTGCCGGACACCATCACCGGCAATCTGGTTGTACCGGCACGTGCAGGAACTGCGTATTCGATCAGTGGCCGCGTCAACGTGGGGACCGACCGCGGCGGCAATGCCATTGCACCGGCTGCCGGCAGCGCGCAGGGCATCTTGACGATCGAGCCGGGCACGACCTTGTACGGCTCGTCGGGTAGCGATTACATCGTGGTCAATCGCGGCTCGCAGATCTTTGCCGAAGGCAGCGCGACCGCACCGATCGTGTTCACCGCGCGTCAGGCGCTGGACGGCACCGTCACCGCCAACACCATCGGCCTGTGGGGCGGCATTGTGGTGTTGGGCCGCGCGGCCATCAACAACTGCCCGGGCACCACCGTGTCAGGTACGCCGGAATGCCAGGCGCAGGTGGAAGGCACCAACGCGTTCTACGGTGGTAATAGCGTCACCGACAACAGCGGTTCCATGCGCTATCTGCGCGTGATGTATTCGGGCTTCGAAATCTCGCCCAACAACGAGCTGCAGGGCATCACCCTGGCCGGTGTGGGTAACGGCACGCGTCTGGATTACGTGCAGATCCACAACAGCTCCGACGACGGCATCGAATGGTTCGGTGGGTCGGTCAATGGCAGCCATGTGGTGATCACCGGTGCCGACGATGATTCGCTGGATACCGATGCCGGTTGGAACGGCGCCTTGCAGTTCGGCATCGTGGTGCAGCGCGCCGGTGGCGGCGATCGCATGAACGAGTGGAGCAGCCTGCGTCGCCAGCCGTATTCGCGTCCGAAGGTGGCCAACTTCACCTACGTGGGCAATGCGCGCGCCGGTGCGGCGATCATGCTCAACCAGGGCACGCAGGCCGCGTTCTACAACTCGGTGTTCACGCGTCCGGCGGGTGGCACCGGCGATGGCCTGGTGTGCTTCAACCTGGCCGATGCCGACACGCTCGGTACCTTCAATTCGGTGTTCTTCGCCTGCCCGACTGCGTTCGGCAGCGATGCGCGTGCGGCCACCCAGTTTGCGGCCGGTACCAACAACGTTGCCAACGGTGTATCCACGTTGCAGAACACCTTCGTCAATGGCGCCAACGAGACTGCCGTGCCGGCGTTCCAGGGCTTGAACGGGGTGAGCAGCTTCTTCCAGCAGGTGAACTACATCGGTGGCGTGCGTGATGCCAACGACACCTGGTGGCAGGGCTGGACCTGCGGTCTGACCGCCGATCGTCCCTGCTGAGGCACAGCATCACGCGGCGGCCCGACGGTCGCCGCGTGATGCGTCCAGCTTCATCTTTCAGTTGCCAGGGCTCCCACGATGCGAACCTCCGCTGTCGCCCGTCTTTCGCGGACGGGCCTGTCTCTTTCCATTTCCACCTTGCTGTTTTCCGGCGCTGCGCTTGCTCAGTCGACCACCACCGATGCCGGCTCCGCCAGCGGCAGCGCCAGTACCAGTACCAGTACCAGCACCACCAGTGCGCCCAAGCAACTCGACCAGGTCGTTGTGCGTGGCGAGTACATTCCCGAACCGATGCTGCAGACCTCGGAGGTGGCATCGTTCGTCACCCGTGAGGACATGGAGCGCACCGGCGACAGCAGCGCGGCGGTGGCGCTGACGCGTGTCACCGGGCTGAGCCTGTCGCGCGGCAAGTATGTGTATGTGCGCGGCCTGGGCGAACGCTATTCGTCGGCATTGTTCAACGGCTCGCCCTTGCCCAGCCCCGAGCCGATGCAGCGCGTGGTGCCGCTGGATCTGTTTCCCAGCGATGTGCTGGCCAGCGTGACCGTGCAGAAAACCTATTCGGCCGATTATCCGGGCGAATTCGGCGGCGGCGTGATCGATCTGCAATCGATGACGGTGCCGGATAAACCGTTTCTCTCGCTTACGGTGGGCGGCGGCGTCAATAGCGTCAGCACCGGCGAAAAAGGCCTGACCTATTACGGCTCCGGCGATGACGAGTGGGGCTACGACGACGGCACCCGCAAGCAGCCTGCCGCGTTGCGCGATGCGATCCAGAGCGGCCGGCGCGTCGACCTGGGCAGTTTCTCGCGCGAGGACATCCGCAGCATCGGCCGCAGCTTGAACAATGCCAACCTGTACGTGCTGCAGGAAAAGGACAGCATCGCCCCGGACGTCAATGTCGGCGGCAGCGCCGGCTACAGCATGGATGTGGGCGAAGCCAAGCTGGGCATCATTGCGGTAGCCAGCTACGACAACGAATGGCGCACGCGTACCGGCAAGCAGCAGGACGGCATCTTTGTCGGCGATACGGTCGAGTTCAATTCCAACTACGACTTCGCCACCACCCGCAACAACGTGCGCACCAACGGCATGCTGGGCCTGGGTTGGGAATACGGCCGCCACACCATCGGCTGGACCACCTTGTATGTGCACGACGCCTTGAAGGTGGCGCGTAGCCGTGCCGGCCGCGATGAGCTGGCCGGGTTCGATGTGCGCGACGACAACACCGAATGGTACGAGCGCCAGCTGATCAACAACCAGTTGCGCGGTACGCATGCCTTCGGCGAATACGATGATCTCAAGATCGAATGGCGTGCCGCAGTGGCCAATGCCAGCCGCGATGTGCCGTACGAAACCGGCATTCGTTACGAGTTGCTGGATGGCTACTGGGCGCACGATGCATCGCGCGTGCAGAACTACACCCGTTTCAGCAAGGTCGACGACAAGGTGGCCAGCGGTGGCGTGGATGTGACCTGGCGCCTGCCGATCGAGCACGACCTGACCGTCAAGGGTGGTCTGGCTTATCTGGACAACGACCGCACGGCGTGGAGCCGCGAATTCCGCTTCCTGGCGCTGGATGGCCCGCTGCCGTTCTACAACCAGTTCCAGCGTGTGGATTACCTGATCTCCGATTTCAACCTCAGCAACGATCTGCTGCGCCTGCGCGAGACCACCGGCAGCTTCGGTGCGGCCGCGTACGATGCGACCTTGAAGGTCAAGGCGGCGTATCTGCAGGCCGAAGGCGAGATCGTGCCGACGCTGCGCGCCACCGTCGGTGTGCGTTACGAAGACGCCACCCAGGCGGTGCATCCGTACGACATCTTCACTGGCGTGCGCCAGGACAGCGTGGCACCGCTGGAGAACAGCTACGCGCTGCCATCGGCCACGGTGACCTGGAACTTTGCCGAGAACCAGCAGCTGCGCTTTGGTGCGTCCAAGACCATCGCGCGCCCGCAGTTTCGCGAGATGGCGCCGCAGCAGTATCTGGACCCGGATATCGACCGCCAGTTCTTCGGCAACCCGTTCCTGGTCGATAGCGAGCTGGTCAACCTGGACGCGCGCTACGAGTGGTTCTTCGAGCCGGGCGAGTATTTCACCGTCGGCGCGTTCTACAAGAGCATCGACAAGCCGATCGAAGCCATCGTCAACGATGCGCCCGGCGGCGGCATCGTGCAGAGCTTCATCAATGCGCCCAAAGCCACGCTGTACGGCGTCGAGCTGGAAGCAAAGAAGTATCTGGACCTGCCGATCGCGGGCGACTGGTGGGGCGACAACCGGGTGTTCGTGTCTGGCAACTACACGCGCACCAAGTCGGAGGTGAGTGCCAGCGATGGCGACACCGTGCAGCCGTTCGGCTTCACCGCGCCGGTGCAGGCGACCTTGTTCATCCGCGATGGCTCGGCCTTGCAGGGGCAGTCCGACGACATCGCCAACCTGCAGATCGGTGTGGAAAGCGAAAGCACCCACAGCCAGGCCACGTTGATCGCCAACTATGTCGGCGAGCGGGTGTCGGCGCGTGGCCGCCCGGGACAACCGGATTACATCGACAAGCCGGGCACCTCGCTGGATCTGGTGATCAAGAAGGGTCTGGTGTGGTCGGGCAATACGCTGTCGCTGAACTTTGCGGCACGCAATCTGCTCAAGACCAAGTATCAGGAATACCAGAGCCTGGGCAGCAACCGGGTGGACCTGTACGAGTACCAGCCCGGCGTGACGTATGACCTGAGTGTGACAGCGCGCTTCTGATCCAACGCGTGCTGCTGTCACGCAAACGCCCGCTATGCATCGCATGGCGGGCGTTTTGCGTTTGATGGTGTGTCGCCGTGTGTCGGCATGTGTCATCGGTTTCTTCGAACTGACACATTGCTGCCGCATTCTGTCATCCGACCGCAATCCTGAGACGGATGTCCGCTTTGCAGCGCGCTTTGCCCTCCTTGAAACCCGTGATGACGCTGCGTGGTGTTCGCACTGCGGTGGCCTGCGTGCTGCTTGCGGTGTTGGCGCTGCAGTGCGCGCGCTTGCTGTGGGTGTTGATCACACCGATCGGGCCGTTGGGCACTGGCCAGGTCGCCACGGTAACTAATGCGGATCTGCCCGCACTGCGCCGCGATGTGTTCTATCGCAGTGTGCCCGAGAGCAACAGCGACGGCATCGTGTTGCATGGGGTACGCGCAGGCGGTACGCAAGCGGCCGCGTTTTTGAGCAATGGCGATGGCAAGCAAGGCGCGTATCGCGTTGGCGATGCCGTGGTGCCTGGCGTGGTGGTGCACGCGATCGCGAGCGATCACGTGTTGCTGCGTGCAAGCAACGGCGTGCGGCGTCTGGCGTTGGTGGAATCCACGGCGGCGGCGTCGAGTGCATCGCCTGCAGCGAGCGCGACAGCGGCGACAAACGCGGTACCTGCGGTGATGTCGAATGTCGGCACAGTGGCTGGCGTGGCCGCAGCCACGGCCGTTGACCCGCAACAACTGCTGACGACCGCCGGCCTGCGTGCAAGTACGGATGGCAGCGGCTTCACCGTGATGCCGCGCGGCGATGGCGCATTGCTGCGCCAGGCCGGCCTGGCACCGGGCGATGTGCTGACTCAAATCAATGGCCGCACGCTCGATGCCGAACACCTGCGCGAGCTGCAGGACGAACTGCGCGATGGCCAGGCGGCCACGCTGACCTACCGCCGCGACGGCCAGACCCACACCATGACCTTGAAGCGCCCGCAATGACTGCTGTTCGCCCTATATGGCTGCTTTCAGCCACGTTGTTGTTCGCACTGCCGGCCGTGCCGATGGTGTCGCTGCATGCCGCCGATGCGCCGGCCGTGCGTTTACAAGATGTGGACCTGCGCGCCTTCATCCAGGATGTGTCGCGTGCCACCGGCATCACCTTTATCGTGGACACGCGCGTGCAGGGCACCGTCAATGTGGCGCGTGCGCAGGCGATGTCGGAAGAGGATTTGCTTGGCATGCTGCTGGCGGTGTTGCGTGCCAATGGCTTGATCGCGGTGTCCAGTGGTCCTTCGACCTATCGCATCATTCCCGACGACACCGCAGCGCAACAGCCTGGCAGCGCAGCCAACGGCAACCTGGGATTTGCCACGCAGGTGTTCACCCTGCAGCGCGTGGATGCACGCAGCGCCGCGGAGATCCTCAAGCCGTTGATTGGGCGCGGAGGCGTGATCATGGCGATGCCGCAAGGCAATAGCCTGCTGATTGCCGACTACGCCGACAATCTGCGCCGCGTGCGTGGCCTGGTCGCGCAGATCGACACCGACCGCGCGGCGATCGACACGGTGACCTTGCGCAATAGCTCGGCGCAGGAACTGGCGCGCACGCTGACCTCGCTGTTCGGGCAGGCTGGCGAGCGCAGCAATGTGCTGTCGGTGTTGCCGGTGGAAAGCAGTAATTCGCTGATCGTGCGCGGCGATCCGGCGCTGGTGCAGCGCGTGGTGCGCACCGCGGTGGATCTGGACGGACGCGCAGAGCGCCGCGGCGATGTCAGCGTGGTGCGTCTGCAACACGCCAGTGCCGAGCAATTGCTGCCCGTGTTGCAGCAGCTGGTCGGGCAGACGCCAGGCAATGACGCGCAGCCTGGGCAGGATGCGCGCCCGACTGCCGTGGATGTGGCAGCCGCTGCCGGTGGTGCACAGACGCAGGTGATTGCACCGGCTGCCGGCAAGCGCCCGGTGATCGTGCGTTACCCAGGCTCCAATGCCTTGATCATCAATGCCGACCCGGAAACCCAGCGCGCCTTGATGGATGTGATCCGGCAACTGGACGTGCATCGCGAGCAGGTCCTGGTCGAAGCGATTGTGGTAGAGATCTCCGACACCGCCGCCAAGCGCCTGGGCGTGCAGCTGCTGCTGGCCGGTCGCAATGGCACCGTGCCGTTGATCGCCACGCAATACAGTGGTGCAGCGCCGGGCATCGTGCCGCTGGCCGCTGCGGCTGCCGGCACGCGCAGCAACAATGGCGAGGAAGATTCGGTGCTGGAGCAGGCGCGCAATGTGGCCGCGCAATCGTTGCTGGGGTTGAGCGGTGGATTGATCGGCCTGGCCGGGCAAAGCAATGATGCGGTGTTCGGCATGATCATCGATGCGGTCAAGAGCGACACCGGCTCCAACCTGTTGTCCACACCGTCGATCATGACGCTGGACAACGAGCAGGCGCGCATCCTGGTCGGCCAAGAAGTGCCGATCACCACCGGCGAAGTGCTGGGCGCGGCCAACGACAACCCGTTCCGCACCATCCAGCGCCAGGACGTGGGCGTGCAGCTGGAAGTGCGCCCGCAGATCAATACCGCCGGCGGCATCACCCTGGCGATCAAGCAGGAAGTCTCGGCGATTGCCGGGCCGGTCAGCACGCAGTCGTCGGAGCTGGTATTCAACAAGCGCCAGATCGAAACCCGCGTGGTGGTGGAAAACGGCGCCATCGTCGCGCTGGGTGGACTGCTCGATCAGAACGACCGCCAGACGGTGGAAAAGGTGCCGTTGCTCGGCGATGTGCCCGGCCTGGGCGCATTGTTCAGGCATAAATCGCGCAATCGCGACAAGACCAATCTGATGGTGTTCATTCGCCCGACCATCATCCGCGATGCGGCCGATGCGCAGCGCATGACCGCGCCGCGCTACAACTATCTGCGCGACCGCCAGTTGGCCGACGGCGATCCGGAAGCCGCGCTCGATGCACTGGTGCGCGACTATCTGCGTGCACCGCCGCCGCAGTTGCCGGCCGGGCCATCATCGGTGGCGCCAGCACCGCCACCAGCACCAGCACTAGCACCCACGCCTGCGCCCAGCGCACGTCCTTTGCAGCGCTGATGCCATGAACACCGCGCGCGCCAGCATTTCCTACGCGTTTGCCAAGCGCCACGGCGTGGTGCTGCTCGGTAGCGACAGCGCTGCGCAGATCGGCCTGCGCGAAGGTGGCGATGTGCAGGCCTTGATCGAGCTGCGGCGTGCGCTCGGGCTGCCGTTGCAGGTACGCACCTTGGCGCCATCGGTGTTTGACCGACATGTGTCGGAGATCTACGCCGATGCCGGCATGGAGCAGGGCGTGCAGGTGGAGGCGCTGGATCTGCACGGCAGCCTGGATTCGTTGATCGACGATATCCCCACTGCCGATCTGCTCGACAGCCAGGACGATGCGCCGATCATCCGTTTGATCAACGGCATCATTGCCGAAGCCGCGCGCCTGGGCGCCTCGGACGTGCATCTGGAATCGTACGAATCGCGCTTGCGCGTGCGCTTGCGCGTGGATGGCGTGATGCGCGAAGCGGCCACGCTGCCCGGACGCATCGCCCCGCTGCTGGTGTCGCGCGTGAAGGTGATGGCACGCCTGGATATCGCCGAAAAACGCATTCCGCAAGATGGCCGCGTTTCTTTGGTGATGGGCGCCAAAGCGTTGGATGTACGTGTCTCCACACTGCCTACGCGCAGCAGCGAGCGCGTGGTGCTGCGCATCCTGGACAAGGAGCAGGGCACGCTGTCGTTGGCGCAGTTGGGCATGCCGCCGGCGGTAATGCACACCGTGCAGCGCGCCTTGCAGGTGCCCAACGGCATCGTGCTGGTCACTGGCCCGACCGGCTCGGGCAAGACCACCACGCTGTATGCGGCGCTGAGCCTGCTCAACGATGGCTCGCGCAATATCCTCACGGTGGAAGACCCGGTGGAATACGCCATTGATGGTGTTGGCCAGACCCAGGTCAACGCGCGCGTGGGCATGACGTTTGCGGCCGGCTTGCGCGCAATCCTGCGGCAGGACCCGGACGTGGTGATGATCGGCGAGATCCGCGATACCGAGACCGCGCAGATTGCCGTGCAGGCCAGCCTCACCGGCCACCTGGTGCTGTCCACCGTGCACACCAACGATGCGGTGGGCGCAGTCACGCGGCTGCGCGACATGGGCATCGAACCGTTCCTGCTCGCGTCGAGCCTGCGGCTGATTCTGGCGCAGCGCCTGGTCCGTCGCCTGTGCACGCAGTGCCGCACACCGCGCCCGCTGGATGCCAACACGCGGCAGATGTTGCAGGCGCCTGACGATGCAACCATCTATGGCGCCGTGGGCTGCGCGGCCTGCCACCACAGCGGTTATGCCGGGCGCGTGGGCATCTACGAAGCCATCGCGGTGGACGACGCGATGCGCCGCCTGATCGGCGACAACGCCGACGAAGATGCCCTGGCTGCAGCGGCCTTCGCACGCGCAGCGCGCCTGGGCGATGCCGCGCGCGCGGCGGTGCTGCAAGGCCTCACCACGCTGGAAGAAGCGCTGCGCGTCACCCGCCAACAGGACGATGCGCATGCCACGGTTTGATTACACCGTGCTCGATCTGCACGGACACAGCCGCCAGGGCGTGATCAGCGCGGATACGGTGCAGGCTGCGCGTGCGCAACTGGAGCAGCGGCAGTGGGTGCCGGTACGCGTGGAGGCGGCGGTGGCGCCCAGCAGCGTGCGTCCGGCGCGTTTCAGCGGCAAGGATCTGGTGCTGTTCACCCGGCAACTTGCCACGCTGGTGGAAACCGCACCGCTGGAAGAAGCGCTGCGCACCATCGGCACGCAATCCGAGCGGCGCGGCGTGCGCCGGGTGACCAGCCAGACGCACGGGCTGGTGGTCGAAGGCTTTCGCCTGTCCGATGCGATGACACGCCAGGGCAACGCGTTTCCGCCGTTGTATCGCGCGATGGTGGCCGCGGGCGAAAGCGCCGGTGCGTTGCCGCAGGTGCTGGAGCGGTTGGCGGATCTGTTGGAGCGGCAGGCGCAGGTGCGCAGCAAGCTGCAGTCTGCATTGGTCTATCCGGCGGCGTTGGCGTTGACCGCCGGTGCGGTGGTGATCGTGCTGATGACCTTCGTGGTGCCCAAGGTGGTGGACCAGTTCGATTCGATGGGGCGTGCGTTACCGTTGCTGACGCGCATGGTGATTGGCGTGTCGAACTTTCTGTTGCATGCGGGCATTCCGTTGCTGGTGGCATTGGTCATTGCGGTGATCGCGGCGCTGCGGCTGCTCAAGCGCCCGGAGCTGCGCCTGGCCGCCGACCGCGCGGTGCTGCGTGCGCCCTTGCTCGGCCGGTTGATCCGCGATCTGCATGCCGCACGCATGGCGCGCACCCTGGCCATCATGGTCAACAGCGGGCTGCCGTTGATGGAAGGTTTGATGATCGCCGCGCGCACCGTCGACAACCGCGCATTGCGGCTGGCCACCGACAACATGGTCACCGCGATTCGTGAGGGCGGCAGCCTGGCCGCGGCGATGAAGCGGGCGGGCGTGTTTCCACCGACGCTGTTGTACATGGCCTCCAGCGGCGAAAACAGCGGGCGCCTGGCGCCGATGCTGGAACGCGCCGCCGATTATCTGGAGCGCGAATTCGAGTCGTTCACCACCGCGGCGATGAGCCTGCTGGAGCCGGCCATCATTGTGCTGCTTGGCGGCGTGGTGGCGGTGATCGTGCTGTCGATCCTGCTGCCCATCCTGCAATTCAACACCCTCGCGCTTGGTTGAGCGCGGCCGCCTATCCTTGGAGATCCTCATGCAGTCCATCCATCCTCGCGCACGCTTCGGCTCGCTCACATCGTGCGGGCGCATGCGCGGCTTCACCCTGGTCGAGTTGATGGTGGTGATCGTCATCATCGGCCTGCTTGCCACCGTGGTGATGATCAACGTGATGCCCAGCCAGGACCGCGCCATGGTGGAAAAAGCGCGTGCCGACGTGGCGGTGCTGGAGCAGGCGCTGGAAACCTATCGCCTGGACAACCTCGGCTACCCGAGCACCGAGCAGGGCTTGCAGGCACTGCTCAACGCGCCGAGCGGATTGACCCGGCCGGAGCGGTATCGCCAGGGTGGCTATATCCGTCGCCTGCCGGAAGATCCGTGGGGCCATGCGTATCAGTACCGTCGCCCGGGCCGTAGTGGTGGCTTCGATGTGTACTCGTTCGGCGCCGATGGCGTGGAAGGCGGCGACGCCGACAATGCCGATATCGGCAACTGGCGCTGAGTTGCAACGGTGCTCGCGCAAACGGCCACTGCAAGACAATCACCGGTGCGCATGTCGCCTGCGCGCACGCGCGGCTTCACCTTGCTCGAACTGCTCGCGGTGCTGGTGATCACCGCACTCGCCAGCACCTTGGTGGTGATGACCTTGCCCGATACACGGCGCGATCTGCACGACCAGGCCGATGCGTTGGCCAGCGCCCTGCTGCACGCACGCGACGAGGCGATCCTGAGCCTGCGCATGGTCGAGGTGACTGTCGATGCGGGTGGATATGCATTCCGACGTCAGGCGCAGCAGCGTTGGGTGCCACTGGATGAAAAACCTTTCGCCGCACTGCGTTGGCCAGCTGGCGTGCAGACCGCGTTGCCGGTTGGCGGCACCCAAGTGAGCGTGCGTTTCGATCCTACCGGCGCGGCCACGCCGCAACGCATCGCGCTGGCCCAAGGCCAACAACAGGTGCAGGTCCTGGTGGATGCAGCCGGCGTGGTGCGGGTCGATGCGCCACAACGCTAATCGCCATGACAGCGCTGGATTCTCGCTGCTCGAACTGATGGTCGCGCTGGCGATCTTCGGCATGGCCGTGGTTGGCTTGCTGAATTTGTCCGGCGAAAGCACGCGCACTGCCGTGGTGCTGGAAGAGCGTGCGTTGGCTGCGGTGGTTGCAGAGAATCAGGCAATCGAAGCGATGCTCGCGCCCACGGCCACAGCGCTGGCACCGGCGAATGGGCAAGAGACCTTGGGTGGCCGCAGGTGGGACTGGCAGCGAAAGTCGATGCCGGCCGGCGGCGCAGGCATTGTGCGGATCCAGGTGCAGGTGCGGGCCGCAGCCCAGGCGCAGGAAATCGCCAGCCTCAGCGTCTTGCGGAGCGCCGAATGATCCGCGCACGTCGTGCCGCACTGTGCACCCGTGGCAGTGCCGGCTTCACCTTGATCGAGCTGCTGGTCGCACTGGCGGTGTTCGCACTGGTGGCGGTCGCGGCAGTGGTGGTGATGCGACAGAGCATCGATCAGCGCGATGCGGTACGTGCGCGCCTGCAGCAGATTCGCGAGTTTCAACTTGCGCATGGTCTGCTGCGTAGCGATTTGCAGCAGGCCGCTGTGCGGCGCACGCGTAACAGCGAGGGCAGTGCTGCACGCACCGCGTTCGTCGCAAGTCCGCCCGGTGCGCCCGGGCCCTTGTTCGGTTTTGTGCGGCGCGGTTGGAGCAACCCGGATCAGGCGCCGCGTGCGTCGTTGCAGTATGTGGAGTACCGCGTGGTCGATGGACGCCTCGAGCGCAGTGCACGCCCCGCACTCGATGGCGCAGTTGCCGGCACGCCGCAGGTGGTGCTGCGTGGCGTGCGCTCGGCGGTGGTGGGGTTTCACTATCGCGCGCAGTGGAGCGATGGCTGGAGCGGCGGGCTCGAGGCACTGCCGGATGCGATCTCGCTGGAGCTGGACCTGGAGCAATGGGGCCGCGTGCGTCAGCTGTTCGTGCTGCCGGAGGGGCGCGGGTGAAAGCTTTGAACGCAGGTACGCAGCAACGCGGCGTCGCACTGCTGACGGTGTTGCTGCTGGTCGCAGTGATGACGCTGCTGATGGTGGCGGTGCTGGACGATCTGCGCTTCGGTCTGCGTCGTAGCGGCAATGGCGAGGCGATGACGCAGGCGCAGTGGTACGCGCTGGGCACCGAAACCATTGCGCGGCAACGTCTGCAGGCATTGGCCAGGCGCGACCCGATGCGCACCACGCTGGAGGGCGGCTGGAACGATCAACCGATCACCTTCCCGCTGGACGACGGCGCGGTGAGCGTGCGTCTGCGCGACCGCGGCGGCTGCTTCAATCTCAACAGTGTGGTCGCCGGTGCTCCCGAGCAATGGCAACGCAACGACGAGGGCGCACGCCAATACATCGCGTTGCTGCAGGTACTCGGCATCGCGCCGCAACAGGCGCAGGCCTTGAGCGATGCGCTGGTGGACTGGATCGACAGCGACAGCCGGCCCGGTGCGCAAGGCGCTGAAGACGATCGCTATCTGCAATCGGCGGCGCCGCTACGCACCGCTGCAACCTTGTTGGCGGGCGTCAGCGAACTGCGCGCCATCGTCGGCTATACCCCGCAGGTCATCGCGCAGTTGCGGCCGTATGTCTGCGCATGGCCGGAAGGGCGCTTGTCGCCGATCAATATCAATACGCTAGGCCTGGACGATGCGCCGGTGCTGGTGGCGCTGACCGAAGGCGCGCTGGAATTGCCGGCTGCGCGACGCGTGATTGCCGCGCGGCCTGCCGGAGGATGGCGCGATGCCAGGACGTTCCTGAGCCTGCCTGCGCTGATCCAGGCCGAGCCTTCCAATGCAGTGCTGGAACAGATCGAACTACGCACCCGTTATTTCTCCCTCTACAGCCAGGTCGACCATGCAGGCGCGCAGGTGATGCTGGATGCCTTGCTGCAACAAGACCCTGCGGGGCGCGTGCGGCTGGTGGCACGCCAATGGAGTTCCGACGAATGAGTACCACCTTGCTGTTGCTGACCACCGATGCCACTGCGCAGGCTATCGCCGTGCGTGTGGATGCGCATGGCCAGGTGCTGTCGCAACGCGCAGCCAGCGCGCCGTTCGAAGCGTCTGCACGCTGCGTGCTGCTGGTGCCGGGCGTGGACGTGCAGTTGCGCTGGCTGAAATTGCCTGGCCGCAGCACCGCGCAATCGATAGCCGCCGCACGCCTGCAACTGGCCGACCATCTGGCCGTGGAGACGCAGACCTTGCATGTGGTGATCGCCAAGACTGCCGAAGCCGATGGTACGCGCCTGGTGGCTGCGGTGGAGAGCGCGGTGATGCAGCAGTGGCTGGCGCGCGCAGCGCAGCTAGGCGTCGTCCCCGATGCCGTGGTGCCCGACTGTCTGCTGCTGGAACCTGGCGCTGACGGTGCGGCGGCAGTGATGGACTGGGATGGCCGTTGGCTGATCCGTGCCGCAGGCCTGGCCTGCAGCCTAGAGCCCGAGGTTGCACGCATGCTGCTGGGCGAGCGCGCACCGGTACAGCCACCAACGCCTGATCCTGCGCTGGCGATCGCCTGCTTTGCGCGATGCGCCACACACGCGCCGATCAATCTGCTGCAGCAGGCATTCGCCGCAAAGCCGGCCACCGCGCAGATGGTCACGCCGCGTCGTCTTGCGGCATTGGCCGCGCTGGTGTTGCTGTCGCCACTGCTGCTGATGCTGGCGCAGACACTGCGCTACGAGATCGGCGTGCGCATGCTGCAGTCGCGCGCCGCCGCACAGTTGGGCGTGCACGACACAGCGGCGATACCGGCAGCGCTGCAGGCACGTCGGCATGCGGGTGCGGCGGTCGATACCCTGGCGGTGCAGCTCGGCACCTTGTTCGCCGCAGTCGATGCGATTCCCGCTGCCGAACTGGATCAGCTCGACTATCAATCCGCACAGCCGTTGCGGGCCACACTGCTGCATACCGATGCCGCCAGCGTGCAGCAGTTTTCCGCGCGGCTGGCAGAGGCCGGATGGAAAGTGCAACCAGGCACCAGCCAGAGCGAAGACGATCGCATGCGCACGCCGTTCGTAATGGAGCCGCTGCGATGAATGGAGGTTTGCAACGCGGCCAGCAATGGTGGCAGACACGTGCGCCACGCGAACGGGTGATGCTGGGCGTGATGTGCGCCGCAGTGGCCGCGTTCGTCGGGTGGTATGCGCTCTACATGCCACTGCGGCACTGGCGTGCGCAGGCACAAGCGCGCTATGCAAATGCGGCGCAGTTGGTACTCGATGCGTCTGCGCAGAAGTCGGCAACCAAGCGCCCCACCGCACCGGGCAAAGCCGCGCTGGCGGACATCATCGCAAGCAGCGCACGCGATGCCGGTGTCGGCATCACCTCGCAACAGCGCAGCGCTTCGGGCCGGTTGGAGGTGCAGATCGATGCGGTGAGCGCCACCACCTTGTTCGCCTGGCTGGAACGGCTGCGGCAAGCGCATGGCCTGGCACCGACGCAGCTGAGCATCGTGCGCGACCAGGGCCAACTGCGCGTACGCTGCCGATTTGCGGAGCCCGCACCGTGACGCGCACGCGTTGGATCCTGGTATTTCTGCTGATGCTGTTGGTCGCGCTACTGGCATGGCTGCCACTGCGCCTGGTGCTGCCACGCGAGGGGCTGCCGTTTTCGGTGCTGGAAGTGGATGGGCCGGTGTGGGCCGGTAAGTTGCGGCAGGTGCAATGGCAGGGCATCGCATTCGGCGATGTCGCGGTGCGGCCACGCGTCTGGCCGTTGTTGCGTGGCGAGCGCCAGGTGCACCTGCAGGCCACGCAGCTGCAAGTTCTGCTGGTGGATGGCACGCAACACGGCATTCGCGATGCGCAGGGGCAGTTGTTGGTACGCCAGCCTGCTGGGATGACCTTGATCGATCTGGCATTGGAACTGCAGCAGGTCGAGCTGCTGTTCGATGCCACCCGCTGCGTGCACGCACGCGGGCGGGTCAGCCTGCAACTGCTGCCGAGTGGGGCGGGCGAGCTGCCGGGCCTGCCGCCGCTGCGGTTATCCGGGCAACCGGTGTGCGTGGATGACACGGCGGTGCTGACACTGCTGCCGGACGCCGCGCTGCCTGCAGGCGTGCAGGCAAACGCGCAGCTGCAACTGTGGCGCGACGGACGCTGGCAGCTGCAGTCGCGCGTCGATCCCGGTCAGGACGCGGTGTTGGGCGTGGGCCTGCAACTGCTGGGCTTTGCCGCCACGCCTGAGCGCACGTTGTTGCGCATCGATCAGGGGCAATTGCGCTGAGCGCGGCTTTGCGGGCTGCGCGCCAGGTAGGCTGTCTTCTGCACCATTAGCGTGCATGCGTGATGGCTTGTTGCTTCGTCCAGGCCGATTTGATGGCGCGCATAGCTAGCCTGCTGACAACGTTGTCGGCGTAGCGCCGCCTGTAGTCATTGCAACAGTCAGCTGGTTGCGTTGGTGAGACATTGACGCCGCTTTCGACACGCAGGAACGCCTGAATATGGACTGTGACGCAGCTTCCAGCGAATGCGGTACGTCTGGCACAGTCGCCTGGAACAAAATTGGTCTGGTAATAGCGAATTGGTCATTGACTGGTCCTGTGACAACGATACCCGGGATGCACCCGAATGATCCTGAGCGCATCCACAAAAACCCCTGGGTAAAGGACTTGGCTCTAGTCACGAGGAGCGATCAAACGCTTTCGACAGTGACTGTTGACAGAATCTTTTAAAGACCATAAGAATCAAATCCACTGAATTGGTATTTGCCAGTCAGGGCCGTTGATCAGCAATAGCACGCGATGTCCGTCCTGGGAGGGAGGCGGCATCGGCACCCACGGGGGGCCGTACGGGGTGTTTCTCAAACAACAGATCGCAGGCGGTCCCGTATGTCCGGGACTGGGGGCCTGTGCGCGTGTGGGTGGGTTGCCCAACGCCGGGATCTATCATCGCTGATCGATCGGAATGCCAGTCGCGTCGTCGTCCAGCCATTCCACCTCAGGATCTCCCATGTCACCTGTCTCGCGTGCCTCGTTGCGTTGTTGTTCGCCTTCCTCGCTGTCCATCGCCATCGCGCTGTCGCTGCTTGCCTGCGGCGCCAGCGCGCAGGCGCAGGAGTCGCCGCCTGCAGACGCTGCGCAGATTTCCCAGCTCGATACGGTCAAGGTCACCAGTTCGTACCAGAAGAGCCTGATCACCGCGATGGACAACAAGCGCGACGACGTGCGCATGACCGATGGCATCTCGGCGCAGGACATCGGCAAGTTCCCTGCCGAGAACATCGCCGAGGCGATCCAGCGCATTCCCGGCGTGCAGATCTCCACCATCAACGGGCGCGGTTCCACCATCAGCGTGCGTGGCCTGGGGCCGCAGTATTCGGCCACCATCATCAACGGTCAGGTGATCAAGAGCGCCGATTTCACCGATGGCTTCCGCTACGACATCATCCAGCCGGAAGTGGCCGCCGGGATCGAGGTGATCAAGTCGCCGTCGGCCGACATGGATGCCGGTGGCTTGTCCGGCACGGTCAACATCAACACTACCAAACCGCTGGACTACAAGCAGACCAAGCTGCTGTTTTCGGCCAAGGCGCAATACGCTGAATTTGCCGGCGGTGCGCCCACGCCCAAAGGCGTGCTGACCTATATCGACCAGTTCAAATTCGGTGGCGGCGATCTGGGCGTATTCCTCAGCGCCGGGTATCAGAAGCTCAAGGATCGCGCCGATTATCTGTGGATCGACCGCTGGTATACGCAGCAAACCGACGCCGGCACCTTGTACATTCCGCGCCGCCCGCGCTACCGCTCGATCGAGCGCGAAACCACCCGCAAGATGTTCAACGGCGGGCTGCAGTGGAAGCCCAGCGACAGTCTGGAAATGAACCTCACTGCGCTGTATTCGCAGGACAAGACCGCCAACGACATGAACCAGCTGGTGTACTCGTTCGAGCGCAACCCGCTGACCGTGTTGCAGACCAATGGGCTCACCGCCACGCAGGTGTCGGCGTCGGACTACTGGCTGGAAAACAACCGCCAGATCGAACAGCACGATCTGTCCACGCGGCTGCTGACCTACGACTTCAAGTGGAAGGGCGATGCCTGGACCTTGAGTGGCGCGGCCAATTACACCGAAGGCAAGACCGACGAAAACGAGCGCGCGGCGATCCTGGGCCGCAAGCCGACCTCGACGTTGCTGGACACCTCGAATCCGGATGCGATTTCGCTGATCACCGATGCCGACGCCACCGATGCCAGCGCCTGGGACAAGGCCAATCTGGTGCGTAGCGAATATCCCAATGGCGGCATCCAGTCGCTCAGCAACAAGGAATGGTCGTTGCAACTGGATGCCGAGCGTTATCTGGACCTGGGGGCGTTGAACGCAGTGCGCTTCGGTGCCAAATACCGCCGCGAAACCTTCGACCGCGATGTGCGCCGGCGCGATTTTCTGTATTTGCTCAGGACCGGTGCCGTGTCGGGCTTCGACATGTTCCCGGAACTGTCGGCCGCCAACAGCACGGTGAGCAACTTCCTCGACGGACAACTCGCCTCGCAGGACAGCTGGGTCACCCCGGACATCGCGGCCTACGCGCGCTCGCTGGCGGCTGCCGGCATCACCGTGCCGGTGCTGTTCGCCCCGCAGAGCAGCTACAGCATCGAGAACGACATTTCATCGGCCTATGCAATGGCCCGCATCGATACCGACATCGGCAGCATGCGCCTGCGCGGCAACGTGGGCATGCGGTATGAAAACACCAAACGCACCACCGACACCTATCTCACCCAGGCGCAGGCAGCCAGCGACGACGCCAACGTGGTGATCGGTACCGCGCGCGCGCCGTACGACTATTCCAACTGGTTGCCCAGCCTGAATCTGGTGCTGGACATGCGCGAGGACCTGCTGCTGCGCTTTGCCGCCGCCAAGGTGCTGGTGCGGCCGATCCTGGACAGCAATACCGCCATCGCTTCGACGATCTCCACCGGCACCAATACCGGCGGCACCACCACGTTCATCGTCACCCAGGGCCAGACCGATCTGAAGGCATTGACCGCCGACCAGGCCGACCTGAGCCTGGAGTGGTACTACGGTAACGGTGGCGCGCTGACCGTTGCCGGGTTCTGGAAGAACATCAAGAACGGCACCTTCAACAGCATCGTCTGCCCGGGCGCGTTCAACGGCACCGCACTGTCCAGTAATGCGGCCGGCGACTGCGTGGACGGCGGCGGCAACATCTACGAGATCACCGCCACCACCAACGATCCGAGCAAGGTCAAGATCCGCGGTTACGAGCTGGGCTGGACGCAGTCGCTGGATGCGTGGCTGCCGATTGATGGCTTCGGTGTGACCTCCAACTTCACCCGGGTGATTCCGCAGCGCGATACGGCATTCCAGATCCGCAATCTGTCCGAGCAGACCTGGAACGCCACCGCATACTGGGAAAGCCAGCATTATTCGGCACGCGTCTCGCTCAACCATCGCAGCGAGTACGAGCAGGACAGCAGCGACAGCTTCTTCGCGCGCGAAGGCCACACCATGAAGGCGCGCACGCAGCTGGATGCGGTGCTCGGCTATCAGGTCAACGACAAGTTGAGCTTCCAGCTGGGCGGCCTGAATCTCACCAACCGCACCGAAGAGGCCTACAAGGACATCACCAGCCGTTGGCAGATGACTGGCGTTACCGGTCGCAGCTACTACCTGTCGATGCAGTGGGACATGCTTTGATGGCGGGGGAGGGGGCGCAGCGCCACCGTGCACGGCTGCGTGCTACAGCACGCATTGGATGCAATGCTGCAGCTGTTGTGGAAGCGCAGTTCAAAGATGCTGCGGGTGTTGTGGAAGCGCAGTTCAAAGATGCTGCGGGTGTTGCTGCTGCGCGTCGGTCGCAGGGCACGTACGCAATGCTGTTGATCGGGCACTGCCATGCGCAGACGTGACTTCCTCGCCGGCAGCGTCTGTGCCTCGTTGCTCGGGGTTCCGACGCTGACTCCCGGCATGGCGAGCGCTGCAACTGCAGGCTCTGGTGTTACCGGAAAGCCGCGTCCCACTCCGCCGCCATCGGTCAAAGATGGCAGTGGCCAATGGCTGGATCTGGATGAGGGCTGGCGGTTCCATGCCGGCGATCTGCCGTTCCCGCGTCTGCTTGCGCAGGACGAGACCTACGACAACGCCAAGGCCGGCCGGGCCTGGGGCGCGGCCGCGCCGGACTTCGACGACACCGGTTGGCGGCAGCTGCAACTGCCGCACGATTTTGTGGTGGAGCAGGCAGTGCGCGCCGACGCCAATATCGCGCAAGGCTATCGGCCGCGCGGTATCGCCTGGTACCGGCGCACGCTGCGGCTGGAAGAGTCCGTGCGCGGCCAGGCGGTGGAGCTGCGTCTGGACGGCATCGCCAGCCATGCCACCGTGTGGGTCAACGGCATGCTGATGGCGCGCAGCTGGAGTGGCTACAACGGGTTGGTGATCGATCTCACGCCGGTCGCGCGCTACGGCAACGCCTTGAACAGCATCGCCATCCGCGTCGATGCCGAAGCCATGGACGGTTGGTGGTACGAAGGCGGCGGCATCTACCGGCACACCTGGCTGGTGTTGCGGACGCCGTTGCACATCGCTGGCGATGGCCTGGCAGCGGTGCCGCGTGAAGGCCCGGGCGATGTCTGGCAGGTGCCGGTGGAGCTGGATCTGGTCAACAGTGGCGAGCAGCCTGCCGAGGCCTGGGTAGATGTCGAACTACGCGATGCACGTGGTGCTGTGATGGCGCATGGCGAGACGCAACTACGCGTCGCTGCATTCGGCACTGCGCAAGCAAAAGCGAGCGTATCGGTCGCGCAGCCGCAGCGCTGGAGCGTGGACACGCCGGTGCTGTATCGCGTGGTGGCCAGCGTGCGCGGGGAAGACGGCCGCAGCGATCATGCCGAGTGCGAGATCGGTTTTCGCAGCCTGCGCTTCGATGCCGACCACGGCTTTTTCCTCAATGGCCGCGCGCTCAAGATCAAGGGCGTGTGCCTGCATCAGGACCATGCCGGCGTCGGTGTGGCGCTGCCCGATGCCTTGCATGCGTTTCGCCTGCGTCGCCTGAAATCGATGGGCTGCAATGCCATCCGCCTGCATCACGCGGTGGCGCCGGAACTGCTGCAGGCCTGCGACCGGCTCGGCATGCTGGTGATGGCCGAGAACCGCCTGTTCAACCCCGCACCCGAGTACGTGGCGCTGTTGCAAACGATGGTGCGCCGCCAGCGCAACCATCCCAGCGTGTTTGCGTGGTCGCTGCTCAACGAAGAGCCGCTGCAGGGCACCGCCACCGGCTACGCCATCATCGCGCGCGCCGCTAGCGCCGTGCGTGCGCTCGACGACACCCGCCCGATCACCGCCGGCATGAACGATGGCATGTTCGCCACCCGCGGCGCGGCCGATGTGGTGGACGTGCTCGGCTTCAACTATCGCCAGTACAACTACGACCGTGTGCATGCCGCGCGCCCGCGCACGCCGATGCTGTCCAGCGAAGACACCAGCGCGTTTCAAACGCGCGGGGCGTGGTTCACCGACATGGACGCACACGTGGTGGCCGGAGACGACAGCTTGGCCGCCGACTGGGGCAATACCCATCGCCGCGCCTGGCAGCTGATTGCCGAGCGCCCGTTCGTTGCCGGCAGCTTCGTGTGGACCGGCTTCGATTATCGCGGCGAACCCACGCCGTTCGAATGGCCGTCGGTGGGCTCGTTCTTCGGCATCATGGACCAGTGTGGATTTCCCAAAGGAGCGTATTGGTTGCGGCGCGCGTTGTGGATCGACGATGCGCCGGTGCTGCATCTGTTGCCGCACTGGAACTGGCCAGGCCGCGAAGGCCAGCCGATCAAGGTGATGGCGTTCTGCAATGCCGCGCAGGTGGAGCTGTGGCTCAATGGCCGCTCGCTGGGAAAACAGGCGGTGGATCGCGCACAGATGAATCAATGGCAGGTGCAGTACGCGCCAGGCGTCCTCGAAGCGGTGGCTTGGCGCGATGGTCGCGAGGTGGCGCGCACGCGCGTGGAAACCACCAGCGCAGCGGTTGCGCTGCGATTGACGCCCGACCGCGCGCAACTACGCGGCGATGGCCGCGACGCGCAGCCGGTGACCTTGGAAGCGGTGGACGCGCAAGGCCGCCACGTGCCCGATTGCAATGCAACGCTGACACTGCACATCAGCGGCAGCCGGTTGCTGGGCGTGGGCAATGGCAACCCGAATGCGCACGCACCCGATGAGGCCACGCAGGTGGCCTTGTTCAACGGGCTGGCGCAGGCCATCGTGCAGGCCGGCCGCGGTGCCGGCGTACTGCGCCTGCAGGCGCGTGCATCAGGACTGCAAGAAGCGGTGGCCGAGATCGCCTGCACGGCGGTGCCGCTACCGGCGTCTGTGGCAGTGGCCGCGCCGGTGATGGTGGTCGAAAGCTGGCGCCACACCGCCGCCTTCGCGCAGCCGCCGGCACCGGATCTCTCGCGCCGCCCCAACGACAACAACAGCTGGAGCAATACGTTGCCCGGCACGCTGGAAACCGCGCCCGAACGCGCCGGCTACGTGTTGTACCGCACCCGGTTCACGCCGTGGCAAGGCGTGCAGGCCCACGGCGGCGTGCTCGATCTGGGCCGCCTCAGTGGGCCGGCGCAGGTCTTTCTGGATGGCAACGCAGTGACGCAAGCTGCGGCTGGCACGCCGATCAAGTTGGCGCTTGCGCCGGCGACAGGCGCGCGCACGCTGGCGGTGATCCTGCAGGTCGCTGCCGATCAGCCGTTTGGATTCCACGACGTCGTCACCGTGCATTATCGGAACTCGCCATGATTGCCTTACCGTTTTTCCCGTCGTCGCCCGTGCGGCTGTTCGCCGGCGCAGTGCTGAGCGCGTTGGTCGCCGTTCCCGTCACCGTGCTGGCCGCACCGCCCGCACAGGCGGTGCTGCAACGCCTGATCGGCGCACGCGCCGCCCAGTTCGAGATGCGCGTGGCGCCGCGCGGCGACGGCGCGGACTGGTATCGCATCGATGCCGGCGGCGACACGGTGCGCATTGCCGGTTCCTCGCAGGTGGCCTTGGCGCGTGGCGCCTACGCCTATCTCGGCCAGGCCGGTGCGGCCTCGATGAGCTGGGAAGGCGACCGCGTGGCGCTGCCGGCGCAATGGCCGGCCTACAGCAGCGGCCAGGTGCGCACGCCGTTTGCCCATCGTGCCTATCTCAATACCTGCACCTACGCCTACACCACGCCGTTCTGGGACTGGCCGCGCTGGCAGCGCGAGATCGACTGGATGGCGTTGCACGGCATCGACATGCCGCTGGCGATGGAAGGGCAGGAGGCGATCTGGCAAGCGCTGTGGCGCGAGTTCGGTGTGGGCGATGGCGCGCTGGCGGAGTATTTCTCCGGGCCGGCATTCACCCCGTGGCAGCGCATGGGCAATATCGAAGGCTATCGCGCGCCGTTGCCGCAGCAATGGATCGACAGCAAGCGCGTGCTGCAGACGCAGATCCTCACGCGCATGCGCGAGCTGGGCATGCAGCCGGTATTGCCGGCGTTTGCCGGCTACGTGCCCAAGGCGTTCGCGCAGGCGCATCCGAACGCACGTATCTACCGCATGCGCGCCTGGGAAGGTTTTCACGAAACCTATTGGCTGGATCCGCGCGATCCGCTGTTCGCCAAGGTCGCGCGGCGGTTCCTCGAGCTGTACACGCAAACCTACGGCGCAGGCGAGTTTTATCTGGCCGATGCCTTCAACGAGATGCTGCCGCCGGTGGCCGACGACGGCAGCGACGTGGCCGCCGCCAAGTACGGCGACAGCATCGCCAACTCCGATGCCGTACGCGCCAAAGCAGTGCCGCCTGCGCAACGCGATGCGCGCCTGGCCGAGTACGGTCAGGCGCTGTATCGCTCCATCGCCCAGGTCAATCCGCAGGCCACCTGGGTAATGCAGGGCTGGCTGTTCGGTGCCGACCGCGAGTTCTGGCAACCGCAGGCGATCGCCGCGTTTCTGGGCAAGGTGCCGGACGCGCGGTTGATGGTGCTGGATATCGGCAACGACCGTTATCCCGGCACCTGGAAGGCCTCGCAGGCCTTCGACAACAAACAATGGATCTACGGCTACGTGCACAACTACGGCGCCAGCAATCCGCTGTACGGCGACTTTGCGTTTTATCGGCAGGATCTGCAGGCCTTGCTGGCCGATCCGGACAAACGCAATCTGCGCGGCTTCGGCGTGTTTCCCGAAGGCTTGCACAGCAACTCGGTGGTCTACGAGTATCTCTACGCGCTGGCCTGGGAAGGCCCGCAGCAGTCTTGGTCGCAGTGGCTCACGCAGTACACGCGCGCCCGCTACGGACACAGCGATGCGGCATTGCTGCAGGCCTGGTCGGATCTGGAAGCGGGCATCTACCAGACCCGCTATTGGTCGCCGCGCTGGTGGAACAAGCGGGCCGGCGCGTATCTGCTGTTCAAGCGGCCGACTGCCGACATCGTCGGCTTCGACGATCGCCCCGGCGATCCGCAACGCCTGCGCCGCGCCATCGACGCGCTACTGCAGCAAGCCGACCGTTACGCCGACGCACCGCTCTACCGCTACGACCTGATCGAAGACGCGCGGCATTACCTCAGCCTGCACGCCGACCGTCAACTGCAGGCGGTGGTGCAGGCGTACGGCGCCGGCAACTTCGCACGCGGCGATGCGCTGTTGGCGCACACGACGCGATTGGTGCAAGAACTCGATGCACTGGTCGGCGGCCAACACGAAACCCTCGCCGACTGGACCGGCCAGGCGGCCGCTGCCGCGGGCGAAGATGCCGCGTTACGTCGCGTGTATGTCGGCAACGCACGTGCGCAGGTCAGCGTCTGGGGCGGCGATGGCAATCTTGCCGATTACGCGTCCAAGGCGTGGCAAGGCATGTACGCGGAGTTCTATCTGCAGCGCTGGACGCGCTTTCTGAGCGCCTACCGTGCTGCACGCAAGGCGGGCACGCCGTTCGACGAAGCGGCCTTCAACAAACAGCTTGCAGCGTGGGAGCGTCAATGGGCCGAGCAGGGCACGGTGCCGAAGCGTCAGCCACCACGCGATCCACTGACCTCGCTGCGCACGTTGCTGGCGCAGGTGGATGCGCACGACGATGTGCCGAGCGCTCTGCAAAGCGACATGCAAAGCGAGGTGCAAGAAATTGCGCACGGCGCCATGCACGGCGCCATGCACGGCACCACGCACGGAACTTTCCAAGGTGCCGCCCAATGAGCGGATCCGTCTTGCGCTTCGTCAGCATGCATGACCGCTGCAGCGGCGATGCAATCACGCAAGCCATCGGCATCAAACGCACACCTCGCACCCACCTGCAGTGCCTGGGCAAGGAACTGCAATGAGCGAACAAACACCCGCTGCTACAGCGATCACTGCATCGCCAACGCTAACGCCAAAGCGCGAACGCTTTCTATCGCTGGACGTCTTCCGTGGCCTGACCATCTTCCTGATGATCCTGGTCAACACCGCCGGGCCGGGTGCGCAGGCGTATGCGCAGCTGACCCACGCGGCCTGGTTCGGCTTCACACTCGCCGATCTGGTGTTTCCCTCGTTCCTGTTCGCAGTCGGCAGCGCGATGAGCTTCGCGCTGGCGACAGACACGCCGCATCGGCCGTTTCTCGGCCGCGTGGGCAAGCGCGCCGCGCTGATTTTTCTATGCGGCGTGCTGATGTACTGGTTTCCGTTCTTCCATCTGCAGCCCGGTGGGGGATGGGCATTCACCGCGATCGATCAACTCCGCTTGACCGGCGTGCTGCAACGCATCGGCTTGTGCTATCTGCTTGCGGCGTTGCTGGTGCGCTATCTGCCGCCACGCGGCATCGCGCCAGCCTGCGTGGCGCTGCTGCTGGGCTACTGGGCGCTGTTATACGTCTTCGGCCAGCCCGGCGCCGAGTTGAGCAAGACCGGCAATGCCGGCACCCGGCTGGATCTGTGGCTATACGGGCGCGCGCACCTGTATCGCAAAGACAACGGCTTCGACCCGGAAGGCCTGCTCGGTACGCTGCCGGCCACGGTCAATGTGCTGGCCGGGTATGTGACCGGGCGCTTCCTGCAGCGCCGCGGCAAGACCGCTGCAGCCACGCGCACGCTGCTGCTGGCCGGCGTGGGCCTGGTGCTGCTGGCGCTGCTGTGGAACCCCGCCTGGCCGCTGTCGAAAAAGCTCTGGAGCGGGTCGTTCGTCGCCTGCACCGTGGGCCTGGATCTGCTGGCGCTGGGCGTGCTGGTCTACCTGCTGGAGCTGCGCGGCTGGATCGGCGGCAGCGACTTCTTCACCGTGCTGGGGCGCAACCCGCTGGCGATCTATCTGTTCTCCGAATTGTTCGTGGTGGTGCTGCGCCTGCTCCCGGCCGGCAGCTCCGGCCAGGACCTGTACGCCTGGGCCGGTATCCGCGTCTTCCAGACCATCGCGCCCGGCCCGCTCGGCTCGCTGCTCTGCGCACTGAGTTACACGCTGCTGTGCTGGGGCGTGGGCTGGTGGATGGATCGGCGGCGCTGGTACCTGCGGTTGTGAGGCCACGGCGCGTCAAGTGATGGTATGGCTGCCGATGCTTGCAGGTTGTCGCCGCCAGGTCCTGCCAGCGCCGGCCGCCGCGTGACGCGCGGAACCTTGCGATTCGCAGGTCAGTGCGAGCTGTCGCCGGGATCGGCACCGCACAGATGCGCTGCGGCAAAATTGGTACTATATTGGACCTAACGAATCCAAGTCGGTCCGGAGGACAAGCAATGGCCAAACCCAAGGCGGCACCCCGGAACGATACCGATCCCCGGGTGGACGATCTGGCGTTGGACGCGTCCGCGCCGACCCCGTTGTATCTGCAACTGGCAGGCAAGCTCACCGACGCCATCCGCGGCGGTGAGTGGAAGGCCGGCGAGGCGCTGCCGGCCGAGCGCCAGCTGTGCGAGCGGCTGCAGATTTCGCGGGTGACCCTGCGCCAGGCGGTGGACGTGCTGGTCGAACAAGGCCTGGTCTCGCGCCGTCAGGGCGCCGGCACCTTCGTCACCGCGCAGATCCAGCATCAGCTCAGCGGCCTGACCAGTTTCAGCGAGACTCTGCGCATCAAGGGTTACGAGCCGGGCACGCGCTGGCTGGAGCGGCGGCTGCGTCCGGCGCATGGCGAAGAAATCCTGCGGCTCGGTCTGTCGCCGGATGCAGCCGTGGCGTCGCTGACGCGCTTGCGCAGCGCCGACGACCGCGTCATGGCCTACGAGCACGCGGTGCTGCCGCAACGCATCGTCGCCGACCCGCAGCAGATCGGCGATTCGCTCTACAGCTATCTGGATGCGCAAGGCACCCCGGTGGTACGCGCGTTGCAGTATTTCCGCGCGATCAATCTGCCTGCGCGGCTGGCCGAACACCTGCGCATGAAGACCGGTGAGGCGATCCTGCATGTGGTGCGCGTGGGTTATGCGCGCGATGGCAGCGCGATCGAATTGACCGACACCTATTGCCACAACGACTTCTACGATTTCGTCGCCGAACTGCGCCGCTGATTCCACCCGGCGTCCCCCAACGACAACCTCAGAGCCAGCCGATCCATGACTACTGCCAGGCCCGCAAATCCCGTTGTCTCGATCGCCATCGTCGGCGTGCTGTTTTTCATCATCGGCTTTTTCACCTGGATCAACGGGCCGCTGATCACCTTCGTGCGCTTGGCGTTCGACCTCAACGAGGTCAACGCGTTTCTGGTGCTGATGGTGTTCTACCTGTCGTATTTCTTTCTGGCGCTGCCCTCGTCGTGGATCCTCAAACGCACCGGCATGAAGAAAGGCCTGGCGCTGAGTCTGGTGGTGATGGCGGTGGGTGCGGCGGCGTTCGGCCAGTTCGCCACCCAGCGCTGGTATCCCGGTGCCTTGGCCGGCCTGTTCGTGATCGGTAGCGGCCTGGCGCTGCTGCAGACCGCGATCAACCCGTACATCAGCATCCTCGGCCCGATCGAAAGCGCGGCCCGGCGTATCGCACTGATGGGGATCTGCAACAAGATCGCCGGCATCCTGGCGCCGATCCTGATCGGCTCGCTGGTGTTGCACGGCATCGGCGATCTGTCCGAGCAGGTGGCCAGTGCCAATGCCGCGACCAAGGAAACCTTGCTCACTGCGTTTGCCGCCAAGATCCATGCGCCATACCTGGTGATGTCCGGCGTACTGTTGCTGTTGGCCATCGGCGTATTGTTCTCGCCGTTGCCCGAACTCAAGGCCTCCGAGGCCAATGCAACGCCCGGCGCTGCCGGCGTGCAGAAATCCAGCATCTTCCAGTTTCCGCATCTGTGGCTGGGCGTGTTGTGCCTGTTCGTGTACGTGGGCGTGGAAGTGATGGCCGGCGATGCGATCGGCACCTACGGTCACGGCTTCAATCTGCCGTTGGACAGCACCAAACTGTTCACCTCCTACACGCTGGGCGCGATGCTGGTGGGCTATATCGCCGGCCTGGTGCTGATTCCGCGCGTGATCTCGCAGGCACGCTACCTGAGCGTGTCGGCGGTGCTGGGTGTGCTGTTCTCGCTCGGTGCCTTGCTCACCCACGGCTATGTGTCGGTGGGCTTCGTTGCCGCGCTCGGGTTTGCCAACGCGATGATGTGGCCGGCGATCTTCCCGCTGGCCATTCGCGGGCTCGGCCGCTTTACCGAAATCGGTTCGGCACTGCTGGTCATGGGCATTGCCGGTGGCGCAATCATTCCGCAGCTGTTCGCCATTCTCAAACAGCACTACGACTTCCAGGTCGTGTTCGCTGCGCTGATGGTGCCGTGCTATCTGTACATCCTGTTCTATTCGCTGCGCGGTCATCGCGTGGGCCTGCCGGCCCAGGCCAAGTGAGCGACGCGGCATGATGCGTTCCGACGAACAAGGTACATCCATGCGCAGGCCCACCATCAAAGATGTCGCCGAGCGCGCCAAGGTCTCGTTGAAGACCGTGTCGCGGGTGATCAACAACGAGCCATCGGTGATGCAGGCCACGCGCGCGCGCGTGCTGCGCGCCATCGCCGATCTCGACTACGAACCCGATCCGTCCGCACGCAATCTGCGCAGCGGTACGCCGTTCGTGATCGGTCTGGTGTACGACAACCCCAACCCGTACCACATCATCGCCATTCAAAATGGCGTGCTGGCCGCGTGCCGCGAAACCGGCTTCGGTCTGCAGATCCATCCCTGCGATTCCACCTCGCCGTTGCTGGCCGAAGAATTGGCCGAATGGGTGCAACGCTCACGTCTGGCCGGCGTGGTGCTGACTGCACCGATGTCAGAGCGCCCCGAGCTGATGGCCGGGCTGGCCGCGCGCGGTATCAAGAGCGTGCGCATCATCGCCGCTACCGACGACCCGGGCGATGGCCCGTGTGTGTACATCGACGACCGCGCTGCGGCGTATGAGATCACCGAACATCTGGTGCAACTGGGCCATCAACGCATCGGCTTCCTGTGGGGCGGCCCGCAGCATCGCTCCAGTGGCGAGCGCTACGCCGGCTACGAGGCCGCGCTGAAGGATTACGGCATCACCCTGGACAAGCATCTGGTGATTCCCGGCGACTACACCTTCGACGATGGCTTCCGTGGCGCGCGACGGCTGTTGTCGCTGCGCGAACCGCCCACCGCCATCTTCGGCAGCAACGATGAAATCGCCGCCGGCGTGCTGGCGGCGGCCAAATCCACCGGCATGAACGTGCCGTATCAACTCTCGATCGCCGGCTTCGAAGACAGCCCGTTTTCGCGCCAGTCCTGGCCGGCATTGACCACTGCCAAGCAGGCCACCGACGACATTGCGCGGCATGCCGCACGCCTGTTGATCAGCCAGCTGCGCAGCGATGCCTACGACGACCAGCCCGCGCAATTGCAAAATCGCGGCTTCGTGCCGCAACTGGTCGTGCGCGGTTCCACTGCACCGGCGCAACCGCCGGCCGCCAAATCCTCTCCCACCGAATCCGTCTGAGCCCGATGAGCCTTCCCCTCGAAACCGATACCTTGATGTTCCGCGAGGCGGCGCAGACCGCCGACGTGGTCGCCGCACAGTTCGCCCGCAACGCCAACACCATCGCCGCACTTGCGCAGTCGCTGCGCGAGACGCCGCCACCGTTCGTGGTGACCTGCGCGCGCGGCAGCTCCGATCACGCAGCGACTTACGCCAAGTACCTGTTCGAAACCCAGCTTGGCATCGTGACTGCCTCCGCTTCGCCATCGGTGGGCTCGGTCTACGCAGCGCCGCTGCAATTGCGCGGCGCGCTGTACATCGTGATTTCGCAATCGGGCAAGAGCCCCGACCTGCTGCGCAATGCCGAGGCCGCAAAGTCTGCCGGCGCGCGCGTGGTCGCCCTGGTCAACGTGGAAGATTCGCCGCTGGCGCAATTGGCCGAGGTGGTGATTCCGCTGGGCGCAGGCCCGGAAAAAAGCGTGGCCGCCACCAAGAGCTATCTGGCTTCGCTCGCCGCAGTGCTGCACCTGGGCGCGGTATGGAAGAACGACCCCGCATTGCTGGCCGCGCTGGATGCATTGCCGCAGCAGTTGCGCAACGCCTGGCAGGCCGACTGGTCCGCACTGACTGCAGGGCTTGTGCCCGCACACAACCTGTTCGTGCTCGGCCGCGGCCTGGGCCTGGGCGCGGCGCAGGAAGCGGCCTTGAAGTTCAAGGAAACCTGCGGCCTGCACGCCGAAGCCTATAGCTCGGCCGAGGTCAAACACGGCCCGATGGCGCTGGTGGGCCCGGGCTTCCCGGTGCTGGTGTTTGCCCAGCCGGACGAAACCGGTGCCGGCACGCGTGCGCTCGCCACCGAATTCCGCGCGCGTGGTGCACAGGTGTGGCTGGCCGCGCCCGATGGCGACCTGCCGCTTGCCGATGCCGCACATCCTGCCAGCGCACCGCTGCTGACCGTGCAGAGTTTCTATCGCGCCATCAATGCGCTTGCACTGCAGCGTGGCCACAATCCCGATTTGCCGCCGCATTTGAACAAGGTTACGGAAACGGTTTGAACATGGATGCTTCCCCGATTCAAGCGTTGTGCAATGCACGCGTGCTCACCGACGACGGCCTGCAGGATGGGCTGGTTGTCTTGCTGGCGGGCACGCAGATCCAGGCGGTCGTGGCGGCCGACGATGCGCGTGTTGCGCAGGCGCACACACGTGTGGATCTGGGTGGCGCCACCTTGTTGCCGGGCTTCATCGACATCCAGGTCAATGGTGGTGGCGGCGTGTTGTTCAACAACGCGCGCGACCCGCAGGCACTGGCCACGATCGCCGCGGCGCATCGCCGCTTCGGCACCACAGGCATGTTGCCCACGCTGATCAGCGACACTGCCGAGGTGATGGCCGAGGCGATCGACGCCACGCGTCAGGCGATCGCGCAAGGCGTGCCCGGTGTGCTCGGCATCCATCTGGAAGGCCCGTACCTGAGCCCGGCCCGCAAGGGCACGCACGACGCGCACAAGTTCCGCCTGCCCGACGCGCACGAGATTGCGGTCGACACCTCGCTGGACAACGGCGTCACCCTGATCACGCTCGCACCCGAGCGCGTGCCGTTGGACGACATCCGCGCCTTCGTTGCCGGCGGTGCGATCGTGTTCGCCGGCCACACCGCAGCGACATACGAGCAGGCGCACGCCGGTATTGCTGCCGGCGTCAGCGGCTTCACCCATCTGTACAACGCGATGTCGCAACTGACCGGGCGCGAACCCAGTGCTGTGGGCGCCGCGTTGGAAGACCCCAACGTGTGGTGCGGTGTCATCGTCGACGGCGTGCACGTGCACCCTGCCAGCCTGCGCGTCGCGTTGGCGGCCAAGCCGCGCGGCAAGGTGTTGCTGGTCACCGACGCCATGCCGATGGTCGGCGCCGACAGCCCCAGCTTCGATCTGTATGGCGAAACCATCACCGCCGTGGACGGTGTGGTGCGCAATGCCGACGGCGCACTGGCCGGCTCCGCGCTGGACATGGCCACCGCCGTGCGCAACAGCGTGCAATGGCTGGGCGTTGACCTGGCCGAAGCCGCGCGCATGGCGTCCACCTATCCCGCGCAGTGTATCGGCCTGGGCGATCGCCTCGGTCGGATTGCGCCGGGCTATCAAGCCGATCTGGTGCTGGTGGATGCGGATGTGCAGGTGTTGGCGACCTGGGTGGCCGGGCAGCGCGAGTAGGCGTATCGGTCAGGACGAATACGCTAGCCAAGCGGGGTCGATGACCGCGCGACGCGGTATGTGCTGTCCGACTACCGCGGTTGTTACGCGCGATCTGCAGCCACGTTGCCACCAGTCGCCACGTCCGGCGGGTTGGAGGTCGCAGCTCGCACACGGCGATACAGCGCATGCAATGGCTGCTAAGGTTGCGTCTGACCTCAGGTTGCCACGAGTGACGGATGAAAAACGCATGGATGCGATGGTGGCTGGTGCTGAGTCTGTTGTGCAGCGTGCATGCGATGGCAGCGATTCCAAACTGGTACGCGGCTGCAGGTGGTACTGATTACCAACTGACTGCGGTGCAAGGCGACCTGCAGTCTGGTGAAGGTGCGCAATTGCGTCTGACCGCAGTTGCCGGGCGCACTGCACCGTTCGGTGCTGCCTCCGCACAATTGGACGCTGTTTCTTTGCGCGGCCAGGGGTTGCTGTTGTCCGGTGTATTGGCAACCTCCAACGCATCGCAGGGCGCCACGCTATGGATGCGCGCCGATGACGCACATGGCAAACGCCTGGCGTTCGAAAGCTCACAGACCGACCCGGTCGGCGGTACGACGCATGCAAGCCGCTCCATTGCGCTGCAGGTACCGATGGATGCGCAGAAGGTTTTCATCGGTGTTGTGCTGCGAGGCGATGGAGCGCTTGACGTAAGCCAGTTGCGTTTGATTGCAAAGCCGCTGGCTGATGCGGCATCGGCAAGCGCGATCCTGGATGTCGCCATCCCCGCGATCCGGGAGCACGCCTTGCACAGCGCCCGCATCGACTGGACCACGCGTGAGCCGCAGCTGCGTGCGCAGGCTGTAAACATGCGCGAAGTGGACGCCTATGTCGTCATCGATGCATTGGTCGCACAGCTCGATGACGGCCATAGTTTCCTGATGCGTCCTTCCGGGCGACGTAACGTGGAAGCCGTTGCACAACGCAAGCCACTCGCCATGCAGGCGCGTCTGCTGTCATCAGGCATTGCTTATCTCGACGTCCCCGGTCTGATGACATCCTCCAAAGAAGTCATCAGTGCTTACGAGACATCGCTTACAACGGCGCTGGATCAAGCTGCCGCACAGGCCAGCTGTGGCTGGATCGTCGATTTGCGCCACAACACCGGCGGCACGATGTGGCCAATGATCAACGGGCTGCATGCGCTACTGGGTGATGCAGTGCTCGGCAGCTTTGTCGATGCGGCAGGCAGGCAATCGCCTTGGCGGGCGCGGTCTTCGCCACGCCCGACTACCCCGCCCAATGGCCTGCAGACAGATCGCCCGGTTGCCGTCTTGATCGGCCCGAAGACGGCGAGTGCGGGCGAGATGGTCGCGATCTCCTTTCGCGGCCGTGCGAACACGCGTAGCTTCGGTCAGCCAAGCGCTGGCCAGACCACCGGCAATCGCTCTGTGGAACTGCCTGGCGGCGCTGTGCTTGCGATTGCCAGTAGCCACACGCAGGATCGCAGCGGGCGTCGTACCGACGGCCGGCTGCAACCGGATGTCTTGCTCGACCCGCAGATCGAAGCGACCCAGGCGGCAGCACGCTGGTTGCGTACGCAGGGCTGCGCGCCGTCGAAGTAATCGCTTGTTGGCGAACGCCTTGTGGGCTGTGTTGGTCGCTGTTGTAACTCAAAGAAGTTTGCGTATGACGTCGCGCCGTACGTGATGCAACTTACGAGATTTGCTTCATCGGTGTTGCTGCATCTACATGTGCATGTGCCCGCAACAATTCTTTAGCGTAATTGGAATGCCTTTGTAGCGAAAATTCTCCACAAATGCGCGCCACATCCAAGCATGCAAACGCTTTGCATCGCAACATCTGCGAGCGCAGCCTTATGGCATCAGGGCTCTATGCGCAGTGGTCTGCCCGCACACCAAAAAGAATGCGATGGCGATCACGTCGTCATTCCGTTATCTGCGTTGAATTCGACGAATTACACATAAATCAGGCTGTTCGTGTCGTTGAGTTGACAGCGCGGCTTGCGGGAGGCACCTTCGTTGATAACGTTGTCAGCGAACAGGAGCACACTCCGAATTCATGCAGACGTTGCCGCCGATCATGCATCGGTCTGCCGTCTTGACCCGCACGCCACTAGGCAGTGCGGGACGCTGCTCGCATCCGGCACAGGGGACGGAGTGCGGGCATGGCACGCGCATCGCGCGTTCTTGCGCAACTCACCGGTTGCGACGTATCAGCCTAGAGGTCCACGCAATGGTGTATCCCCGTGTGTTCGAGTTATCCGGTCATGTCCTGTGTCACGCGCGCGCACCGCGTCGCTCGCCACTGAGCGCAGCGGTCCGTGGTTTGCTGTTGGGTGGCGCGGCGTTTGCCAGCACTGCGGTACTTCCCGCATTCGCGCAGGAACAGCCTGCACCCGCCCAGCAACAGGCACCCGCGCAAACCAATCCATCGGTCTCCACCTTGGATGAAATCAAGGTGGTGGGTTATCAGGCCAGTCTCGGCAAGGCGCTCAACGTCAAGCGCAATGCCGATGCGATCGTCGATGCGATCAGTGCCGAAGACATCGGCAAATTCCCCGATACCAACGTCGCCGAATCGTTGTCGCGGCTCTCCGGCATCACCGTGGATCGGCAGTTCGGCGAAGGCGAAAAAGTCAGCATCCTCGGCACCGATCCTGCGCTCAATCGCGTGCTGCTCAATGGCCAGACCATTGCCTCCACCAGTTGGGGCGGCGACCCCAACGACCCGGATAGCCGCTCGTTCAACTACAGCACCCTGGCGCCGGAAGTGGTTGGTTTGATGGAGGTCTACAAGACTCCGGAAGCACGCATCGACGAAGGCTCGATCGGCGGCACCGTGATCGTGCATACGCGCAAACCGCTGGATCTCGAGCGTAATACGCTGACCGGTACGGTGAGCTACGGCTATAACGATCGCTCCGAAGACCCCAAGCCGAACGTATCGGCGTTGTACAGCTGGAAAAACCAGGATGAAACCCTGGGTGTGCTCACCTCGGTGATGCATTCGCAGCGCGTGTTGCGCCGCGATGGTGTGGAAATTTTCGGCTACGACAACGTGGAAGGCGCAGGGTTTCCGCCGGGTGTGGTGGGCAATAACACCGGTGTGTTTCCGACCTCGATCAATACCGCGTTGTTTCAGCAGACGCGCAAGCGCGATGGTGTCAGCGCGGCGCTGCAATGGAAGCCGGATGCCGACTTCGAGCTCAATCTGACTGGTTTGTACGTCAAGGAAAGTTTCGACAACTACAACCAGAGCCGCTACGGCTACTGGGGCTCCAACCCGGGCGATGCGCAGGCGCTGGGCTTCGAAAACGGCGTGGCCACCTCGGGTACGTTCGGCGATCAATCCACCACGTTCCTGGACGGTTATCTGCGCAACAGCGATGTCACCACGGGCAGCATCCACTTGCGTGCCGACTGGCATGGCGATGGCTGGAATGCATCCAGCCAGGTGGGTTACACCAGTTCGCAAGGCGGCGCCGAGCGCATCTACGGCATCCAGTTCCGCAATCTTGCCGGCTACAGCTACAACATCGACGGGCGCCGCACCGCGATGGACTACAGCACCGACCCCACCAACGCTGCGGCGATGCAACTCAATAATGCATCGGCCAGCCACAGCCCGCAGTACGACAAAGAGCGCTATCTGCAGCTGGACTTCGATCACGCGGTGGAGTGGGGCCCGTTTACGCAGATTCTGACCGGCATCAAGCTCACCAATCACGCCACAGGGCAATCGGCGTACAGCCGCACCTGGACGCCGAACGATGGCAGCACGCTCGCCGCATTCTCGCCGGGCACCACGCCGTCGGGCTATCTGGATGGCATATCGACCAGCACCGATATGCAGCAGTGGTCGACGATTAACAGCGGCGCGATCAGCCAGTACATCAGCAGGCTGGAAGGCGATGACGGGCTGCCGATCAGCTACGCCGGCAACTACAGCATCGAAGAGCAAAACCGTGCGTGGTTCCTGCAAGCCAATTTTTCCGGCGAGCGGTATCGCGGCAACATCGGCGTACGTTATGTGCATACGCGCGATTCCACCGACGGTTTCAGCTATGCGCCGGGCGGCAGCTACACGCCGGTCAACTTCCTCAACAGTTATGGCAAGTGGCTGCCGGCCTTCAATATCGCCTACGACCTGCGCGACGATTTGATGGTGCGCTTTGCCGCCTCCAAGGTGATCGCGCGGCCGCGCTACACCAACATGACCCCGTACGTGGCCACCGACGACACCACGCTCACCGCCTCCACCGGAAATCCCGGTCTGAGCCCGTACGAGTCGACCAATCTGGGTGCATCGCTGGAGTGGTATTTCTCCGACAGCAGCCTGCTCAGCAGCGAATTCTTCTCGCGCGACATCTCCAACTACATCCTGACCACGGTGGAAGACCGGGTGTTCTTCAACAACGCCACCGGCGGTTCGAGCACGTATCAGACCTCCGTGCCGACCAATGCCGGCGATGCCAAGGTGCGTGGCGTTGCGCTCAACCTGCAGCACAACTTCGGCAACGGATTCGGTGTGGTGGCCAACTACACCTATTCCGATTCCAAGACCGATGGCGATTACAGCCTGCCGTACAACTCGCGCAACGCGTACAACATCAGCCCGTACTACGAGCAGGGCAAATGGAGCGCGCGGGTGAATCTGGGCTGGCGCTCTGAGTACTTCACCCAGATCGGCCGGCTCAACGGGCAGCAGATGACCGACGCATTTACCCAGGTGGATGCATCGTTCGGCTACCAGGCCACCGAGCGCCTGCGCGTGGCGCTGGAAGCCACCAATCTGCTGGACGAAACCTACTTCAGCTACATCGGCAACAAGAACCAGCCGTACTACATCTACAAGAACGGTCGTTCTTTCATGTTGAGTCTGAATTTCAAGCTGTAATGCGTGCGGGTTAGAGGAGGCGCGCACAGGGCGCGTGGATGGCATCGATGCTTATGCCACTACGCGCCCGGTGTGCTTCGTGCAGATCCCGCGCTTCTTCGCGTCGCGCAGGGCGTTGCGCCTGGCGAGTCATGCGTCTCACGCGGTGCAATCAGCGGCGTAGGAGCGCACCTGGGTGCGACGAGGCTTTCACAAATGATGCTGGCCTAGCTCACCGATCCACCGGCACAGCGCCGCTCCCCCAATAAGCAGCGGCTTCTTACTCCACGCGCTTTAAAACGCGCGCAGCGGCAATCGCGGCAATCCGTGCCTTCGCCAATGCCTCGCCGATCTGCGGGCCTTGCAAACCTTCTGCAGCCAGGTCGCGTGCGTTGATTGCGAGCGCAGCAGCAAGCAAGCGCTCGAGTTCTTCGCCCTGCGGATAGGCTGCGTCTTCACTGCCCAGCCGGCCACGCTTGTCGGCTTCGCAGACCAGGGCGAGCTGTGCGACGCGCTCGGGGTGGCGGAAGGCATCGCAGCGCATCAGCAGTTCGTGCACGGTGCGGTCGCGCAGTTCGGGCAGGCGATGCACGTTCAAGTGTTCGCGGCAGGCGGTGACGGCAAGCTGGCGATACTCCTGCGGCACCTTTAGGCGTTCGCACAGGGCTTGCAGCGGGGCGACGCCACGTTGTTCGTGCATGATGTGGCGTGGCCATTCGTCGGGTGGTGTGAGTGCTTTGCCCAGATCGTGCGTGAGCGCGGCAAAGCCCACTAGCGCATCGCCCGGCGCTAGCCGCGCGGCCATGTCGCTGACCATTTCCTGGTGGATGCCGGTATCCACTTCAGGATGAAACTCGGCGCGTTGCGGTACGCCGTACAGCGCGTCGATTTCCGGCAGGATGACGCGCAGTGCATCGGTGTCGTGCAGGGTGCGCAAAAATGCAGAGGGCTGTGCGCTTGCCAGTACGCGACGCAACTCCTGCCACACGCGTTCGGGCACCAGGCTGTCGAGTTCGCCACTGGCGGCCATCTCGCGCATCAGTGCCGCGGTCTCTGGCGCGACAGTGAAACCAAGCGGTGCCAGGCGTGCCATGAAGCGGGCGGCGCGCAACACGCGCACGGGATCTTCGACAAAGGCCGGGCCCACGTGGCGCAGCACGCGCGCTTGCAGATCGCGCGCGCCGCCGTACGGATCGAATAGCTCGCCAGTGTCTTCGTCGCGTGCGATCGCATTGATGGTGAAGTCGCGTCGCAGCAGGTCTTCTTCGAGCGTCACCGACGGGTCGGCATCCACTACGAAGCCGCGATAGCCGCGCCCGGACTTGCGCTCGGTACGCGCCAACGCATATTCCTCACCGCTGTGCGGATGCAGAAATACCGGGAAATCCTTCCCAACCGGTTTGAAGCCCAGGCGTTCCATCTGCGCCTGATCGGCACCGACCACGACCCAGTCGCGGTCGCCAGCGGGCTGACCAAGCAGGGCATCGCGGACTGCGCCGCCAACAAGATAGATCTTCATCGCTACATGATGCCCGATGCGATGCGCGAGTCGAAACAACGCGAACTGATTGTGGTTGGCGTCTGGCTGGGCTTGGGTGGCCAAGTGATGCCAACACGTAAATTTCAGCGTATCGCAGCGATTGGTCGGTGCGGATAGATCAGTCGTAGAGCGGGGAGCGGCTGATCTTTTGATTGGCTGCATGGTCCTTGCCCGCCCACCATCGCGGGACACGCCGCAAGTACGTCCGTGTAGGCTCTTACGCGGCATCCATGCCGCGTAAGGTCCCGCGACGGTAGGCGGGCAAGGACCAGTGGAGATGGTCGGTGTGCGAGGTGCAAGCAATGCATGAAATGTGCCGTCTAGTTAACGGCGCGCCCAATCAGCTTCCCAAGACAAGCCGAGAAACAAGCGGGCTTCCAACAAGTGACCTACAACCTTCTAAGCGTCCCAAGGCAGACGTAGCGATAGCCAGGTTTTGACCCGACCACCGACCAACTTCCTGGTGCGGTGTCCTCGCCGATTGCGGGACCGTGTGGCGGCATGGATGCCGCCACCGAGCCTGCAGGGACGGGTTCACGGCGTGTCCCGCGAGCGGTGAGGGCACCGCGCCCTCGACCGAAGCTTTTGACTGCACCCAACCTGCGCGATGACCCTCGGTTGCATTGAAACATCAGAAGATGTTGATACAACAGTCGTCAGCAAAGAATGTCTGACTCGCACCTTGTTGGCCGGGGCAAACACACGCAACGTCGCAAGCACAAAAACCTAGTCCCGCAGCCGTGCTTGTCAACCAACCGGAGCTCAGTCCTGCGCCGCATTGTTGGCAGCCTGGCCCGGCGTGCATACCGGCTTCAAGCGCTTGTCCACCAGCTTGCCCATCAGACGATCGCTCAGCGGCAGCATGTCGCCGTTGAGCTGCCAGTCGTAGATCACGCTGAAGGCCAGCACGCGCGCAACGTACTCGCGGGTTTCCTTGTAGCTGATGGTCTCTATCCAGAAGTCTGGCTCGAAGTTGGGCCGTTGCGATTGCCAGCGCCCGGTCGGCCCGGGGCCGGCGTTGTAGGCGGCGATGGTGAGGTAGGGCAGGCCGTAGGTGTTGAGCAACTGGCGTAGATAGGCGGTGCCGATGGCGATGTTGGTGTCCGGCTCGTACAGGCTGGTGGCGCCTGCGTAACCGGGCAGGGCGATGCCCTTTGCTACGGCCGCGCCGGTGCCCGGCAATACCTGCATCAGGCCCATCGCATTGGCCGGCGAGCGGGCGCGTGGATTGAAGATGCTTTCGGCACGGATTTCCGCTGCCACCCACGCCGGGTCGATCGCGTTCTTTGCCGCTTCGCGGCGAATGCTCTCATCGTGATGCAGCGGAAAACGCAGCGAATAAAGCCGTTGTTCGTCCGGCTGCTTGCCGAGTGCGAACACCGCGCGATCGAACCAGCCGTTCTCGCTGGCTACTTGCACCGCCAGACGGCGTTGGGTGTCGTCGAAGCGGGTTGCGGCATCGTTCCACTCGGCCACCGCCCAACCGGGGCGGTCGATCTGGAACAGGGCGATTGCACGGATCAACGCTGGATCGCGCGCAACGGCGGCCTTGGCCTGCGGGCTGTCCTTGGGCTCCCATGGACACAGCCGGTACGGCTGCTGCAGGCGATCGGCGGCCAGGAAGCCGTGGAAGGTCGGCGACTGCGCGGCCGCGCGATACAGCGGCTGTGCGGCAGCGGCAGCACCGGTTTTCTCTGCCAGGCGCGCCTCGAAATACTGCCATCGCGAATCGCTGCGCTGGGTGGCCGGCATCTTGCGGATCGCGGCCAATGCAGCCGGCCAGTCGCCACGCGACATCGCCTCGCGCGCACGCCATTCGTGCAGGCGTTCGTCATAGGCGGCATCGGGGACCGCGTTGAGGCGACGTGCCGAATCCGGCAGATACGAGGCCACTGTCCACAACGCAATCTGGTACAGCACCTGGCCACGCTGCGCCTCGCTGAAGCCGAGCGCGGCAGCCAGCTGCGGCAGCTGCTGCTCGGCCGCGTCCGGGTCGCTCTTGGCGAGCTTGGCCAGGCCATCGACAGCGATGCTGCGGCTGCGCTCGGTCTTGGGCCAACCCAATGCGCGCGGGTGCACCTTGTCCAGAAACGCAGCGTAGTCGGTGGCCAGCGCCAGATCGGCGGCTGGCAGGCCGCGCGCGGCGGTGCGCATCACCGTAGGCAGCTGCGCATCGGCGGCCGCTTCCACGCGTTCCCAGCGCAACGCGGGGGTGAGATCGCCACGCGACTCCAGCCCGGCGACCGCCGGGTCGCAGGCATCGGGCAGCGCCTTGCCGTTGCGCCACAGCGTGAGCGCATCGCGGCTCCACTGTGCATCCAGCTTGCCGGTGGCCTGGCGCGCGGTGAGCTGCGCGCAGCGCAGGCCGAGGTTGTCGGTGGGCTTCCAGTTGGCCAGCAGCGTGGTCCAGTCCTGACGCCGCGCCACCGCCGGCAACCAGGTGCTGCGGAAGCTCTCGGCCACCGGCTGGCCCGCGTAGCGCTTCAGGAAGCTCTGCGCCTGCGCGTTGGAGACGTTGTCGATGCTGCGCTTGAGCGTGGCCAATTCCAGCCAGCCGTACAGCGGATGGCGATTCAATGCGCTGAGCTGAGCGGCATCGGATTGACCGCGCTCTGCAGCGGCGATGGCATCGCGCATGGCAGTCAGTTGCGGGTCCAGGCTCTGGGCATGCAGCGCAGTGCTGCCAAGGCACAGCAGGCCGACGAAAACAGAAGTAAGAGAGAAAGAATAGATCATCATGCGATCATACCTAAAATCGCAATATATAGTGGCATATTTTTATTTATGAAGACCCTTATTTTAGGGGGAACTATTGGGCCGTCTTGATTATCAAGTGTTAAGATATACCGGATCCCGGGTGGCATTGCATTATTCTAATGTTTTGAAATTAGTGGCTGAGAATTTCTGCGCTAGTTTAATATGGCAATGCATCTATAAGTTGAATGAGTCTATTTTGTAAAATTTGTGAGTCTAGATGACTTCCTGCGGAATTTACAAAAAGCGCGCTACAGAATTCACTGATTAAGTCTAGTGTAATTTAATTGGGCGGATAAGATCGGGGTCGCTGCGCGTAATTGAATAATTGGCCGGCTAAAAAATTCTGAGCCGCAAATGAGCGGCCCAGAACTTAAGTTGATCGAAAAAGGTTGTAGAAATTAATTATATTTATTCAATAAGGTCTCCCTTACTTCGCCTTGCAGGTTAAGTTGGCACCGTCCCACCCGCATGCCATACCTGTGCTAGATGACGAACCGTTTGATACAGGAACACCATAAATGCCTGCACTCCCCTGCCAACTACCAAAGGATCCTCCACTCGAAAAACGGTACTCCCCTGCATAACCTCCTGCAGTATCGGGGTTTGCGATGTTTGCATCAGGGAGTAGATTGCCAACGTCATCTCTACTTTCTCCGTTGACATATCTTGCCTCGGTAATTGTTGATGGGTCTATGGTATAGACTGTCCTTGTTCCATTTTGCCAAATAATGAGAAATCTATAGGAGCCGACGCCTATGGTTGATCCTCCAATACTAAGTATGATGGATTGAAGCTGGAAGGCGAGACTATCCCACGTTGGATTGCCGGTAGTTGCACCAGCTAGCTCGCGAGCTAAAGCTTGGCCAAGTAGGCCGCGAACTGATGCTGAATTAACAACTTCATAGGCATTGGAGTTTCTGAAGGCGTCCGGAAATTGGATTGGATTAGAGTAGTTGGGGTCGCCAGGCCGTAATATTATGTTTACACTGCCAGAGTCAGTTGCTACCACAAAATCTCTGGACTTCATATTTTTTTCAGTTATCGCTGATGGCCCTGAAATGCTCATGCCTCTAAGGAATGATTGGTTAATTGATTCGGGAACTTGGTTGGTTACGGCTCTATACCGTTTCAACTCCCGATCATATTCCACTTCATAAGCGTATAGTTTCTGACTATCGTAGTCGAGCACTAGGGTATATCCAGTGCCTGAGTTTATTGCTGCGTCTTTAGGCGAAAAACAGTAATTGCAAACCACCACACCAGCAGCTTCCGCGCTGGTGCTGGCGAGGAGTGAAAATAGCACTACAGAAAACGCTAAAATTTTCATAAAAATCCTTTTCTAACAGGCCCCTGTATAGGTATTAATACAGAATAAATTAAGATTAATTTGTGATGAAATTCACACTCGGTAAGCTTGTTGGATGCGTATTCGATTGGCGATTTTCCGCAGGCGAAGTCCAAACAACCAGGCCGCGCCCGAGCCGATCTTTCTCGGCCCCGATGCCGGTACCGGCAATCCGCTGGCCGACAACATCGTGATTTCCGCGCTCAATCCCTTCAATCCGTTCGGCTTCGAGTTGAACTCGGCGACCAACCTGATCCAGATCGGCCGTCGCCCGGTGGAGGGCGGGCCGCGTCGGTTCGAGCAGCAAGTCGACACGCAATACTTCGGCACCGGCCTGGTCGGCACCTTCGAAGGCGCGTCGCGCACGTGGTTCTGGGACGTCAACGGCATGTACAGCAAGAACAAGGCCGAGCAGACCAACTACGGTAGCTACAACCTGTTCAACATCAATCTGGGGCTGGGCGATCCGGCTGCATGTGCGGCCGTGGCCGGCTGCGTTCCGTTGGATATCTTCAGCGGCGCCGGCGACGTCCCCCCGCCCTGAGTAGCGGCCTGGTTTAGAGTCCGGGGCTGATGATATCGGTGTTTGCCAGATGTTGGGCATACGCAGCCGGGGTCATGCCGCAGATTGCTTTTTTGGGTCGGTCCTCGT
>NZ_JBEOLS010000045.1:0-43370 GCF_040279205.1 Xanthomonas hortorum
CCGCTTTCGGCTTCGCGCAGAAAGCCGATGACCTGCTCGTCAGTAAAACGTTTCTTCACGTCCAATCTCCTCGGGGTAGGGAATTGGACTCCAAACTGAGGCGCTACTCAAAATTGGGTGGACGTCGCGCCTAGCCCAGTCCTCGGCATCAGGCTTGGTGCGGAATGTCTTGATCGCAGGAGGCCATCCAGTCTTACGGATGACGGCCTTCCAAGAACCTGCGGGGGTTTTTACGAGTGTTGCCATAGGTCTCTACTTCCCGGACTGTACCGAAAATGTACCTTTGGCCTCTCTCTTAAGATGAGACGCGTCAGCAAATCATTGATTTAACTGGTGGGCCCACCAGGATTCGAACCTGGAACCAAAGGATTATGAGTCCTCTGCTCTAACCGTTGAGCTATAGGCCCGGCGTACTGGATTGCGAGATGCGCTGCATCTCGAACCGTCCGGCGACTCGAAAGTTTACCTGTCTGCGCGCGTCGCTGTCTGCTGCGGGATCTGGTTTCAATAAGGATCACTGATCGCGTCCTCGCCCACTTGCGTAGACAGGCATAGAAAACACCGGCACGAGTTGGGCGTTAGATTGTTGCGATCCATCTGTCTGCTGCGCTGTTCGCGCAACGTGACCACATCTTGGATGTCTCGCCTGCAATCCTGTGGTATCAGCAATCACGATGCGAAGACGCCCGTCGTAGTTCTTCTCAGTCAGTCAGCAGTGGTCCATGTGCACCGTTATTGCGACGGTTTCGATGCGCTCACACCTTTTTCTCCCATGGTCTTAGCAGTCCGGTGCTGCCTCTGGGTATTTCAAGACCCTATCGGCTTAAAACGGTTTTCGATCAGGCTGTTCGGTCATCGCTAGGATGACGATGACCTAGGCCCTCGCTTTCCACTTGATTAGTTCTGTAGTAACGTTACTACATTCGCTTGATTCCGGAGGTGTCCTATGGCCATCACAACCCTCTCTAGCCGTGAGCTCAACCAGGACGTGACACGAGCAAAGAAGGCCACCAAGGGCGGTCCAGTGTTTATCACCGATCGCGGCAAGCCTGCGCATGTGCTGTTGAGCTTCGAGGACTATCAGCGGCTGACCAAGCAGCGGCGCAACATTGCCGATGCGCTGGCGATGCCGGGCGTTGCGGAGATCGAGTTTGAGCCGCCGCGCGTGTCTATTGGAGCCCGGCCGGCTGATCTGGAATGATGTACGTGCTCGATACCAATGTGCTGTCGGAGCTGCGCAAAGTACGCCTGGGCAAGGCCGATGCGAATGTGACGGCGTGGAGTGAAAGTGTTGATGCCGCCGACCTTTTCGTATCGGTCATCACCATCATGGAGTTGGAGCTCGGCGTTCTGTCGATTGAACGCAAGGACGCGACGCAGGGGGCCATGCTGCGCTCCTGGTTTGAGCAGCATGTATTACCAGAATTCTCCGGGCGAACATTGCCTATCGATACCGCCGTGGCGCAGCGCTGCGCTCGGCTGCACGTACCAGACAAGCGCGGCGAGCGCGACGCGCTCATCGCGGCGACGGCGCTGGTGCACGGCATGGCGGTGGTTACGCGCAACGCGGCCGGCTTCAAGCCGACGGGAGTGAGCATCGTCAATCCGTGGGAGCCGTCGGCATGAACCACATCAGCGCGATGTCGTGGGGTGGCTTCGCGTAAGCAAGCGGGCTCCAAAATGACTCTGACCCCGATTCCCCGGGCTGGCGCAAGCGCCGACCCCTACCCTGGTCTGCGGCAGTTGGTCAGCCGTCCGGTCATCCTTCTCGCATGGCTATGATGGTGACTCCGACAATGAAGGTGGATCGTATGTCGCAGAGTACCGGAGAGTTTCAGGAGATCGCCCACTCCGGCGGCAAGTTGGTGGTCCGATTGCGCACCAATGATAGCGGCGGTAAGTCGTACCAGCTGCACTGGTCGAGCTCGCGGCCTAACCCGTCGACGCTCATTCAGCTCTTCGCCCTTCCGCAGGGAATTCCGCTGGAGCCGATTAGCGCAGTAGATATTGGGGTCCCCATTCCGGCCCCCTCGGTGCTTGGCGCCTACATGGTGATGGTCGCTTCCGATAGTACGGGGAAGTTCGGGCACCACTGCCCGGTGTGTAGGGAATACTGGCGTAGCGAACCATGGCCTTGGACTTGTCCCTACTGTCGCGTAGAGGTTCCAAGCCTCGACTTCCTTTCCGACGCGCAGCGTGCCTACGTGGACCAGTTTTGCCGCGCGCTCATGAACGCACTCGACGCCGACAACGATAGCGACATCGAAATCGACATGGATAAGGTCGCCGACGCGGTGGGATCCAGCACTCCCAAACCGGCATTCTATGTGTCGGAGCAAAGCCAGCAGCACCAGTTCCGCTGCGTGGCGTGCGGAACATTTAATGACATCCTCGGCACCTACGGTTACTGCTCTGGCTGTGGTACCCGGAATGACTTGGCGGTGTTCGAGAAGGAGACCGTGCCCGAGATCCGCAAGGCCCTGAACGGCGGTGGTCGTCCGGAAAATGCAATTCGCGATAGCGTTGCGGCATTCGATTCGTTTGTAGGGCAATACGCCAAGCAACTGGCGAAGTTGGTTCCGCTTACAACAGGTAGGAAGGACCGCCTACGGAAGCGCTTTCACGACTTCAGGGGAACGCTGGCATTGTTTCGCGAGATCTTCGACATCGATCTAGCGAAGGGCCTGAAGCCCGCCGACATCGACTTTCTTGCCCTGAGGTTTCAGCGCCGCCACGTGTTCGAGCACAAGGGTGGTGAGGCTGACGAGCATTACCTAGCAACCAGCGGCGATACTTCCGTGAAGTTGAAGCAGACTATTCGTGAGATGCAAGACGGAGCGCACGAACTATTGGGACTGCTGGTTCGCGCGGCGAACAACTTGCATGAAGGCTTCCACTCGCTGATTCCAGTGCGTGCCGAGCCCATCGAGTCGCATGCCACTCGCGTCAGCCAACGCCGCAGCCCGGGCTGAGCGGGCGATTTACTTCGCTGGCGGCGCAATCTCCGAGGGCACGAGGCCGTAAGACGGCTTCAAGCGACGAACGCATGATTGCCGGCATTCACCGCGCGCAAACCGGGTCTAGTGTTCCCTGCCCGGGTGAAGCTGGAGCGGGCCACGCTGAACATCGATGGTATACGTGTGCGTTTGAATGCCGGGATGAGCCTTAGTGCAGAGATCAAGACGGGCAAGCGCCGGGTCATCGACTACCTGCTTAGTCCTTTTCAACAGCACACCACTGAAGCCCTGCGCGAGCGCTGACACATGCTGACCCTTTCGCTGATCTATGTGGGCATCGTGTTCGTGTCCGGAATGCTTGGCTGCGGATGCCGGCTGCGGGTGGCTGCACACCGCCTGGCAACCGAGTCGATCGACAGCCCGGCGAAGGGCACGCGCTGGACCAATCGATACCTATTCTTCAGCTTCTGGCACCTGTTTGTCTCGCTCTTCTCGCTCGCTTTCATGCTGCCTTTGATGGATCTCCTCATCAACCACGGCGTACCCGGCAGGGCCCTGCCAGGCCTGTATCTGTTGTTATGCCTGCCGTTGGCCAGCGTCTGCTACTGCATTGACCTGCGGCTTACACGCCGCTGCGATCCCCGGAAGCGGGCAGGGCGGCTGGCGCTTCGCAAGCGGCTGAGAGGGTCCTGATCCTTTCTGGATGTCCAAGTGCTTCACGGGTTTCCACCTGAACTCCAACCGCAAGGAACGCGCCGCCATGACCACGTCCAACAAGACCATCTACTTCATTCAGGGCGACCTGGATGCGCCGCCTCCGCCGGAAAAGCCGGATTCGCCTGAAGCAATACTCTGGCTCCAGAAGCGTACCTGTTTGAGATATCGCACTTTCTGCCTGATCCGGGCAAGTTCCTGGGGGACCTGTGCTGAAACCTAATTAAGTACGGGCTCTTCCTTACCTCGGCCCGTTGCATGGCTACACAGGTGTAGAGGCGGTCCGGACCGCCGCCCGAGTGTAGGGATTCGCAGGCGTCGCTGCGCTCTAAGCATGCTCGCTCCCATCATTACGGCGCCGGCTGTCGGATTTGCCGGAGTGCAGAAGAACCCACCCGGCAAGTGCGGACAGCGAAATATTAGAGGCATCGCGACCCCTCCTGCGGTCAGGCTTTAGGCAAGGAAGCCGCGCCCTGACGGCTGGTTTGCGTGATACGCCGTTTAGTCGGTCAATGCTTGCTTTGCTTGGTCTCGACCATGTCTGAGCGATTCATGCCAAGGCTCAGGCCCGTAGGCAAATCTGAGGCTGTCGCAATGAGCATAGGAGTGCTCGTGATGATTCGCCCGCCGTCCAGCACAGCGTAGGATGGGAACCACCTAAGTGCTTTGGCGTCGAACTCGTACACTAGCTTGGAAGCCGGGGTTCCTCGCCGCGCTAGCGCAGAGATCAAGTTAGCCCCTTCAGTAGCAGCTTGGGATAGCGCTTCATGCGCAGCATAGTTCACTGAAATGTCATTTCCTCGAATTAAAAAAATGACATGGCAGTCCTGCTGATTGCTATCAATGCAGACTAGAGGGGCCTTACGCTTGCTAGCCCTAGCAATAAATTCTTTCAGCCAGTTGTTGAAGCTTGAGTAGGCGGCCTTTCCTGCCTCCGTCGCGAATCCTTTGACTAGAGGGTTCCACACCAAGAACGCAAAACCGATTCCGATTCGAACGAGCTCTTGAATTGATTCGCTGGCATTGAGTGATAGCTGAGTTTCCTCTACGGGAAGTGGAGCGTCTAGGACAGCATCCTCAACCCAGCCGTCAGGTAATTCCCGAGGATCCCAGGAAATCTCTATCCGTGTGTTCGCGTCCAATTCGTTCGATTCGCTTATATGGTCTCCAGGAAATTGATCCAATTGCAGATCGGAAAAAGTGACAGCTTGATCACGTGTGTAATAGCCTAGGATCGCTGCGACAAATCGCTGTCCTTCCTGCGCCTGAAAAGCTGCAGCCTCAAGTACGTGGCAAATAGGGCGGCCAGGGTCATGGTTATGTAGCAGCTGGAGTGGTTCCAGCGCTAACGCTCGTAATAAAGAGTCGGGACTCGCCTCCACGATGAGCGATCCGTCCGCAGCACGAGCATCTGTCCAGATCACTCCCGCAGCGATCAGCCCATAGATGCCACCCTCATGTCGAGCAGTGGCTCCGTGTGCCCACAAGCGTGCCTCAAGGGTGTCGGTTAGAAGATCTGACATGCGGCATAGCCTCTAAATGACTGACGGACATTGCCTTAGCATAGCGCTGGCGCCAGAGCTGCACATCCCGGGGTCTTGACTGTGCTCCAAAGGCGTGGCGCTGTACGACAACATGAAAGTCCTGACAGTAACTGTGGTGGTAACTGTCATTACTTAGATGGTCTAATCCTTGCAAATATAGGGATTCGGGCCGAAGTGTGGTTGAGGGTGGGCCAATAGAAAGCAGGCACTTGGACGCGCGTCCAAGTGCCTTTTTTGTGGCTCGGAAACTACCGGGACACGTCGTGTTCTTCTTCGCTGATTGCGTAGTTGGCGTCTTCTGGATAAGCGTTTGCGTGTGCGGTAGTCATCGTATCGCTCCGTTACGGTGCGCTTGCCTGCGCAGCCAGGTGAGGACGTCAACTGCCTGGTCTTCATGCATACAGACATGCAGCCGGCCCAGCACGATGCTCTGCGCATCGCCGCCCGGCAAGACGTCATCAAGGCCCGTGGCTTCGCAGGCGATCAGGATCGGCGGCAGACCAGGCTGCGCGTGGGAATGCAGCATGGCCAGCACATAGCCCTGCATCATTTCGAAGCTGAGGGTGACGCCGGTGCAGACGCGGAACTGTTTGCTAGTGCTCATGACCGCACCTGCGCGCACAAGGGATCAACTGCAGCGATCGCTGCTTTATTGTCGGCAAACGGGAGCGCGTGGATGGCTTTGCATGTGCTTACGAGGCGTGCCATCTGGTTCAGCCACGCATGACTGCATTCGAAAGCGTTGGCGATCAGATCGATATGGTGGCCGATCTGGCGCGCCACAGACGCGGGTGCTTGTTGGGTGTTGTAGAACATGGTGCTGACTCCAGTTCGATGAGCGAACCATCCACCACGCCGCCAAGCAGGGTGGACGACCGAACGGGGTTGGCGGACCGGGTCAGCGCCGGCAGGCTTTGCAGCCTCCCCGTCCGGCCGTCCATAAAAACAGACAACGCCGGGCACGAAAAAGCCGCAGAGCATGCTCAATGCGGCTTTCGCCGCTGACAGTCAGGCCGCCAAGCCCGGTCGCCGAATATGCGGCGACGCATGAATACTCGCTCCCGCTCACGGCCCGTGTCAACGGCAAAGCATTGGAGTTAAGGGAGCTCCTTTCGAGAACCTCCGGCAGCGCTTGGTCGTGCCTGCCGGATCTTCAGACTGGGCTCTAGTAGTCGGTGGGCGAGCAGACGCGTCGAAGGTCAAGGCAGGTAGCCATGTCGCCCAACCTCTAATGTCAGGTATTGGCCAACGCGCCCGTCTGACCGCATGCGGCTCTCACGCCGCCGCTTGTCGTGCTGTCATGTCCACGCTACCGAGGGTCATTGGAAGGTCCATCAAGGTTGGCTGGGGCAGGGTCGGTCGATGACGCGCCGCCGGCGATCACGCGTACCGCCAGCTCAATGGAAGACGCGTCACTCAAGCACACCTCCATACGCGGTGCAGCCTGGTGGAGGAGCATGCCGATGCGCGCTGCGATATCCCTCTGGAGGGGAATTCGCAGCGCGCAGCGTCAGCCGCCGGCGGATGCATCGAAAGTGGATGCTCGTGCTTCAGGTTGCGGCCGGATAGTCGGTGTAGCCCTCTGCGCCGCCGCCGTAGTAAGTGTCGCGATCCGGAGCTGCGAGCGGTGCGCCTGTCTGCAGGCGTGCCACAAGGTCCGGGTTTGCAATGAAGGGCTGGCCGAACGCGGCCAGGTCGATCACTGCCTGATCGATCAACCGAGCCGCGCGCTCCAGGTTCAATTTGCCCGCAAGGATCACGGTGCCGCCGTAGGTGCGCTTGAACGCTGCGAGGAATGTTTCGCTCATGTCCGGGGAGCCGTCTGCGTGGTTGTCGTTTAGATGCACATACGCAAGCTCGCGCTTGGCCAGTTCTTCGGCCAGGTAGAGGTAGCTGGCCTCGCTCTCCGCATACGCGGGCATGTCGAATTGGCGATTGTTCGGTGCAAGGCGGATCCCCACCTTGCGTGAGCCGATGCGTGCAGCCACCGCATCCACGGTCTCGAGAATGAGCCGCGCCCTGTTCTGCAGCGAACCACCGTAGGCGTCGACACGGTCATTGGTGATCGGGTTGAGGAACTGTTCGAAGAGGTAGCCATTGGCGGCATGGATCTCGATGCCGTCGAAGCCGGCGTCGATCGCGCGTTGTGCCGCCTGCTCGAAATCGCCGACGATGCCTGGCACTTCTTCGGTCTCGAGCGCACGTGCCGGGCTGGGCTCAGCCGTCCCGCGCGTTCCGTCTTCGCGGTAGATAAACGCAAAGCTCTTGGAGCTGGATGCCACCGGGCGCGTACTCGCGCTCACCGGATCGGCGCCATTGGGCTGCAGCGAGGTGTGCGACATGCGGCCCACATGCCACAACTGGGCGAAGATGTTGCCCTGTTGGGCATGCACTGCATCGGTCACCATCTTCCAGCCGGCGACCTGCTCCTGCGACCAGATGCCGGGCACATCGATGTAGCCCTGGCCTTGCTGCGAGACGGGAGTGCCCTCGCTGACGATCAGGCCTGCGCTCGCGCGTTGAGCGTAGTACGTGGCCGTCAATGCGTTCGCCACGCATCCCGGATTGCGCGCGCGGGTCATCGGTGCCATGACGATGCGGTTGCGCAGCCGGATGTCGCCGAGATCGAAGGGGTGGAAAATCGTTGATGTCATGGGGAGGGCGCTAGTTGGTGGGGACAGGCTAAAGAAGGTAAGGTTGACTTCGGCGCACATAAAGGCGCTTGGCGTCCCGCCATTGGGGACATCGATTCCCCAAAGAGCGGCTGATGATCCCTGTCGAGACACTCAATGGACTGGTCACCTTCGTCACTGCGGCACGTTCCAGGACGTTCACCGAGGCGGCCGAGTCGCTGGGGATCTCGCGCTCGGCGGTAGGCAAGGCGATCGCCCGCCTGGAGACGCGGCTGGGCGTGCGCCTGTTCCATCGCACCACGCGCCGCATCGCGCTCACTGCTGATGGCGAATCCTATTTCGCGACATGCGCTGCTGCGTTGGAAGAGATCGCCAGCGCAGAAGCCGGCCTTGCCTCTCAGTCGTCACTGCCCAGCGGCCGGTTGCGCGTGGACATGCCGTCGTCTTTCGGTCGCCACGTCATGCTGCCGATCCTGCTCCGCATCGGCGCAGCGCATCCCGCTCTCCACTACACGCTCTCCTTCAACGACCATCTGATCGATCCGGCTCAGGAAGGCATCGACTTGACGATTCGGTTTGGCGGCGTTGAAAGCTCCGGTGGCCTGGTTGCGCGCAAACTGGGGCGGCAGCGACTGGTGCTATGCGCCTCACCTGGGTATCTCGCTGCACACGGAACTCCCCGCACCATCAAGGACCTGCAGGCGCATCGCAGCATCGTCGGCTTCCGCAATGGCCAGCCTGTCGGCTGGCGGTTTGGCGACACGGTGAGCGCCGGCGATTTTGTGCCGCAAGGAACGCATCAATTGAATGACGGCGACGCGGTCATCGACGCCGCGATCGCAGGTCTGGGCATCTGCCAGATGCCGATCTCGCTGGTGCGCCCGCACATCCCGTCGGGCAGGCTGCAGCTCGTCCTGGAAGAGTGCACGGCCTATTGCATCGAAATCTTCGCGCTGTGGCCGCGCACGCGCCACTTGCGCCCGAAGGTGCGCTACGTGGTGGACGAGTTGGTGCGGCTTTCCGCTATCGGCACTTTCGACTAAAAAGTCACGCAATGCGCGCTGCCGCTACCATCGATACCTGTAACCAGGTCCGGCGGCTTGAGTCATTCACTGCGAAAGTTGACCCTGAGAGACAGGCGCAGCGAGGCAAGCGGGCTCTCAAACGAATCTAGCTCTGTCATCCCGCAGCGAACGCCATCCCGGCGTTCTGCGGCGCACGGGTTGAAGTGCTGCCTGCCTAGTGGGTCTGGGCGTCCCAGAACCCCATGAGCTGCGTAATGGCAGCATCCATCGCCTTGAAGCTCATGCCGTCCCTGGCGAGTGTGGATAGCCCAAGCAGGAAGCTGTCGAACACGCATGTGAGTGCAGCGGGGTCGGCATCCGGCCCAAGTTCTCCGTTGACGATGGCGCGTTCCACGCAGGCGCGGATGCCGCCGCGTGTGCGGGCACGCGAGCGCGTCAGTGGGGTGCAGAGCGCAGAAAGTTCGGGTGACGGCGCGCTCATCACTCCCAACGTGACCATGCAGCCCTTTGGGTGGCCGCGCTCGCATTGCATCTTGGCTGAGCGGCGCAGTGCAAGCTCCACCGCCTGCTTCGGACCGAGCGAGGTGTCCCACAAGCAGTGGGTCACCTTCGCGTAGTTCGCCAGGTAGCGTTCCATGCATTCCTTGAAGAGTGCCTCCTTGGAGCCGAACGCTGCGTAGAAGCTGGGCGCGGTGATGCCGCCGCCAATCGCCGCCTTGAGTTGGCTCAACGAGGTCGATTCGTAGCCCTGTTCCCAGAACAGGTGAAGCGCCTGCTCAACCGCGGTGTCGCGGTCGAAGCTACGTGGCCTTCCCATCTGTGCCATTGCACTCTCCGATACCTACATACAGACTAGTCGATACATATGTCGTTGACAATATGGTCGCTTCGTAATATACATACCGAGCGATACATATATGTTCCTTTCGATAGCAGGCACGGACAGGCTGTTCGGTAGATGGCCTGTTTCTTTTTGGCTTATATGTGTACCGATCGATACGGATCGGCGTGATCTGGCCCGAAACTTATCTCAACCAAGGACAGCATGTGACCTCTCCAAACACATCAACGGCCAGTGCGATTCCCGCGCCGTTACCCATCGCCGCCCTGTTGGCGCTGGCGATGACCGGTTTCATCTGCATCGTGACCGAAACCCTTCCTGCAGGACTGTTGCCGCACATGTCCGCAGGCCTTGGCATCACCCCCGCACTGGCTGGGCAGACGGTGACCGCTTATGCGTTGGGTTCGGTGGTGGCTGCAATCCCGCTGACCATTGCCACCCAGCAGTGGAGGCGACGTAACGTGCTGCTGCTCACCATTGTTGGCTTTCTGGTGTTCAACTCCATCACTGCACTCTCAACCAACTACAGCCTGACGTTGGTGGCGCGTTTGTTTGCTGGCGCAGCCGCGGGCCTGGCCTGGAGCCTGCTGGCCGGTTACGCCCGGCGCATGGTGCAGCCGGAACAGCAAGGCAGGGCGATGGCGATTGCGATGGTGGGCACACCGATTGCGCTCTCCCTGGGCGTGCCGCTGGGCACCTGGATGGGCGGCATGCTGGGCTGGCGGAGTGCGTTTGCCGCGATGTCGGTTCTGACAGTCGTTTTGATCGTCTGGGTGCTGGTGAAGGTGCCCGATTATCCCGGCCAATCGGCAGCGCAGCGTGTGCCGCTGCGCAAGGTGCTTGGCACTCCTGGCGTGCGTCCCGTGCTCGCCACCGTGATGGCGTGGATGTTGGCCCACAACATCCTCTACACCTATGTGGCGCCGTTCGCCGCACACGCTGGGCTGGGCCATCGTGTGGACGTGCTGCTGTTGGTGTTCGGCGCAGCCGCACTGGTTGGTATCGGCGTGGCAGCAAAGCTGGTGGAGCATCACCTCCGCCGCACTGTATTGATCTCGCTGGCGACGTTCTTCGCACTCTCTGTGGTGCTGGCGCTACTGCAGGACATGCAGCCCGTCGTTTACGGGTGTGTGGCGGTGTGGGGTCTGACGTTCGGTGGAGCGGCGACGCTGCTGCAGACTGCACTTGCCGATAGCGCAGGAGAAGGGGCCGATGTCGCGCTGTCGCTCAATGTCGTTGCCTGGAACAGTGTCATCGCCGGTGGTGGTGTGGTGGGCGGCGTGCTGCTGGACCAATGGGGCGCGCAGACCTTTCCGGCGGCCATGGCCTTGTTGCTGGCGGTTGGATTTTGCATTGCATGGCGCGCTCGAAGTCACGGGTTTGCTGCGGGCACACGCGCGCCAGTCGTCGGCCATTAGCCGGCTAGCCGTGGCAGTAGATGACGGGTCAGCGACATTGCCGACAGCAGGTTGTGGCTGAAGAATCAGCAGATATCTCCTCTGCGGCATCGCCGTGGCCCCCTTGCGTTTCACCGCGTTATCCGTCGCGCTGCCTGGGCCGCGTGCATGATCCTTGGCGGGTGTGCCGAGCCGGCGGCGCGGCCTGCACTGCCGGCGCGCGGCGCCCCGGATATGTCGCGGATGGAACGTGGATCTCTACCGCAGGCGTGAGCGCCGCGATCCCGGCATCGATCGCGTTGGTTGAGGCCATCAGCGGGCATGCGAAGGCGCAGGAACTGGCATGGACGCTCGGTGCAAAGGATTGGTCGCCGCAGCACGACAGTGATGCATTCCGTCCCCGCCTTGGCACAACCGCGTGGCCGCTGGCGAAGGTGCTGTATACCAACCGATGGCTGCACAGTGGCTAGCAGATCGATGTGCTGGGCGCACCCGGGATGGATGAGGCGACACTTGCGCTGACCGTGGATGCGTACTCCACCACGGGGAGAAGCCGCGCGTCCGTCGTCTCTACCAGATGTCGCCGCGCACGTTCGCACGCGTCTACCGCAGCACATGCGGTGTCACCCCAGCCAAGGCGGTGGAAACGCTACGCGTGGAAGCGGCGCGCCGCCTGCTGGAATCCGGAAACGCGCCGATCAAGCGCATTGCGGCGCTGACCGGTCTATCGGACGAACAGACACTGCGTCGCACCTTCCTGCGTGTCTTGGGCGTAGCCCCGGGCGACTACCGGGATTGCTTCCAGGGCACCGCAGCGGGCGAGCGTTTCGCCATCGCCTGATGCATCCATCGTTGCGAGTACGCGATGCGAGAACGTCGGGAAGAGCCGCGGCCACGACGCTCCCAACGCACGGCTACTTCAAACAAAGCGGTAGGTTATTTGATGGTATCGGTCGCTTCGGTACGCGCAGGAGCCACTAACGGACGCGATTCGAAAAGCCTGGTTCCAATGCGCCGCAACAGCGTGTTACCGGGCAGCTCGATGACGCGATACATCAGCCATGCCAGCAGGAAAACCACCAAGGTGATCAGCGCGGCCATGGCCGGGGTATGCGCGTGGTCGCCCAGTAATTTCATGGCGACATAGATCACCGGAATGTTCAGCAGATACATCGAAAAGCTGAACTCGCCACACATCATGATCGGCCGATAGCCGAATAGCAGCTTGCTCAGTGGTGTATCGAAGGAGAACATGAACACGAAGATGCCCGAGAACAACGCGCCTTCCAGATAGTTGTAGAACTCGCGCTTGCTGCCGAATTCCACCGGAAGGATGCGTGCGATGACCAAGCCGATAACGATCAGCGTCAGGCCTTGCAGCAACGCAAGCGTGCGCATGCCCTTGTCGGACCAGGCTTGATTGCGGAACAACCCGAACAGCACGCCCGAGAAGAAGTACTGCATCTTGGAGCCGACAAAGGTACCGGGCAGTTGGTCGCGGTAGGAGATCAGCAGAAAAATCGCGGTCAGCACGATTGCAAGCACGGAGGCGTTGCCTTGGTTTCTGAATTTCCACAGTGCGAACCACAGGCCCACGAACACCGCGTAGAACTGCACCTCCGGCGGAATGCTCCACAGCGCGGACACGTTGCCGGAGAACAACAGGTGACGCAGCAGGTTCTGATGGGTGATCGCGTAGACGAAGGATGGGTCGATCAGGTTGTAGATCAGATAGGAACCGATCACCACAAACAGATAGGCCGGAGCGATCCGCGAGAAACGCGAGATGCCGTAGCGCACCACGGAAGAGTAGTCGAATTGCTTGTGGCCGTAGAGAAAGGCCATCAGGAACCCGCTCAGGGTGAAGAACACCATGACGCCCACTTCGCCCGGATACAGATGGCTGCGCGAGAAGAATCCGTCTTCCGCAAGATGCGAATAGACCACCAGCAACGCGGCCAGTCCGCGAATTCCGGTGAGCGCATCGATGCGCTGTGCGGAGCTCATCGATCGTTCCTGCTGATCGGGAGTTGCGGAAAACAGGGGGTTGCGTGGGGCATGGATGGTTTGTCTTTGGCGGCCGGGGGAGCTTCTCGCGTGAGTGCGCCTATGTGACAAATTGGTTGCATCCAGCTGTTGGCGTTATGAATGCCGATTCAGTTGCGTGAAAGCAAAGTCGGTGGGGCGATCGGTCGCGCATTTCATCTTCGAGAGAAATGAAATTGTGCGGCCATATATGTTTCGTATATGATTCGTATGTCGTTACTTTCGGAGTAGTCATGGGTATCGTCAACATCGACGACGAGCTTCACGATCAGTTGCGTCGCGCGTGCACGGTGACCAGCCGCTCGATCAATGCGCAGGCCAATTTCTGGATCAAGGTCGGCATGTTGTGCGAGATGAATCCGGAGGCGTCGTTTCAGCAGATCGTGGCGCAGGAGTTGCGTGCGGCGGGGGTGCGGCCGCAAGCCTTGAAGCCAGCACGGGCATGATCAAGTCGCCGGACGAAGTTGCCTTGATGGCTGCCTCCGGTCAGCTGCTGGCGCAGGTGTTTCATGCGCTGGATCAGCTGCCGCTGGAAGGCCGCAGCACGCTGGAACTCAACGACTTCGTCGAGCGGATGATTGTCGATGAGTTGGATGCGCGACCGGCCAGCAAGGGCCAGTACGATTTTCCATTCGTGCTCAACGCCTCGATCGACGATGTGGTTTGCCATGGTGTGCCGTCGGCCGATGATGTGCTGCGCAGCGGGCAGATCGTCAATCTGGATATCACGCTGGAAAAGAACGGGTTTATTGCCGATTCCAGCACCACGTATCTGGTTGGTGAGGTGGCGTATCCGGCACGGCGGTTGGTGCAAACCACGTATCAGGCGATGTGGAAAGGGATCGCGGCGGTGCGCCCCGGGGCGCGATTAGGCGACATCGGCCATGCAATTGCGCGGCATGCGCGCGAGCACGGCTATAGCGTGGTGAAGGAATATTGCGGGCACGGCATCGGGCGTGAGATGCATGAAGACCCGCAGATTCTGCATTACGGCCACGCCTGCACCGGGATGGAGCTGCAGGAAGGCATGGTGTTCACCATCGAGCCGATGATCAATCAAGGCCGGGCGGCGATTCGCGCCGAGCCGGATCAATGGCCGGTGCATACGCGCGATGGCAAGTTGTCCGCACAGTTCGAGCACACCGTGGCGGTGACGCGCACCGGCGTGCGTGTGCTGACGCTGCGGCCTGGAGAAAAGCCGCTATGTGTACTGGGATGAGCGCGTCGTTCCCAGGCGTGCGACCCGCACCAGCTGCCGCTCCTTGTTCGTTGCTTGCCCTGCCGCAGCCAGACTGCGGCAGGTCAGCAAGACTGCTGCACACTAGGTCGCATCGCTGACGTCTCCCGTGCGCCGGCACCCTGATCCGGCGGAGCGCTGGTCTTCCATGCAGCCACTTCCTCACAACCCCACGCATGTCTTGCATCCGGCGGTCGCACCCTGGCGACGGCCGCTGGAGTGGTTGCGCAGGCAGTTGCGCGCCAACGATCTTTGGTTCATCGGGTTGGCAGCGGTGGTCGGGCTGATCGCCGCGGCACTGATGGTGGTGCAGGCCGGCATTGCGCACGCGCTGCAGGCCTGGCTGTACGCGCTTGAGCCGGGCGAGCGGCTCAGTACCGCCGAATCGATCACCGCCACCCAGTTGCTGGTGTTGCCGTTGGGCGGCCTGCTGGTGGGCCTGGTGGCATTGCTGGCGCGGCGGCGCAAGCGGCCGCTGGTGGACGCGGTGGAAGCCAACGCCCTGCACGGCGGGCGCATGTCGATGCGCGACAACCTGATCGTTGCGGTGCAGACGCTGCTGTCCAACGGCTTTGGCGCATCGGTGGGGCTGGAGGCGACCTATACGCAGATGGGCGCGGGCGCCGGTTCGCAGCTGGGCCGTGTCCTGCGGGTACGCCGGGCTGACATACGCACGCTGGTCGGTGCCGGCGCGGCAGGCGCGATCGCCGGTGCGTTCGGGGCGCCGCTGGCCGGTGCGTTCTACGCGTTCGAGATCGTGATCGGCGCCTATACGCCCTCGGCGCTTGCGCCGGTGGCTGCGGCGGCGCTGGCCGGCGCGTTCATGGCCAATGCGCTCGGTGCCGCGCCGTATTCGTTGCCGGCGGCGGTCGCCTATCAATTGCAGCCGCGTGACTATGCGATCTACATCGCGTTGGGGCTGACCTGCGCGTTGATCGGCATCGCGGTGATGCGGCTGGTAGCCGGTATCGAACGCGCCGTGGGGCGGATCGAGCTGCCGCTCTGGGGGCGCCCGGTGGTGGGCGGGTTGCTGCTGATTCCGCTGGCGATGTATTCGCCGCAAGTGCTGTCGTCGGGACATGGCGCCCTGCATCTGGACCTGACCAGCAGCAGCACGCTGCAGGTATTGGCCGGTTTGCTGGTGCTCAAATGCATCGCGTCGGGCATCTCGCTGGGTTTCGGCTTCCGTGGCGGCCTGTTCTTCGCTTCGTTATTCATGGGCTCGCTGGTGGGCAGCCTGTTTGCGGTGTTCCTGAACCTGCTGGTCGGCGCTGCGGCGGTGGACATCACCAGCGCTTCGTTGGTGGGCATGGCCGCGTTGGCGGCAGCCATTGTCGGTGCGCCGATGACGATGGCCATGCTGATCCTGGAAGGCACGCACGACTTTGTGCTGGCGAGCGCGGTGATGGTGGCGGTGCTGGTGGCCAACACCGTGGTGCGCCAGGTGTTTGGCTATTCGTTCTCCACCTGGCGCCTGCATCTGCGTGGCGAGAACATCCGCAGCGCACGCGACGTGGGGTGGGTGCGCAATCTGTCGGCCGGCAAGATGATGCGCAAGGACGCCAACCACACTGCGCACGACACCACGGTGAGCGAGTTTCGCCGGCGGTTTCCATTGGGGTCCACGCAGCGCGTGGTGCTGGAAGACGCTGCCGGTCATTACGCCGGTGTGGTGCCGTTGGCAGTGCTGTATGCGGACAACGTGCAGGCCGATGCGCCGGTGAGCGACTACGCCAAGCACCGCGATGCGGCGTTGCTGGCAGACACCGACATCGTGGCGGTCATGAAGGTCTTCGATGCCACGCAGGCCGACGAGTTGGCGGTGATCGACGCACAACGCAAGGTGCTGGGCGTGCTGTCGGAAGGCTTCGTGCGCAAGCGCTATGCCGAGGAGCTGGAAAAGCGCGAGCGCGAACTGATGGGCGAGCGTGTGCTCGGCGATGACTGAGCCACGCGCTGCCGGCAGCGGCTGAAGCGACAGGGCGCGTGCTGGCCCGGCACATCCACCGCGTGCAGCCGGTGTTTAACGCAACGCCCTGCGCCCGCGACGCATGCAGTTTGCCCCTCGCCAGCGGCACCATGCGATGCCAGCACGCATCTTCTAACGGCCTGCGCGTTGGCGGCGCTCACGCATCGGCTTTGATCTTCGTCGGGTGTTCGAGGCGCGTGTGCAGCATGCTATCGGGTTGTGCAGACCCGTATCAGCGCGTTAGCATCGACATTCGTCTACAGCGATCTCCTCCGACACCATGACGCCACCCTGACCTGACGCATCACGCGCTCGCAGTCTCTGCGAAGGTCCAGGTGTTCGACATTCATGTATTCGCGCCGTGTGTTTGCCGGTGCGCGGAGTCGTTTCAATGTCCAGATTTTTCTCGTTGCGCCAGCAATGGCTCGGCAATGTGCGTGGCGATGTGCTCGCCGGCATCGTGGTCGCGCTTGCGCTGATTCCCGAAGCCATCGCCTTTTCGATCATTGCCGGCGTCGACCCCAAGGTCGGGCTCTACGCTGCGTTCTGTATTGCGGTGGTGACCTCCATCGCCGGTGGCCGCCCTGGCATGATTTCCGCAGCGACCGGTGCGATGGCGCTATTGATGGTGGAGTTGGTCAAGGATCACGGGGTGCAGTATCTGTTGGCGGCTACCGTGCTGGCGGGTGCGCTGCAGCTGATCGCAGCGGCGTTTCGGCTTGGTGCATTGATGCGTTTTGTGTCGCGCTCGGTGATCACCGGCTTCGTCAATGCGTTGGCAATCCTGATCTTTCTTGCGCAGTTGCCGGAGCTGATCGGCATGCCATGGCCGGTCTATGCGGTGTGTGCAGCGGCCTTGGCCATCATCTATCTGCTTCCGCGCCTCACCACGGCGATTCCCTCGCCGCTGGTTGCCATCGTGGTGCTCACCGTGGCATGTGCGTACTGGCAGATCGATATCCGCAGCGTGGGCGATATGGGCCGTCTGCCCGACAGTTTGCCGGTGTTTTTGCTGCCGAATGTGCCGCTGAGCTGGGAGACGTTGCGCATCCTGCTGCCGGTGTCGACGACGCTGGCAGTGGTGGGCTTGTTGGAGTCGTTGATGACCGCGCAGATCGTCGAAGACATGACCGATACGCCGTCGCAACGCAACCGCGAATGCGCCGGCCAGGGGTTGGCGAACATGCTTGCCGGCTGCTTCGGTGGCATGGCCGGTTGCGCGATGATCGGGCAATCGGTGATCAACGTGCGCTCCGGCGGGCGTGGGCGCCTGTCGTGCATGGTGGCCGGCGTGGTGCTGTTGCTGATGGTGGTCTACGGTGCCAACTGGGTGCGGCAGATTCCGATGGCGGCGTTGGTGGCGGTGATGATCATGGTCAGCATCGGCACCTTCAGCTGGGAATCGCTACGCGATCTGCGCACGCACCCCAAAAGTTCGTCGGTGGTGATGCTCGGCACCGTCGTGGTCACGGTATGGACGCACGACCTGGCCAAAGGCGTGTTTGCGGGGGTGTTGCTGTCGGCGCTGTTCTTCGCGCGCAAGGTCGGGCGCATGTTGCAGGTGCAGGAGATCGATCACGACGACGGTGTGCGGGTCTATGCCGTGCGCGGGCAGGTGTTCTTTGCCTCGGCCGGGCAGTTCGCCGCCAGCTTCGATGTGTTGCGTACGCCGCCCAAGGTGCTGATCGATCTCACCCACGCGCACTTTTGGGATATCAGCGCGGTGGCAGCGCTGGATCGGGTGGTGCTCAAACTGCGCGCGCACGGCGCCACAGTCGACATCGTCGGCTTGAATCAGGCCAGCGACACGCTGATCGAGCGCTTAGGAACCCACCGGCGCGCTGGCGCGCGCTTGCGGGTGGGTCACTGAGGTCTGTCGCTCATGCGCGGCGGTGGCGGCGCCCAGCGCAGTTGTAGGAGGCGCATGCTCGCCGAGCAGCGCGCTGAGGCGGCGGTGGCACTGCCGGAAGGCGAGCGCAGAGGCTGGCATGTCGCAGGCGTCGAACGTTTGCGCCTCGGCCTTCCAGGATGCGAGCAGGTCGTGCAGATCGTGGATCAGGCTCGGCATGGTGTTTCCTTTGTAGGCGTAATGGTAGCTACGGACGGAAGCGCGGGCCGGATGCAGTGCCGGCGAGACGGCCTCATGCGTCACCGGATGACGTGGCTGCGACGAGCGGTCCGGCCGGTGCGCAGGACACACGTGCGCGTCACATGGCCGGGAGGAGGGTGGCTTTGCGGTCTTTTGCCGCTGGAGCTGATCATGAGCAGTTACGAAAACGGCATAGACGACCCGACCACACCGCCTAACGGCGTCAAGGCACCCGGCAAGGATCATGCAGCGATCCAGGACGGGCCTGCGCAGGACAGCGAGATCGACGACGACGATGCCATCGAAGACGAAGTGGATGCCGAGGTGGATCTGGACGATGACGACAAAGACAAAGACGAAGAGGATGACCAGTAGCCGCTCTGAGTAAGCGTGAGCACTGGTGCGTTGCTGAGGTCACGAAGATGCCGCGCGCCTCGCGGCATCTTCTGGCTGTGGTCGCGCTGGCTGCTTAAACTGCATGGCCCTCGATCACGTTGACGTCCATGGATCATTTGCCGCCACTGCCTTCCATTGCGCTCGGGCAGTACCGCCACTTCAAGGGTGGCCGTTACGAGGTGCTGGGTGTCGTGCGCAGTAGCGAAACGCTTGAGCCGCTGGTGCTCTACCGCCCGTTGGACAGCGACATCGGTATGTGGGTGCGGCCTTATGCGATGTTTGTCGAGCAGGTCGAAGTGAAGGGAATTGAACGCCCGCGGTTTGAGTTTGTGGAGTAACGGGCGCCTGCAACTCACTACGCTACGAGCCGATCTTTTAACTGATCTTTCGTCCAGCATGGCGATGGTGTGAAGCCAATCAAAAAGCCCGGGCATGCCCGGGCTTTTCTACATCGCGTCCTTGACCGGTGATCAGCTCAGATCGCAATTGCTCGGCTGCGGCCAGGTGGTGGCGGGCAGCATGGCCTTGACGGCGGCCGGTGCGGTGATGCCGATGGTGCTGGCGCCGTAGAGGTCTTCCAGTTCGTCGATGCTGACGATGTAGCTATCAAGCGAACCGAGCGTGGCGCTGTTGGGAATCAGCCAGCTGATGGCGCGCGTGCCGCCGCCCGGGTTGGCGGTGATGATCGTCTTCCAGAAGAAATCCGGGGTGCGGATGCCGTGGCTGGTGAGGAAGTAATCGTTGGTGGTGTCGCTGTAGATCACCCCGCCGTAGACCTGCACGCTGGCGATGTCGCGGTAACACTCGGCCACGTTTTCGGCACGCACCCAGATGCCCTGATTGAAGCTGGCTACCTGCGGCACGATGTTGGACATCAGGTTGGCGCGACGGATGTAGGTCGCGTTGTAGTCCATGTGGTTGGAGGTCACCAGGTGGCCGCGATCGTAGCCGGTGCGCACGCTGGCATAGGAGGCAGTGGAGGTCTGGCCGGCGCAGCCGCTGGGCAGTTCGGTGTCCAGATTGAAACTGGACGGACGCGCGGCCGAGCCGGTATCGGCCTGCAGGACGTATTCGTAACGCAGCGCGGTGTGGTTGGTGCAGTCGTAGCTCAGGGTGTAACCGCCCTTGTTGAGGGTGACGACCTGTGCATTTGCGGTGGCACTGAAAGCGGTGAGAAGCAGAACGGCGAAGAAGGTCCTGAAGCGCATGGGAGTGAATCTCCTTGGAATCATTCGGACGCACGAAGCCACCGCCGGCTGCCGGTGAGCAGATCGACGTTCAGCGGAACGCGCGCTGGAAGGGGGACAGGTTGGCTCGGTGGTTAGCGAGCGCAACAGCTATCTCACGCAAATGTTTCTTGGTGGTGACGTAGGCGTGAGGAATGTGCACTCGCACCATTTTTTTCGATAAAAAGTGTGATGTTTATCGGGATTTTTCGTGCATACGGCGCGCAGGTGATAAGCGATTGGTTATGCCCGGAGCGGGCAGATGCGCGTCTGAACCACGCTTTTGTAGTGGCGCGCAATCAGCAATCCGCTGTGGGTAACGTCCGAGGACCACTGAGGTGAAGGTCAGGAAGTACGCCAGCTTCGGCTGGCCCTGCCGGCAACGCAGGGCACTCCTCGATGGGAAAGGGGATGGCTCGCCGGGCAACACTGCCGGATCACCGCATCGCCTCAGCTTTGCATTCGCATGATCCCAAAACGAAAAACCCCTCGTCTGCAGTGCGTGCAGAGAGGGGTGTCGAGCGCGTGGTGAGGCGTTCGGGTCGATCGATCGAACGACCCGCTATGCGACGTGTCGTACCAGCTGCTGTTCGGTGGCAGGCGCCAGTTGGAACTGCGAGACCAACTGCGTGAGCGTGCTGGATTGCTTCTCCATCGCCCGTGCCGCGGCCATGGCTTCTTCCACCAATGCGGCATTCTGCTGCGTGGTCTCGTCCATCTGGATGACGGTCTGGTTGACCTGCTCGATGCCGGCCGATTGTTCGCTGGAAGCGGCGGTGATCTCGCCCATGATGTCGGTGACGCGATTCACGCTGGCAACGATCTCGGTCATGGTGGTGCCTGCCTTGCGCACCAGTGCCGAGCCTTCGGCCACCTTGCCCACCGATGCATCGATGAGCCCCTTGATCTCCTTGGCCGCCCCGGACGAGCGCTGTGCCAAGGTGCGCACCTCGCTTGCCACCACGGCAAAACCGCGGCCCTGCTCGCCGGCACGTGCGGCTTCCACCGCCGCGTTCAAGGCCAGGATATTGGTCTGGAACGCGATGCCGTCGATGACGCTGATGATCTCGGCGATCTTCTTGGACGAGGTTTCGATACCCGACATGGTGCCGACCACCAGGCTGACTACCTCGCCACCTTGCGAGGCCACCCCGGCAGCGCTGCGTGCAAGCGCATTGGCTTGACGGGCGTGTTCGGCGTTCTGCTTGACGGTGGCGGTGAGTTCTTCCATCGAGGCAGCGGTTTCTTCCAGGTTGGCGGCCTGCAACTCGGTACGCCGCGACAGATCCTGATTGCCGGCTGCAATTTCACCGGCAGCGGTATCGATCTCCGAGGACGAATGCTGGATGCGCCCGACGATATCGGTCAGGCGGTCCACCGTGGTGTTGGCATCGTCGCGCATGCGCGCAAAGACGCCGGAAGAGGTGCCGTGCATGCGTGTAGTCAGATCGCCGCTGGCAATGGCCTGCAATACCTGCGACACCTCGCCAAGACTCTTGTCCGAGGTGCTCATCAAGTGATTGAGATCCACCACGATCTGGCGGAAATCATGTTCGAATGCGGTCTCGTCGCCACGTGCGCTGAAGTCGCCCGCCGCCGCCGCCGCGGCCAGCCGTTTGATCTCGCCGTTGATCGACAACAGGCTGGTCCGCACATCGTTGATCGATTGGCTGATCACCGCTTTTTCGCCAGGCAACGGCGCCAGCTGTTGCGACAGATCGCCTGCGGCATAGCGTTCGGTCAACGCGACGATCTGCATGGTCACTGCGAGATGGCTGGACACCAGCGTGTTGCTGGCGCGCACCATGCTGCCGAATTCGCCGGGAAATTCCTGCTCGGCAATACGGTGACTGACCATGCCGGCCTCGTGCTTGTCGCCCATCTCCGTCTGCGCCTGGATCACGCGACGCAGCTGACGCTGCATGCTGTCCATCGCCTGCAGCAGTTGGCCGACTTCGTCGTTGCGGTCGATCGAGATGGTGTTCTCCAACTTGCCGGAGGACACCGCGTGTGCAATGCCGATGGCACGATTGAGCGGCTGGGTGATGGCACGTGCCACGATCCAGCCAAAACCAATGCACACCACCGCGCCGACCAGGCCCAGGATCAGGCCGCCCATGCTTGCGGTGACGGAGCTGTCCAGCGCTTCCTGCACGGTGCCGCGGAAGCGTGCATCGGCGCGCTTCTGCATGGCGGTCAGGGTGGTGCGATAGGTCTCCAGTGCCGGCGCCATCGCGCTCATCTGCTGCGCATCGGGTTCGCGCTGCTCTACAAACGCCGCAGCCACGCCATGCGCCAGGCTGTAGTACTGATCGAACTCCTTGCCCAGGCGTGCCAGCTCTTTTGCATTGGCCGGGTCAGCCTTTTGCAATTTTACGTACGAGCCGTGGATCTCGTCGGCCACCGGCTTGGTGGCCGCCAACATATCGGCATCGCCCGCAGCGGCGGCGCCATTGAGCCCGTTGATGAGCTTGTCCAGCGCCGCCACGTTGCGCGTCATCGCATCGAGCATGGGGAAATGCACGTCGCGCACCGCTTCCAGGCGGTCGTTGTTGCGGTGAAACACCAGCGTACTGAAGGCCACATAGCTCGATAGGCAAAGGATCGCCACCGCTGCCGGCATCAGGATTTTCCAGAACAACGGTAGCGACAGAATACGTTTCATGACTTGAGTCTCGAGCAGGTGGCGGGTCACGGCTTCAGGACGACCTTGACGCTGGCGTCCACTGCACTGGCACTGATGTAACCGATGGCGCCGGGTGTGGCCGCAACCGCCTTCTTGACCGCGTCATCGCCGCTGACACGCTTGGGACGCTGCGCCTTGCCGGTGAACATCAGCTGCGACCAATACGACTTCAGCTGCGCCGAATCGCGCGAGGCCACTTTCTTGTAGAACTCATCGCGGGTGGCGACGCCTTCTTCCTGGTCGATCGGCACGGCCGCGCCGCCGCCGGGCAGGCTGTTGGATTTGGCCAGAAAGATCTGCGACACCTGCGCAGCGCTCAGGCTGTCCGGGCCGCCCTTGGCCGACATCACCACCACGACATCGGCATTGGCACAGAACGCAGTCAGCGACAACGCAGCAAGCAGGGAGGCTGCAAAACACTTGGAAATGGTCATGGGGGCTCTCTTAGAACACGAAGTCGACGGACGCCGACAGCAGGTTGTAGCTGCCGCCCGGACGGAAGCCCGGCTGAATGTTGTTCAACGACCCGAACGAGCCCGCGTTGTTGTTGATGTGGCTGGCCTGCAGCTTGAATGCGACGCTTTCACGCGCGTCCCAACGCAGCGATGCGGTAAAGCTGTGACGGCCGCTTTCGGCCTGCGCCAGTGCGCGGGTCATCACGCTGACCGGATCCTGGCCGGGGGCGATGGTCGGGCCCTTGCGATCGACATTGGCATAGGTGAGCGACGGCGTCAGCGTGCCGAAACGCCCGCCCACACTGAGATAGCCGGAGGTGGTCTTGCCGTTGAGCGAAGGCGAGTAATCGGCGCGAATCACTTCGCTGCGCAGGAACCAGCTGCCCGGATCGTAGGCGTAGCCAACGCTGGCAAAGCTGCCGTCCACGCCGTAGGTGGTCAGGCGATCGGCCAGCGCAGGATTGATGCGCTGATAGGCCGAGAACAGGCGGTCCAGCTGCGGGGTGTCGAAATCGGTGGTGCCCACGATGTAGGCGGCGCGGAACGTCGACGCACCCGATTCCAGGCCCAGCGCCAGGCCGCGCATGGCGTACACATCGGCCTTCTTCGAATTGATGCGGCCGTAAAAGCCCTGCACGCTGACCACGCTCTCGCCCGCATTGATGGTGTACACGCCTTCGACGCCGTCCATCGGCAGCAGGTAGTTGTAGACCTCGTAGGGCGGACGCACCCACGGGGTGGCGTAGCCGACGCGCTGGTACTCCGAAAGCATGTACAGCGGCGCAGTGATGCGGCCCAGGCGGGCGGCGAACTGCGGGCCGAACTGGTACTTCACATGCGCCAGCGTGACCTTCGGATCGTAATCGCCACGTTCGGCGTATTCGCTGGTCACCTGCAACACGCCGGTGAACGTCTCGGTGAAGTTGGCATTGACCTGGCCGGCGATGCGCGAGTCCGGACGGGCCGAGGTGGAGTGACTGGCGCCTGCGCCTTCTTCGGTCTGGATGTCGGGCGTGAAGTCGGCCTGATCTTCGGTCGAATGCACCACGCCCAGCGTGCCGAAGCCGCTGAAGGAAAACATCGCGTCCTGCTGCGCATAGGCGCAGGTCGACGAAACCAGGGCAATGGCGCCACTGAGAAGCTTGACGGTCACCTCATTGAAATCTCGGCTGTGTGTGATGGACGCAGCGCCATGGCGACGCGCGGGCAGAACGGTGATGGGCGTCGCAACACCCTGGATTGCGGTAGCGGCCGTCTGCATCGTTGCTTTAGCGAGATTTTTACAATTCAAATTGACTGGTTAAGATTTCGAAGTGCTGTAGAAATTGACGATAGTTATGCTCTATCGAGACGCCTGATTCACGGGTTTGAAACAGCTTGCGTCAGTATGTGCGGACATAATCGTCCGCAGTTGTGGCCTGTCGGTTGTCGGCGCGATAAGTGATGGCGTGAGAACGCCAAGGCCGTCTTTTATGCAGTCGAAATGGACAGTGCTGCTGTTGCCTTGAGCGCGCGCGATAACAAAATCGCCACGCACTGGCAAGCCAGGCGTGGCGATTCTTCGAGTTACTTCGATCGACCGTGTTAGTGACTGATCGCTAGTGGGAATTTCGCCATCAAAGACTTTTCAGCAGCACCCAGGAGCAACGAAGTAACCACCGACGAGTTACTGAAACCGGTTACTGCTGCTGTGCCGGCAGTTTGACCACCACCTTGATCTCGAACCGAAAACCAGCCAGCCAGGTCACGCCCACTGCGGTGACGGTGGGGTAGGGCGCCGGGCCCCAGTAGCTGACCCACTTTTCCCACATGGCCTCGAAGACCACTTCCGGGTTGACCATGAACAAGGTGACGTCGACGACGTCCTGCGAGGTGCAACCGGCCGCTGCGAGGATGGCGTCCAGATTGTCGAAAGCGCGGGCGATCTCTGCGGCCAGCTCCGGTTCCGGCGAGCCGTCTTCGCGGCTGCCGACCTGGCCGGCGACGAACAACAAGCCCTCGGCGCGCACCGCCGGGGAATAGCGATGGCGCTCATACAGGGCGTGGCGCCCTTGCGGAAAAACAACGTCACGTGTTGCCATGGGGATCTCCATCAAGCGTCTAGTCGGAACAGACAGCCACGGTAGGCGCTTGCGCGCCTGCGATAAATCGGCAACCCCGGCCAACACTATTTGTAGAATCCAAACAATCTTTGGGTTGGGAGCGGCGATGGATCGGTTCGACGCGATGCAGGCGTTTGCGCGTGTGGTTGAGACCGGCAGCTTTACCAAGGCGGCCGAGACCTTGCACATGAGCCGGGCCAGCGTGACCCAAGTGGTGCAGCAGCTGGAGGCACGCCTGCGCGTGACCTTGCTCAACCGCACCACGCGCCGGGTGCATGTGACCGCCGATGGCGCGGCGTACTACGAGCGTGTGCTGCGGCTGCTGGCAGACATGGACGATGCGGAGACCAGCCTGTCGGATGCATCGGCGCTGCCGCGCGGGCGCTTGCGCGTGGATGTGCCCAGCCCGTTGGCGCGCTTGATCCTGATGCCGGCGCTGCCGACATTTCATGCGCGCTATCCGGATATCCAGCTGGATATGGGCGTGAGCGATCGTCGCGTGGATCTGATTGGCGAGAACGTGGATTGCGTGGTGCGCGGCGGCATCATCACCGATCAATCGTTGATTGCACGCCGTGTGGGCGACCTGCAGGCGGGTGTGTATGCGGCGCCTTCGTATCTGCAGCGGCTGGGCACGCCGGCGCACCCGCAGGAGCTGGAAAACACCCAGCATCGCTGTGTCGGTTTCATGCGTTGGAGCAACAACAAGACCGTGCCCTATGTCATGCAGCGCGGCAATGAAGCGGTGAATCTGCAGGGGCGTTACGTGGTGGCGTCCGACGATGGCAACGCCTATCTGGCCGCAGGCCTGGCCGGCATGGGCGTGCTGTGGTTGCCGGTGTACATGGCCAAGGCGCATGTCGCCAGTGGCGAGCTGGTGCAACTGTTCGACGACTGGTCACAGGAGCCGATGCCACTGTCGATCGCGTTCCCGCCCAACCGGCATGTCAGCACCAAGCTGCGGGTGTTTATCGATTGGGTGATTGCGTTGATGGCCGAGCATGCACCGGTGGGGGCGCCTGCACTGCGGTAACGGGGTGATGCGACAGAACTGCGCACTGCATTGCCGATCCCACACGATGGAATCGGCAATGCCGATGAATCATTCTGCCAGCTGACGCCGCACTGGATAACGCCAGCCGTTGATCGCTGCATACGGCGAGCGTGCATAGATCCATTGCAGGCGTGCATCGCCATCGGTGCGGAAGGCGGCATCGTTGGCGAGCTTGCGTTCGAACGCGTCGCGCAGGGCCGCATCGCTGCGCAATACGCGCTCGGTGAAGTCCACCAGCTCGGTGCCGTACAGGCCACTGTCGGGGCTGCCGGCATTGCGGAAACGTCCGCTGGCCAGCAGCGAATCGCTGCTCTGCGGCTCCAGCAACGCGGCCGCCAACATGCGCATCGGTTGATCGGCAGGCACTCGGATGCTGCCGGCGGCGAAGGTTTCGTGCATGTGGTCGGTGTGCGGCGTCTGGGTGCCGGCTTCCTTCACCACGCGGATCTGCTGCACGTTGATCTGGCGCGGTTGCTGCAAGCGTTCGAAGGTAATGCCGTGCGCCTTGAGCAGTTCGACCACATCGTCGTTGCCGGGCGGAATCCACCACGCGAGCGGGTAGCGCACCGCCTGGGTCTGCCGATAGCCAATCACCGGCATGGTCCAGGTTTCGTCGCGGCCTTCCCAACGCAGCTCCTGCCGGCCGGACACCGGCGACAGCGCGCGGGTGTAGCTCACGCCCTTGAACGGCACCTGGGCGATCGGCTGTTGCAGGCGTTCCCAGGCAACCATCAGTTCCTGCGGGCGTGCGGCGCGATCGGCGCGCTTGGCTGCATCGATTTTCCTGGCATCGCGGCCGACCACGCGCAGCGCTTCTTCCAGCAACACGTAGTCGCCGAGCACGCGCTGCCGGTACGACTTCAAACGATGGTTCTCCACCAGCACGGTGGGAATGCCGGCGAAGTCGCCATACCCGGTGGAATAGCGCGGGCCTTCCGGTGCGTAACGCAGGCCCGAGCGCGGATCGTCTTCGTCGATCAGGCTCGGGTAGATGGCCGGCTCGTGACCCTGGCTGCGCAGCGCGGTGTTCATTGCCGGCGTGAAGCGCTGCTGCAACCAATCGGCGGTCGCGCGCGAGCGTGCATAGGTGCCCCAACCGGCGAAGGTAAAGGTGATGTCGTACTGATGATCCAGCCCGCCGCTGACATGCAGGTCGATGTAAAGCGCCGGATCCAGCGTGTGCAACAAGGCGACCATCGCGCGCGTTTCCGGCGCTTCCAGGTTGAGGTAATCGCGGTTGAGGTTGATGCCGCGTGTGGTGGTGTTCCAGCCCATCTGTTGCGGGCCGCGCAGGGCGGCGCCGATCAGCGGGCCGCGTTGTTCGTGACCATCGGCATTGAAGATCGGCACGAACACGAAATCGACCTGGTCGAGCAGGTGGTCCTTGCCGCGTTGGGCGATATCGCGCAGCAACATCAAGCCTGCGTCCTTGCCGTCGATTTCGCCGGCATGGATGGCCGCCTGCGCCAGCACCACCGGCTTGCCGGGTGCGCCCTTGTGCGCGCGTACCAGCAACAGATCGCGGCCCTCGCTGCTCTTGCCGAATACTTCCAACGACAGCAGCGGCGAGGCGGCGACCAGGCGTTCCAGCCATGCGCGCGTTTCGTCATAGCTGGGCGTGCTGGCGAAATCGTTGCGCTCCACCGGCGTGCTCCACGGATCGTCCGGCTTGACGATCAATGCCTCGCTGGCGCCATGCCAAGCGCGCACCGGCGGCAGCGGCGCGCTGGTGTCGACGGACTGCGCGTTGACCTGTGCGACGGTGAACAACGTTACTGCGAGCAAGCTGGCGCAGGCGTGCCGGTAAGTACGGGCTGCGTGGGCGGTTGCAGCGTTTGCGGGCGTGTATTGATTGCGTGGAGGGGCAGGTGAGCCGTGCAGGCAGGAGGGACGCGTATCGGAGGTCATGTGCGGCGTAGGGGTCTTGATCGAAGGGGAAACGTGCTGGCGCTGCGTAGGCGCCTGCATCTAATGTGATAACATATCATTTCAGCAGGCGAGCTTCCTTATCATGCCCTTCAGCGCTACACCGACCCCCGCGATTTCCGTCAGCAACCTCCACGTGGCCTACCGCGGCCGCGCCGTGTTGCAGGGGCTGAATCTGCAGGTCGCGCCGGGCAGTGTCTACGCCTTATTGGGCGGCAACGGCGCCGGTAAATCCTCCACGCTTTCCACCCTGCTCGGTTTCGTCAAACCCAGCTCCGGCAGCTTGCTGGTGGATGGCATCGACCCGGTCGCCACTCCCGGCGCTGCGCGTGCGCGGCTGGCCTATCTGCCGGAAAACGTCGCGCTCTACGAGCATCTGAGCGCAATCGAAAATGCCGACTATCTGCTTGCGCTGGCCGGCCAACGCCGCAGCCAAACCGAGATCGGCCAGGCGTTCGCCGCTGCCGGTCTGCAACGCGAAGCCTGGAGCCAGCGGCTGGCGGGATTTTCCAAAGGCATGCGCCAGAAAGTGGCGATCGCGGTCGCCACCTTGCGCCAGGTGCCGGTGCTGCTGCTGGACGAGCCCACCTCCGGTCTGGATCCGCGCGCCATCGCCGATTTCAACCGCCTGGTCAGCAGCGTGCGCGAGCGCGGCGGTGCGGTGCTGATGGTCACCCACGACCTGCTTGGTGCGGTGGATGTGGCCGACCGGATTGGGTTTCTGGAAAACGGACGTATTGCCGAAGAAATCGGCGCCGGCGACAGCGGCTTCGATGTGCGCACCTTGCATGCACGCTTCGCGCGCCCGCAGGATCAGGCTGCATGAGCGTTGCCGCATGAGTCCTGTGCTGTTGGTCGCGCGCGAAGAACTGCGCTTCATGGCGCGCAACCGTTCCGCCGCCATCGGTGTGGTGTTGCTGATGCTGCTCACGCTGGTGGCGGCGTTGACCGCCGCGCATCATCAGCGCGAGGTCGCCGAGTTCCGCGCGCGCCAGCAACTGGCTGCGCAACAGGCCTTCGAAGCGCAGCCGGACCGCCACCCACATCGGGTGGTGCATTACGGTCACTTCATCTATCGCCCGCTGCCGGCTTTGGCCGCGTTCGATGCGGGCGTGGATGCGTTTACCGGCAACAGCATGTTTCTGGAAGGCCATCGCCAGAACACCGCCAACTTCGGCGATGTGCGTCAGAGCTCGCTGCTGGTGCGTTTCGGTCAATTGACGCCTGCCTTTGTGCTGCAGGTCTTGGCGCCGCTGATGCTGGTGTTTCTGGGCTATGGCGCGGTGGCGCGCGAGCAGGAAACCGGAACGCTGCGTGCGTTGTTGTTGCAGGGCGCGACGCGTCGACAATTGTTCGGCGGCAAATATCTCGCGCTCGCCGCGGTAGCCGCTGCGTGCCTGTTGCCGGCCTTGGTCGGGCTGGTGCCCATCGCGTTGTTGCCGGGCCAGGCGCTGCGGGTCGCACTGCTGGTGCTGGCGTATGCGGTCTATCTGCTGGTGTGGTGCGCGCTGGTGCTGTCGGTGTCGATGCTGTGCCGGCGCAGCCGCGATGCGTTGCTGGTGTCGCTGGCGGTGTGGGTGTGGCTGGCTTTGCTGGTGCCGCGTGTGGCACCGGATGTGGCCAGTGCCGCGTATCGATTGCCCACGCGACTGGAAACCGACGTGGCGATCCAGCGCGATCTGCGCACGCTCGGCGACAGCCATAACCCGGACGATCCGCACTTTGCGCAGTTCAAGCAGCAAACGCTCGCGCGCTATGGCGTGCAGCGCGTGGAAGACCTGCCGGTGAACTACAAGGGCCTGCTCGCACTGGAAGGCGAGCGGCTCACCTCCAGTCTGTTCGAACGGTATGCCGCACGCGATTCGGCCATCCAGCAGGAACAGAATCTGCTGGTGCGTACGTTCGCCCTGCTGAGCCCAACGGTTGCCCTGCGCGAACTCTCGATGACGTTGGCGGAAACCGATCTGCGCGCACATGAGCGCTTTATCATCCAGGCTGAGCGCTACCGTTACACGCTGGTGCAGCAGCTCAATCAACTGCAGGCCGATTCCGTGAGCATGGCCGACGACACCGCCCAGGATGCCGGCGCCGACCAGCGCAAGCGCATCTCCTCCGCGCATTGGCATGAGATTCCGGTGTTCGCCTTCCAGCCCCCGGCCACGACAGAGGTGCTGCGTGCCGCAGGCGCTGCGCTCGGCCTGGTCGGTGCATGGCTGCTGGCTGCGCTGTGCATGCTGATCGCAGCCGGCCGACGTGTGGGAGTGGCGCGCTGATGGTGCTGTGGAAGTACGAACTGCTGTTGTTGCTGCGCGCACGTGCCGCGGTGGCCGGATTGCTGTTGCTTGCCCTGTTGACGGTGTGCAGCCTGCTCTCCGGCCAGCACGTCATCGCTGCGCAGCGCGACAACATCGCAGGCATCGCAGCGCTGCAGCAGGAAGACATCGCAGCGGTGGAGGACTATGTGGCGCGCACCAACGACGCTGGCAGCGCGGCTTACTACAGCTTCCACCCGACCTGGGATGTACCTTCGCCATTGGCGTTCGCCGCGGTGGGCATGCGCGATGTCTCGCCGTACATCCTGCGTGTTCGCGCGCTGGGGCTGGAAGCGCAGATCCACGATGGCGACAGCTACAACCCGGAGCTGGCATTGGCCGGGCGTTTCGACTATGCCTTTGTGCTGGTGTTTTTGCTGCCGTTGTTCGTCATCGCGTTGCTGTTCGATCTGCGCTCGGGCGAACGCGAGGCCGGGCGCGCACGCATGCTGGCCGCGCTGCCGGGTGCCGGAGCCGCGTTGCTGGTACGGCGCGTGGTGGTACGTGCCGCTGCGGTGCTGGTGTGCCTGAGCGTGCCGTTTGCCATTGCCGCGACCCTCAATGCGGTGCCGCTGCTGCAACAACTCGCGGTGTTGGCACTGAGCTGTGCCTATCTGCTGTTCTGGGTGTTGCTGGCGGTGCTGGTCGGGCGCATCCACTGGCGCCCCGCAGCGCACGCCACCGCCTTGGCCAGCTGCTGGGTGGTGCTGGCATTGGTCGCACCGGCGCTGGCGCATGTGGCGATCAATCAGGCGGTGCCGGTCAACCAAGGCAGCGAGATCGCGCGGCTGCAGCGCGAGGCGGTCAACCACGCTTGGGATATTCCGCGCCAGGACACCATGCGGGCCTTCTACGCGCAGAACCCGCAGTGGGCAGATTCTGCGCCGCTGACCAGCGCGTTCCATTACAAGTGGTATTTCGCCTTCCACGAGAACGGCGATCAGCAGGTGGCGCCGCAGGTCGCGGCGTATCGGCAAGGCCTGCAACGACGCGAAGCGCTGGCGCAGCGCGTGGCCAGCGTATTGCCGCCGGTTGCATTGCAGGCTGCGTTGACGCGCCTGGCAGGTACCGATCTGCGTGCGCAATTGGCCTATCAAGATCGCATTCGCGCCTATCACCGGGCGTTGCGGACGTTCTACTACGGCTATCTGTTTCGCGACCGGCCATTTACGCGCGAGGACTTCGGGCGCGCGCCGCGTTTCGATGCAAGGGCCGATCCCGCGTCATAGCGGCAGTTGCGTTTCACCCATCACCTTTGGTTCTTTCACTTGCGACCCGGGCATTGCGTGCCGGGGTCCTTCAGGAGTCCTGTCCGATGTCCGTGTTCTCGTCGCGCCAACGCATGCCACACCCCGTGCCGTTGCTCAGCATGCTGGCCTGCGCATGCGTCATTGCCTGCGTCGACGCCGACGCCGCCGAGCCGCAGGCGCGCGATCTGGATGCGGTACAGGTGCGCAGCCAGTACACGCCGTACCGCGCATTGAGCGTCACCGGCGCCACCAAGACCGATGCACCGTTGCGCGATCTGCCGATCAGTGCGCGCGTACTCGATCAGACCTTGCTGGAGGATGCCGGCGTCAACGATCTGGCCGGCGCGCTGGAGATGGCCAGCGGCATCACCAAGGCCAATAACCTGGGCGGTCTGTGGGATAGCTACTCGATGCGCGGCTTCACCGGCGACCCGAATTTCAGTTCGGATTACATGGTCAACGGCTTCAATGCCAGCCGCGGTTACAACGGTCTGCGCGATGCGGCCAACACGCAAAGCATCGAAGTGATCAAGGGCCCGGCCTCGGCGTTGTACGGGCGCGGCGAGCCGGGTGGGGCAGTCAATATCGTCACCAAAAAGCCCTTGTTCCAGCCGCAGCACAGTGTGGATCTGTCCGCAGGGCGCTTCGACAGTTATCGCGCTGCGGTCGACAGCACCGGCCCGCTGGGCGAGAACCTGGCCTATCGCTTGAATGCGATGTACAAGGATCAGCACAGCTTCCGCGACACCGTCGATAGCGATAACACGCTGCTGGCGCCGTCGTTGTTATGGATGCCCACGCCCGATACCACGGTGTCGTACGAGCTGGAATTCGTGCGCATCCATGCGCCGTTCGATCGTGGCGTCACCGCCATCGATGGCGATGCCAATCGCCTGCCGGCGTCGCGTTTTCTGGGCGAGCCGCGCGATGGCGATATCGATCTGCATTCCACCGGGCACCAGCTGTTTGTGGTGCACGGCTTGAATCAGACCTGGTCGTTGCAGGGCGGGGCGACCTATCGCGACAGCGGCATGCGCGGTTTTTCCACCGAGCCGTGGACGCTGCAGGCCGACGACCGCACGCTGCGCCGCGAGCGTCGCTACCGCGATTACCAGGGTCGCGATATCGCCGGGCGTGCCGAATTGCTCGGCACCTTGCAGGCGGGCAGCGTCACCCACAACGTGTTGTTCGGTGTCGACGGCAATCGCTTCGACGACAGCCGTTTTCAGCAGCGTGCCCGCTCGGCGGCCACGCCGTACAGCATTGATGTGCTCGCACCGCAGTACGGCGTGGCTCAGCCGGGGCGGCTGGCCACGATCACCGATACCGAAGAGCGCCAGCAGGTGTGGGGCGTGTACGCGCAGGATCAGATCGATCTCGGCGCGCGCTGGAAGGCCTTGCTCGGCCTGCGCTACGACCACTATCAGCAGGATCTCGACAACAAATTGCGCGGCACCACGCAGCGCGCCTCAGATGGCGTGGTCAGCCCACGCGCGGGCGTGATCTTCCATGTCGACGATGCATTGTCGCTGTATGCAAGTGCGGCGGCGGGCTTTCGTCCCAACAGCGGCGTGGGCGCGGACGGGCAGAGTTTTGCGCCGGAGAAAAGCCGTTCGTTGGAAACCGGCTTGAAATACGTGCAGCCTGGCGATGGCCTGGAAGCGACGCTGGCGGCATTCCGCATCGACAAGAAAAACGTGCTGAGCCTGGATCCGGCCGACACCAGTTTTTCGCTGCCAGTGGGCGAGATGCGCAGCCAGGGTGTGGAGCTGGATCTGCTCGGGCGGCTGACCCCGCGCCTGGCCGCGTCGGTGGGCCTGGCCTATACCGATTCGCAGGTGACGCGTAGCAGTGAGGCTGCCGCCGGTACCGGCCTGGCCGAGGGACGACGTTTTCCGAATGTGCCGCGCTTCAGTGGCAATGCCTTCGTCAACTACGAACAGCCGTTGACCGGCAAGCGCAGTGCGGCGGTGGGCGTGGGTGTCTCGCATACCGGTGAGCGGCTGGGGTCGGTGGATAGCAATACCGATTTCGTGCTGCCTGCGTACACCGTGTGGCGCCTGGTCGGCCACTACGATCTGAGCGAGCGGCTGCGCCTGTATGCCAAGGTCGAAAACCTGACCGACCGCCGCTACGCCGCGTTCTCGTACAGCGAGCAATGGGTGTATCCCGGTGCGCCGCGCAGCTGGACGGTGGGTGTGCGGTTGCGGTTCTGAGACGGACCGTGGGTTCGATCGGTTGCTCTTAGAGCGGCTGACAAAACGTAGCGAGCGGTCGTCAGTCGTTTTGTTAGTCGCTCTTAGTTGCGACGCGTGGACGGACGCTTGCTGCGCTTCTTGCCCGGCGCGGCGGATGCGGCGTCATCGCTGGCCAACGCGCCGCCGCTGTGTAGTTGCTCCAGCCACGACAGCGCGTCGACATAGCCGAGGAAGTGCTGCAGGTAGCCCGGTGAGCACTCGCGCATCAGGCTGATGCAGCGATGCACCAGCACGCTGGAATTGAGCGGGCCGGCGTCCTTGGGTGCGTCCTGCAGCGATTGCCGCACCTGGCTGGCGGTGCGTACGGTGGTCCAGGTGCGGCGGAAATCCTCCAGCGCCGGCAGCTCGGGAAACAGCGTGGCATCGGGTGTCGCGGTCTTTCTGCTGTCCACCTCCATCAACGCCGCATGGCCTGCCATCTGGTCGGCCAACGCGCCCAGCGCGCTGCGTTGCAACGCACTTGGAGCGACATCGCTAGCTGCACGACGGCGCGCAGCTTTCTTGATTGCCACCGCATACGCATCGATCAAGGTGCCCAGCTTTTCTTCCAGCACTTCGCGCACCGCATCCGCCTGCGTGCCGGCACGCGCGGCCAGCGTTTCCATCAGATGGAAACGCACCGGATCCAGCTGATCGGCACCTTGCTCGCGCCAGCGCTCAAGGCGCGCGTGTGCGGATGTCGCCTGCGTGCTCATCGCGTGGTTGCGGCCGGCGTTGGCTGTGACGTGGCGGAAGCGCGCGAGGTGGAAGGACGCGCAATCGGTGCGATCTCCACACGCCGATTTTTGGCGCGGCGCGTTTCATCGGCATTGGAATCCACCGGCTGTTGCGAGCCGAACGCTGCAGCGAACACTGACGACGCCGGCACGCCTTCGGCGATCAGGGCACGGGTCACGGTGAGCGCGCGTTGCGCGGACAGTTCCCAGTTGTCGGCGTAGCGGCGATTGCCACCCAGCACCGGGCGGTCGTCGGTAAAGCCGCTGACCATCAGGATCTCTTCGCGTGAGCTCAGGTACTCCTTCAACGGTGCGGCCAGCGTCTTCAGCACCTCGCGGCCCTCCGGCTGCAATTGGTCGGAATTGAAGGCGAACAACACATTGCCGCGGATGCCGATGCGGCCATCGACCAGGGTCACGCGGCCGGCCGCCAGCGGTGCGGCCAGGGCTTGTTCCAGCGTCTTGCGGCGTTGCGCTTCGACCTGACGCTGCTTGACCTCTTCGTCCAGGCGGCTGGAAAGCTGCAATTGCACGCCGATCACCCCGACCAGAATCAGCACGAACGCGCCCAGCAGCACCGACATCAGGTCGCCGAAGGCGGCCCAGATCGGTGTGCCCGATTCGCCGTCGATGTCGATCTCATCGCTCATGCGGTTGTGGCCTGGCCGGCATCGGTATCGCTGCGACCGCGATCAAGCTGACGCAGTTCTTCGATGATCTGCTTTTGCGAGAGCATGCTGAGGTCGACCACCTCGCGCGCCTGCGCCACGTAATAGGCCAGTTGGTCGTCGCTGCGGGCCAGCGAGGCATCCAGTGCGCTGGCCACGTGTTGCAGGCGCTCGTTGAGCTCACTGGTGGAGCCGCTGAACAGCTGCACCGCCATGCCGAAGGCTTCGCCCAGGCTGGCCACTTCCACCGCGCTGCCGCTGACATGTGCGGCCACTGCACCGAGCTTACCGGTCTCGCTGCCGATCTGTTCGGTGAGCTGGGTGCCCACGCGTTGCAGCAGATCGGCCGAGGTGGTGACCAGCGCATCCACCGCTTCGCGTTGTTCGGTGGAGGCGTGATTGACCGCGTTGAGCAAGGTGTCCAGCGTGGCGAGCAGCTTGCTGCGTTCTTCCAGCATGGCGGTGTCGCGCACCATGCTCTCGGACAGGTTCTGGCGCAGCTCGGCCACCACGTCGGCGGCGGCCTTGGGCGCTTCGGAGGCGATCTGCATCAGCCGCGACACTTCGGCAATGGTGGCGCTGGCCTGCGCCTGCGCCTGCGTGGACAGCTCGCTGGCGGTGCTGGCCAGGGTGTCGCAGATCGCCTGTTGTTGCTGGGTCACGCGCTCGCCGGTGCGTTCCCACTGCGTGCTCAGGTCCGCGCTCATTGCGGTAAAACGCTCGCTCCACAGCGCCAGGCGCTGGGTGTCGCGGGCTTCCAATGCGGCCTGCAGGTCGGTATGCGATTGCTGCAAGGTGCCGACCAGGGCAGCGGCGTGCGTATCGAAGCTGGCGGTGGCGGCAGCGAGTGCGTTCTGGTGTTGGCTTGCCAATGCCGCGCTGGCGTCTTGTTGCTGTGCCAGTGCGTCGGTCCATGCACTGGCTGTCTCGTTGCTGGACTGATCCATGCGCTTGGACACCGCATCGACCAAGGCGCTGGAGCGTGCATCGAAGGTGCTGGCGAACTGCGTGAGCGTGGTCTGCAATTCCTGCGTGAGCACGTGATTCGAACGTTGCTGTTCGGCCACTGCCGCGGTCCACGTGGCGGCTGCAGCGGCAGTGCTGGTTTCCAGGCCGCTGCTCAGCCCATCGAGTTGTTGCTGCACGGCCTGCTGCACGCCGTCCTGCAGCGCCGTGGTCTGCTGCGCAAGTTGCTCAAACGTGGCGTGCAATTGCGTGCTCAATACTGCGCTTGCGCGTTGCTGCTCGGCCAGCACCGACGCCCAGTTGTCTGCAGTGGCGGCGTTGCTGCGTTCAAACCCGTCATTGAGTGCGCTCAACTGCTGCTGCACCGCCTGCGTCACGCCGTCCTGCACAGCGATGCTGCGCTGATCGATCTGTTCCAGCGTGTGCTGCAACTGCTCGGTGAGCGCTTGCTGCGCACGGTCCTGTGCGGCCAATGCGGTTTGCCACTGCTCGGCTGCGCTTTGCGCACCAGCCTGGAAGCCTGCGTTGATGCCGTGCAACTGCTGCTGCACGGCCGTGCTCACGCCATCCTGCAATGCGGTGGTCTGCTGGGCGATCTGCTCCAGCGTGGTCTGCAGCTGCGCATTGAGCGCGTGCTGCGCGCGTTCCTGTGCGGCCAGGGCGGTGGTCCAGTGCTCGGCCGCTGTGCTGGCGCTGTGCTGGAAGCCGCTGGTGATGCCGTCCAGCTGCTGCTGCACGGCGTGCGTGACGCGCTCCTGCAGCGCGGCGGTGTCGCGCGCGATGCTGGCCATGGTGGCTTCCATCACCGGCTGCAAGGCCGCGCCTACCGCGCGTGCGCTCTCTGCCACGCCAGCCTGCAGCGATTGCTCCATCGCCGTGGCCAGGCGCGCATACGCCGCTTCGCTTCTGGCGTGGAACTCGGCCTGCTGTGCGGCCAGGCGTTCATCGGCGGCGATGCTTTGCTGTTCGATGGTGCTCATCAGCGTTTGCAGGCGATCGATCAGCGTCGGCATCAAGGCGCTTTGCTGCTGCTGCAGCTTGAACACTTCGCCACGCTGATGCGCGTCCGAGTGCGGGTGCAGTTCGGATGCGATCTTCAGATCCAGCCGCTGCACAACCTGCAGCCGCTCGCGCCGGCACAGCGCCGACAACAGCCCCAGCATCGCCGAGGTCGCAACGCCGGCAATCGAAGTGCCGAACGCGAACGCCAGGCCTTCCACCGGTGCCGCCAACGAGCCACGAATGGCCTGCAGGTCGGTGGCGCTCTGCAAGGCGAAGCCGGTGCCCTTGAGCGTGGCCATCATGCCGAGCAGGGTGCCGAGCATGCCCAGCAACACCAGCAGGCCGACCAGATACGGCGTCAGCACCGGTGCGGACAAGGCGACGCGCTCGCCCTTGATGCGCAGGCGCACCGCATTGCGCAGGCTTGGGTGCAGGCGCTCCAGCCATTCGCTCAATGCCGATGGCGCGGTGGTCAGCGCCGCAACGGCTTCGTCCAGCGTCGCGCTGGCCTGGCGATAGCGGTACAGCTCCAATGCGCCGGCCACATAACAGGCGCCGATCACCGCTGCGATGCAGGCGCCCAGCGGATTGGAGCCGAGATAGCCGATGCCGACCCAGCAAACCGCCAACAGGCCGACGAGAAACACACACACGTGTACGAGAGATCTGAACATGAGGTCCCAGTTAGCGGGTACGAAGCGCTGCAAGCAGGCCTTCGATCGGGTGAAAACGAACATCCAGCTCGGCGAGCAACACGCTCTGCATGTCTTTGCGAAACACATCCAGCCAGCCATCGGAGACGGCGCGTGGTGTGGCATCGCTATCGGCTGGCGAATGTTGGGTTTGCGCGGCATCGCGCAGACGTTCGAAATGTGCACCGAGCAGGCTTGGCACGGTGTTCAACAAGCTCTGCTCGCGCGGGCTCAGGGTGAGTTCCATCACCGCATCCACTTCGGCCAGCCGCGCCATCTCGCTGGACGTCAGCGCCAGCATGTCGCGCAGACGGCCACGCAGATCGCCGGTGGCGGTGCGCATCGCGCGTTGCATGGCGAGGTAATGCTGCCGGAAGGGTGCGTAGTCGGGCATTGGTGCGAGCGCGTCGAGATCGGCGGCGTTGCGCGCCTCGGCACGCAGACGCACGACCAGCGCGTCCAGATCGGCCACGCTGCTGGTCGCCAATCCGGCGCGCACGCGGGCGCAGGCCTGGGCATCGGCAGGACGCGGCTCGGGGAGATCGTCGGTATCGGGCAGCTTGCCATCCAGCGCTTTGGACACCGCCACCGCGCGCGTCCAGTCGATCCACTGGCTCAGCCGGTCGGCAAGCGCGTGGTTGGACTGGGCAACGTGGACGTCGCTGAGGCGAGCAAGCAGGCGAATGAACGCCGGGCCCGAGAGGGGCGCCCGTGGAGAAACTTTCGCCATTCTTCCGGTCAAAGACCGCGCATTTTACACGGGAATGTGCGCCATTCGGCGCTTTGCTCGGCAGTTACGGGCCTGCCCGCAGGGCCGACCCTGGCGGCATTCAGCCGGCCTGGTGTGGAGGCGGGCGTGGGATTTCAGTGCGCAGCGCGGCGATAGAAAGGATGCACAGCACTCGAACAGAGGTCCATCTGCAGCGATATCTGGCTCGGCACGCGCTCGCGGTCATGCATATCGAGCGAACCCACGGTTGCGGGCCAGACATCGCCTGGCCCGCAACGCACCGATCCCGGCAAACAAGTCGTCACGCTCGCCCGGCGTGGTGGAGACCATTACCGGGGCTGACATCTCAGCGCCGGGCGCGATGCACCAACGGAATCAGCACCACGCCCAGCAGCGCCACCGCAGCGGCCACATAGCCGATGCTGCCCAGCCCCCAGGCCGGAATCACCAGCCCGCCGATGATCGCGCCGATGCCGATGCCGGCATTGGCTGCCGACACATTGGTGGTGCCGGCCAGCGCCTGCGAGTGGGTCACCGAGTTCATCACCCGCACCTGGCTGATCGGAAACAGCGCGGTGTAGGCAATGCCCCAGACCGCCAGGGTCAGATAGAGCAGCACGCCGGTCTTGGCCACCGGCACGCACAAGGCCATGCCCAGCGCCAGCAGCAGGAACACCGCCGTGGCACGCAGCGGCGAGCGATCCACCACCCGCCCGCCCAGCCAATTGCCGATCAGGCCGATCGCGCCGAAGCCCATTAGCCACCAGCCCACATTCGCCGCCGGCACGCCCACGCTGCGTTCCAGCAGGTCGGCCAGATAGGTGTAGGCGGTGAACATGGCAGTGAAGACCACCACCGACAGCGCCACATTAGCCAGGAAGAAGCGCTCGCCGAAGATGCCGGCCTGCTGGCGCAGGTTCACCCGTTCGCTGCGGGCCACCGTCGGCATCCACACCGCCAGCGCCGCGGCCATCGCCAGCGACAGGGCGGCCAGGATCCAGAACGCGCCACGCCAGCCGATGCTGTTGGCCGCCACCGTGCCCAGCGGAATGCCGAACAGCAGCGCCGCCGAAATGCCCAGATACACCCGCGACACCGCCCGCCCGGCGTGCTGCGGCCCGGCCAGTTGCCCGGCGGTCTCGCTGGCGGTTCCCCAGAACACCGGCAGCGCCAATGCCGGCACGAAGCGGGCGAAAGCCAGCACCCAGATATTGGGCGCCAGCGCGGCCACCGCGTTGGAGACCGCAAACACCAGCAGGATCAAGACAAACAGGCGCTTGCGATCCAGATGCGACAGCCACACGGTCAGCGGCGGGCCGAACAGCATCACGGTGAAGGCGAACAACGTCACCAGCTGGCCGGCCGCGGAGATGGAAATTTCCATGTCGCGTGCAAGGCCGGGCAGCAGCCCGACGATCAGGTACTCGGTGGTGACGATCACGAACGCGGCAAACGCCAGGATGAAGATCGCCAGGCCGCTGCGTGCAGCGGCCGGTGCCGCGGTGGCGGAAACGGGGGAGGTGGTGGAGCCGACAGCAGACATGGCATGCGCCGCAGTGTGGGCTGGTCATCATAGGAAAGAATTAAGGTCGTATATCGGGAGTATTTTCCGTACATTGCGGACTTCAGTTCTTGAATTTATGCCCATGCATCCCTCCGAACGCGTCAAAGGCATCGATCTCTTCGTCAGCGCCGCCGATGCCGGCAGCTTCACGGCCGCCGCCGAGCGGCTCAGCCTGACCAGCTCGGCAGTGGGCAAGGCCATCGCACGCCTGGAGACGCGCCTGGGCGTGCGCCTGTTCGCACGCACCACCCGGCGGCTGGCGCTGACCGATGCCGGCGCGGCGTTCTACCGGGTCTGCGTCAAGGTGCTCGACGAGCTGGAAGAGGCCGAGCACGTCCTGCGCGCCGAAGGCCAGGCGCCCACCGGCCGGCTGCGGCTGGACCTGCCGGTAAGCTTCGGCCGGCGCAAGGTGTTGCCGGTGTTGCTGCCGTTCTTTCAGCGCTATCCCGGCCTGCAGCCAAGCATTTCGTTCACCGATCGCTTCGTCGACATGGCCGAAGAAGGCATCGACATCGCAGTGCGCATCGGTGGGCCGGATCAGTGGCACAGCAGTCTGGGGCATCGCTATCTGGGCCATGAAAAACGCGTGTTCTGCGCCGCGCCGCAGTATCTGGCGCACCGTGGCACCCCCGACAGCATCGCTGCATTGCTGGCGCACGACGCGGTGCTGTATGGCAAGGCCGATGGCAGCAGTAGCCCGTGGATGCTGCGGCATGGCGCAGGACCGGTGGAACAACGCGCGATGGACGCGCGGGTGGTGTTCGGCAATGCAGAAGCGCAGGTGGATGCGGTGGTGGCCGGGCTGGGTATCGCGCAACTGCCGACCTGGTTGATCGATCACCATCTGCAGCGCGGCAGCCTGGTGGCAGTGCTGCCGCAGTGCGATACCGAAGGCCTGCCGCTGCATCTGGTGTGGATGCGCGCGCGCCAGTTGTTGCCCAAGCTGAGCCGCTTGCTGGAATGCCTGCAGCAGGGCTTGCAGGATGCGGCGTGATGGCCGTGCCTTGCGCGCTGAGGCGTGCGCTGCATCGGGTTGTGCACCCTATGCATCCACTAGCGTTGGTTGCAGCGCAATTCAAGGTGCGCGTTGGTAAGCGCGTCATTACACGCAGCGGCACGTTGCAGCACGCCAGATCGAGCCACTCACGCCGGTGTGCGCATGCTCTCTAACCAATTCAGTTTCAAATCCACTGTCTTGCGGTCTACCCTGTTTTGTAAGGTGAACGCGTGTAGGCTGCGGGCCGGGGACGACTCCCCAACGAGGTGACCGCAATGGATCGCTCCGACATGCAAGTGTCCGATCTCATGGTCCTGGAGTTGCAAGGGTTCCACGATGCCTATGGCAATGGACCGGACTTCTGGGACGCGTATCAACGCATCATGACCAGTGCTGCGCAAGCCGGCGGCGACGTGATCGCGCTGGCCAATGAAATGGCGTCCCTGGCGCAGGGGCTTGGCGTGATCAAGCACGCGCAGCTGCTGTAATTGCGCAATGGCGCTGCGGGCCGGCGGCGCCGGTTTGCCTGCCGGGCACCGGCCATTGTCGAGATGACGATGGCTGGCGCTGTTCTTCCAGCGGCTGCGGTGTGTGCACGCAGCGCGCTCTCCATCGCCCAACTCAGCAGCGACAGCCACACCGCAGGTGCGTTGCCACTGCGATGCGCCGCTTATTCGGCGTCGCTTGCTTCGGTTGTCGCTGTCTCTGTCGCTTCAGCTGCGTCGTTTTTCTTGACGGCCGGCTTTGCGGCGACGGCTGCAGCCGGTGCAGCGTCGGATTCGCCGCGCTTCTTGTCACGCCGCAGCGGCGTGTCGCCCAGACGCTCGATCGCGCCACCGGACTGCTGAAACGCTTCCAGATCAGCAGCCAGGCGCTGTTCGGACAAGCGCGGCTTGCCTGGTTGATTGCTCACGGTCATCGACTGGCGGCGGGAATTATTCATCGCGAATCCTCATGCGTTGTAGAGCGTCAAGGGAATGCCCCGGCGGCGCTGATCGTCGTAGGTGGCACGCACGTCGCGGCAATATGGGCCGGACATGACGAAACGGCGGCAGATGGCCGGCCGTGTGTCGTAGATCGAGCAACACATGCGCGCAGCATCGATGGCCACGCACCAACCTTCCTCGTCACGCGCCATCACGTGCCAGCCTTGCGGCGTCACGGTGGTCAGATGGTTTGGAATGCGGTCGGTTGAGTCGACCATGACGGTGAGCCGGCAACAGACGGCGTCGCAGCGTTCGCAGAGATTCTTGATGGAGAAGGCCAGATAGTAGTGAAGGCGACACCGGGCTCCGGCCGCCTCTGCACCATACACCCTGGGCGTGCCGGGGTGTGAACCGTGCCCTCGGATTCGCTTTGCACGGCTTGGCGGTTACGCCGCGGTGCAAGCGATGCAGGCGCGCGCGCAGCGGGCTTGTGGAATGCGTTGCCTTTGTCGCCTCGATGCGAAGACCGCTTTCACCTGCATCATCGCTGCGTCGCCGTAGCGTGGCGCAGTCTGCATCCACCTAGCCAGGAAACCCTCGATGAGCACCTCGAATCAAACCTTGTCCACACCCGACCACATCAGCGATCACGACGACCAGCGTAGCGAGAAAGAAAAGCAGGATGCGCTGCAGGACGATGCGCTGGAAGAAACCTTCCCGGCCAGCGATCCGGTGTCACCGTTCGTACCGGCAAAGCCGCTGGATTGATCTGCATTCCAGGCGACTGAGCTAGGGCCTGTTAACACTAATGGCCCGAGCGATTAAACTATCGTGCATGGAGATCACGCCAGCACAATTTTCTCTGATCGAACACTGCCTGCCGGCGCAGCGCGGCAATGTCAGCATGACCAACCTGCAAGTGGTCAACGCCATCCTTTACGTTGCCGAGCATGGCTGCAAATGGCGCGGCCTACCCAAGCGCTTTGGCAACT
>NZ_JBEOLS010000046.1:0-42481 GCF_040279205.1 Xanthomonas hortorum
CAGTGGAGCGGCCGATTCATTTGTTGATGGACCGTGCTTACGAAGGCAACGAAACCCGCCAGTTAGCGCTCGATCTTGGCTTCGTGCCGGTGGTCCCGCCGAAATCCAATCGGGTCGAGCCTTGGGAGTACAACCGGGAGATGTACAAGCGGCGCAACGAAGTGGAGAGACTGTTCCGTCGCTTGAAAGGCTACCGCCGGATTTTCTCGCGCTTCGAGAAGCTGGATGTCATGTTCCTTGGATTCCTCAGCTTCGTCCTAGTCGTTGATGGGCTTCGGATGTGTTAACAGGCCCTAGGCACTGCGGAGAATGCCGTGTGTGGTATGCGGCATGCCGCTGCGCAACGCACCCGATGTCACGCCAGACCATGGACTCCGCAAACTGCCTTTGCCACCATAGGCCGACCAAGGAAGAAGCGGAGTGCAGCAATGCGTTATTGGACGATGGTGGCGACTGCCGCGCTGGCAGGCTTGATGGCGGTGCCGGTGCATGCGCAAACCCCGCAGGAACCGATGGATCTGACGCCGTATCTCAGGAACGACCAGTTCGAGCGCATCAAGATTTCGCCCTCTGGTGCGTATTACGCTATCACGATGCCGTTGGAAGATCGCACCGTGTTGGGTGTGGTGCGGCGCGAAGACAAAGTGGCCACGGCCAAGGTGACCGGCGGCGCCAATAGCGTGGTGGACGATTTCTGGTGGGCCAACGACGACCGCATTGTGGTGTCGATGGCGCAGCGGCTGGGCTCGCGCGATGAGCCGATGGCCATCGGCCAATTGCATGCGATCGATGCCGATGGCAAGAACGGGCGGCTCTTGGCCAGCCCCTACGGCACCAACGATGAGATCAACGGTGCGCAGTTGAAGATGGAGTTGGATCCAGGCACCTTCATGCTGGACACCTTGCCGGGCGATCCACGCAACATCCTGGTGTCGTCGATTCCGTTCGTCGGCGACCCGAACATCCGCATCGACAAGCTGGACATCTACACGCGCCGGCGCAGCACGGTGGCCACCTCGCCAGTGCGCCGCGCCAGTTTTGTCACCGATCGGCAGGGGCGTATCCGGTTTGCGCACGGGGCGGATGTGGAAAACGCCAGCAAGCTGTATTACCGCGACAACGACCAAGCGCCGTGGAAGTTGATCAACGACTCGGCCACCAGCCAGCATCGCGAATTTCCGCTTGGCTTTTCTGCCGATGGCACGCAGGCCTATCTGGAAGTGGAGCAGGCCACCGGCACCGACGTGGTGGTGGCGTGGGACCCGGCTACCGGCAAGTCGACGCCGCTGTTGCACGACGACACCGTCGACCCCTACCGGATCCTGCAGGATCTGGACGGCACCACGCCGATCGGTGTGAGCTACATGAGCGATCGGGTACGCAACCGCTTTTTCGATGAGAAAGCGCCGACTGCGCGGTTGTATCGCAGTCTGGAAAAAGCCTTCGGCGACAATGCGGTCTACATCACCTCGGCCACCAGTGATGGCCGCTTCGTGCTTGCCTATGTGTGGAGCGATCGCAACAACGGCGACTACTATCTGTTCGATACGGTGAGCAAGCGTGCGGACCGTGTGTTCAGCCGCCGCGAATGGTTTCCGCCCGATGGTGTTCCGGCCAGCAAACAGGTGAGTTTCAAGGCGCGCGATGGTCTGCAGCTGCATGGCTATCTGACCCAGCCATTGGATGCCGAGCCCGGCAAGCCGTTGCCGCTGATCGTGATGCCGCATGGTGGGCCGTTCGGTATCTTCGACAAATGGGCGTTCGATGACGACACCCAGCTGCTGGCTGCGGCTGGCTATGCGGTGCTGCGCGTCAACTATCGCGGTTCGGCCAACTATGGGCGGGCGTTTACGCAGGCCGGCGCCAAGGAATGGGGCGGACGCATGCAGGACGACCTCACCGATGCCACGCATTGGGCGATCACGCAGGGCGTGGCCGATGCATCGCGCATCTGCATGTACGGCGCCAGCTATGGCGGCTATGCGGCGTTGATGGGCGTGGCCAGGGAGCCAGGCTTGTACCGCTGTGCTGCCGGCTATGTCGGCGTGTACGACCTGGACATCCTGGCGCGCGACAACGCCAGTCGCGCGCGCTGGGCCAAGAACTGGACCGGCGATTGGCTGGGCGCACGCGAGACCTTGGCGGCACGCTCGCCGGTGACCTTGGCGCGCCAGATCAAGGTGCCGGTGTTTCTGGCTGCAGGCGGCAAGGACGAGCGCGCGCCGGTGGCGCATACCGAACGCATGGAGCGCGCATTGAAAGTGGCCGGTGTGCCGGTGGAGTCCTTGTATTTTCCCAACGAAGGCCATGGCTTCTATACCGAAGCGCATCGGCGTGAGTACTACACGCGCTTGCTGGCGTTCTTGAACAAGCAATTGGGCGGCCGCACGGCGAAGTAAGGGCTTGGTGGTTGCATCCGGTTTTGTCCGGATGCAACGTGTGGCCGAGCAGCGTAGTGGTGGTGTGGTGGTGCGGGATGTTCAGGCGCCGCACAACGCTGTGCCTGGTTGGCAATGTCGCGTGATATGCCTTGCGTATTTATCGGTAAGGCATCGCGGCCAGGGGCGCTCCTACGCGACAGGGTGCCTGCGTCAGCGTGCGCAGGTCGCCGGCGCCTGGTGCGGCGCCGGCGACCGTGCTGCCTGTGCGCCGCTCAGTTCTTCGGCATCGGCTTCATCTGATACTGCGCCGGCGGCGTGGCGCCGAGCAGGTACTGCACGAAATAATCCCAGCGGCGGCGTGCGACATACGGTGTGAGATCGCCGTAGCCATGTTTGGCGTTGGGCAGCATCAGCATGTCGAAGTTCTTGTTGGCCTTGATCAGCGCATCGGCCACCAGCAAGGTGAGATACGGCGGCACGTTGTCGTCCAGGGTGCCGTGCACCAGCATCAGCCGGCCCTTGAGGTTGCTGGCGCGGCCGGCGTTGGCCTGGTCGTCGTAGTTGGACGTGCCATCCTTGTTGACGATGTGTTCGCCGTGATACTTCTCGGCCCAGTCGTCCTCATACCCGCGGTTATCGTGGTTGCCGCTTTCCGACCAGGCCACCTTGAACAAGTCCGGGTAGCGCAGCATCGCGGCGGTGGAGGCATTGCCGCCGCCGGAGTGGCCCCAGATGCCGATGCGGCTCAGGTCGATCCACGGATAACGCTGACCCAGTTCCTTCAAGCCGGCCACCTGGTCGGGCAAGGTGTTGTCGCCCATGTTGGCGTACCAGGTGTCGTGGAAGGTCTTGCTACGCCACGGCGTGCCCATGCCGTCGATGGCGATCACGATGAAGCCCAGCTCGGCCAACGATTGATTGTCGCCGTGGCCGGCAAGGAAACTGCGGCCACGTACCGATCCGGTCTGCGGGCCGGGATAGATGTAATCGATCACCGGGTATTTGCGCGCCGGGTCGAAGTTGCTGGGCTTGAACATCAGCCCGTACAACGTGGTCTTGCCGTCGCGCGCCTTGACCGTGATGGGCTCCGGCGGCACCCAGCCGGCAGCCTTGAGGCGGCTGATGTCGGCAGTGGCGATCGTGCTGACGCTGCGTCCGTCGCCGGCATCGCGCAACAGCGTGACCGGCGGGGTGACTGAGGTGGAATAGGTATCCACAAAGCGCGCGCCATCAGGCGACAACGCAATGCTGTGATCGGCCACTTCGGGTGTGAGCAGCACCGGCTCACCACCGTCCAGGCTCACCTTCCACAGCTGCTGGTAGTACGGGTCCACGCCGGGCGTGCGGCCCACACCGACGAACCACGCGGTGCGTGTCACCGGGTCCACGCGCAACAACTCGGTGACGTTGCCCTCACCGGTGGTGATTGCGCGCTTGGGTTTACCGGTGCCCAGATCGTAGAGATACAGCTGGCCCCAATCGCTGCGTTCGGAGAACCACACCACCTCGTTGCTGCCGGGCAGGTACGCCCAGTTGGCAGCGACCTGGCCGCTTTCGTAGTAGGTCTTGGCGGTTTCGTCGAAGGCGGTGCGTACCTCGCCAGTGGCGACATCGGCGATGCGCAACCAGGTCTGCTTGTGGAAGCGCGAGGTGGAGGCGAAGGCCAGCGTCTTGCCGTCCGGCGCCCACTTCACATCGTCCCACAGGCCCGGCGAGCAGCTCACGTCGTCGCACAGGGTGGAGCGGTGCTGATCCGGCGGCAGTTTCAGCCGCAGCACGCTGCGCGTAGGCACGTCGATGACCACGCGCTCGATCATGGTCACGTCCTTGTCGCCGGCCAGCGGGTATTTCCACGACTGCAATTCTGGATGCCCGAGCTTGGTGCTGACCAGATACATGTTGCCGGTCTTGCGCTGGTCCTGCTGGAAGGTGGCGATCTTGCGCGAGTCCGGCGACCAGGCAACGATGGCGTTGTCGCTGTGCTGCCAGCCGGCGTTGTCGGTGGCGTAGCCGAAGTTTTCCACGCCGTCGCGGGTGAGCTGGGTTTCCTGGCCGCTGGCCAGATCGCGTACCCACAGGTTCCAGTTGCGGATGAAGGCTTCGCTGCGCTTGTCCGGCGACGGCACACCCGGCTCTGCCTTGTCCTTCGCATAGAGCTTGCTGCAGCGCGCACGCGTGTCGCAGACCACAGCGGTATCGCGGACGTTGAGGCGGTAGCGGCCATCGGCGGTGCGCTTGACCACCGGTGCGAACGTGTCGGCCTTGAGCGGTTTGTCGCCGGTCTTCAGCAGCGTATTGAGCGAGCCGACCAGCGCGGACTGCTTGAACAGCGGCGCGGTCTTGCCGGTGGCGGTATCCAGCTGCAGCAGCCGGTTGCCGCTGGCATCGTGATCGACATAGACCACATGGGTGGCGTCCAGCCAGTCGATGCGCGTGGCTTGGTGATCGACCAGCGGTTGCGCCAGATAGCTGGTGAGGCGCTCGGCGCGGGCGTAGTCGGCCTCGGTCACGCTGGGGACCTGTGCGCTGGCCAGCGCGGGCAGCGCGGCGATCGCCAGGGCGGTGAGCAGGTGGCGCATCGGCAACGGTGTGAGCATGTGGACCTCGTCGGAAGGGGCGCGCGTCGATGCGGTCGACGCAGCCCGCTGATGCTACCTGGGCCGGCGGTGCGTGTGCCTCTGCCATAGGTCGTGCCATGGCCGTAGACGAAGCCGTTGCGAAGGGCGCAACGCGCGCCGACATGCAGGGTGTGCCGCACGCGAGGGCGTGTGGCTACTTGCCCATGCAGCGTTTCCAACGCTCGTTCACCCGCTGCGCGAACCAGGCGGTGGTGAGCGTGCGGGTGATCTTCGGGCTTTCCAGGGTGATACCCGGCAATACGGCGCGCGGCAACGGTTTGCCGGCGCTGCGCTCGGCCAGCGCGAACACCTGGCGATACAGATCGGTGTCCTCGAAGTCAGCCGTATCGCCGGCTTCCAGTGCTCGGCGGAGTTGCCGGTCGCTCATCGCCAGCTGGCTGCCCAGGGCGCGCGCGGCACGTTCGGTGCCGCCCGGTGCCTCCAGGCTGGCGCCGGGTGTGAGCAGGTCGCCGTCCAGCGCGAGCGCGATGCCGCTGGCCTTGCTCAGCGCGGCCTGGAAGGCGGCATTGCGGCTGGCGTACCAACCGGCGTTGAAGTCGGCGAAGCGATACAGCAGTGCGTCGTAATTGGCCGGATACCCGAGCAGATGTCTGGTGCCGAACCACAGCCCGCCGCGACGGCTGAAGACTTCATGGCGCATCGAGTCGCCCGGTGGATACGGGTAGCGCTCGGCATGCTGCTCGGCAAACGCGATGCTCACCTGCATCGGCCCGGCGGTGTGCACCGGATTGAGCCCGTCGAACAGGCGCGCGCCCAACGGCACGCTGCCGGTGAAATCCTCGAAGATCTTGCTCAACTCCTGCTCGGTGCGCGCGCTCGCAATGCGCGTGGCATAGCTGCGGCCATCGGGGGAGTCGATGCGCAGGGCGGCGTCGACCATGAAGCCGGGAATGTGGTGCGCACTGGCGCGGCGGTCGATCTCCGCGCGTGAAATCTTGCCCAGGTTGGGAACGACAGGGTTGGCCTGATAGGTCGACTCCTGCTCGGTCACCGCCAGCACCGCGCAGATGTGCTCGGGGCTGGTGTCCAGCGCCTGCGAGGACAGCGCCACGTACACATCGTTGGCCCAGCCGGCGCGATCGGTGAGGGTGGCCGGCAGGCGCCGGGCGATGTCGGCCTTGACCGCATCCGGAGAGCGCTGCGGCGCACGCGGGGCCTGGGTGGCGCAGGCCGACAGCAAGGCGACGGCAAGCAACGTGAGCAGGCGGGGCAAGCAGGATGTCACGGCGTCTCCAGATCTCGGGCGGTGGCTGCCGTGCGGCAGTTTACGTCGCTGCCGGACAGGCGCTAGTAAACACCGGCACACACCGCCACACACGGGATGCCGGCAGCTCGCTGCGTCGGTCGCTCCGATTCAAGCCAGGTGCGATCAGGCCGATAACGAGCTCGATCAGGAACGTCGCGATCACGGTGCCTGGCCTGCCTGCCGGTCATCATTGCAGAGGTTGCTGCATCGATGTCGCGTTCAAGCAGACGCCGACCTCGCCCAATTCCACCGCTGTCCACCCATGGGAGTGCCTGAAATGCCGCAGCAACCAGCAAGCCCGGTTCGGGTCGGAGGTGTCGCCGTGGTCACGGTCCCGGCGCGTTGTGCCTTGTCGCCGTCATGAGTCGCCGATGAGCCGTCTTGCGGCACGCTGGCAACGGGTCTTCACGGGGATCGCATTACTGCTGAGCAGCGCGGTGGTGTGGGCGCAGCCGCAGCCGTGGAAGGCGATCGAATCGGCCGCGATCGACGACCCCAAGGCCGCGTTGCAGACCGCGCAGACCTTTTTGCAGCAGGCGCGCAGCAATGGCGACGCCGACGCGCAATTCTGGGCCTTGCTGGCCCAGGCGCGCATCCTGATCTCGCTGGAAGACAACGATCATCGCCAACTGGTGCTCAGCCAGGCACGCACCGTGTTGGAGCAATTGCATGGCAACGCCGCGCAGGCGCAGCTGTGGCTGGATACCGTGCAGGCACTCAGCGATGTACGCGAAAATCCCAACCGCGGCATGGTGACGCGGCTGGAAGACCTGCGTCAGCGGGCGCGGGCACTGGGTCGCAACGATCTGCTGTGCGAAGTGGAAGCGGTCGACATGTGGAGCATGCTGGCCTCCAGCAGCAGCGATGAGGCATGGAAGGCGGCGCAGGCCAGCTACCAGTGTGCGGTGCGCGAGCACACCTTGAGCCTGGAACTGGACGCGTTGACCCAGCTGGGGTCGCTGGCCAGCCGTGTCGGCGGGCGCATGGCAGAAGACAGCGAAGCCGAAGATTATCTGCAGCATGCCTTGACGCGCCTGCACGGCCAGCCGGCACGCTTCCAGCGCAGCCTGATCGAATACGAGTACGGCACTTCGCTGGCCGCGCAGCAACCCGAGGCCGCCTTGCTGCATTTCAAGCGCGCGCTGGCGCTCAGCCGCGAGCTCGGCGATCAGGCCGGTGTGGCCGCAGCACTGACCAGCGCCAGCGAAGCGCTGAGCGAAACCGGCGATGCGAATGCGGCATTGGCAATGGCGCGCGAGGCGCTGCCGCTGATGCAGAAACAGGGCAACGTTGGCCGTATCGCCGCGTGTCACGCGGTGTTGCTGCAGGCATTGACGGTGTTGAAGGCAGACAGCCTGGGGGCTGAGATCGTCGCGGCCAGGGCGGCGGACGACCCGAACCTGACCTTGAGCCGGCGTGCGCAACTGCTCGATGCCATTGCCCAGGCGCTGGCAGCGGAAGGCCGCCATGCCGAGGCATATCAGGAATTGCAACGCGCCAATACGCTGCGCGCACAAAGCCTGGACCGCCAACGCGACACCGTGATGCTGCGCTTGCAGGCGCGCTACGAAGATGCCCGCCGTGGCGCCGAAACCGCCGAGCTGCGCCGCCGCAGCGAGACTGCGCAACTGGCCTTGCAGGCGCGCGAAGCCGGCCAACGCACGCTATGGATCGCGCTATGTGCGGCCTGCCTGCTGTTGCTGGGCGCCTTGGTGGTGCTGGCCTTTGGTGCGCGCCATCGCCGTCAGCTGTCGCGGCTGGCGATGCGCGACGAACTCACCGGCCTGCCCAATCGCCGCGCCATTCGTTCCGAGGCGCAACAGCAGATCGAGCAATCGTTGCGCTCGCAGATCCCATGCATGCTGGCGTTGATCGATCTGGATCACTTCAAGTTGATCAACGATGTACACGGCCACGCCACCGGCGATGCGGTGCTCAAGGCGCTCGCCAGCGCCTCGAAGCTGGCCTTGCGCACGCAGGATCGCCTGGGCCGCCTGGGCGGCGAAGAATTCCTGCTGGTATTGCCGGGCTGCAACGCGGAAGAAATTCCTGCGGTGTTTGCGCGCCTGCGCAGCGCCGTGGCCGCCATCCAGATTCCCGGCCTGCCGGCAGACCAGCCGGTGCGGTTCTGCATGGGCGCGGTGAGCGTTACCGCCGCCACCGGCCTGGACGTGCTGCTGAGCCAGGCCGATCTTGCGTTGTATGCAGCCAAGACTGCAGGGCGCGATCAATGGGCGGTGTGTTGATCGCGTAGGCCGCGATGCGGGGCGATTGCCACAACCGTCGCGTGCTGCGGCACAATCGCCGCAGAGCGACGCCACGCCATCTTCCTGACCTGATCGAGCGAACCGACACCGCGTGCGAACCGATAGCCGCCTTTCCCGCATGTTGCATGTGCTGTTGCACATGGCCAGAAGCGAGCAGCCGATGACCTCCGAGCAGATCGCCAGCATGTTGTCGACCAATGCGGTGGTGGTGCGGCGGACCATGGCCGGGCTGCGCGAGGCGGGCTATGTGCAATCGACCAAAGGCCACAACGGTGGCTGGCACATCGCATGCGATCTGGCTCAAGTGACGTTGCTGGATATCCACCGCGCTGTGGGCGGCCCGCATCTGTTTGCGATCGGCGCCGATCACGACAACCCGCAGTGCGGCGTGGAGCGGGTCGTCAACGCCGCCATCGCCGATGCACTGGCCGATGCCGAAGCGCTGTTGCTGCAGCGCCTGGGCACGGTGACGCTGGCCACGCTGGCGGGCGAGTTCGATTCGCTGTGCAAGGCGCGCACGCAGCCGGCCGCCCAGCCCAGAGCAAAGCGCGCACATCGGCACTGAGCGGGTGCTGTCACGCTGCTTGCAGTGCCAGCAGATGACCACGTGTTGCAACGCGCCCACAGCCGGCCTCGGTTGATACGCCGCCCGTTCTGACTTCCTGCTGTCACTGCATCGACGCCCACTGCTGATATCGCGGTTCCTCCGGCGGTCGAAACTCGGTCCTTTTCATGTAACATCGAAAAGTACATAAAAAACTAAAGCAGCCTGGAGCGGACATGCATTACGACGTAATCATCATTGGTGGCAGCTATGCGGGGCTATCGGCAGGTTTGCCGCTGGCGCGGGCGCGCTGTTCGGTACTAGTCATCGACAGTGGCAAGCGGCGCAATCGTGCCGCTGCAACTTCGCACGGTTTTCTCGGTCGCGATGGCGCATCGCCTGCGCAGATTGCCACCGAAGGCCGCACGCAATTGCGCGCCTATCCCAGCGTGCACTGGGCCGAGGGAGAGGTGACGCACCTGCAAGGCAGCGCGGACGCATTTGAGGTGACGCTGGCCGACGGTGGCACCCACACCGCACGCCGCTTGATTGTGGCGAGCGGCGTGGTCGACCGATTGCCGGAGCTTCCGGGCCTGGCCGAGCGCTGGGGCAAGCAGGTCTTCGTCTGTCCTTACTGCCACGGCTATGAGCTGGATCGAGGGCGCATCGGCGTGTTGGCGAGCTCTGCATTTGCGCTGCATCAGGCGACGATGCTGCCGGAATGGGGCGCCACGCAGCTGTTCTTGAACGATGCGTTGGTGCTCGACGAGACGCAGCACGCGCACCTAAAAGCACGTGGTGTGGAACTGGTGGCCGGTGCGGTGGCGCGCGTGCAAGGCGAAGACGGCGCACTGGAGGTGGTGTTGGCCGACGGCCAGACCTTCGCGCTGGACGGGCTGTTTACGACCACGCAGGCCGAGCTCCATCCACTGGTGCAACACCTCGGATGCACTACCAACGATGGGCCGCTGGGCAGTTACATCCTCGTGGACGCGATGCAGGCCACGTCGATTCCTGGTGTATTTGCCTGCGGCGATGTCGCCAGTCCGGCAGCCTTTGTCGCCTTTGCGGCGGCAAGTGGTGCGATGGCCGGTGTGGCGACGCATCGCTCGTTGATCTCCGGTCTGGCGACCGTCTGAGCTGTGCTGACGGAGCTGATGCATCGCTCACTTGCTACAGGCGATGGAGCCTGCAGCAGGTGAGCGATACCGTGGTGCTTACTGGCTGACTTCCTGCATCGGCACCTTGTACTCCTTGGAATATGCGCGCTGCGCGGTATTCAGCGCTTCCATGTCCGCATTGAGCTGGGCCGACACGGTTTCCAGGTCCTTGGCCAACGGTGCCAGCTCGGTGTTGGTGTAGCCGTTGGGCAGTGCGGCAAAGCGCTCCAGTGCGGCCATCATTGCGTCGGCGCTCTTGAGGTAGGCCGACAACTTGCCGTCCAGGTCCTTGGCATTGTCCGGCACGCCCGAGGCAACGGCGGCATTGGCCTGCGCATTGGCGGCAAGCGCCTTGCGTTGGCTGCCCAGCGCGGTCTTGTAACTGTCCAGCGGCTTGTGCGCGATGGCATCGTTCACCAGGCTCTGCCCGCGATCGCCGGACACCCACGGGTCGATGATGGTTACCGCGCCATTCCAGACCGAGATGTTGTGCAACAGGTACTCGCTGGAGGAGAGCTTGGAAGCGCCGGTAGTGGTGCCGCCGCCGCAGGCAGCAAGCAGCAGACTGAGGGAGACAAGCAGGAGTGTGGTGAACGTCTTCAAAGCGAAAGATCCTTGAGGGAAGACTGTTGCCGCCGTTGCATGGCGTCACAGCAAAAATCCAAGGAAGCGTCCAGACAATCCGCGTGGCAGTGCTGCCGGCCATCTTCCTTGAGACGAATGCAGCGTGGAGCGTTCCATGTCACTCGATCGAGTGCGCTGCGCGGCGATTATAGCGGCTGCGACCAGGCTGCATGTGCATAGCGCGGCGTTGCAGTACAAGAACGCCTTTTGTCTGCGCGCGATCACGCCGACAGGCGCCGATGCAAAGCGCCAGCGGTAAACTGCGTCGCTCGATTGCAGAGAGGCTTGCTTGAAAAAACGTCCCAAATCACCGCCACCACCGACGCCGGTACCTGCCAATTCCCGCATCGTCGACTGGCTTGTCCGCGGGGTGGTCCTCGTGATCGCGGTGGCCTGTTGCGGGCGGCTATGGTTGTTGCTGCAGGCGGTGATCAGCGGACGCTATGTCAGCGTCGTTCGTGGTAGGCCGGCCAGGACGTTTTATGCCGACACCGACCCGCAGCGCTACTGGATCTCGATCGGCTGGGACGGCCTGTTGACCACTGCCCTGTTGGCGATGGTGGGCGTGTTTGCGTATCTCGCATGGAAGGATTACCGGCGCGATCGTGCCGAGGCCATGCGGCGTGGCAGACGCTGATGGCAGGCCACGCAACCAGCCCGCAGATCCTCGGCTCCACACCGACCATCCACACCGTTCAAACACCTCTAAAGGCGACGGAGAGCTTGAGGTTCAGTGCAGTTTGGAGGTTTCCAAGCCGAAGCCGAGCTAGTCGAGGGCGCGATGCCCTCACCGATTGCGGGACACGCCGTAAACCCGTCCTTGGGGGCTCGGTGGCGGCATCCATGCCGCCACACGGTCCCGCAAGCGGCGAGGACATCGCACCTGCCAATGTGGTCGTGTGCTGATGGTAACCACAGCGCCGGCCGCGCCCACCTGACGGTGAGCTTCAGCGATTTTTAGGCAGACCTTACGGCGTCCCACGCGTGCGCGAAGGCCTTGCTGCGTCGCGCTTCGGCCAGGTGTCGTAGCTGTAGACGAACTCTTTCTGGTCGGCACCGCGTGTCGGGTCGCAATGCCAGGAGCTGGCGACGATGCCGGCTTCCAGCACATCGTCGACCTCGCGTACGGACTGCGATTCGAAGGCGCAGATCGCCCCGTAGAGTTTGATGTCCCAGTCCGGGCTTGCCGTTTGATGGGCATGCTGCACCAGCACAATGTCGCTGCCTTGGAAGTGGTGCACCTGTGCGCTGCGGTCGCGCGCGATGCTGAAATAGCACGGCGCACCGATGCCCAGGGGAAACACTTCATCGTCGCGCAGCACGGCGCATTTTCCAGCGTGCTCGCCCAAGCGAATCGTGCGCCCGGCCAGTGTGGCGGTGGTGACAGGGTTGGAGAGCGTGACTTCAGACATGGGCTGCGCGGGCGGTATCTGTGCCTGCGACTGCGTCTGTGCGCCTGCTGGCGTGCACAGCATCAGCACGAGTGAGGCCAACCATAAAGCAGTGAGATGGAGGCGCATGCAACATCCTTGTCGAGGGCGGTGCAGTATCGCAGATTCACCCGCTATCGCTGTCTGCATGGCCCACGCGCTGAGGCTTCTCAATGATGGCGGGGGCGGTTGTACCTGATCGCGCAGACGACACTCAGCGCCGCGCAGGCAACGTCGCCAATACGCCATCCAACGCAAGTTGCGTGCTGAAACCAGCCTTGCTCAGACGCTTGCTCACTTCGTTGGGTACATCGCGCCCGCTGGTGAATTTGTTGGGCGCGCCGGTGTAATGGAACATGCGCCCGCCGCGGCGCAGCACGCGTGCCAGCTGGTCGTAGAAGACTTGCGAATACAGCTCGCCGGCGATGCCGAAGCGCGGCGGGTCGTGCAGGATGGCGTCGACCGAACCGTCTGCGAGCGTGGTGACGTGCTGCGAGATATCGGCGTGTGTCAGCTGCAGACGCCCACCGCTGGCGTCGTCGTCCGGATCCGGCGACCACGGATTGAGGGTGCGCAGCCACAGCACGTCGGCGTTCTTTTCGAACGAGTGCAGTTGCGCCACGTTGGCCTCCAGGCAGCAGGCGGCGAAATAGCCCAGGCCACCACAGGTATCCAGCACGACCTTGCCGCGCGGATCCACCAGTGCCACCTTGCGGCGCGCATCGTCGAACGGCGACAACTGCGCCGACGGCAACATCTTGATGCCGTCGATCTCGAAGGTGGGCGCGCCCCATTCGGTCGGCACCAGCTTGATCAACGCACCGTTGAAACGCGAGATCGGCGCAAAGTCGTCGCCGTCCCAGAAATACAGCGTGCGCTCCTTGAGCTTGCCCGGATACGGGTAGCCTCTGCCGCGCCACTGCCAGGTCTGCGCATCCAGCTGCGCAGTGCCGGTACTGCGGCCCAGGTCCAGCGACCCGGTCCATTGAGTCAGACCATTTCCGCGCGCGGCAAGCAGGGCTTGGGCGTCAGAGAGAATGAGTAGTGGGCCGGAGTAGTGAGGCACGGGTGACAGGTCTGGATTCGGACGCGTAGCGCGCGCGCCGGTGTCAAGGAAGGAATCGGCATCGTAACCGACCCATAGCGTGCCGGCATCCTGTTGCCTGCAAGTAACCCAGGAGTGCGCACACAGCGGCTGCGCGCAACGATTCCTCCAACGCATGGCGCACCGCATACTGTGTACTGCCCGCACCGACATCGCGTCGGATCGGCGCCAACCGTGGAGTGTCGGCAATGCTGAAGGGTGTGTTGTTGGGGTTCGCCTGTTACGCGGCCTATTCGATCAGCGATGCGTTCGTGAAGCTGCTCGAAGGCACGTTGCCGGTCTACGAAGTGCTGTTTCTCGGCGCGTTGCTGATGCTGGTGGCGGTGCCCTTCTTGAAGAAGCCCGACGACCGCCTGCGCGAGCTGGTGATGGCCAAGCAGCCCAGTCTTTGGCTGCTGCGTGCGCTTACCGGTGCGATCGGCAATCTGACCTCGGTGATTGCCTTTACCACCTTGCCGATGGCCGAGGCCTTCGCGCTGATCTTCTTGATGCCGATTTTCGTGACCGTGCTGTCGGTGGTGTTCCTCAAGGAAGAAGTGCATTGGCGGCGTTGGTCGGCGGTGATCGTGGGCTTCATCGGCGTGTTGATCGTGTTGCGCCCCGGCTTTCGCCATCTCACCCACGGGCATGTGGCGGCGATCGTCTGTGGCCTGGTGGGTGCGATCTCGGTGATCACCTTGCGCATGGCCGGCCATAGCGAGAAGCGTCTGACGCTCTATGGCGCCGGCGTGATCGGCCCGTTGGTGATGGGCGGGATCATGATGTTGCCGACCTTCGTCTGGCCCACGTTGTACCAGTGGTACTTGTTGGCAGGCTATGGCTTGCTTGCGGGTCTGGCGGCAATCTGCCTGATGTACGCCACGCGCATGGCGCCGGTGAGCGTGGTGGCGCCCACGCAATACAGCCAGATGTTGTGGGCGATCGCGTTCGGCTATCTGCTGTTTCACGACCATCTGGATTGGCCGATGGCGGTGGGCATCGCGTTGATTCTGGGCGCTGGTTTGTTCACGCTGGTACGCGAAGAACAGGTGTCGCGTTGGTGGCGACGGACCAAGATTGTTTGAAGGCGGTGGAGTCGGGATTGGGGATTGGGGATTAGCCGCAGCGAGTGATACTGATGGCGCCGCGCTTTGTCGCTATTACGAATCCCCAATCCCCAATCCCCAATCCCGGCTTTTATCACCGAGACGTAGTGGATTCCGGGCGCGGTGCGCGCCAGGCTTCGACGATGCGCGCGTACTCGCCGCTGGCCTTGCTCAGGTGCAGCCATTGGTCGACATAGGCCTTCCATGCGGGGTCGTCGCGCGGCAGCAGAAAGGCTTTTTCGCCGTATTGCAGCGGTTGCTCTGGCGCGATGGCGCATAGCGCGGGCAGGCGTGCCTGCTGGTACAGCGCCTCGGAGGCATCGGTGATCATTACGTCGGCACGCTGGTCCACCAGCTCCTGAAAGATGGTGGTGTTGTCGGCGAACAGTCGCAGGGTCGCATGTGGCAATTCGCGCCGCGCGAAGGCTTCGTTGGTGCCGCCGGGCGGTTCGATCACGCGCACATCAGGTTGGTTGAGTTGCGCGATGCTGCGGTAGCGCGCCTGGTCGGCGCAGCGCACCAGCGGGATCTTGCCGTCCACGTCCAGTACCGTGCTGAAGCTGGCCTGGCGTTGCCGCTGCAAGGTCACCGAGATACCGCCTACTGCAATATCGCAACGATCGGCGAGTAGATCGGGCATCAGGTGCGGCCAGCTGGTGCGTACGAATTGCACGCGTGCACCCAGGCTGGCGCCAAGCGACTGTGCCAGCGCGATGTCGCTGCCTTCGAATTGCCCGTCTGTGCGCAGCAACGAATAAGGACGATAGTCGCCAGTGGTGCACACGCGCAGCACACCGGACCGCAGCACTGCATCCAGGCGTGAGGCAGGCTCGGCAGCATGCGCGCTGCCGCAGGTCAGCAGGAATGCGAGCAGAGTGCGATAACGCATGGCATGGCCTCGGGAATGATTGGCCATGATAACCATGGGTTACACCGCTGGTTGCGATGTGTTTCGATGAGCGCACGTCAACGGCGTGTCAGCGCGGTGATGCTCAGGCTCACGGTGCAGTAGCGTTGCGCAGCCTAGCGTTGGCGTACCACTTGAACGCAACGGAGTCGTCCATGCATCTGAATCCACGTACTGCTCGCCCGATGACCACCCTCACAACGGGTGTGTCGGCACACGGCACGCCTGATCCGGATACCAACGAGGAACAGAATCCGTTGGAAGAGCAGGCGCCGCAGCAAGGCGGTTTGCGTAATGAGGTTGGCGATCTGGAAGAAGACGAGGATCAGGCACTGCCGGGGCGTGTCGGTGGTGGGCTTGCTGGGGGTTAGAGGGTGTTGGTTGTTGTCTGTTGTGGCGCGTTTTGCGAATGGATTAGCAACTGGATTTCGGTTTTTTTCTTCGTGCGGGATTTTGGTCTTTGTCGGTAAGAGATGTTTGTAGCGGCGGATAAAGACCAAGCGCAGAGCTTGGGCGGTTTGAGCATCATTTGAGCTTCGCGTCGTACCCTCACCCCAACCCCTCTCCCGACGGGAGAGGGGCTTTAGTCATGCTTTTCAAAGGTTGTATCAACACCTCCGGACGAATCACGTCAGGGAAACTGCACGTTTCCCGGTTCGAAATACACCGGCTTGCTGCCGTCTTCGGGTAGCGCGGGAATGGTATCGAGGATGGCCTTGCCGCGGATGTCGGTGATGCGGATGGACAGCGGTTGGTTGCCCAGTTGCTCACCGAGGAAGTGGTTGTAGTCCATCTTCTGCAAGCTCTTCCAGGTGCTGCCTTGCTTCACTTCGAACTTGACCACCGGATAGGCGTGGTTACGCACCTGGATCGCCGCCCACCAACGTGAGCTGCCTTCCTTGATGCGGTATTGCACGTTGCCGGTGATGGGTGCGCGCACGATCTTCCAGCTGATCGGGATGCGCCCTTGCACCATGTCGCCGATTGCAGCAAAGGCATTCGGTGATAAGTCCAGGCCGCCGGATGCGCCGTCCGGATAGAGATCGGTGACATAGACAACGGTCTTGCCCTTGGGGCCGGTCACTTCCAGGTACGCGCCGGCAAGTGCGGCTTTGACCCCGCCGAAGTTCATCTGGGTCGTGTTGAGTGCGGTGATGAACGCGTTGCTGGGAATCGGATCCAGCAGGACTGCACCGCCGGAATAGCCGGAGCCGGTGTAGGTCGCTGTGCCGCTGAAGGTGCTGTTCCAGGTGGTCGCTTTGCTCGCGTCGGCTTTACTCGCGCTTTTTGCGGATGCGCTGGCAGATGTAGCTGTTGCCAATCCCCACGCTTGATGCAGGATCTGCAGCTTGTCGCTGCGCGGGCTGGCATCGCTGGCGAGCAGGCCGCCATTGTTGGCATTGCCTACTTCCCAGCTGCCCAGAAAGGCACTGCGCATGCCGGTGTTTGCCAGATAGCCGCTCAATGCCTGTTGCCATGCGGGATCGCGCGGGTCGCCATCGCCCAGGCCGCCGCCAATGCTGACCGGCAGCACCGCATGGTCGGCGGCAAACGTGCCGAAGTCGCGTTGCCAGCTCGCCGGCAGACCGCGTGGAAAGTCGGTAGCTGCGAAGGCATCTGCCGCATCGCGATCCGGCCCCGCCAGTTTGGGCATCAACACCAGTTGCTTGGCCGGGATGCGCAATGGCACGCAGGCAAGCGGCTGCAGATTGCTGCCGGGCGCCTTGCGCGCGGAGTCGCTGCAGAGCGCGTTGTTGCCCACGCCTTCCACGCCCACCACCCAGCGTGGTGCCTGTTTGAGGACGGTGGCCGCCGCGCGTGAGGCAATGCGATTCCAGTCTGCGTCTACGCTGTTTCCGGCCCAGGTGGCATTGCGGTAACCGCTGCTGCCCAGATCAATGCCCATCACACCGGTGGTGGTGCCGTAGCGGGCGGCGAGCGTGGTCAAGCCGTTCGTCCAGGCTTGCTGCTGCGCGCCCAGCTGCGGTGCGGAGTCATCGCACCCGCCATCGGCAAATGCGAGGAGGACCTGCATGCCGCGTTGGGTGCTGGCGCGCACGACCGCATCGAGCAGCTGCAACGAAGTCAGGCCGCGCAGTGCGGGGTCGCCTGCGACATCGGCCGCAGCGACGGGCTTGGCTTGCAGCGTCGCCGTGCAGATCGGCACACGCAGCGCATTGATATCGGCTGCCTGCATCTGATCCAGCGTCTGTTGCAGCGTGCTGTTGCGCAGACCCGCCGCAACCAGCGCAGCGCGGTCGAAGCCCGGCCAGGTCACGCCGCGCAGTTGCAGCGCCTGACCGCGCGCGTCGATCAGTTGCCCGTGCGCATCGACCTGCACGGCCAATGCAGAGACCGGGGCCAGCAACGTCATGGCCAGCAATAGATGGGAGCGTGAGTACATGGGAGTGTCCTGAGGGTTGGGCCCGCGCAGGAGACCAGCAATCGCCACGTGCGGTCCGTGCGCGCAGTCAAGGAAGCGGGCAGGAGCGCGTGCTGCAGGCAGCGCAACGAGCGCGCTGGGACGCGGATCGCTGTTTGTACGAGATGCCGCACGGTTGCCATCTTGGTCGCGACAGTGCACGCCGCTGCCAACGCGTAGCCCTAGCTGCATGGCGCAACACGCGGCGCGCAACCCGTACTGTGCGCACCGCAGCATGGCGCTGTCCGCTTGGCATGCGCCGGCGTATTTGCCGGCCTACCCGGCGTTGCTGTTCAAACCGCTGGTGCGCGCTGCCGCGATCTCGTATTTTTGACGGCTTGTTCACTTGCCGGTGCCGTGCCCATGTCTGACCCGTCCGCGCCCGATCATCTGCAACGCAGTCTCTCCAATCGTCACCTGCAGCTGATCGCCATCGGTGGCGCGATCGGCACCGGGCTGTTCATGGGCTCGGGCAAGACCATCAGTCTGGCCGGGCCGTCGATCCTGTTTGTCTATCTGATCATCGGCGCGATGCTGTTCTTCGTGATGCGCGCGATGGGCGAGCTGCTGCTGTCCAACCTGGAGTACAAGTCGTTCATCGACTTTTCCACCGATCTGCTCGGGCCCTGGGCCGGGTTCTTCTGCGGCTGGACGTACTGGTTCTGCTGGATCATCACCGCCATTGCCGATGTCATCGCGATTGCGGCGTATGCGCAGTTCTGGTTTCCGGGATTGGCGCCGTGGATTCCGGCCATCGCGTGCGTGTTGTTGTTGCTGAGCTTGAACCTGGTGACGGTCAAACTATTCGGTGAGATGGAATTCTGGTTCGCGTTGATCAAGATCATCGCCATCGCTGCGTTGATCATCACCGGCGCCGGGCTGGTGGCGTGGGGCTTCCGCTCGCCGTCGGGCAATGTGGCCTCGCTGTCGAACTTGTGGAACGACGGCGGCATGTTCCCGATGGGCATTGGCGGGTTCTTCGCCGGTTTTCAGATCGCGGTGTTCGCCTTCGTCGGCATCGAGCTGGTCGGTACCACTGCGGCGGAAACCGCAGATCCGCGCCGCAATCTGCCCAAGGCGATCAATTCGATCCCGGTACGTATCCTGATTTTCTACGTGCTGGCGCTGATCGCGATCATGGCGGTGACGCCGTGGCGGCAGGTGGTGGCCGACAAGAGCCCGTTCGTGGAGTTGTTCGTGCTGGCCGGCGTGCCGGCGGCGGCGAGTTTGATCAACTTCGTGGTGCTGACCTCGGCCACCTCCTCGGCCAATAGCGGCATCTTCTCCACCAGCCGCATGCTCTACGGCCTGGCCGAGGAGCAGCATGCGCCGAAGGGCTTCGCCAAGCTCTCGCGTGCGGCGGTGCCGGCGCGCGGGTTGCTGTTCTCCTGCGTGTGTCTGTTGCTGGGCGCGATGCTGGTGTATCTGATTCCCAACCTGGTTACTGCGTTCACGCTGGTCACCACCTTGTCGGCGGTGCTCTTCATGTTCGTGTGGTCGCTGATCCTGTGTGCCTATATCGCCTATCGGCGCAAGCGCCCGGAGCAGCACGCGGCCTCGGCGTTCAAGATGCCCGGTGGCGTGTTGATGTGCTACGTGTGCCTGGCGTTTTTCGCCTTCGTCATCGTGCTGCTGACCTTGCAGGCCGACACGCGCCAGGCTTTGCTGGCCAGCCCGGTGTGGTTCCTGCTGCTGGCGATCGGCTATGCGGTGAAGCGGAAGCAGACGCGCACAGGCTGATCGCACGCAAGACCGACCGAAGACATCACCAAGGCCCCGCACTGCGGGGCCTTGGCGTCTGTGGCTGCACGGCGCCGCGATAAAGGCCACTGGCAGCTAAGCGCGTTTTGCGCGCGACGTTGACGCCGATCGGATGGAACGGGATGCTCGCCGCCATCCATCGCCACGGCCTGCCGCATGATCACGACACACCCGATTGCCGGAACGCAGCACACGCAAGGTTCCTGGGTCGACCTGTGCCAACCCACTGCACAGGAACTGGCGCAGGCTGCAGAAAAGGTGGGGTTCGCGCTGCCGGATCGCGCGGCGATCGGCGAGATCGAATTCAGCAGCCGGGTGCGGCGCCAGGGCGAGGTGCTGTTTCTCAATGTGCCGCGCTTTCAGGACGACGATGGCCCGACCGCGCCGCTGGGCTTTGCGGTGTCGCCGACCATGTTGGTCACCTTGCGCGAGCAGCGCTTGGGCTCGCTGGAGGCGGTGGCTGCGCGGCTTGAACACGAGCCCTGCCACAGCGCCGACGATTTGTTGCTGCGCATGTTCGACCAGTTGGTGGGTCGCCTGGCAGACCGGCTGGAATCGCTGGAAGCCGAGGTCACCGACACCACCCGGCAAGTCTTCGACGAGCCGCACAAGACCAAGGATCTGGAGCGCATGCTGCATCAGGTGGGCGGCATGGGCCGGCGCCTGGGCGGGCTGCACAATGCCGGGCAGGGACTGCTGCGCCTGGTCACCTATCTGGACGGCACCGCGCCGGACTGGTTTGGCGAGGATGCGGCCAAACGCATCGGATTGCTGCACAAGGACCTGACCACCTTGAGCGAATTTCAGCAGCACATGGACGACCGCATCGAGTTCCTGCTCGACAGCGTGCTGGGCATGATCAACATGGACCAGAACAACGTGATGAAGGTGATGGCAGTGGCGTCGGTGGTCGGCATCCCGCCCACAGTGCTGGTCGGCATCTGGGGCATGAATTTCGCCTACATGCCCGAGCTCAAATGGCATGACGCGTATTACTGGGCGCTGGGCGTGATCGTGCTGAGCATGGTGGTGCCGTTGGTGTGGTTTCGTCGGCGCGGTTGGGTGTAAAGCAATTTTCGTGCGACCGAAGTTATGAACAAATATAGACTTCAGTAGCAGTCGCGCCTTTTACGGCTTGCTTGCAGTTGTGTTGCGACTCAGAGTTGACTTTGCCGCAGAAAGAAACCGTGCGCATTGGAGCACTATTTTGACAGAGCAAGCCAGGGATGTACTTCGCTTTTGGCGAGACGTAGAGATCTTCAACATTCCCACCGTACCCAAGAGAGAAAGCACTCCGACGCGGAAGGTGGCGAGATATTGGAAAGACGATGCGCTACCTTGGGAACGAGGGCATAGAGCCTCGTTGATCCCGACCGATAAAGAAGACTGGGTACATGCCATCTTTCTCGGCGTGGCCTCGTGCCGGGACTGGGCCCAAGTCGTTCTACAGGCCACTTGCCCATCTCAACTGCTGAGTGAGAGCGACCTGCAGCAACTAGTCGGCGAAGGATGGTTAGTTGCTTTTCTTGTCAATGGAGAGGGGGTCGTCGCGAGCGACTCTTATGTTCCCGCCAGTTTTGCCCTGGGTGTCCAGCGCTTGCTCGATGGGAAGACCCTTGATGGTCTTAACAACGACATCAAAGAACAGGCGGAAGCATTCAAGGAGCGGCGCGCGCCTACGACCATCTCCGCCAACAGTACGGATGCGAAGACGGAAGAAGCCGACGAGAACCCGCCCCAACAATCAAACCAGGGTAAAGCACCTCCACCGTTTCCGGTTGAATGGAGGGAACTTGAGGCCGAGCTGCATCATGCGCTTGCTCGCTTTGGTAAAGGAATACCCCAGTTATCCTTTTCAGCCGTCATCAAATCGACATTGCGAAAGCGACGTAAAGACGACGAAGCCGAAAAGGGCGATAGCATCGACTTCCTGAACTCGTTCTACCTCAACGATTTGGATCAGCTGATAGCGGAAGCGGATGGCGGTCGTGCATTGGGAAGAACATTGGAGCGCTATCTCGGGCTGGCATCTGTGGACCAGTCTCGGCAGGATATTCTGCGGCGGCCCGATGCGATGGCTGCATGCTTGTCACCAACCAAACTCCCTCTTGGCCGCTGGCCCGCGAAGAAAAAGCATCATCTGATGCTTGCCCAGCAGGCCGCCGTCAACGAAATCACCTCTCAGCTTTGCGATGGCGCCGGCCTGGTGGCCGTCAACGGACCGCCTGGCACCGGTAAGACCACCCTGCTATGTGATGTGATTGCTGATGTAGTCGTGCGCCGCGCCCAGGGATTGGCCAAACTGCGATCTCCGTGGGAGGCTTATGGCGACAAGACAACCATCGGCGGCTTGAACGTCTTTCCGTTCAAGCCAGAGATCGTAGCTGGCACCGGGATCGTGGTTGCGAGTAACAACAACGCAGCTGTCGAGAACATCACACGTGAGCTGCCTGCGCTCAGCAAGATCGCAACAGAAGAACACGCAAGCGCCACCTATTTTCAGGAAGTGGCTGCCCAGGTATTTACTGCATCGCAGATCAAGGTTCCTGCGTGGGGCTTGGTTGCTGCGGCCTTGGGCAACAGCGACAACCGCCGGAAATTTGCGAACGCTTTCTTTCGCGACGGCACTTCAAAAGCATACGTGCCGGGTAATCCCTGCGACATCAAAACCCTTCTTGAGGCGCAAGGGGATGATGCCCTAGAGCGCTGGCGGCTCGCAAAGCAGGAGTTCCTCGAGTTGTCCGAAAGGGTCGAAACCAAGCGCAGCTCATTCGAGAAAGCTTGGGAGGCAATGAAAGAGCTTGCACGTCTGTATCAATCCATAGCACAGGCCCGAGTGCGGGTCGATGCGCTTCAATCCGAGTTGAATGCTCTTCCCGAGCAGTGGTCGCATCGTCTGAAGGATGCCGAGAAGCAGTTAGCGAGCAGTGAGAACGATCTGGCGATGGGCGAACTTGCCGAGCAACAGGCGAAATTAGTTGTACAGATTGTGTCAGACCGCTTGCACGCAGCCGAAGCGACTGAGGTCCCGCGCATCTGGGACCGTTGGCTCAAAGCGGTTGGCCTCGTTACCGAGCGCATGCGTGTTTGGGATGAAGAGACGCTTAAACTGCGAAAAGATCGCGCTGACGCGAGCGAGGCTTGGCGCAAGGCACTTGAATGTCTGGGCCCACGCAGACAATCCGTGCAAGCCCAGAAGACAACTCTCGCCGACATCGCTTTGCTCCGCGAGATGGAAAGTTCCAAGCTGGTCGAGAAGATTGAATCTCTCCAAAAGGAGATCAAGCGAGCCCATCTTCGCTGCCAAAAGCTCGAACAGTGCGTAGTGGACCTAAAACAGACCGGAGCAACGCTACCTGATGCCGATTTCTTTAACTTGCCAACGGTGGACCGTCATTTGGCTAGCGTGTGGGTGACGCCAGAGTTCGATCTATTGCGTGCCCAGTTATTCCTTGCGGCCCTTCATCTGCACGAGAGCACCTTGCTCGCATGTAAAGGCAAGGCAATCGCCAATCTGCGCGCCGTCAAAGGGATGCTGACAAGGGATACACCTGAACCTATTGCCGAATCGCAACGCCACATGCTGTGGGATATGCTGTTTTTCGTCGTACCGGTAGTGTCCAGCGCGCTGGCCTCTTTCGACCGGCTATTCATAGGGCTGGGGCGCGAAGCATTGGGCTGGCTACTGATCGATGAAGCTGGTCAAGCCACGCCCCAGTCCGTGGCCGGCGCGCTGTGGCGTAGCCGCCGCGCTGTAGTGATTGGTGATCCAAAGCAGGTCCAGCCGGTGATGACGGTTCCTGCCGCTGTCGTCGCGGAGTTGAGAAACAAGCACGGAGTCGACATCTGCTGGTCACCGGCTCAGGAGTCTGCGCAAACCATTGCGGATCGTGGCATGACGCTTGGTGCCTGGATCGGTGATCCCAGTACACCAGAAACAGCGATCTGGACGGGCTTACCCCTTCGCGCCCATCGCCGGTGTATCGACCCGATGTTCAGCATAGCCAACGCAATCGCCTATGACTGCCAAATGGTGCAGGCCAATACTGATCCAGAACCCATCCGATGTTCGCTTGGGGAAAGTACTTGGTTCGATGTGCAGGGGCACTCGAATGACGGGCAAATCGTCCATGATGAATTGATCTGTCTGACCCAGCTTCTACAACGACTGAAATCCAACTGGCCTGTCGTTGGCGCTGATGAGAAGCCGGCGGGACTATTTGTCATCTCGCCTTTTCGTAAGGTGGCAGAAGCCGGATGGGAAACCTTTCGCAAGGTGGGCATCAACAAAAAAGAGTGGCCGGTTGACTGCGGTACAGTCCATCGGTTTCAAGGCAAGGAGGCGGAGATTGTGGTGATCCTGCTAGGCTCTGCCCCGGGGAAATCGGGTAGCGGTAGCCGCAATTGGGCGTCTGCGAAACCCAATCTTCTAAATGTGGCGCTTACTCGTGCCAAGCAACGGGTTTACATCATCGGTAACTCGACAGATTGGTCCTGCCTTCCTGGCTTCGATAGCCTGCATGCTGAGATGAAGAGCCGCAATCGCGTACTCGATGGATCTTTCTTGTAGCTGTCAGCGCGTCGCAGAAACACGTTTGACGCCTTACTGATGGCGCCACAGCGGCATAGCGGTATTGACATAAGCAAATACTCTAAGCAGGTTCGAGCTAAATGAGTTGCTAGAATTTCTGGCCAGGAAAGATTACATCGAACAAGCGATCCATGATCCTCGCTGCACGATCTGTTCGCGTGCAAAATGTGGCGTGTCCAGTGGCCTGCAGATGCGACTCGCTCTCTTTCGCTCCATTTGAACCCACGTAATGCCAGTGCTCCGACTCTTCGCAGCTGCACGTCCACTCCCGATCTTGCGACGCCATGAGCACGGCAAGAGCGATGGCCATACAAGCCAGAATCAGGCTTGGGATCAGGATCAGCCACGCATTTTTTTCATCTGATCTGACAGGTTATGGATACTGACGTGTGCCCAGCCACGCAACGCGTAGCTGGGCACACGTGCATCAGCCCTTGGCCTGAAAGCTGGCTTCTTCATACGGCTGCACCACCACCCAGCCTTCGCCGGCGAAGCGCATTTGCAGGCTTTCGCCCGAGCCGCGGCCGAACAGGGTGCCGATCGACACGTCGGCCACCAGCTCCGGGGTCAGCGTGCCCGACCAGGCCACGGTGGCGTTGGGGTCGGTGAACACCGGGCCGCTGGCAGCGGTGACCGGCAGGGTCAGCGGCTCGTAGTGCGAGGTGATTGCCACGATGCCGTGGCCGCTCAGGCGCACGTTGAACAGGCCGCCGGACAGCATGCCGGCCACTTTGCGCATCATGGTGATCTTGTGCTCGACACCGGATTCGAAGGCCAGCACGTCGTTGCCGTTGACGAAGATCGCCTCGCCATTCAAACGCAACAGCGTCACCAGCTTGCCGAGGTCGGCCAGATACACCCGGCCCTGGCCTTCGGCCTTCATCAGCTGCATGCCTTCGCCGCTGACGGCCTTTTTCAGCAGGTTGCCCAGACCCTGTTCCAGCAGTCCTTCACGGGTGAACTTGACGTTGCCGGTGCGCGCAACCATGGCGCCGGCCTTGGACCACACCATGCCGTTGAGGCGCACTTCCAGCAGGTGCGGGTTTTCCAGTTCGAACGGATCGGGGCTGACGTCCTTTTCCTTGGAATGGGCGAGAAATTCGTTGAGCGTGCGTACGGCCATGGGTCCATCCCGGAGCGTGAAAGAGTGCGCATGATACGCGGCAGGCCGGTGTCTTCGAAGCGTGCTGATGTGCGAGCCGCCTTTCGTCTGCGGACATGGCGCGCCGATCGGCACGAAGGCGCGTCGCAAATAAAACAACCGCTCGGCCTGCGTAATGCTTCTGAGATCAGCGTCGGATTCACGACACTGCTGCCGGGCTAGATTGCTCCTACAGATAACGTCTTTACGTTATTCAAGGAGTTGGCCGATGCGCGTTGTTCGTGGCAATCGAGTGGAAGGGTGCTGGTCTGGAATGTCGCTGCGCGGTGGCGCGATTGCATCGCTGCTTGCCATCGTCGCCGGTGTGATTGGCGCACCCGCGCAAGCGGCAGTGGGGCCGGGCGTGGTGAGCGGCGACACCATCGTGCACGATCCTTCGATGCTCAAGCTCGGCGATGGGCGTTACTACATCTATGCCACCACCGGCGTGGTCACCAGTACCGACCGGACGAAATTCAGCAATGCGGGCGCGATCTTCAGCACCACACCGAGTTGGGTGCGCAACTACAACGCAGACAATCAGGTCTGGGCGCCGGATGTGTCCTTCCACGGCGGCAAATACTTGATGTATTACACCGCGTCCAAATTCGCCACGAACAATTCGGCGATCGGGTTTGCCAGCAGCAGCACCGGCAAGCCTGGCTCGTGGAAGGATCAAGGCATCGTCTACACGTCCAAAAGCAGCGACGACTACAACGCCATCGACGGCAATCTGGTGGTGGATGGCGGCGGCAAATGGTGGTTGGCGTTCGGTTCGTTCTGGTCGGGGATCAAGCTGATCCAGCTCGATCCCGGCACCGGCAAGCAGCTATCCAGCAATACGGCGCGTTACAGCCTGGCGAGCCGGCCGTATCCGGGTGCGGTGGAGGCGCCTTTCATCCAGCAGGCCAATGGCTGGTACTACCTGTTCGTGTCGTTCGATGCCTGCTGCAAGGGCGCCAGCAGCACCTACAAGATCGCGGTGGGGCGTGCGCGCTCGGTGACCGGGCCGTATCTGGATCGCGCCGGTGTGGACATGCGCAACGGTGGCGGCACGGTGATCCAGTCCGGGTTGGGCAGCATGCATGGGCCGGGCGGGCAATCGGTGTTTCGCGATGGCGATGGCGACATTCTGGTCTACCACTACTACGACGATCGCGGCGATGCGCGCCTGGGTATCAATCGGCTGAGTTACGACGGTAGTGCGTGGCCGGTGGTGCAGTAGCAGCGATCACTGCAGCGCGCGGGTGCACTCTGCAATGACGCAACGATCAGGCGATGCCTGTTGCAGTGATCTGCCAGCGCTGCCGACTGCCGGAAATGCGATGCCGCCAGCGACGCCGAGCAATGCCCGGCATCAACGATTGCACCCTCAGCGCGTCGCCGCTTCGGGCTTGCGCGCGCGTTTGGCTGGCGCCGCCTTGGTCGCTGTGTCCGGGTATAGATTCAACAGCATCAAGGTGACGCCGTTGGTCCAGCCGAAGCCGTCCTGCAGCGCGTATTCGCCACCGCCGCCGCCGGCTGCATCGGCTTCCAGACCGTATTTTTCGACCAGCTTGTGCTCGCGCGCGAACAGCGCCTGGACCTGGGTGAGAAAGCGCTCGCCGATGGTACGTGCCAGCGCGTCTTCGCCGTAACGGCGCAGGCCGTCCACCGCCACCCATTGCAGCGGCGCCCAGCCATTGGGCTCGTCCCATTGCTGGCCGGTCTTCACTGCGGTGGTGGCCAAGCCGCCGGGACGCAGCAGACGCGCACGCACGCTGCTGGCGGTGCGCTTGGCGTGGTCGTCCGACGACAGACCGGCAAACAGCGGATACAGCGCCGCCGCAGTGACCTGGTCGCTCAGCTTGCGTGTCTGCCAATCGTAGTCGGCGTAATAGCCGGCCTTGTTCCACAGATGCGCATCGATGGCCTGCTTGCGCTGCAGTGCCAGCGCGGCGTAGTCCTGTGTGCACTCGGCACCCGGCTGCGCGCAGGCCTGGGCCAGCGTGCGCTCCAGGTGATAGAGCAGGCTGTTCAGATCGATCGGGATGATGGCGGTGGTGCGGATGGTGCGCAGGTTCTGCCCATCGGCCAGCCAGCGGCTGGTGTAGTCCCAGCCGCTTTCGGCACCGGCGCGCAGGTCGCGGTAGACCTCGGCGGCGGGGCGGTCGCTCGCTTCGGCGGCAGTGCGGGTGTCGTGCAGCCAGGCTTCCGGGCGCGGGGTGTCGCGCTCGTCCCAGTAGCGGTTGAGCAGGCTGCCGTCGGCCAGGCGCACCACGTGGCGGGCGGCCTGGCCGGGCTGCAGATCCTCGCTGCCCTGCATCCAGTAGGCGTATTCCTTCTGCAGCTGCGGCAGGTAGCGCTGATACACCGCTTCGCCTTCCACGCCGGCCTGCAGTTCCACCATGTAGGAGAAGAACGGCGGCTGCGAGCGGCTCAGGTAGTAGCTACGGTTGCCGTTGGGGATGTGCCCGTAGGTGTCGATCAGGTAGGCGAAGTTGTCCAGCATCTGGCGGCTGAGCGTGGTCTCGCCGCTCTTCACCAGGCCGAGCATGGTGAAGTAGGAATCCCAGTAATACACCTCGCGGAAGCGCCCGCCCGGCACCACGTACGGATGCGGCAGCGCCAGCAGGCTGCTGTACGGCGGCACGTGGGTCTGGCTGCGCACCAGCTTGGGCCACAGGTCGTCGATATGTTCGCGCAGCGCGGTGTCCTGGCGGATCGCATCGGTCTGCACCGGCGGCGATTCTTCGAAATTGGCGTCCACGAACTTGCGCAGGTCGAAACCGGGGTGATCGTGCTGCGCCAGATAGTCGGCGTTGATCAGTGCCGGATCGCGCAGCGGCAGAAAGTCGACGAAATGCTTCTGGTCGTCGAACAGCTCGCCGCGCTGCACCGCCTGGAATAGTTCCGGGTAGGCCAGGTCGGGCGTGGGCGGTGTGGCCGCCGGGGCGTTGACGACCGGAGTGTCCATCGGCGCGGCGGTCAGTGTGCACGGCGCAACGAACATGCTCAGCGACAGGCCAAGCAGCGACGTGCAGCACGGGGGCGCGGCAGAACTCATGGCATCTCCAGAACGGGCAGTGGCGTAAGGCATGGTAAACGACCGAAGTGGCGGGCGGGACCGGACGATGGTGTCGGCAGGCCGACAGGCTTCGCACGGAGACGACAAGATTCAGCAAGATGATCCGGCGCGGTGTCGCAGGTTGTCGCGCCAATTCAGGCCTATCGGCGCGGATTGAGGCAGCTTGAGCAGGTGCGGTTCGGCGTAGTCGGCCTGTTCACTGCAAGATGCGCACCAGCCGTCGCGGGCTGAGCTGCGATTGCGAGCGGTGGCCGCACCCGTCTGGCGGCTGCGTAGTACTTTTGATAGCCGCTCCAAACCGCTGCATGCGCGGGTGGATGGCAATCCGGACCACCGCTTGCGTTGATTCGGTTGACCGGGCGTGTTGTTGGACGCGCCGCCGCCCGTAGATGGGACGTGGTCTCACATGCTCCATCAACGCTGGCTAGCGCTTGCGGTCGGTTCCCAGCAAACGCTGCAGCTGCAGCGCGTTGGGCACCGCCAGCCCGGCGGCGGTGTTGTCGAAGATTACCCAGCGTTCGGCTTGCGGATGCATAGCGTTGCGCGGGGCCTGACGCACCGCGTCGGCCAATGCCTGCAACGCGCTGTCGTCGTAACTGCTGTAGTAGATGCGCGGCGCGCCATGCCAGCGCCAGTAGTACGGCCCGGCGGTAGGGCTTGGTGTGGCGGCTTCGGGAACCGGCGCCGGGTCGGCGGCGCAGCGTGCGATGCGGTGGCGCGTCAGCAGCGCCTGTGCCTGCGGCAAAAACCAGCTGGCGTGGCGCGGCTCGCACACCACGCCGCCGCCCCAGCGCCGCCGCAGCATCGCGAAAAAGCTGGCTGCTACGCGCGCATCGAAGGCGGCGCTGGGCGGCAACTGCAGCAGCAGGCAGCCCAGTCGCGTGCCCAGCGCGCCGGCCTGGGCCAGAAACGCATCCAGCAACGGATCGGCCGCATGCAGGCGCGCGTCGTGGCTGATGCTGCGCGGCAGCTTGACCGAAAAACGGAAATCCTCCGGCACGCTGTCGGCCCAACGCGCATAAGTGCCGGCACGGTGCGGGCGATGGAACGAGGAGTTGATTTCCACCGCATCAAAACGCGTGGCATAGCGCTGCAACACGCTGGCGCCGTCAGCAAACGCCGCGCGGTCGGCGGCCGGAATCGACCAGCCTGCACAGCCACAGCGCACACGCGGCACGGCGATGGACGAACGAGACGACATGACGGGGGAGCGATGCGATCGGGCAGCACTCTATGCATGCGCGCGCGTCAGCATTGCGTGTGCAGTGCGATCACGGCCGACTCACCCGCGACTTCGATACTGGGCGCATGCCAGAAGGCCCGTCCCTTGTCATCCTGCGTGAACAAACCGAGGCCTTTGTCGGTCGCAAGATCCTGCGTGTCTCCGGCAACAGCAAGCAGGACATCGCGCGCCTGGATCAACAGAAAGTGCTGGCACTACGCAGCTGGGGCAAGCACTTTTTGATCGAGTGCGCGCAGTTCAGCGTGCGCATCCATTTTCTGTTGTTCGGCAGTTATCGCATCGACGAAGACAAGCCCAATGCGGTGCCGCGTTTGCGTCTGGAATTTTCCAAGGGCCAGCGGCTGAACTTCTATGCCTGCTCGGTGCAGTTTATCGAGCGCCCCTTGGACGAGGTCTATGACTGGACGGCGGATGTGATGCATCCACGTTGGGATGGCGCACAGGCACGGCGCAAGTTGCGTGCCGCGCCATCCATGCTTGCCGCCGATGCATTGCTGGATCAAAGCATCTTTGCCGGCGTCGGCAACATCATCAAGAACGAGGTGCTGCACCGCATCCGGGTGCATCCGGAGAGCGCGGTGGGCGCGTTGCCAGCGCGCAAACTTGGCGAGCTGGTTACCCAGGCGCGCGACTACAGTTTCGATTTCTACACCTGGAAAAAGGCGTTCGTGCTGAAAAAGAATTACCAGGTGCATACCAAAACCAGCTGCCCGCGCGATGGCGCGCCGCTGCAGTATCGCAAGCACCTGGGCAAGGCCGGGCGGCGTGCCTTTTTCTGCGAAATCTGCCAACGGCTTTACCCGGGCGAGGATGTGTGACGATGCGCTCAACGTGAATGGCGGCTGGCTCTTTCTGGCCAGACAACGAATTTCAAACGCGCGCAGGCGCAGCGCCCGCTAGATTTGCGCGTCCTGCACCGGGTTCACGGTGTGGCGTGCGCATCTCTCATCTCACCGGTCTCCCGCATTGTGACTACCCGCAGGAAGGAAACGCTTGTCCCGCATGTCGCCGCTGTCGCATGCACGGGCGCCATGCTGTTCTTTCTTGCCTGTCTGTTGCTGTATATGCCGCCGCCGCGCGAAACCCTGCGACACGACGACAGTTTGCAGGTGTATTTCGTGCCGCGCCCGCAATTGACGCTGCCGGCACCGATGGAGCCGCCGCAACCACGCGAGCGCACACCGCGCGCTGCGCCTGCCGCCGCATCGACATCGGCCGCCCGCAGTGCGCCGCCGCCCACACGGACCCCACCGCCGCAGCGCCAGGTGGCCGCCGCCAATGCGCCGGCCAACGAATCGATGGCAGCCCAGCTCTATACCCGCGAAGGCCGTTTGCGCATGCCGCAAACGGCGCAAATAGATCCGATGGCGCAAAACGGTGCCGCCGTGCCGCCGGGCATGAGCGATGAGCGCGCGCAGGCCAAGGCGCGCAATGTGATGGAACGGGTCAACCCGGTGCAATACCAGGACACGCGCTTTGCCAAGGACTGGAAAAGCGACGGCACGCTGGGCGATGTGGCGATGCAGGAAATGAATCGCGGCATGAAGAAGTTCAACGACATGATCAACGGGCCGCAGACGCAGGTGGCCAAGGCGCGACCGCCGCCGGATGTGCGCTTCAACCCCGCGTTGGCCGGCAATCAGGCAGAGATGGGCAGCGAAGCGACCGGCGATGCCTACAAGGCCGCGCCGATCGCGCACGAGACACCGCCCGATCTCAAGGGCGAAGCCAGCCGCCGCATCCGTGAGGCGCTGGCGGCGCTGGAGCAACGCAGTGCGCGTTGCGACGCGTCAAAACGCAAAACCCTGTTGTCGCCGGTGCGCACGCATCTGGGCGATCTTGAGCGCGCCGAGCACGCCTTGAACAACGGCGCCGACCCGGTGATGGCTGCGCAAATGCTGCCGCGCCAGGCCGACAGCGCCTACGATCTGGCCCGCCGCGCGCTGTGGTATGCCGATCGCCAGTTGAAGCAGTGTGCGACTGGGTGAGCGGGTTGGTTAGTGTCCAGCTGATCAAGAGCGGCTAACAGAACCTCTCTGACGTTGTATCAATAGCGGCAGCGTGTCGGCCACACGCACACCGTTGATGCGTGAGGATGAGTAGGTTTGAGTGCGCGGCGCCCGCACCGCTTGCGGGACACGCCGTGAATCCGTTCGTGGAGGCTCGGTGGCGGCATTCATGCCGCCACACGGTCCCGCAATCGGTGAGGACACCGCACCAGGAAGTTGGTCGGTTGCCGGATATAAACCTGCCTGTTGCTCGGCTTGCGATGAGAAGATTTTCGGACGCAACGTTATCCGACTAACGCACATCATGCATTGCTTGCACCAGGCACACCGACACTCTCGACTGGTCCTTGCCCGCCCGCCGTCGCGGGACCTTACGCGGCATGGATGCCGCGTAAGAGCCTACACGGACGTACTTGCGGCGTGTCCCGCGATGGTGGGCGGGCAAGGGCCCTGCAGCAAACCCACAGATCAGCCGCTCTAGAAACCGACGCATCCACACCGTTCAATCACCTTCCAGCCGCTCTAAATCGACGAGTGAGGGATGTGTTTTGGTTGGAGGCAGCCAGGGTTTTGTAGGAGCTTGTACACCAGGCGCCGCATGATCGCTTGGCAACCGCACCCTCATCCGGCGCTGCGCGCCACCTTCTCCCGGTGGGAGAAGGGGACCAGCCGCTCTTGCCCTTATGCCTGCATGCGTCCAACTGCCCAGCCCAGCCCAGCCCAGCCGCCCAGCCGCGTATGGCCGTCAAGAGTCGAATCACGGCGATGCCCGCCTCACAACAGCCCAATCCGAGCTCTACATAGCTCCAATCCCAGCGCTACATGAGGCCGATCCGAGCGCTACCTCTACACATGACCAACCCGAGCGCTACAGCAGGCTATGAGTCTGTCCACGCCATACTCTTACTGAGCCATACTCTTACTGAGTCCGCCCTACGCCAGACTCTGCCGATAGCGGTCTTTTTCGATACTCAGCGCCACTTCCGCACGCAGGAATACCTGGCCGATCGGTTCATCGCCACGGGTTGCCTGCGCTTCGCCGATCAGCACGGTGAGCCCGAGCGCATGTTGTTGCTGGGCGATGTCACGCAGGCCTTGCAGCTTCTGTTCGGCATCGGGGCCGCGCAGCACGGCGATGAACTCCGCGCTTTCGGTGACCCGGTCTACGCTGTCCCCGCTGGCTTGTACATGTGCAGCCAGGGCCTGATCGAGTTGTTGCAAGGCGCGGCCCAGCAGCCGCTCGCTTTGTTTTTCGGCCAGCGCGGCCAGTTCCTGCACTTCCAGGATGACCAGGTAATAACCAGTGTCGGCGCCGGTCTTGGTGGCAACCGGCGCCACCGGCTGCAAAATCGCCTCGCGCTCGAGCTGCAATTCGCGCTTGCGCTCGTCCAGCAGGCGCATGGTGACGCGCGCCAAGGCCTGCAGGCCGGTGCGTTGAATCTCGGTGAGCGTGCGCGGCTCGGTGTCGAGTACGCAGACCGTGCCCAATGCCACGCCGTCGGAGGTCACCAGCGGCATGCCGGCGTAGAACCGCGCACCGGTTTCGCCGGTGACCACCGACACATCGGCAAAGCGCGTGTCCTTGGTCAGGTCGTGCACTTCCATCAGGTGCTCGGGGCTACGGATGGCGTGATCGCACACTGCCTGGCTGCGATCGGTCTGCTGCATGCCCAGACCCAGTTGGGCCTTGAACCACTGGCGGTCGCGGTCGACCAGCGACATCAGTGCGATCGGCGTGCCGCACAACGAAGCCGCTACCTGCACGACGTCTTGATAGGTGTCCTCGGGCAGGCTGTCGACGATGCGGTAGCCATCCAGAACCTGTTGGCGAGAGGCTTCGTCAGCCATGGGCATTTCTTTCATTGAATAAGCCAGACAAGCGCGAGCGAGAAGGTGCCACGATACCGGCGTTGCCGATAACGCGGCGTGGATATTGGCCAGGTGCGTTGGCGTGACCTTGCAACGCGCATGGGAAGACGCAGCAACGCGGTTGCGCGATGGGCAGGTGCATCTGTTCAACAATCTGCACCTGGGCAACAGCTCCGATGTGGATGATCCGCGCAACCACTACGCGCACGACGAGCCACCAGCGGGCATGGATGCGGCAAGTTTGCCTGCCGCCGCCGAACGCCAACGCTTGCCTGGCGGCGCGGATGTCACCTGAAGCGGCGGGCTGCGTCCTTGCAGTTCCTGATCGGCCTGCACGCAGTCACGTGCAGGCGTCCTGTCCGTGCGTCTGGAGACATCCCACCGCCATACAACCCGCCACCGCCGCACAACCCGACCGCGCCGCTTGGCAGCAACGCAGCCGGTGGGTCAATCGCCCTCAGCGCTTGACCGGCTTGCCGTCCACGTCGAGCACCTGCACCTCGCCCAGCTTGAGCGCACGCACCGGAGCTTCGATCTTCTTCAGATCGCCCACGATCACCCAGGTCATCGCCTTGGGCGCGATGATTTCCTTGATGGCTTTCTGCGCGGCCGGCTTGTCGATCGCTTCCAGGCGCGGCTTGAGCGTCTGCACGTAATCGTCCGGGCGGTCGAACTGCACGATGCCTTCGATCGCACCCAGCACCGCGCCGGTGGTTTCGAAGCTGCCGGGCAGGGCGCGGATGCGCTGGTTCTTGATCTTCTCGATCTCCTCGTTGGTCAGCGGCTTGTCGCCGATGATCGCGGTGGCTTCCTTGAGAATCTCGTTGGCCGATTCGGCGGTCTTGTCGGTCTGCACCGGCGCGGAGAACAGATACGGCCGCTGGCCCTGCGCATCCAGCATGCGGGTGCCGGCACCATAGGCCCAACGCTTGTTCTCGCGCAGGTTCATGTTCAGGCGCGAGGTGAAGGTGCCGCCGAAGGCGCCATTGGCCACGCCGATGGCCAGGTTGTCCGGCGCCTTGGTGGACGGTGCGAGCAGGCCGGCCAGGATCACCGACTGCGGCGCATCCGGGCGATTGATCAGATACACGCGCGGCTTGGGCTGCGCAGCGACGTTGGCCAGGTTCTTCTTCGGCAACGGCGTGGCAGGGGCCTTCCAGTCGCCGAAGGCGGCATCGAGCTGCGGAATGATCTGCGCCAGCGTGGTATCGCCGGCCACCAGGATGCGCAGGTTGTCCGGACGCAGCCACTGGCTGTGGAAGGCCTGCAGGTCCTGGGCGTTGAGGCTCTTGATCGCCGCCTCGGTGCCGCTGCCGGTGAGCGGGATGCCGTAGGGGTGGTTCTGGCCGAACAACAACGGCGGCAGTGCCCGCAGCGCCAGGCTGTTGGGCTGGGTCTTTTCCTGTGCGATGCCGGCCAGCCACTGGCTGCGGATGCGCTCGATGTCGGCGGGCTTGAAGGCCGGGTTGCGCACGATGTCGGAGAACAATTGCAGCGAGGGCTGCAGCTGGTCGTTGAGCGCGTCCAGCGAGGCGCTGCAGCTGTCCAGATCGCAGCCGACTGCGGTGATCGCGCCCAGGCGCTGGCGGCGTTGGGCCACTTCCACCGAATCCAGCGCGGCGGTGCTCTCGTTCATCAGCGCGGCGCTGAAGCTGGCGGTGCCCAGCTTCTTGCCCTGGTCGGCCGCATAGCCGGCATCGAACAGCAGTTCCACCTGGGTCACCGGGATGGTGTGGCGCTCGGCCAGGATCACCTCGATGCCATTCTTCAACTTGCCGCGCTGCAGCTGCGGGAAGCTCAGATCGGGGAACTGGCTGGTCTGCGGCACGCCCTTGCTGCGGTCCAGCGTGGAGGCGGTGATCTTGTACTTGCCGGCGGCCGGCAGCTTGGGCGCCGGCTTGCCGGGTTCGTCGCCACGTGCGACCACCGCCTTGTCTTCGGCGGCGGGGTCGAAGTCCTTGCCGGCCGGCAACACGGTGAGCAGATAGTCGCCCTTGCCGAACCAGCTGGCAGCGGCCTGCTTGACGCTGTCCACGCTGGCGGCCTGGCCGCGCTGCAGATCCTGCTTGTAGGCGCCCGGGTCGCCGCGATAGACCTGGCCCTCGGCCAGGATCACCGCCTTGCCGCCGAAGCCGCCGACCTTTTCCAGCCCGCGCACGAAGCCGGCGCGGTAGGCCACCTGCGCGCGCTGCAGTTCGTCGGCGGTGGGGCCCTGGGCGATGAATTTCTTGAGTTCCTCGTCGATGATCGCCTCGACCTTGGCCGGATCCACACCGTCCTTCACATCGGCCTGGATCTGTACCTGGCTGGACAAGGCGAAGGCCTGGATCGACGCCGACACGTCGTCGACCAGATTGTCCTGATAGACCAGACGCTGATACAGCCGCGAGGTCTTGCCACCGCCGAGCACGGTGGTGGCCAGGTCCAGCTGGATCGCCGCATCGCTGCCCAGTTGCGGCGCGACCCAGGTGCGGTAGATGCGCGGTTGCGAGACATGGTCGTGCTGCACGCCACGCTTCTGCGCGGCCAGCGGGGTCACCCACGGCTGTTGGCGCGCCACCGGCTTGCCGGACGGGATGTCGCCGAAATACTGCAGCGCCTTGGCGCGCGCCTGCGCCACGGTGATGTCGCCGGCCAGCACCAGGGTGGTGTTGGCGGCGCCGTAGTTGTCGTTGAACCACTGTTTGACGTCGGCCAGCGAGGCCGCGTCCAGGTCTTCCATCGAGCCGATGGCGTCGTGCTGATACGGATGATTGGCCGGGAACAGGTTGGACAGGATGTTCTGGTCCACACGGCCGTATGGGCGGTTCTCGCCCTGGCGTTTTTCGTTCTGCACCACGCCGCGCTGGGTATCGAGTTCTTCCTGGCCAATCGCCCCGAGCAGGTGGCCCATGCGGTCCGATTCCATCCACAGCGCGGTATCCAGCGCGGTGGTCGGCACGGTTTCGAAATAGTTGGTGCGGTCGAACCAGGTGGTGCCGTTCATGTCGGTGGCGCCGACCTTCTCGAACGGGGCGAAATAGCTGCCCTTGTTGTTCTCCGAGCCGGAGAACATCAGATGCTCGAACAAGTGCGCAAAGCCGGTCTTGCCGGCCGGCTCGTCGCCCGAACCGATGTGGTACCAGATACTCACCGCCACCACCGGTGCCTTGTGGTCTTCGTGCACCACCACGGTCAGGCCGTTGGGCAGGGTGAAGCGGGTGTAGCCGATCTCGGGAATGGCGCTGCTGGCCGCGGGCTTGGACAGGCTGGCCGGGGCAGCTTCGACGACGGGAGCAATGGTGCCGGCGGCGGCGCCGAGCACACCGGCGATCAACAGGGACAGCGGACGCAGCATGTGACACTCCAGAAAAGGACAATCGGCCGAGGGTAGTGGCTGGTTGGCGGCGCCGCAAATGCTGTTTGGCAGTGTCGCTGCGGCTGCCGTGCCCCAAGACAGGCCGCAGATCTGAAATGCGGTGTAAGCGGACCCGGCCGCGCTTGACTCAAGTTGATCCTCGCCTCGCCGTTACTTGGGGCGACCTACCTTGACCAGACGCTACCCGCCGATCACGCCATGACCGTCCTGTTGCCGCCCGTGCCGATGCCCGCTAACGACGCCTTGCGCGTGGAGGCCGTGCGTCGGTTGGGGGTGCTGGACACCGAGCCCGAGGCCGAATTCGACGACATCGCCTGGTTGGCCGCGCATGTCAGCGGTGCGCCGATGGCGCTGGTGTCGTTGCTGGATGCCGACCGTCAGTGGTTCAAGGCACGCTGCGGCACCGATCTGGAAGGCACCCCGCGCAGTGTGTCGTTCTGTTCTTACGCGGTGATGGGTACCGAGCTGCTGGAGGTGCCCGATGCCGAGGCCGATCCACGCTTCGCACTGAATCCGCTGGTCACCGCCGCGCCGGGCATTCGCTCCTATGTGGGCGTGCCGCTGATCGGCCGCGAGGGCTATGCGTACGGCACCTTGTGCACGCTCAGCACCAAATCGCGGGTCCTCGACGAAAGCCAGAAACAGGCGCTGATCCGGCTGGCACGCCAGGCCGCCAATCAACTCGAGGCGCGCCGCGACCGTCTGGCCGCGCAGGCGCAGCGGCAGACCCTGAGCCGTTTGCTGGAAGCCATGCCCGACGGCGTGGTTTCCTGCGATAGCGAGGGGTTGTTGCATGAATTCAACCACGCCGCGCGGCAATGGCACGGTACCGATCCGCGCCTGTTGCCGCCGGCGCAATGGGCGCAGCATTTCGATCTTTACGCTGCCGACGGCAGTACCTTGCTGCCTACCGAAGCCATCCCCCTGGTGCGTGCCTGGCGCGGCGAGCACGTGCGCAATGCCGAGATGGTGATCCGTGCCACCGGCCAGAGCGCGCGCAGCGTGCTGTGCAATGCCGACCCGGTGGTCAGCGATCAGGGCGCCGCATTGGGTGCGGTGTGCGTGATGCACGACATCACCCAGCTGCGCGATGCCTCAGCTGCGCTGGCGGGCGAGCGTGCGCGCTTGCAGTCGCTGGTGGACGCCTCGCAGGACGTGGCGATCATCGCCTTCGACCCGAACGGGCGCATCGAATTGTTCAATCCCGGCGCCGAGCGCCTGCTGGGCTACGCAGCGGACGAAGTGCTGGGCCGCTGCCCTGCGCAGTTCCATCTGCCGGCCGAGCTCGAACGGCACATGGCCACGCTTGCGTTGTCGCCGCCGTCGTATCTCAAGCTGGCCGCCGCTGCGGCAGGCGATGTGCTCGAAGAAGAAATCTGGACCCTGGTGCGCAAGGACGGCGGGCTGCGGCGGGTACGGCTGTGCTTCAACGTCATCCACGACGCCCAGCAAGGACTGGCCGGCTACCTGGCGATGGCCATCGACGTCACCGCCGAGCTGCAGGCGCAGGCGGCCGCGCAGCTGGCGGCCGAGCACTTCAGGGGTGCGTTCGAAACCGCCCCGCAGGGCATGGCGATCGTCTCGCTGGACGGCGCCTGGCGCGACGTCAATCCATCGCTGTGCAGCATCCTGGGCTATCCGCGCGAGCAGTTGCTGCGCACCACCTTCCAGACCATCACCCATCCCGACGACCTGGAGATGGATCTGTGCTTTGTGCAGGAATTGATCGACGGCAAACGCGACAGTTACAGCATGGCCAAGCGCTACATCAGCCAGCAGGGCGCGGTGATCTGGGCGCAGTTGTCGGTGTCGCTGGTGCGTGACAGCAGCGGTGCACCGGTGCATTTCGTCTCGCAGATCCAGGACGTCACCGAACGCCATGTCGCCGCTGAACGCCTGGCCGAAAGCGAGGCGCGCCTGCGCGCGATCAGCGATGCCACTCCGACGCTGGTCAGCCAGTTCGATGCCGAGCAGCGTTGCCTGTTCGCCAATGAAGCGCATCGCCACTGGCTCGGCGTGGAGCCGTCCAGCCTGGTCGGCCGCCATCTCACCCAGGTGCTGGGCGATGACCTCAGTACCCCGGCGCGCGCTGCGCTGGCGCAGGTAATCGGCGGGCAACGCGCCAGCTTCGAACACGTGTTACGTGGCGGCGCGACACCGCGCGATGTGGAAATCACCTTGGTGCCCGCGACGCAGAGCGCATCGACGCAGGCGCAAGGGTTCTTCCTGATGGCGCACGACGTCACCGCGCACAAGTCACTGCATCGGCTGATGCACGAACGCGCCACCCGCGATGCCTTGACCGGCCTGCCGAATCGCCATGCCTGGTCCGAAGCGCTGCAGATCGCGGTGACCCAGGCGCAGCAACAACAGCGTGCGGTCGCCGTGATGTTTTTGGACCTGGACGGCTTCAAACGCATCAACGACGTGCACGGTCACCGCGCCGGCGACGCGGTACTGGTGGCCTTCGGCCGCTGCCTGCAGCAAGCGGCCGGCAACCGTTATCTGGTGGCGCGCCTGGCCGGCGACGAATTCGTGGTGTTGCTGGACGACCTGCAAGACCCGCAGACCGAATGCGCGGCAGTGGCAGAACGGATTCGCACCGCTGCCGCAGCGGGCGCCGTGTTCGGTGAGCAACACCTGCCGATCCACTCCAGCATCGGCGTCGCCTGGCAACACGGCCAAAACGCCGACGCGGCCAGCCTGATGCACGCGGCTGACGAAGCGATGTACGCCGCAAAACGTGCCCGCTGCGGCAACGACACACCTACTGCCGGGCGCGATGCCGCGCGCTAGTTAATCGCGCGCCGCTCCCTTCTCCCACCGGGAGAAGGTGCCCGCAGGGCGGATGAGGGTACGGCTTACCCATAAAATTGGATCAATCAGAAGTGCGCATTGCACTTCTGGATTTTGTGAGTAGCGATGCAATCGCATCCATCAATCTTCACTCCCTTCGATGAAGCTCACCATCTCGGTCGTCTTGAGAGGTGATAAAGGGTGTGGATGCGTCGATTGCAGAGCGGACGATCTGTCGCCTGGCTGCAGGGCCCTTGCCCGCCCACCATCGCGGGACACGCCGCAAGTACGTCCGTGTAGGCTCTTACGCGGCATCCATGCCGCGTAAGGTCCCGCGATGGTGGGCGGGCAAGGACCAATCAAGATGGTCGGTGTGCGTAGCTCTTCTCAAAGCAACCCGCAACCTGTCTGGTGCGGTGTCCTCGCCGACCCAGGCATGCGCATTAGTGGCGCGCATGCCGTGTCTTCTCGCCCCGCAGGGCGAGGGGCTATGCATCCATCCATCAAGCCGCCTGCACGACCGAACGCCGTTGCATTGCAGCTTGCTCCGGCACCAACCGGAACACCGCCACTGCGCGCGTCAGATCCGCTGCCTGATCTTCCATGCTGCGTGCGGCCGCCGTGGCTTCTTCCACCAGCGCGGCGTTCTGCTGGGTCATTTCATCCAGCTGCATCACCGTGGTGCTGACCTGCTCGATGCCGGCGCTTTGCTCGGTGCTGGCGGCGGTGATCTCGGCCATGATGTCGGTCACGCGCTTCACCGAGCTGACCACCTCGGTCATCGTGCTGCCGGCTTGTTGCACCAGGTTCGAGCCTTGTGCGACTTTTTCCACCGAGTCGGAGATCAGCTGTTTGATCTCCTTGGCGGCACCGGCCGAGCGCTGCGCCAGGGCGCGCACTTCGGTGGCCACCACCGCAAAGCCGCGGCCTTGTTCGCCGGCGCGTGCGGCTTCCACCGCCGCGTTCAAGGCCAGGATATTGGTCTGGAACGCGATGCCGTCGATCACCCCGATGATGTCGGAAATACGCGCCGACGATTGCGTGATTGCCTGCATGGTGCTGACCACTTCCTGCACCACCCGGCCGCCGCTTTCGGCAACATCGCCGGTGCCCTTGACCAACTGGTTGGCCTGACGCGCGTTGTCGGCATTCTGGCGCACGGTGGAGGTCAGTTCTTCCATCGAGGCGGCGGTTTCTTCCAGATTCGCGGCTTGATGCTCGGTGCGCGTGGACAGGTCTGCATTGCCGCTGGCGATTTCGCCGGCCGCCGTGTTGATCATCTCGGCCGAATGCTGGATGCCCTGCACGATGCTGGTCAGCTGGATCGCGGTGCGGTTGGCTGCATTGGCCAGCCGGCCGAACGCGCCTTCGTAATGCGACTCCACCCGCTGCGACAGATCGCCATCGGCAATCGCGGCCATGATGCGGCCCACATCGTCCAGGCCGGCATCGGCCTGCTGCATCAGGCGGTTCAACGCCTGCACCATTTCCGCAAACGCGAACTGGTAGCGTGATTGCTCGCCACGTGCGGAGAAATCGCCGCGCGCAGCGGCATCGGCCAGGCGTGCGATATCGCTGTTGATCGCCGACAGATTGCCCTTCACCGTGTCCAGGGCTTCATGCAATGCCGCGCGCTGGCCGGGCAGGCGGCGCATGTCGCGGCGCAGATCGCCACGGCCGTAGTCGCTCATCACGTCCATCGCTTCGTTGATGGCATCCAGGTGTTCGAACACCACCGTGTTCACACCGTGCGCCAGCGTGCCGTAATCGCCGGGGAAATCTTCCGGGATGCGGTGCGCGATGTTCTCGCCTTGCTGCAGACGGATCATGGTCTGCATCTCGCCGTTGAAGCGCTGCAGCTGGTTCTGCATCTGCTGCATGCTGTGCATCAGCTGGCCGGTTTCATCGCGCGATTCGACCCGAATGTCGTTATCGAAGCGGCCGGAGGCGATCGCCTCTGCGGTGCGCGATGCGGCACGCAGCGGCGCAGCCATGGCCGAGGCGATCAACCAGCACAGGCCGATCACCATCGCCACCAACGCGCCGCCGATCAACGTCAAGGTGCGCGTGAAGCCCCAGGCCTGCACCTGGATGTCTTCGGCGTACACACCCATCACCAAGACCCAGTTCCAGGCCGGAAAGGTCTTGGCATAGCTGATCTTGGGCAGCTGTTCTTTTTTACCCGGCTTGGGTGCGTTGTAATAGCTGAAGCCGTCGCCACGCTCGATCGCAGTCTTGATGTCGCGATACACGTACTGCCCGGCATCGCTCTTGTAATCGCTCATGTCGGTGCCGACGGCGCGCTTGGGATGCATCAGGATGCGCATCTGCGGATCGACGATGAAAAAGTAATCCACGCCATCGTTGGTGCGCATGTCGGCAAGCGTTGTACTTGCCGCTGCCTTGGCCTGTTCGACCGTCAACTCGCCAGCTTTGACCTTGTCGGCATAGTGCTGCATCACGGTGAGACCCATCTCGACCTCGGTCTTGACGCTGAGCTTGCGCGCCTCCACCAGATCCAGATATTGCAGGCGCGCCGCAGCCACCGCGAGCAGGATCACACCCACGGTCAGTAGCGCGCAGAGCAGGACGAACTTGCGGGTGAGTGGGAGATTGGCAACGTGACGACGCAATAGCGACACAACAGGCATGGCAACGACATCCAAAACGCGCGCAGGGCGCTATGGCATGGATATCGGCTGATTCACATCCGGGTTGAATGCTGATTGCGGCAGCGTCTGCTTGAGCGGTGCAGGTCATGCACCAATGCGATAGCAGCCGATACAACGTAGGAGCGCCCTCGGGCGCGATGAAGCGTTATCGATAACGCTTCATC
>NZ_JBEOLS010000047.1:0-41296 GCF_040279205.1 Xanthomonas hortorum
CGCAAAAAAGCGTGCCGGCCAGCGGCCGGCACCTACCGATGAACGCGCCTGAAGGAAACCGCTCAAAGGTCGCGGGTTGAGGCCCTGATCAACACAGTTGCTACACGGACGTACTTGCGGCGTGTCCTGCGACGGTGGGCGGGCAAGGGCCCTGCACCCAAGCCCCAGATCAACCGCTCTACAAGTGATCCATCCGCACGATGCAATCACTCCAACACAAAACAACCGATATCTAGAGTTCTGGCGTCGTCTAGATGCAGAGGCTGATGTAAAGACCGAAGACTCGGAGCATCAACTCTTCCCGCCTCACAACTACACGGCCAAGTTGTCAGAGCCGCCGTTTAGTCGATCGCCATCAAGGCCAGGTGACCGTCGCAGTCGCCACCAGATGGTTCTGCGAATTCTGCCGACCGAAGCCGAATTCGGCCGCTTCGCTGGTGTCGTAATAGCCCACGCTCAAACCCAGCGGACCGAACGCCTTGCCGACATTCACCCCGAAGTCGTTGTAATCGTGATCCACCTGACTGAGCGCCGAGGTGTAAACGCTGTGCCCGGCGTGCGCGTCGAACGTGAAGTCGTACGGCAACGTCCAGTTGGCATCGAGCGCGTAGTAATAGCCGTCGGTCTTCGACCCATACAGATCGTTGGTATAGGCAACGGTCAAGCTATAGGTCTTCAAAAACGTGGTCTTGGTGATCAGTTCGGCGTAGTTGGACGCGCCGGCTCCCAGGTACTGGTAGCGGTTGACCATCACATCGAAATTCCAGTTCGTGCCCAGATCGGTGTTGTAGCCGACAAAGCCATCCACTTCCCAATCCGGATCGCCCGCACCGTAATCGACATTGGAGGTCCAGGTGCCGATGTACACGCCGAACGGCGTCGTGTACGTGAGTCCGGCCTGGAAGGCGGGCTCTTCATTGGTCTGCGAGATACCACGGAACAGATAATCGCTGGTGACCGCAAACGTGCCACTGAAGGGCGACGCTGGCGCTTCTTCATCCTGCGCATGCGCCAACGGCACGACACCGAGCAACAACAACGACAGACAACACGCGAGTGGGGACGGCTTCATGGAGCATCTCCTGGGACGATGGGCGGTCGGATGACGCGAAGCGAGGCTGCAATGACTTTATTAGTCCAACTGTCATTGCAGCGCAACATCAACGTCGTGCGCTTTTGAACCAGCACACAGGCCTTAACCACCGATGGTCCTGATCAGGATGCCCATCTCATCGACTGAATGCGCAGGATCTTGAGATTGGGGATTGGGGATTGGGGATTCGTAATGCCAAAGCAAAGGCGGACCCCGCTCTGCGAATCCCGAATCCCTACTCCCAAATCCCCATTCAATACCGGCCCAGCCGGCGTTGAATCACACCGGAAACACCCCGTAATGCCGCGCCGCCAGCCTTAGCTGCTGCCCTGGCTGAAAACTCCCCGCCGAGGCCGGCAGTTCCACTTCCACCTCGTTGCCTGCCGGCTCCAGCGTTGCGCGCAGACGCAGACGCGCCCCGCTGCGCTGCGACCAGGCCACCGTCGCCGGCCAACCGGCGTCATCGGGCACCAGATCTTCCGGTCGCACATACACCTCGACCGGGCCAGCAGCCAACGCGGCATTGGCCGCCGGCAATGCATGCCCGGCCACCTGGATCCGACCTTCCGCCAGCACACCAGGAATGCGGTTCACCGCGCCCACGAACGAATACACGAACGGCGATGCCGGCTTGTCGTAGATCATCGCCGGGGTATCGAGCTGCTCGATGCGGCCGCGGTTGAGGATCGCCACCCGGTCGGCCAGTTCCAGCGCTTCTTCCTGATCGTGGGTCACGAACACCGTGGTCAGACCGGTACGTTCGTGCAGCTCGCGCAGCCAGCGGCGCAGGTCGCGGCGCACCTGCGCATCCAGCGCGCCGAATGGCTCGTCCAGCAGCAGCACACGCGGCTCGATCGCCAACGCACGCGCCAGTGCCACACGCTGACGCTGACCACCGGACAGCTGGGTGGGATAGCGCTGCTCCAGGCCATGCAACTGCACCAGCGCCAGCAATTCTTCAACGCGTGCGCGGATACGCGCTTCAGCCCAACGCTCGTTACCGCGCCGCACCCGCAAGCCGAAGGCGATGTTCTCGAACACGTCCATATGCTTGAACAGCGCGTAGTGCTGGAACACGAAGCCGACCCGGCGCGACTGCACGCTCATGCGCGTGGCATCTTCGTCGCCGAACAGCACCTGCCCGCCATCGGCATGCTCCAGCCCGGCCATGATGCGCAACAACGTGGTCTTACCTGAGCCCGACGGCCCCAGCAGTGCCAGCAACTCACCCTGGCGCACGTCCAACGTGATGTCGTCCAGCGCAGTGAACGTGTCGAACTGCTTGCGCAGGCGGTGGATGCGGATGCCCATGTTCACCTCAATGTCGGTGGTTGGCGGCGAGCGAATCACCATGCCGCCATTCCAGATACGTCTTCAGCGCCAGCGTCAGCAGCGCGGTCAATGCAAGCAGCGAGGCACACGCAAACGCGGCGCTGTAGGCGTATTCGTTGTAGAGAATTTCCACATGCAACGGCAGCGTGTTGGTGCGCCCGCGGATATGCCCGGACACCACCGACACCGCACCGAACTCGCCCATCGCGCGCGCCGCGCACAACAGCACGCCGTACATCAGGCCCCAACGAATATTGGGCAAGGTCACCCGCCAGAACATCTGCCAGCCGCTCGCGCCCAGGCTCAATGCCGCCAGTTCTTCATCGCTGCCTTGCTGCTCCATCAGCGGCATCAGCTCGCGCGCGATAAACGGAAACGTGACAAAGGTCGTCGCCAGTACGATGCCCGGCAGCGCGAACACGATGCGCGGCAGCTGAATCAGCATCTCGCCAAAAAACGGCAGCTGCACCTGCCAACCTTCGTCGATCAACGGCCACGCCCAACCGCTGCGGCCGAAGATCAGCACGAAGATCAAACCCGCCACCACCGGCGACACCGAAAACGGCAGGTCGATCAGGCTGATCAGCAAGCGCTTGCCGGGAAAGCGATGCTTGCTGACCGCCCACGCCGCTGCCACCCCGAACACCAAATTCAGCGGCAGCACGATCGCAGTCACGATCAAGGTCAGCTTGATCGCCGACAACGCATCCGGGTCGACCACCGCGCGCAAGAAAGTTTCCCAACCGCCCCGCAGCGCCTCGGCAAACACCAGCACCAACGGCAGCAGCAAAAACGCCAGCAGGAACAGCAATGCGCCCAGGATCATCAACCACTGCACCCAACGTGGCTCGTTGGTGGCCGAGTCGGTGATGCGGCGCGCCTGTTCGGTCATTGTGCGGTTCTGCAGCATGGAGGGCAGCGACGAAACAGCATCGTTCATGCGGGCCTCCGTTGATAGCGCAGCAGGCGTGCCTGCAGCGTATTGACCACCAGCAGGATCACGAACGACAGCAGCAGCATTGCCGCCGCAATCGCGGTGGCGCCGGCATAATCGAATTCTTCCAGCCGGATGGTGATCAGCAGCGGCGCGATCTCGGTGGAATTGGGCAGATTGCCGGCGATGAAGATCACCGAACCGTACTCACCCACGCCGCGCGCGAAGGCTAGCGCAAACCCGGTCAGGACCGCTGGCCACAGTCCCGGCAGCACCACCCGCCAGACCGTCTGCCAACGCGAGGCGCCCAGCGTGGCGGCGGCCGCTTCCAGTTCGCGCTCGCTCTCGGCGAGCACCGGCTGCACCACCCGCACCACGAACGGCAGGCCGACAAACACCAGCGCCAGCACGATCCCCAACTGCGTATAGGCGACCTTGATACCGATCGCCTCCAGCCAGCGCCCAACCCAGCCGTTGCCGCCATACAACGCAGTCAGCGCGATACCTGCAACTGCGGTTGGCAACGCGAATGGCAGATCGATCACCGCGTCGAAAAAGCGCTTGCCCGGGAAGTTGTAGCGCACGAACACCCACGCCACCCAGGTGCCCATGAGTGCGTTGAAGGCGCCGGCCACGAACGCCGTACCGAAGCTCACCCGCAACGCCGACAACACCCGTGGCTCGCTCCACACCCGCCACAGACCATCCCAACCCAATCCGCTGGTTTTGATGAAGATGCCCAGCAGCGGGATCAACACAATCAATCCCAGCCAGGTCAGCGTAATTCCAAGACTCAAGCCCAACCCCGGCATCACGCGTCGGCGCGATGACGGCGCTGGATGGGGAGCAACCGACATCTGCATTGCCTACTTTTTTGCCTGGATCTGATCGAACACACCACCGTCGGCGAAGTGTTCCTGGTGCGCCTTGTCCCACGACCCGAACGCTTCCTGGATGGTCACCAGCTTGATGTCCGGGAAACGCGCCAGATCGGCCGGGTCGGCAAATTCCGGGTGACGCGGGCGATAGAAATGCTTGGCCGCCAGTTTCTGGCCTTCCGGCGCGTATAGATACTTCAGGTAGGCCTCGGCCACATCGCGCGTGCCGTGTTTGTCGACGTTCTTGTCGACCAAGGCCACCGACGGCTCGGCCAGGATCGACAACTTCGGCACCACGATCTCGAACTTGTCCTTGCCCAGTTCATCGCGCGCCAGCAGCGCTTCGTTTTCCCAGGCCAGCAGCACATCGCCGATCCCACGCTGCACGAACGTGGTGGTGGCGCCGCGCGCACCGGTGTCCAGCACCGGTACATTGCGGAACAGCGCCTGCATGTAGCGCACGATGCGCTCGCGGTCGCCCTTGAAGATATGGTCGGCGTAGGCCCAGGCAGCCAGGTAGTTCCAGCGCGCGCCACCAGAGGTCTTGGGGTTGGGGGTCACCACCGCCACGCCGGAGCGCAGCAGGTCCGGCCAGTCCTGGATGTTCTTCGGGTTGCCCTTGCGCACCAGAAACACGATCGTCGAGGTATACGGCGCGCTGTTGTCGGGCAGGCGTTTTTCCCAATCGCTGTCGATCAGCTTGGCCTTCTCGGCGATCGCGTCCACGTCGTAGGCCAGCGCCAACGTGACCACATCGGCCTCGATGCCGTCGATCACCGCGCGCGCCTGCTTGCCGGAGCCGCCGTGCGAGGTTTCCACCGTCACCGTGTCCTGCGGATGTTGCTGTTTCCAATGCGCGGCGAACGCGCTGTTGTAGTCGCGGTAGAACTCGCGGGTGGGGTCGTAGCTCACATTGAGCAGACCGATGTCGCGCGCGCCAGCCGGGCCGGCCAGGGCCAGCAAGCTGCACAACAGGATCGACACGAAGCGGTAGCGGGGGTGGGTCACAGCAATCTCCTGGCCGGTTGGGCGCAGCTGAACAGCAAGCATGCCATGCTGCGCAGCGCTACGCGGGCGGTGAAATGACATACACGCCTGCGCTTATACCGATTTTGCATGACGTAGTGGTATGCCGCCGTGATCGTTAAAATCGTGCTTCTTTCTTTCCACTGCGATCGCCATGACCAACGCTCCCGCCGCGCTGACCGCCCATTACGCCGCCGAACTGGAGGCGATCCAGGCCCAGGGCCTGTTCAAGTCCGAGCGCATCATCACCGGCCCGCAGGCGGCGCAGATCACCCTCGCCGACGGCCGCAGTGTGCTCAACTTCTGCGCCAACAACTATCTGGGCCTGGCCGATCACCCGGACATCATCCAGGCCGCCAAGGACGCGCTGGACACGCACGGCTTCGGCATGGCCTCGGTGCGCTTCATCTGCGGCACCCAGGATCTGCATAAGCAACTCGAGCGCACCATCGCCGACTTCTTCGGCACCGAGGACACCATCCTCTATGCCGCCTGTTTCGATGCCAACGGCGGCCTGTTCGAACCGCTGCTCGGCGAGCACGATGCCATCATCTCCGACGCGCTCAACCACGCCTCGATCATCGACGGCGTGCGCCTGTGCAAGGCCAAGCGCTTCCGCTATGCCAACTGCGACATGGCCGATCTGGAAGCGCAGCTGCAGGCCGCCGATGCGGCCGGCTGCAAGACCAAGTTGATCACCAGCGACGGCGTGTTCTCGATGGACGGCTTCATCGCCCCGCTGGACGAGATCACCGCCCTCGCCCGCAAATACAACGCGCTGGTGCATATCGACGAATGCCATGCCACCGGCTTTCTCGGTGCGAGCGGCCGCGGCTCGGCCGAGGTCAAGGGCGTGCTGGACCAGATCGATATCTTCACCGGCACGCTGGGCAAGGCGATGGGCGGCGCACTGGGCGGCTTCACCACCGCCAAGCGTGAAGTCATCGAACTGCTGCGCCAGCGCTCGCGTCCTTATCTTTTTTCCAATTCACTGCCGCCGCACGTGGTGGCTGCCGGCATCAAGGCGTTCGACATGCTGGATGCCGCCGGCGAGCTGCGCACGCAGTTGGTCGAAAACACGCGTTACTTCCGCGAGCGCATGACCGCCGCTGGCTTCGACGTCAAACCTGGCGTGCATCCGATCAGCCCGGTGATGCTCTACGACGCACCGCTGGCGCAGAAATTCGCCGAGCGCCTGCTGGAAGAAGGCATCTACGCCATCGGCTTCTTCTTCCCGGTGGTGCCCAAGGGCCAGGCGCGCATCCGCACCCAGATCAGCGCCGCGCACACCCGCGCGCAGCTGGATCAGGCGATCGCAGCATTCATCAAGATCGGCCGCGAACTCGACGTCATCAAAGACTGATGCGCACGGTGCTGCGCCAACGGCTGTTGCTGGCGGCGCACACCGATGCCCAGGCGCATTTACTGGACGGCAGTTGGGAAACCCGCTGCCTGCATTGCCGTCGGCGCTTGCAGCTGCGCGCCGATGGCGAACCGCTCGGCCACACCACGCTGGAACACGTAATCCCGCAGGCCTGGTTCGGCCGTCGCGCGGCGGCCGCGCTGTGCGCGATGGTCGGTGACGATCCGAATGCGGCGCGTAATCTCGCCCTGGCCTGTGCCAGCTGCAATCACGCCAAAGGTCGCCGTCACGATGCCAACGGCGCCGGCGACGCACGTGCTTTTGAAGTCGTCAGCGCCTTGCTCAGCGCGCGCCTGGCGCGCTGGCGGGAGCCGCCGTCAGCGCCCTGACTTCCTCGGCGCTGAGCATGCGCCACGCGCCTTTGCCCAACTCGCCCATCGCCAGCGCACCGATCGCCACCCGCACTAGACGCAGCACCCCGATCTCCAGCGCCGCCAACAAGCGGCGGATCTGCCGATTGCGGCCCTCGTCCAGCACGATCTCCAGCCACGCGTTGCGCTCGCCTTCGCGCAGCACGCCAACGTGCTTGGCGCGCAGCAACGCACCATCGCTCTCAGGATCGGGATCGACCACACCGGCCTGCAACTGTGCCAGTTGCTCGGCACTCGGGCGGCAATCGATCTGCACGTGATAGGTCTTGTCCGGCCCGGTCGCAGGGTCGGTCACCGCCGCCGCCCATTGCGGGTCGTTACTGAAGAGCAGCAGCCCTTCGCTGGCCTTGTCCAATCGCCCGACCGGCGCGATCCACGGCAATCCGGCACCATCGAAGCAGCGATACACCGTGTCCCTGCCCTGCTCGTCGCGCACGGTCGTGACCACGCCGCGCGGCTTGTTGAGCATCAGATAGCAGCGCGCCGGCCCGGCCAACGGCTGCCCGTCGACGGTGATGCTCGACTGCTGATCGGCGCGGATCGGATATTCAGGGTCGTGGACCACACGCGCAGCCACGCTGACCCGCCCTTCGGCGATCCAGCGTGCCGCTTCGGTACGCGAACACACGCCCAATTTGGACAGCACGCGCGCCAGCCCGTGGCGCGGTGCGGTAGTCGCGGTGGCCGTAGCGGAGGCGCGCGAAGCACCGGCAGGACCACGCTTGCGTTGCCGGGACGTTGCCGGCGGAGGCCGCCGGGTCATGCCGTCCCGACCGTGCCGCTTACTTGTTTTCGACCGACTTGGCGTCGGCCGCAGGCGTTGCAGTTGCCGCAGCGGCCGGAGCCGGCGCAGCCACCGGACGCGCCTTGACCACACGCACACCGCGCGCCTTCATCCAGGCATCGAATTCTTCGGCGGTCATGCGCTTGCCGTTCTGGCTCATGTCAAAACGCCACGGTGTGTTGTCGAACGCAGTGGTGGCCTTGTAGGCGGCCGGATCGTTCGAATTGACGGTGCCGCCGGGCGGAATCACCTTGGCCAGGTCCTGGCAGCCTTCCACGCGCAACCGCAGCAGCACGCGGTCCACCGATTGCTCGCTGGTGTAGGGCTGGGCCAACACGCCGGTGGGCATGCCCAGCTGGACGCTACGGGTGTAGAACTCGGCGGCCGCCGGCGCAATCACCGTGGCAGGCAACGGCAGCGGCTGGGACACCGTGCTGCCGGCGCAGTTCGGGGCGGCGTAAGCGGCAGGAATCAAAGCGAGACAGAGCAAACCTGCCGTGGCGGTACGCAGCATCGGGTTCTTCCAATTATGAGTTTGGTGTTGACGCGGCGAGTGTAGGCAGCGATGAACGCTGTTTCAACCGGAACCGTGCCTGGATGGCAACACAGACAGGTTTGGCGGCGACTCGACGCACTTTTCCTGGTCCTACAAAGACAAAACCCGGCACAAGGCCGGGTTTTGTATGTAACAGCTAGCTATCCAATTAGTTCTGGACGTTCAGCTCGGTACGACGGTTCTTCGCACGGCCTTCCGGATTGTCGGAACCATCCGGGTTGGCGTTCGGAGCAATCGGACGGCTCTCGCCGTAGCCGATCGGGCCGACCAGACGCGACGCATCAACGCCGTTCTTGGTCAGGTAGTCGTACACGGTGGTCGCACGACGCTCAGACAGCTTCTGGTTGTACGCGTCGGTACCCTTCGAGTCGGTGTGACCGGCAACCTCGACCTTCAGGTCGGGGTAACGCTTCAGGATCTCGGTCGCTTCGCTCAGGATGGACTGTGCGTCCGGACGCAGGGTCGACTTGTTGAAGTCGAAGTTCACGCCCTTCAGGTCGATCGACACAGGAACCGGGCAACCGTCCGGACCGATGGTCTGGCCAGGCTGCGAAGCCGGGCACTTGTCGTCGCAGTTGTTGACGCCGTCACCGTCGTCATCCAGGTCTGCGCAGCTCGGAGCAACCGGAGCCGGAGCCGGCGGCGGAGCGGTCGACGGAGCCGGTCCCAACGGGATCACGACGCCGACCGAAGCCAGCACGTCGCCGAACCAGTCTTCCTGCGGAGCAGCAACGCTCTGGTCGTTGAAGTCAGCGCGGTAGGCCAACTCGGCACGCACGGCAACGCGCTTGTCGAAGGTGGTCTGCAGACCGACACCAGCCTTGGCGGCAAAGTTGCCGTCTTTCTGCTGGCCCGGCGAAACCGGGTTCGGGGTTGCGTCGAACTCTTCTTCCGAACGCTGGTAGCCCAGGCCGAACAGGAGGTAGGGGTTCCAGCCGCGGCCTTCAGCGATGAAGTGGCGACGCAGGTCGAACGAGATGCCGTACTGGCTCCAGTTCTGGTCCTGGTTGGCATCGAAATTCGGGTTCTGATAGTTCAGCTCGCCGTCGATCGACCAGTTCGGGCTGACAAACTTGCCCAGACCCAGGGTCACGAACGGAGCATCATTGGTCAGACGATCGCTGTCCTGGAAGTTGAAGCCAGCGCTACCGGTCAGGTACCAACGGTCATCGAATTCCTGCGCGGAAGCAGCCTGGGCAAACGCCAGGCCGCCAAGCAACGCGGCAGTGAGAATTTTCTTGTTCATGTATACAGCTCCTTCTTTGGGAGATAAACCGATAGAGGCATTGTTCTTGGTAAAGATGCTCGTCACATCCAGAGCCATCGGGGCGCAGATTAAGCCGGCTTCAGTGAAGATCGCGTTAACGGACATATAACATGTGAAAGCAATCAACAGAGACGGCGATCCCACTCAATACTACGTATACAGCTTCATGAAGGAAAGGACCGGGCGCCCAGTTAGCACAATTGCCCCGCATGAACGGCAGCCCAATTAAGCCAGTTGAATACGCTTGCGCTCTCCTCCCGGGGGACAGGCGGCATGACTCCGCGACCACATTGGTGAATGCGAGCCCTAGTCCGAGCTGAATTGTGGGCTTGGTGGTTGCGGGCCAACGGCGTCACAACGCACCCTGAACTCCCCCACACAGAGCGCCTCGATGAAAGCCATCGCCATCACTCGCCATCTTCCAATCGACGATCCCGAGTCGCTGCTTGACATGGAGCTTCCGACGCCTGCGGCGCCGTCCGGGTATGACTTATTAGTGCGTGTGGAGGCGATCTCGGTGAATCCGGTCGACGCCAAGGTGCGTGCGCACAAGCCGCAAACGCTGGATGCGCCGAAAATTCTCGGTTACGACGCCGCCGGCGTGGTCGAAGCGGTCGGCCCGGAGGTCACTGCATTCGTGGTGGGCGACGAGGTCTATTACGCAGGAGATATCGGAAGGCCGGGCAGCAACGCGCAGTACCAGTTGGTCGATGCGCGCATCGCCGGCTGCAAGCCGACCTCGCTCAGCTTCGCCGAGGCGGCTGCGTTGCCGCTGACCACGCTGACCGCGTGGGAGTTGTTGTTCCAGCGCATGCCGTTCGCCTTCGACGGCGCACGCAATCGCGGCAAGCACTTATTGATCATCGGGGGTGCCGGTGGCGTGGGCTCCATTGCGATCCAGCTGGCGCGGCATGCCGGCTTCACGGTCATCGCCACTGCATCGCGGCCGGAGACGATTGAATGGGTACGCCAAATGGGCGCGCAGCATGTGATCGATCACCACCAACCGTTGCACCCGCAATTGCAGGCGCTAGGCCTGCAGAGTGTGGATGCGGCGCTCAATCTGGCCGACACCGACCGCTACTGGCAGCAGTTGGGCGAGATCCTGGCACCCCAAGGACACGTGGGCTTGATCGTGGAGCCGCGCGGCCCGCTGTCGATTGGCGACCCGTACAAATCCAAGTGCATCGGCATCCACTGGGAACTGATGTTCACGCGCGCCCGTTATGCAACAGAAGACATGGTCGAGCAGCACCGCATCCTCAATCGTGCCGCCAGCCTGATCGATGCCGGCGAACTGCGCACCACACAGACCGAGACGCTGTCGCCGATCAATGCGCAGCAGTTGCGCGAGGCGCATCGGCGGCTGGAAAGCGGCAGCACGATCGGCAAGTTGGTGTTGGCGGGCTGGTGATCGGCGTCGCTGGTTGAGTTTGCCCGCTGCGTTTGCGCGGGCTTGCGGGTCCCGCCCCCTCCTGCAGACTGCCCCCAGCACCGGCCGCGTGCGTCAAGACTTGCCGACACGCCCGTTTGCCTGCATCGTGCGCACTCCGTACGCCAGCGTATCCATATCATGTCGCCCGCCACCGGCCTGCCTGACTCGCCCTACCCGCACCTGTTCACCCCGCTCGATCTGGGTTTCACGCAATTGCGCAATCGCGTTCTGATGGGCTCGATGCACACCGGTCTTGAAGACCGTGCGCGCGATTTCCCCAAATTGGCGGCGTATTTCGCCGAGCGCGCGGCCGGCGGGGTCGGGCTGATCGTCACCGGTGGGTTTTCGCCGAATGTGGTGGGCTGGCTCAAGCCGTTCGGCGGCAAGCTGTCGTGGCCGTGGGAAGTGCGCCCGCATCGTCAGGTCACCCGTGCAGTGCACGCACACGGCGCCAAGATCTGCCTGCAGCTGCTGCACGCCGGGCGCTACGCCTATCACCCGTTGTCGGTGGCGCCGTCCGGGCTCAAGGCGCCGATCAACCCGTTCACCCCGCGCGCGTTGTCGGCACGTGCGGTAGATCGGCAGATCGCCGCCTATGCGCGCGCGGCGCGGCTGGCGCGCGAGGCCGGTTACGACGGCGTGGAAGTGATGGGGTCGGAAGGCTATCTGATCAACGAATTCACCGCCGCGCGCACCAACCAGCGCAGCGATGCCTGGGGCGGCGATGCGATCAAGCGCATGCGCTTTGCGGTGGAGATCGTTCGGCGCATCCGCGAGGCCTGCGGGCCGGACTTCATCATCATCTATCGGCTATCGCTGGTGGATCTGGTCGATGACGGCAACCAGTGGCAGGAGATCCTGGCGCAGGCGCAGGCGATCGAGGCGGCTGGCGCCACCATCATCAATTCCGGCATTGGCTGGCACGAGGCGCGCATCCCGACCATCGCCACCTCGGTGCCGCGCGCGGCGTTTGCCGGGGTGACCGCCAAGCTCAAGCCGCACCTGCGCATTCCGGTGGTGGCAACCAACCGCATCAACATGCCCGAAGTGGCCGAGCGCATCCTGGCCGACGGCGCAGCCGACATGGTGTCGCTGGCGCGTCCACTGTTGGCCGACCCGCAATGGGCCAACAAAGCCAGCGCCGGCCAGTCGCACACGATCAATACGTGCATCGCGTGCAACCAGGCCTGCCTGGATCATGTGTTCGACAACAAGCTGGCCAGCTGCCTGGTCAACCCACGCGCAGTGCACGAAACCGAGCTGATCTACACACCGACCACCACGCCAAAGCGCATCGCGGTGGTCGGTGCAGGCCCTGCCGGATTGGCCTGCGCAACGGTGGCGGCCGAGCGTGGCCACCAGGTGACCTTGTTCGATGCAAGCAATGAAATCGGCGGGCAATTCAATGTCGCCAAGCGCATCCCGGGCAAGGAAGAATTCAACGAGACGCTGCGCTATTTCGGTCACCGTATCGAAGCCACCGGCGTAGCGCTGCGGTTGCAGACACGCGTGCAGGCGGCTGACCTGAAAAACTTCGACGAGATCGTGCTGGCCACCGGCATCGAGCCGCGCAAGGTGGACTTCCCCGGTGCCGATCATCCGATGGTGGTCAATTACCTAGACATAGTGCTGGGCCGCCATGTAGCGGCCGACAAGGTCGCCATCATCGGCGCCGGCGGAATCGGTTTCGATGTCGGCGAATTTCTGGTGCACGAAGGCGTCTCGCCATCGCTGGATCCGGCACGCTGGATGGCCGAATGGGGCGTGGACCCCAGCTTCGAAACACGCGGCGCGTTGGCCAAACCGCAACCCGAGCGCCCTGCCCGTCAGGTCTGGCTGCTGCAGCGCAGCCCCGGCAAACCCGGCGCACGTCTGGGCAAGACCACCGGCTGGATCCACCGCGCCACGCTCAAGGCCAAGGGCGTCAAGATGCTCGGCGGCGTGGAGTATCTGGGCGTTGACGATGCTGGTCTGCGGATCCGCGTGGAAGGTACCGAGCAACTGCTCGATGTCGGCACGGTGGTGGTCTGCGCCGGGCAGGAACCGCGTCGCGAGCTGCTGGCCGCGCTGCAGGCAAACGGACAACAACCGCATCTGATCGGCGGTGCGGATGTTGCCGCCGAACTGGATGCCAAGCGTGCGATCAATCAGGCGTGCCGGTTGGCAGCAACCTTGTAACGCGCTTGCACGCGATGTCGTAGAAGCTACAGCCGTTCTTCATTACGACGCCAGAGCGGGTGTGTGCATCTGCAAGAGAGCCGCATTGGTTTCACTTCGATGCTGATATCGGCGGTCTTTAAGGCAACCGCCGGTCTGCTCGGCAGACCCTTGCGCAAGTGCACGCGCGGGCGCCTTAAAGCGGCTAACAAAACGTAGCGAGCAGTTGTCAGGTGGACGTGGATGGCGCGCTAAGAACTGCAGTGTACGAGTGGTACATGCAGATGCCGAGCACCGGCCGCACCCGCGTGGCGGTGAGCGCAGTCGCTTTGTTAGCCGCTCTTAGATTGAGACAGATCGGCACCGGCGTCGACGCTGCCATCAATGGCGCGACACCACCGGGTACGCCGCTGGTCGGAGCATGCTCGGTACATTCTTTTTTCTGTCGCGCGGCTCGGCTATAAAACCGGCATGCCATCGATCCGGACTGCATCGCCGCCTCCTACACTCCCGCCCGCAGCGTTGCTGGCCTACGCTGCGGCGCATTTCGGCAAAAGCCTGCTCTGGTACACCGCAGAATTACTGCTGATTTTTGCGTTGACCGAATACGTCGGACTGGGCGCGATTGCGGCTGGCGTCTCGGTCGCTGGCGGCCTGGTCGTGAGCGCAGTGATGGGCGTGTTCGCAGCGAAGCGCTGGAGTGCCGGCGCCAGCCTGGCGTGGGCTGGGCGGTCGCAATGCCGCGGCATTGGGCTGGCAGCTGTCGCCTTGTCGTTGGTCTTTGTAACGCCGGCATTTCCGCCCGATATCCGCTTGATCAGCGTCCTGCTGCTCAGCCTGCCATTTCGCGCCGCATATGCAATCGGCGACGTGGCACAGAACACCTTGTTGGGATTGGCCCACTGGCCTTGGCATGGCGAGCGCGGCGTCAGTGCGCTGCGTCTGATCGGGAGTGGGCTGGCCGCGTTGTTGGTCAGCGCAGCGATCGGCCTGCTACTGAAAGACGGCACTAACACCGCCGCATCGACTGCACTGATGATCGTCGCGCTGTCCGGCAGCATCGCACTGCTATCGGCGTGGTGGTTACGGCAGACGCTGCAGCGCCACGTACACGTGCTTGCAGGCGCTGCAACACCGCCATCTGCGCCACGATGGCAGCGCGATCAGTTACTGCCGTTGGCCGTCATCGCAGCACTGGCGTTGGCACTGCCGACATTTACCAAATTGGCGCCGTATCTGGCGCAGTCGCGTATCGGCTCGGCGGGATGGGGTAGCGCGGTGTTGATTGCCTATGCGCTTGGCAGCGTCTTCGTGCAGCCCTTAGCTGCCCGCTGGCCGACTGTGGCAATGCGCCGACTAGGCGTCAGCGGAGCGGCGTTGGCCGCACTTGGGCTGGCGTTCGCCATGGCTGTCTCTCGCCACACCATGCTGGATGCCAGCCTGGCCTTCGGCATGGGTCTGGCGGCGGGCAGTGCCGGGCAATGGGTCTGGGCACGGCATGCAGAACTCGCCTCGCGCCACGGCCCAGCACAGCAGGCGCGCGGATTCGCCGCACTCACCGCCACCGCCCAACTTGCATTGGCAGCAGGCAGTGCATTGATCGGATTGCTACTTGGCGCATCCGACTATCGCTCTGGTCACAACGCGCATCTGGCGTGGGCAATGGCATTGGGTCCGATGATTTGCGGTGTGCTGTGCGTGTTGATCGCCTGGGCCGGCAGCGCCTTTGTGATATCTGGAAAACGCAGATCTGTCGCAGAAGCGCTGCCTTCGCGCCACGTATAATCATCTCGATAACGCAGCAAGAGCTTTAGCGATTGCACCTGACGTTCTTCGCTGATTGCAATGATGCGCACCAGCAATCGCACTGCATGCAGTACATGCACAAAAAATCTTCTGTGCCACATTGAATTGAAGCGCTTCATTCATTACGCACGATGCGGTCAAAACTGTAGCGACTTAGAGCGGCTAACAAAACATCGTCGTCCGCTGCCGACACTGATACACCTGCGCGAAGCTATCAACGCAAGCCATGTGCGGACCATTGCGTTAAGCACACCCACATGTGCATCTCGATACATAGTCGATGCGCCTGAAATCGGCGCCTAGGCATAGTAGTGAGTGATGATGGCGTGTAGCACAGAACATATTTGGTGCGGCATACGCAACATCCGTGCATGCAGCGCAAGACAATCACAGTGTGCAATTGCCAAACACTGCATGCGTATCGCGCAGCTCTAAACTTCAATATGTGCAGTCGCTACATGGATGCGACGCATCTCGTTGTTGCATCGCAAAGCTTTCATCCAGCGAAGCACTAGACACAGCAGGCAATCACGCGCGTCAACCCTGCCCATTCAGCAGGGATTATGTGATCGCCGCCTACCTTGCGCCAACTTTTTGACCCACCGCATTTGGTGGGCACCTTCGGCAGATGTGTCTTTCGCCGGAGACTTGGCGGCCCTTGGCAGGTCGCCTCCCCATGACGCCAAGCCCTTCGCACTGGTGCATCCACTTTGGATGGCCTGCGGATCGGCCCATACGGAGCAAGGAGTTCTATGAAACTGGCTTGGATACTTTGGCTGTCGCAATTATTGCCGCAGCCGGCTGCAGATTCGTTGTGTTTGAGTACCACCGTATACCTGGAAGCACGCGACCAGACCGTACGTGGCCAACAAGCCGTTGCAGAAGTCGCGTTGCGTCGTCTGGACAGTGGTCTGTGGGGCGATTCGATGTGTCAGGTGGTCACCGCGCGCAAGCAGTTCGCGCCGACCATCGTGTCACCGGGAACTCAGCTCAAGAATGACGATGCCTGGAACAAGGCGTTAGGTGTGGCATTGGCCGCAGAGCGCAACTGGGCGTTACCGGTGGGCCAACGCAAAGAGATCGTGCCAGGCGCGAGCCACTTTGCCGCCAGCGCGATTGCGAGCCCCAGCTGGCGCAATGCGTATCAGGTTGCCACCATCGGCGACCACACGTTCTATCGCGTGCAGAAGCTGCGTCCACGCACTGCATCCTGACGCTTTCCACGCACGCGCGCATGCGTTGCCGCTAAGCTTGCGCCTTCGTTCTCGCGTGGAATTCCTATGAAGCTGTACACCAAGCCCGGCGCGTGCTCGCTGGCAGATCACATCGTGTTGCGCTGGTCGGGCCTGCCGTTCGAGCTCACCGTTGTCGATGCCGCCACGATGAAGTCTCCCGAGTATCTGCGCCTGAATCCGGCCGGCGCGGTTCCGCTGTTGGTGGTCGACGATTGGGCGTTGAATCAGAACGCGGCCATCCTCAACTACATCGCCGACATTGCACCGCTTACCGGTCTGTCCGGCGACGGCACTGCGCGCAGCCGCGCCGAGATCAATCGCTGGATCGCCTTCGCCAATGCCGATGTGCATCCGACGTTCAAGCCGATCTTCGGCAGCACTGCGTATCTGCAGGACGAGGCACTGCTTGCGCGCAGCCACGACGACGCACGCAGCAAGTTGCGCACCTTGTACGAACGTGCCAACACGCACCTGCAGGATCGTACCTGGCTGGCCAGCGACACCCATACCGGTGCCGATGCGTATCTGTTCGTGACCTTGTTGTGGGCGCAGAAGGTCGGCGTGGATTTGAGTGGCTTGAATGCACTGGATGCGTTCTTGCAGCGCATGCTGGCCGATGCCGATGTGCAGGCCGCATTGAAGGCCGAAGGTCTGGCGTAAGCCGAGCGCATCGCGCGAGTTGATCAGAGTGCGGCGGCAGCACCTACCGCACAGAGAGTCCCACATCGACGTGCGTGATTGATTTCTGGCGCCACAACGCAACGCATCAGCTACACGAAGCATAAAAAACGCCGGGCACTGCCCGGCGTTTTCGTTACAACCTAAAGCAAAAATCAGCCCAGCAGATGCGACACGCCGCTGCGCTCTTCTTCCAGCTCGGCCAGGGTCTTGTCGATGTACTTCTGGCTGAAGTCGTCGATCGGCAGATCCTTGACCAGGGTGTACTCGCCATTGGCGGTGATCACCGGGAAGCCGAAGATCACGCCTTCGGGAATGCCGTAGGAGCCGTCGGACGGCACGCCCATGGTCACCCACTTGCCGTCGCTGCCCAGCACCCAATCACGCACGTGATCGATGGCGGCATTGGCGGCCGACGCAGCCGAAGACAGGCCGCGCGCTTCGATGATCGCCGCGCCGCGCTTGCCCACGGTCGGGATGAAGGTGGACGCGTTCCATTCCTGGTCGTTGATCGCATCGCCGATGGAGGCGCCATCGGAAGTGGCGAAACGGTAGTCCGGGTACATGGTCGGGCTGTGGTTGCCCCACACCACCAACTTCTCGATACCGCCGACCGGCTTGCCGAGCTTTTGCGACAGCTGGCTCAGCGCGCGGTTGTGGTCCAGACGCAGCATGGCGGTGAAGTTCTTCGGGTTCAGATCCGGCGCCGACTTCATCGCGATGTAGGCATTGGTGTTGGCCGGGTTACCGACCACCAGCACCTTGACGTCACGCTTGGCGACCTTGTTCAGGGCAGCGCCCTGCGCGGTGAAGATCTTGGCATTTTCCAGCAGCAGGTCCTTGCGCTCCATGCCCGGGCCGCGCGGACGCGCGCCAACCAGCAGCGCAACGTCGATGTCCTTGAACGCCACTTCGGCGTCGTCGGTGCCGACCACGCCGGCCAGCAGCGGGAATGCGCAGTCTTCCAGCTCCATGATCACGCCCTTGAGCGCGGCCTGGGCCTTTTCATTGGACAGTTCCAGCAATTGCAGGATCACCGGCTGATCCTTGCCCAGCATTTCGCCGGAGGCGATGCGGAACAGCAGGGCATAGCCGATCTGGCCGGCAGCGCCGGTCACGGCAACACGAACAGGTGCTTTCATGGGGAGTTTCCTCTGCTAAAAAACGTGGGTGGAGGTGCACGCTGGCGTAGCGCAAGGCCTGGCGGCGCGCAGTGACAAGCGAACGGCCGCACTTGGCGGCCGTTCGGGGAAAGACATCAGGCGGCGAGGATCTTGTTCCACTCCGCGACGCGGTCGGCCTTGGCGGCCAGCACGGCGTCGGTATCGCCTTCGATCGTCACCTTGTTGATCACATCGCCCTGGGCGACCGCATCGACCACGTCCAGGCCCTGGGTGACCTTGCCGAACACGGTGTGCTTGCCGTCCAGCCAGTTGGTGGCGACATGGGTGATGAAGAACTGGCTGCCGTTGGTGTTGGGGCCGGCATTGGCCATGGACAGCACGCCGCGGTCGTGACCGACGCCGTTGTTGGCTTCATCTTCGAAACGATAGCCCGGGCCGCCGCGGCCGGAGCCTTCCGGGCAGCCGCCCTGGATCATGAAGTCGGCGATGACGCGGTGGAAGCTCAGGCCGTCATAGAAGCCGCGCTGGACCAGGTTGACGAAGTTGGCAACGGTCAGCGGGGCCTTGTCGGCGAACAGCTCAACCACGATCGGGCCGCGGGTGGTGTCGAAATGGGCAATCAGGGACATGGAAATCCTTGCAGGTTTCAGGGTGTATGACAGCCCATTAGAATACACCCCGGCGCGCAGCCGGCCGTGCAGGCGTACGACCATGGTCGGGGGTGCACAGCAAGCTGAATGGGCGTTTTGAACCTTCTGACGGCCGGGCGCAACGGCACGGCAACGAAACCGCTATAATGTCGGGCTTACCTTCTCAAGACTGGCGCCAGACAGGGGCCCTTTCCGCATGTCCATCGAAAAACTCCGCAATATCGCCATCGTCGCGCACGTCGACCACGGCAAGACCACCCTCGTCGACTGCCTGCTGAAGCAGTCCGGCACCCTGTCCGAACGCACCGTGTTGGCTGAGCGCGTGATGGACAGCAACGATCAGGAAAAGGAACGTGGCATCACGATCCTGGCCAAGAACACGGCCATCACCTGGAACGGCAACCGCATCAACATCGTCGACACCCCAGGACACGCCGACTTCGGTGGCGAAGTCGAGCGCGTGCTGTCGATGGTGGACTCGGTGCTGATCCTGGTCGACGCGATGGATGGCCCGATGCCGCAAACGCGCTTCGTGACCCAGAAGGCCTTTGCGATGGGCTTCAAGCCGATCGTGGTGGTCAACAAGATCGACCGTCCCGGCGCGCGCCCGGACTGGGTGATCGACCAGGTGTTCGACCTGTTCGACAAGCTCGGCGCAACCGACGAGCAGCTGGACTTCCCGATCGTCTACACCTCTGCATTGAACGGCTACGCCAGCCTGGATTCGAGCGTGCGCGACGGCGACATGACCCCGCTGTACGAAGCGATCATGCAGCACGTGTCGGCACCGGACGTGGATCCGGACGGCCCGTTCCAGATGCGCATCAGCCAGCTCGATTACAACAACTTCGTCGGCGTGATCGGCATCGGCCGCATCCAGCGCGGCGTGTTGAAGAAGAACATGCCGGTCAGCGTGATCGACCGCGAAGGCAAGAAGCGTCAGGGCAAGGTGCTGCAGGTACTAGGCTTCCTGGGCCTTGAGCGCATCGAGCAGGACACCGCCGAGGCCGGCGACATCGTGGCCATCTCCGGCGTGTCCGAGCTGACCATTTCAGACACCGTGTGCGCGCTCGACGCGCCGGAAGGCCTGCCGCCGCTCACCGTGGACGAGCCGACCATCTCGATGACCTTCCAGGTCAACAACTCGCCGTTCGCCGGCAACAAGGACCTGTCCGGCGGCAAGTTCCTGACCAGCCGCCAGCTGCGCGACCGTCTGGACCGCGAGAAGGTGCACAACGTGGCATTGAAGGTCGAGGAAGGTTCCGACGCCGACAAGTTCCTGGTCTCCGGCCGTGGCGAACTGCATCTGTCGGTGCTGATCGAAAACATGCGTCGTGAAGGCTACGAGCTGGCCGTGTCGCGTCCGGAAGTGATCATCAAGGAGATCGACGGCAAGCAGATGGAGCCGATCGAACAGCTTGTGGTCGATATCGAAGAGCAGCACCAGGGCGGCGTGATGGAAAAGCTGGGCAGCCGCAAGGGCCAGCTGAAGAACATGGAGTCGGACGGCAAGGGTCGTGTGCGTCTGGATTACATGATCCCGGCCCGTGGTCTGATCGGCTTCCAGAACGAGTTCCGCACCCTGACCCAGGGCTCGGGCCTGCTGTTCCACGTGTTCGACCATTACGGTCCGAAGGAACAGGGCGCGATCGCCAAGCGCCAGAACGGCGTGATGATTGCCAACGCTGCAGGCGCCACCCCGGCCTATGCGCTGGGGCCGTTGGAAGAGCGTGGCCGTCTGTTCGCTGCCGAAGGCGACAACGTGTACGAAGGTCAGCTGGTCGGTATCCACTCCAAGGACAACGATCTGACCGTCAATGCGATCAAGACCAAGCCGCTGACCAACATGCGCGCCTCGGGCAAGGACGATGCGATCAAGCTGACCCCGGCGATCAAGTACACGCTAGAGCAGGCACTGGACTTCATCGAGGACGACGAGCTGGTTGAAGTCACCCCGAAGGAAATCCGCCTGCGCAAGAAGGGCCTGACCGAAAGCGATCGTAAGCGCTCCGGCCGTTCGGGCTGAGTTGCTGGTTAGCCCACGGTCGTGAGCAACAAACCCTACAGCCCGGATCCGCGTGCGCATCCGGGGCTGCATGTGATCGCCTTGCTAGAGGCGGTCAAAGGGACGCTTGCGCTGTTGGCGGCGACGGGCCTGGAAATTCTGGGCCCGCTCCCGCTGCAAAACGCGGTCAGTACCCTGATCCGCCGTTTTAGTCTGGATCCCGACCACGGCGCACTGCCGTCGTTGCTCAAGACCATCAGTCCCGACGCTGTCCATCTGGCCGCTGCCGCCATGCTGGCCTACGGCCTGCTGCATGTGGTGGAAGCCTGGGGGTTGTGGCGTGCCAAGGCATGGGCCTCGCTATTGGGCTGCCTGTCGGCGGCCATCTATCTGCCATTCGATATCTACGCCATCGTCCGCCATCCCGGCTGGACCGCCTGGGGCGTACTGGCAATCAATCTGATCGTGGTCGGCGTGCTGGCACGCGATCTGCTCAAGCGCCGGCGTCGCTGACGCACCCTGCCCGTCTGCGGGCACGCCCTACACGTTGTCACCCCGACGCAGCGCCGTTAGCCTGCGAACAGTCCTCCGGGGAGACCGTCAATGCGATCCACCACCTTGTCCTTTGCGCTATTGCTTGCGCTGTGCGGCTGTGCGCATGCCGATGGCCCTGCGCCCGTTGACGGCCTGACACAGGTCGATGCAAACGTACCGACCACCGAGCAACTGGATCTGACCGATGCCGACATCGCCGGCCTGCAGGCGCGGATGGCTTCCGGCAAGACCAGCAGCCTGGCACTGACGCGCGCATACCTGCAGCGCATCGCCACGCTCGATCGTGCCGGCCCCACACTCAACTCGGTGATCGAACTCAATCCGCAGGCCGAAGCGGACGCACGCGCATTGGACGCCGAACGCCGCGCCGGTCGCGTGCGCGGCCCGTTACATGGCATTCCTGTGTTGCTCAAGGACAACATCGATGCGGTGCCGATGGTCAACAGCGCCGGCTCGCTGGCCCTGGCCGATTTCAAGCCCAGCCGCGATGCGTTTCTGGTGCAGCGCCTGCGCGCGGCCGGAGCGGTGATCCTGGGCAAAACGAATTTGAGCGAATGGGCCAACTTCCGGTCTACCAAGTCCAGCTCCGGCTGGAGCGCACGTGGTGGGCTGACCCGCAATCCGTACGCGCTGGATCGCAATCCCTGCGGCTCCAGTGCCGGCACGGGCGCTGCGATCGCCGCCAGCCTGGCCACCGTCGGCATCGGCACCGAAACCGATGGCAGCATCACCTGCCCGGCCTCGGTAAATGGATTGGTCGGACTCAAACCGACCGTGGGCCTGATCAGCCGCGACGGCATCATCCCGATCTCGACCAGCCAGGACACCGCCGGCCCGATGACGCGCAGCGTTGCCGATGCTGCCGCGTTGCTGCAGGCGATCGCCGCACCCGATCCGCAGGATCCGGCCACACGCGATGCGCCGTCTTCAACACCGGACTATCTCGCGCACCTCAAACCCGATGGCCTGCGTGGCGCGCGTCTGGGCCTGTTGCGCAACCCGCTGCGCGAAGATCCCGCCATTGCCGCAGCACTGGATCGCGCCGTGCAGAGCCTGCGTGCAGCGGGTGCCACGCTCATCGAAACCAGCCTGGCCACCGACGGCAAGTGGGATGCCGCTGAGCAGACAGTGTTATTGGTCGAATTCAAAGCGGGGTTGAATGCCTATCTGCGCAGCCACGCCGCACCGGTGTCGAGCCTGGAACAGCTGATCGCCTTCAATCGCACGTATGCGCAGCGCGAGATGCCCTACTTCGCGCAGGAGCTGTTCGAGCAGGCGCAGGCGGCACCTGGCCTGGAAGACCCCGCGTATCTCACTGCGCGCGCCACCGCCAAACGGCTGGCCGGGCCCGAAGGCATCGACGCCGCACTGAAGGCCCATCGCCTGGACGCGCTGATCGTACCGACCACCGGCGCCGCCTGGGTCACCGATCTGGTCAAGGGCGATACCTTTCCCGGCGCCGGTTACGGTGCCGCCGCGGTGGCCGGTTATCCCAGCCTGAGCGTGCCGATGGGGCAGACCCAGGGCCTGCCGCTCGGCCTGCTGTTCATGGGCAGCGCCTGGAGCGAGCCGCGCTTGATCGAACTGGCCTACGCCTTCGAGCAACGCAGCAAGGCGCGCTTTGCGCCCAGCTATGCGCCGAGCGCACCGGCCGCTGCGTCCACGGCCGTGCCGGTGCCTGTGCCTAAACCGTAGTCGCAGGCTCGCCGTCTTCTGCACCGGGCGAGCGCACGCTCTCCTGGGCGATCGGCTCGGCTGCATGCACCGGCGGCTTTTCCTGCGCCGCGATCTCGGCGCGGATCCTGGGCAGCGCGTAAGCGTGCTCACGGGTGAGGAAGTCGATCATGCGCTCACGCGCGATGCAGCGCAGATCGAACGCATCGCCCGAATTACGTGCGCTCACCAGCAGACGCACCTGGATCGTGCTCTCGCTGGTTTCCGTCACCTGGGTCACGCATACGCGCCCATCCCAGAGCGGCTCGCTTTTGCAGATGCGCTCCAACTCCGCGCGCACCGCCGCGATCGGGGTGCGGTAATCCAGCCACAGGAACGCGGTACCGAGCAGATCGGCGCTGCTGCGTGTCCAGTTCTGGAACGGGTGCTCGATCCACCAGGTCAACGGCACCACCATGCGCCGCTCGTCCCAGATCCGCACCACTACATACGAGCTGCCGATCTCCTCGATGCGGCCCCACTCGCCTTCCACAATCACCACATCGTCCAGCCGGATCGGCTGCGTCAACGCGATCTGCAGACCGGCGATCAAGTTGCCGAACACCGGCTTGGCCGCGATACCGGCGACCAGCCCGATGATGCCGGCCGAGGCCAGCAGTGTCTTGCCGATCTGGCGCACTTGCGGAAACGTGAGCAACACCACCGAGATACCGAGCAGGATCACCGCACCCATCACCACCCGGCTCAGCACACGGGTCTGGGTCTGGATACGCCGTGCGGTGAGGTTGTCGGACACCTCGATCGGGTTGCTGCGCAGAATCGCCATCTCGCCGGCGGCGACCGCGCGTACCAGCAACCAGGTCACGCAGCCAACGATGCCGACATGCAACAGATGCTGCACCGCTGCCAGGCCCTTGCCCGATAGCGGCGTCGCCTCGGTCGCGATGCCCAGAAACAGCAACGGCAGGATGAAGGCAGCCGGCAGGGTGACCACGCGGATGATGCGTGCGCGGCGATAGTCGCGGCCCTGCATGCGGCGAAACAGCCACAGCATCAACGACCAGACGACGATGCCCGCCAATAGCGAGGCACCAAGCGGGATTGCGTATTCGCGGATGACGTTCCAATCGGCAGTCAAACCGTTCCTCCTGTGGGGGGAAGAGGGGTGGCTGCAGGATCATGCCGCAAGCGGCATGAGCATCACGTCATACGCACATTGAAATCACGCGCCCAGCGGTTGCGCCACCACCTGTTGTTGCTTGCGCACGATCGCCATCGCAATTTCCAGCGACTGCTCATAGTTCAAGCGCGGATCCACGCTGGAACGATAGGCGCGCTCCAGATCGCGCTCGGTCAACTCGCGCGCGCCGCCGGTGCATTCGGTGACGTCTTCGCCGGTCAACTCCAGATGCACGCCGCCCAGCCGCGTCCCGGCCGCCGCGTGCAGATCGAACGACAACTCCACCTCGCTGCGGATATTGTCGAAACGCCTTGTTTTGTAGCCATTTCCGGTACTTTCGGTATTGCCATGCATCGCATCGCAGACCCACAGCACACGCCGCCCATCGCGCTTGACCGCATCCAGCAGCGGCGGCAACTTTTCGGCGATCTGCGCCGCGCCCATGCGGTGGATGAAACTCAAGCGGCCGGGTTCGTCTTCCGGATTGAGCACATCGATCAGACGCAGCAACTGGTCCGGCTGTACCGACGGCCCGACCTTGATCGCGATCGGATTGCGCACGCCACGCAGATACTCAACATGCGCGCCATCCAGCGCAGCGGTGCGCATGCCGATCCACGGGTAATGCGTACTCAGGTTAAACCAGCCCCACTGGCGCGGCACCTGACGGGTCAAGCCTTCCTCGTACGGCAGCAACAGCGCCTCGTGCGAGGTGTAGAAATCGATGCGATTGAGGTTGTACACCTCCGCCCCGGACAAGGTTTCCATGAAGCGCACTGCATCGCCGATTGAGGACACCATCTTTTGGTAGTCCGCCGCCAGCGGCGAATAGCCCACCCAATCCAGATTCCAGTATTCGGGGTGGTGCAGGTCGGCAAAGCCACCGTCAATTAAGGCCCGCACAAAATTCATCGTCATCGCCGAGCGCGAATGCGCGGTGATCATGCGGCGCGGATCCGGTATGCGCGCCGCTTCGGTAAACGCCGGCGCATTGATCACATCGCCGCGATAACTCGGCAAGGTCACCCCATCGCGGGTTTCGGTGTCGGCCGAACGCGGCTTGGCATACTGCCCGGCAAAGCGTCCTACGCGCACCACCGGTAGGTGCAGGCCGTGCACCAGCACCAGGCTCATTTGCAGCAGCACTTTCAAGCGGTTGGAGATCGTGCCCGATTCGCAATCGCTGAAATTCTCCGCGCAATCGCCACCTTGCAGAAGAAAACGCTTGCCTTCCTGGGCCTCGGCCAGCTGGCGCTTGAGCGCAAAGATTTCCCACGAGGTCACCAGCGGCGGCAGCTGCCGCAACTCGTCCAAGGTGTGCTCCAACGCAGCTGCGTCCGGGTAGGTCGGCATCTGCAGCGCCGGACGCTGGCGCCAACTCTGCGGCGACCAGTGGTCTGCCTCGTTGACGGACGGATGAAGGGAAGCGGACATCGTGAACTCCAGAAATCTCGGGCGCCGGCCATTGCCGGAACGGAACGATCAGAACAATTTACGTGGACCACGCTGCTTGAACCCGGCATACAGCGCCCAAAGCGCCAAGCCCACGAACCACAGCATGCTCCACATCGGCATGCTCAGGCCCAGAAAGCGCCAATCGATATTGCCGCAATCGCCGGTGCCGGTCAGCACGGTGCGGAACACTTCGAACGGCCCCATCGTCTCGCTCAAAAAGCTCAGCGGCGGCCCGCACGACGACATCATGTCCTTGGGCCGGACCTGCACCCAGACATGCCGCGCCGCGATACCCATGCCCACGCCGGCAGCGATGAAACTCAGCACACCATAGAGCTTGCGCGTGCCCGCAGCGCGTGGCCCATGCAACGCACCCAACAGGAAAAACACCGCCAGTGCCGCAAATGCGATGCGCTGGAAAATGCACAGCGGGCACGGTTCAAGCCCAAGATGCAGCTGCACGTAGATCGCATAGGCAAGCAATCCTGCGCATGCAAGAAAGCCCAGCAGAAACTGTGCCCGGAAACCCCAACGAAATGGATTCATCGTTACCGCTTGCCTAGGATCGAGTCATCGATTATCTGCCATCGCCGCCGCCATGACCACGCAAGCCTGCGTCTGCCGGCTCGGATGGCGCCAAGCACACAGCGCGTATCTGCCTGACAGCATCAAGACAACACCCGCCCGTGATCGCATCCAGCAACAAAGCAGCACCGACCCGGCATCTGGCGACTGCGAGCTGCCGTCATTGCGTAGCCCTACGCATCCCTGCCACCAATGCAATCACGTTCGACGCACCAATAAAAAAGCCCGGCGCTAGCCGGGCTTTTTGAAGAATCTTTGCGAAGAGCGATCCGATTACTCGGCCACTTCCTCGGCGACGACCGGACGGTCGACCAGTTCGACATACGCCATCGGGGCATTGTCACCGGCACGGAAGCCGGCCTTCAGGATACGCAGGTAGCCGCCGGGACGGGTCGCGTAACGCGGGCCCAGCTCGACGAACAGCTTGCCCACTGCTTCCTTGTCGCGCAGGCGAGCGAACGCCAGACGACGATTGGCAACGCCATCGACCTTGCCGATGGTGATCAGCGGCTCGGCGACGCGACGCAGTTCCTTGGCCTTCGGCAAGGTGGTCTTGATCAGCTCGTGCTTGAACAACGAAGCGGCCATATTGCGGAACATGGCTTCGCGGTGCGCGCTGGTACGGTTGAACTTACGACCGGATTTCTGGTGACGCATGAGTGTGATTTCCTAAGAATGTTGAGACTGCTTGAGAGACGTTGTCGCCATCCTGGCGCTGTTGAATGGACTGCGGTTGGTCCGAGCCGGCCGTCCTTTGACCGGATGTCACCGCGGGCTTTGGCCCGTCGATGTGGAAAAAACAAACATGGGCGCCCGAAGACGCCCATGCCTTGACACATTAACCAAGCATGCCGTGCTGGGCGACACCGGCCGGCGGCCAGTTCTCCAGCTTCATGCCCAGTGCAAGGCCGCGCTGTGCCAGCACTTCCTTGATTTCGGTGAGCGACTTCTTGCCCAGATTCGGGGTCTTGAGCAGTTCCACTTCGGTCTTCTGGATCAGATCGCCGATGTAGTAGATGCTCTCGGCCTTCAGGCAGTTGGCCGAACGCACGGTCAGCTCGAGGTCGTCGATCGGGCGCAGCAGCACCGGATCCACGCCGCTGGCAGCCGGCTTGGCCGCACCGCGATCGCGGTGGGTGAAATCGCCGAACACCGACAGCTGATCGCTGAGGATGTCGGCGGCGGTGCGCACGGCTTCCTCGGCATCGATGGTGCCGTTGGTTTCGATATCGATCACCAACTTGTCGAGGTCGGTGCGCTGTTCCACACGCGCAGCTTCCACGGCATAGGCAACGCGACGCACCGGCGAGAACGACGCATCCAGCATCAGACGACCGATGGTACGGGTCTCTTCGTCCGGACGACGACGTGCGGCAGCCGGCTGATAGCCGAAGCCACGCTCGATCTTCAGGCGCATGTTAAGCGCCGTGTCCTTGGTCAGGTGGCAGATCACATGGTCGCCGTTGACGATCTCGACGTTGTGATCGGTCCTGATGTCGGCCGCAGTGACCGTACCCGGACCCTGCTTGGACAGCGACAGCGTGGCGCTATCGCCACTGTGCATACGAATCGCCACGTCTTTCAGGTTGAGCAGGACGTCAAGCACGTCTTCCTGCAGCCCTTCGACCGTGGTGTACTCGTGCAGCACGCCATCGATCTCGACCTCGGTGATCGCAAAACCCGGGATCGACGACAACAGCACACGACGCAGGGCATTGCCCAGCGTGTGCCCGTAACCGCGCTCCAAGGGCTCGATCACGACCTTTGCGCGATTGTCGGTAAGACGTTCGATCTGCGGACCACGGGGGCGCAGAACCTGGTTGGCGGTAACCGTCATGTTGCGGGGTCTCCTGCGAACCTCCGGCGGTGCCGGAGGCTCTCCAATGTGAATTACTTCGAATACAACTCGACGATCAGCGCTTCGTTGATATCCGAAGGCAGGTCGGCACGATCCGGAACAGCCTTGAACACGCCGCTGAACTTCTTCGAATCGACTTCGACCCACGACGGCGTCATGTCGTGCTGCTCAGCCACGGTCAGGGCTTCCTGCACGCGGAGCTGCTTCTGTGCTTTTTCCGACAACGTGATCGCATCGCCAGCCTTGATCTGGTACGAAGCCAGATTCACAGACTTGCCATTGACCAGCACGCCGCGGTGCGACACCAGCTGGCGCGCGGCCGGACGGGTGACGGCAAAGCCCATGCGATAGCAGACGTTGTCCAGACGGGTTTCCAACAACTGCAGCAGGTTCTCGCCGGTGTTGCCCTTCTTGGTCGAGGCCTTCTTGTAGTAGTTGCGGAACTGACGTTCCAGCAAACCGTAGATGCGCTTGACCTTCTGCTTTTCACGCAGCTGGGTAGCGTAGTCGGAGAGCTTGCCTTTGCGAGCCGCGCCGTGTTGGCCGGGCTTTTGCTCAAGCTTGCACTTGGAGTCCAGCGCACGCGCCGGGCTCTTGAGGGAAAGGTCGGCGCCTTCGCGGCGGGCGAGCTTACAGGTAGGACCGATATAACGAGCCATTTCTTATCGCTCCCTTAGACGCGACGCTTCTTCGGCGGACGGCACCCGTTGTGCGGGATTGGCGTCACGTCGATGATGTTGGTGATCTTGTAGCCCACGTTGTTCAACGAACGCACGGCCGACTCACGGCCCGGACCCGGACCCTTGATACGCACTTCCAGCGACTTCACGCCGTAATCGAGCGCAGCGCGGCCAGCCTTTTCGGCGGCAACCTGAGCAGCGAACGGGGTCGACTTACGCGAACCACGGAACCCGGCGCCGCCGGACGTAGCCCACGACAGTGCATTGCCCTGGCGATCGGTGATGGTGATGATGGTGTTGTTGAACGAAGCGTGGACGTGGGCGACGCCATCAGTGATGACGCGCTTGATCTTCTTCTTCGTTTTCTTTTCTGCTGGCTTTGCCATGATCTATCCCTTACTTCCTGATCGCCTTGCGCGGACCCTTACGGGTGCGGGCGTTGGTACGGGTACGCTGACCACGCAGCGGGAGACCACGACGATGACGCAGACCGCGGTAGCAGCCCAGATCCATCAGTCGCTTGATCGCGATACCGATTTCACGGCGCAGGTCGCCTTCGACGACATACTTGCCGACTTCGGCGCGCAAACGCTCGATTTCGGGTTCGGACAGATCACGAATCTTCGTGGTCGAGGTAACGCCTGCGGATTCGCAGAGCTTCTTCGAACGGGTACGGCCGATGCCGTAGATGCTTTGCAACCCGACCCAGACGTGCTTCTGGGCTGGCAGGTTGACGCCTGCAATACGCGCCATGACGCGATTCTCCAACTGAGTGATGGCCCGACAGCGCCCAGGCGCCATCCGGCAGGATGGATCAAAAGTGAACTCGGAATTGTAGCAAGGCCTCGGATTGCTTTGAAGCCCGTGGAACCAGAAAGTTCCATGGACCCGGCGTGGGGAGTGTGCCCTCGCTCCGGCGCCGGACGATGTTGATCCAGAAAACTTCTCCGAATCGCCTGTACTACTCCCGCACAGGACCACCTCGTCACACCCGCGCGCGAGACGTCGCGCGAGCCGCCCTTCTGATCGGAAGATCGTGGCCCGGGAACCAGGCCGTCTTCACGTAATGAAGTTCTAGTGTACCACTTAACCGCGCGCCAGACCGCCGCGCGAGCCGCCCTTGAGGTTGGCTTTCTTCAGCAAACTCTCATACTGGTGCGACATCAGGTGCGCCTGGATCTGCGCAATAAAATCCATCACTACCACCACCGCAATCAACAGCGATGTACCACCGAAGTGGAAGGAGGTGCCGAGCTGCGTGCGCATGATTTCCGGCAGCAGGCAGACGATCACCAGGTACAACGAACCAGCCGCAGTCAAACGCGTCAGCACGCCGTCCACATAATCCGCGGTGGCCTTGCCCGGACGAATACCCGGAATCAATGCACCGGACTTCTTGAGGTTATCGGCAGTTTCCTGCGAGTTGAACACAAGCGCGGTATAGAAGAACGCGAAGCCGATGATCAGCGCGGCGAACACCAGCATATGCACTGGCTCACCAGGTCCAAGCGCGTTGGCGATCTTCTGCAGCCACGAACCCACGCCACTGCCCGATGCTGCCTGACCGGACCACATCGACAACGTCGCCGGGAATGCCAGGATGCTGGACGCGAAGATCGGCGGAATCACGCCTGCCATGTTGAGCTTCAACGGCAGGAACGAGGTCTGATTCATGTAGGCATTGCGGCCGCCTTGGCGACGCGCGTAATTGACCGTGATACGCCGCTGTCCGCGTTCGACAAACACCACAAACAGCGTAAACGCCAGGATGGTGAGGACGATCAGCAGCAACGAGATGAAGCTCAGATTGCCCTCGCGGAATGCTTCGACAGTCTGGATTGCGCCCGACGGAAGCCCTGCGACAATACCGGCGAAGATGATCAGCGACACACCGTTACCGATGCCGCGCTCGGTGACCTGCTCGCCAACCCACATCAAGAAGATGGTGCCGGCGGTCAGTGCAATCACTGCAGTCAGCACAAAGCCCATGCCCGGAGCGTACACCACCGGAGCGCCACCCGGCGCGGTCTGATTCTGCAGTGCCAGCGCGATACTGCCGCCCTGCACCACTGCCAAAAGCACCGCACCGATGCGCGAATACTGGGTGATCTTGCGTCGGCCGGATTCGCCTTCTTTCTGCATCGCCTTGAGCGCGGGAAAGATGTGCGTGGCCAACTGGATCACGATCGATGCCGAAATGTACGGCATCACGTTCAACGCAAAAATACTGAAACGGTGCAGGGCGCCGCCCGAGAACATGTTGAACATGTCCACGATGCCGCCACCCTGCGCCTGCATCAACGAAAGCATGGCATCGGGATTCACGCCAGGCACCGGCACGTAGCAGCCGATGCGATAGACGATCAATGCCCCGAGGACGAACAACAGCCGCTGGCGAAGTTCCGTGAACTTGCCAAGCCCGCCACCGAGGTTACCAATGCCAGCCTGCGCCATCTGCCGATTACTCCTCTACGCTGCCGCCGGCAGCTTCGATTGCTGCCTTGGCGCCTGCAGTCGCAGCGACACCCTTCAGCACGAACTTCTTGCTCAGCTCGCCCTTCAGCACGATCTTCGCCTTCTTGGCGCGGCTCGGGACCAGATTGGCCGCACGCAACGCTGCAAAGTCGATCTCACCGGCTTCCAGCTTATCCAGCTGGTAGGACAACACTTCAGCGCTGTCACGCGCCATCTTGGAGCGGAAACCGATCTTCGGCAGACGACGCTGCATCGGGGTCTGGCCGCCTTCGAAGCCCGCCTTGATCTTGCCGCCACCCTTGCGAGCGAACGAGCCCTTGTGGCCGCGGCCACAGGTCTTGCCAAGGCCGGAGCCGATGCCACGACCGACGCGCGTGCGCTCGGTACGGGCGCCGTCAGCGGGCTTGAGGTCATTGAGATGCATAGTCATGGGATTAGTCCTCAACCTTGACGAGGTAGTGAACCGTATTAATCAGGCCACGCACCTGCGGGCTGTCCTTGAGTTCACGCACATCGTTGATCTTATTCAGTCCCAACGCATGCACCGACAGGCGGTGACGCGACTGGGTACCACGCAGGCCGCGCACCAGGCGCACCTTCACAGTCTTGCCAGTGTCCTTAGCCATGGTTGAGCTCCTCCACCTTCTTGCCGCGCTTGGCCGCAACACGCGCCGGCGACTGCACTTCCGACAGACCCTTCAGCGTTGCACGCACCAGGTTGATCGGATTACGCGAACCGACCGCCTTGGCCAGCACGTTCTTAACGCCAACCGCTTCCAGCACAGCGCGCATGGCGCCGCCAGCGATGACGCCGGTACCTTCCGAAGCAGGCTGCATGTAAACGCGAGCTGCGCCATGACCGGACTTGACGGCGTGCCACAAGGTGCCGTTGTTCAGATCGACAGTCGCCAGATTCTTGCGCGCCTGCTCCATCGACTTCTGGATGGCAACCGGCACTTCGCGCGCCTTGCCGTAACCGAAACCAACCTTGCCCAGACCATCGCCGACCACGGTCAACGCGGTGAAGGTGAACTGGCGACCGCCCTTGACCGTCTTGCTGACGCGATTGACCGCGACCAGCTTTTCGATCATGCCATCGTCGACTTTCTCTTCGCGGTTACGGTCGCGATCACGACCCCGCGGTGCACGTTCTTCTGCCATCTTGATTCCTTGATTGATTGAGTATGTACGGCTCGGGGCCGCTTATGGTTGTGGAATGGAACTGTGTTCCCGGCACCGTTACAAAAGAACGGGACGGTCCGGCATCTCCCTGCCGGCGGTAACGCGAATGTGGCCGCTGGCCACATTCGCTGCAGTGCTTAGAACTTCAAGCCGCCTTCGCGAGCTGCGTCAGCCAGCGCCTTGATACGGCCGTGGTAGCGGTAGCCCGAGCGATCGAATGCGACCTTCTCGATACCCGCAGCCTTGGCGCGCTCGGCGATCAGCTTGCCGACCTTGACAGCAGCATCGCTGTTCTTGCCGTTCTTCAGACCTTCCTTGACGTCGGCCTGCAGCGTGTTCGCAGCAGCGATCACCTTGGAGCCGTCGGCAGTGAAGACCTGCGCATACAGATGCTGGCCGGTGCGCAGCACCGACAAGCGGGCAACGCCCAGCTCACGGATGTGCGAACGGGTGGACTTGGCGCGACGCAGACGGGCGATGTTCTTGTTGATGCTCATGATATTTATCCTACGGAAGCTGAAGGAAAACAGGCTTTTGCATTGAAAAGTCCGGCCATGGATGGCCGGGCTCCTAGCAGAGGGACCTGCCTTACGCCTTCTTGGCTTCCTTGCGAATGATGACTTCACCGGCGTACTTCACACCCTTGCCCTTGTAGGGCTCCGGCGGACGGAAACCGCGAATCTTGGCGGCGACTTCGCCGACGCGCTGCTTGTCGGCGCCCTGGACCAGAATTTCGGTCTGGGTCGGGGTCGACAGCGTGATGCCTTCCGGCGCCACGAACACCAGCGGGTGCGAGAAACCGAGCGCCAGGCTCAGATCCTTGCCCTGCATGGCGGCGCGGTAACCGACGCCGACCAGCTCAAGCTTGCGCTCGAAGCCGTCGGACACACCCTTGACCATATTGGCCAGGATGGCGCGCACGGTGCCGGTGATGGCCAGCTGCGACGGATCGTTGGCCGACAGAGTTGCAACATCGCCATCGATGGCGATTTCGACGCCAACCGGCTTCGGCAGGGTCAGGGTGCCTTTCGGGCCCTTGACGCTGACCAGCTCGGGCTGGACGTTGAGCTCAACACCCTTCGGAAGGGACACAGGCTTCTTGGCTACACGGGACATGTTCGATTCCTTCCCTTAGGCCACGAAGCACAGGACTTCACCACCAACGCCGGCTTCGCGAGCCTGCGCATCGGTCATGATGCCTTTCGACGTGGAGATGATGGCGACGCCCAGTCCACCCAGGACCTTGGGCAGTTCTGTCTTGCCGCGGTACTGGCGCAGACCCGAGCGCGAGAAACGCTTCAGGGTCTCGATGACCGGACGGCCTTCGAAATACTTCAGCACGATTTCCAGCTCCGACTTGTTGTTCTCGGTCGCTGTCACGCGCAGGTCGGTGATGTAACCCTCGTCCTTCAGGACTTGGGCGATCGCAACCTTGATCTTGGACGACGGCAATTTCACCGTCTGCTTACCAACCGCGGCCGCATTCTTGATGCGTACCAGCAGGTCGGCGATGGGATCAGTCATGCTCATATGAGTACCTTTGAGTGCACCGATATCCGCTTTCGCGAAAATCTTGTGTTTTCCTGGGGATGGGCCAGGACCCTTTACGCCCTGCCAAGCCTGTACAGGCAAGACAGAAGCGGAAGTATACGACAAAAGAGCCCGACTTGCGTCGGACTCCCTTGTTGAACAGAACAATCCTGTTCAAACCGGCCGCGAACGGCCGGAAAGCTGTTACCAGCTTGCCTTACGCAGACCCGGAACGTCGCCGTTCATCGTGGCCTTGCGCAGCATGTTGCGACCCAGACCGAACTTGCGGTAGACACCGCGCGGACGACCGGAAAGTTCGCAACGGTTGCGGTGGCGGCTCGGCGACGAATCGCGCGGCAGCTTCTGCAACTTGGTCGAGGCATCGATCTTCTCTTCGTAGGACGCATCCTGACTGGAGAGGATCTTCTTCAGCGCATCACGCTTGCCGGCAAATTTCTTCGCCAACTTTGCACGCTTGATGTCGCGGTGGATCATGGAGGTCTTTGCCATTTCGGATGTCCTCTACGGTCAGTTACGGAACGGGAACTTGAACGCTGCCAGCAGCGCCTTCGCTTCCGCATCCGTCTTGGCTGTGGTGGTGATGGCGATATCCATACCGCGAATCGCATCGACAGCGTCGAAATCGATTTCCGGGAAGATGATCTGTTCCTTCACACCCATGTTGAAATTGCCACGACCGTCAAAGGAACGACCGGAGACACCACGGAAGTCGCGCACGCGCGGCAGCGAGATGTTGATCAGACGATCCAGGAACTCGTACATCTTGGCGCGACGCAACGTGGTCTTGCAGCCGATCGGCCAACCGTCGCGGATCTTGAACGATGCGACCGAAACGCGCGACTTGGTGACCACCGGCTTTTGACCGGAGATCTTGGACATGTCGCCGACTGCATTTTCCAGAATCTTCTTGTTGGTTGCCGCCTCGCCCACGCCCATGTTGAGCGTGACCTTGACCAGCCTCGGCACCTGCATCGGATTGGTGTAGCCGAACTCCTTCATCAGGGCCGGCACCACGTTTTCCTTGTAAAACTTTTCGAGACGAGTGTTCATGATCGCATTCCTCAGGCGTCGAGCGCCTCACCGCTGGAGCGGAACACACGCAATTTGCGTCCATCCTCCAGCACCTTGAAGCCAACGCGCTCGCCCTTGCCCGTTGCCGGGTTGACGATATTGACGTTGGAGATATGGATCGACGCTTCACGCTCGACCACGCCGCCGGCGACACCCGCCTGCGGATTCGGCTTGGTGTGGCGCTTGATGATGTTGGCATTGGAGACGATCACGCGATCGCCATCCACACGCACAACTTCACCCTGCTTACCCTTGTCCTTGCCGGTGTTGATGACGACCTGGTCGCCCTTCTTGATACGGTTAGCCATGTATATGTCCTCCGCTCACAGCACTTCGGGAGCGAGCGAGACGATCTTCATGAACTTCTCGGAACGCAGCTCGCGCGTCACCGGCCCGAAGATGCGGGTCCCGATCGGCTCCTGCTTATTGTTCAACAGCACAGCGGCGTTGCCATCGAAGCGAATCAGCGAACCGTCGGGACGGCGCACACCCTTACGGGTACGCACCACAACGGCGTCGTAGACTTCGCCTTTCTTGACCTTGCCACGCGGAATGGCGTCCTTGACGGTCACCTTGATGATGTCACCAATGTGTGCGTAGCGGCGCTTCGAGCCGCCCAGCACCTTGATGCACATCACTTCCTTGGCACCCGAATTGTCGGCCACATCGAGGTAGCTCTGCATCTGGATCATGATTCAGATCTCCCTTAGCCGGCCGAACGGGTGACGATTTCAACCACCCGCCAGTTCTTGGTCTTGGACATTGGAGCAATCTCGGTCACACGCACGACGTCGCCTTCATTACAGGCATTGTCGGCGTCATGTGCGTGCAGCTTGGTCGAGCGCTTGATGTACTTGCCGTACAGAGCATGCTTGACCTGGCGCTCCACCAACACGGTGACCGTCTTGTCCATCTTGTTGCTGACGACACGGCCTTCGACCGTGCGCAGCGCTTGCTTTTCGTTGTTATCGCTCATCGCGGCCGTCCTTACTTGGTGCTGCCGAGCAGGTACTTGACGCGAGCAATCTCGCGGCGTACCCGGCGGGTATCGTGGGTCTTCGGCAGCTGGCCGGTGACCTGCTGCATACGGAGCGAGAACTGCTCCTTACGCAAATCGGTCAGGTGGGCCTTCAGTTCGTCAGCCGACTTCTCGCGGAGTTGTTTGATGTCCATCAGCGCACCGTCCGGGTCACGAAAGTGGTAGTCACCGACAGCTTCGCGGCGGCAAGGCGGAATGCCTCACGTGCGACATCTTCGGGAATACCTTCGATTTCATAGATCATGCGACCCGGCTGAATCTGCGCGACCCAGTACTCCACGTTGCCCTTACCGGAGCCCATGCGGACTTCGATCGGCTTCTTGGTGATCGGCTTGTCGGGGAACACACGAATCCACATCTTGCCGCCCTTTTTGACGTGGCGGCTGATCGTACGACGTGCTGCTTCAATCTGACGCGCGGTCAGCTGACCGTGCGCGGTTGCCTTGAGGCCGTACTCGCCGAAGCTGACGGCGTTTCCGCTCCATGCCAGGCCGTCGTTACGGCCCTTGTGCATCTTGCGATATTTGGTTCGCTTGGGTTGCAACATTGCCGTTACCTCGCTTCACGAGCCGGGCGCGAAGGACGGTCACCACGGTCGCCGCGATCGTTACGATCGTTGCGCGGGCTGTCGTCCTGCTTCTCCTGGCCAACCTGGGAGAAGTCAAAGACCTCACCCTTATAGATCCAGACCTTGATACCGATGATGCCGTACGTCGTGGACGCCTCGGCAAAACCGTAATCAATGTCGGCACGTAGCGTGTGCAGCGGCACGCGGCCTTCGCGGTACCACTCCGAACGGGCGATTTCTGCACCGTTGAGGCGGCCAGCCACGTTGACCTTGATGCCCAGGGCACCCAGGCGCATCGCGTTACCGACCGAGCGCTTCATTGCACGGCGGAACATGATGCGACGCTCAAGCTGCTGCGCGATCGACTCGGCGACCAGCTGCGCATCCAGCTCCGGCTTGCGCACTTCGGTGACGTTGATGTGGGCAGGAACACCCATCATCGCGCTCACTTCCTTACGCAGCTTTTCGATGTCCTCACCACGCTTGCCGATCACCACGCCCGGACGGGCAGTGTGGATCGTCACGCGGGCGGTTTTGGCAGGGCGCTCGATCAAGATCTTGCTGATACCTGCCTGCGCGAGCTTCTTGCGCAGCATTTCACGCACTTTCAGGTCGGCGGCCAGATAACCGGCGAAGTCGGCCTTGTTTGCGTACCACTTGGAATTCCAGTCCTTGGCGATGCCAAGACGGATTCCAGTCGGATGAACTTTATGACCCATGGTCTTTTCCTTTCCGCTTACTTGGCGGCGCCAACAATCACAGTGATGTGACTGGTGCGCTTGAGGATGCGGGTACCGCGGCCTTTCGCCCGCGCCATGAAACGCTTCAGGGAGGGACCTTCATCAACCATGATGGTCTTGACCTTCAGCTCGTCGACATCCGCGCCCTGATTGTTCTCGGCATTGGCAATAGCCGACTCCACTACCTTTTTGATCAGGTGTGCAGCCTTCTTGTCCGAGAACTTCAGCAGATTGACCGCACGTTCGGCGGACAGTCCACGCACCTGATCAGCGACCAGGCGGGCCTTCTGCGGGGAGATGCGCGCGGTGCGCAGGATTGCTTTCGCTTCCATCGTCATCTCTCCTTACCTGCTCGACTTCTTGTCGCCACCGTGACCCTTGAAGGTCCGGGTGACGGCAAATTCGCCGAGCTTGTGGCCGACCATATTCTCGTTGACGAGCACCGGAATGTGGTTCTTACCGTTATGCACGGCGATGGTGATGCCTACCATTTCCGGCAGGATCATCGAACGGCGCGACCAGGTCTTGATCGGCTTCTTGCTACCCGCAGCGGACTCCACCTTCTTTACAAGGTGGTGATCGACGAACGGGCCTTTCTTAAGTGAACGTGCCATGGTCGATTAGCCCCTACGATCGCGGACGATGAATTGCTGGGTGCGCTTGTTCTTGCGCGTCTTGTAACCCTTGGTCGGAACACCCCACGGGGTGACCGGATGCGGATTACCCTGACCAGCCTTCGCTTCACCACCACCGTGCGGATGGTCAACCGGGTTCATGGCCGCACCGCGAACGGTCGGACGAACACCGCGCCAGCGCTTGGCGCCAGCCTTGCCCAGCTTCTCGAGGTTGTGCTCGTCGTTACCGACTTCACCGATGGTGGCGCGGCACTCGACCGGCACCTTGCGCATTTCACCCGAGCGCAGACGCAGCGTGGCATAGATGCCTTCGCGAGCGACCAGCTGGACGGCAGCACCGGCAGCACGTGCGATCTGAGCGCCCTTACCCGGCTTCAGCTCGATACCGTGAACCGTCGTACCGACCGGGATATTGCGCAGCGGCAGCGTGTTACCGGTCTTGATCGGTGCGTTGGCGCCGGCAATGACCTGATCGCCAGCCTTCAAGCCCTTGGGGGCAATGATGTAGCGACGCTCGCCGTCGACATAGCACAGCAGGGCGATATGAGCGGTACGGTTCGGATCGTATTCGATCCGCTCCACACGCGCCGGAATGCCTTCCTTGTTGCGCTTGAAGTCGATGATGCGGTAGTGCTGCTTATGACCACCACCGACGTGACGCACGGTGATGCGGCCATGGTGGTTACGACCACCGGACTTGCTCTGCGAATCGAGCAGCGCCGCGTGCGGTGCGCCCTTGTGCAGATCGGGAGTAACCACACGCACGGCGGAACGACGGCCGGGAGAGGTGGGTTTGAACTTCATCAATGGCATGGGATGGACCTCAGGCCTTAGCCGTTACGTCGATGGACTGACCATCAACCAGGCGGACGTACGCCTTGCGCCAATTGCCGCGGCTACCAGCACGGTTACGGAAGGACTTGCTCTTGCCCTTGACGTTGACCACGTTGACAGCTTTGACCTTGACGTCGAACAGCTGCTCAACCGCGGCCTTTACATCGGCTTTGGTGGCTTCGTTCGAAACTTCGAAGACATACTGGTTGGAGATTTCCTGCAGGCGCGCGGTCTTTTCAGAGACTCGCGGAGCACGCAGCACGCTGAAGATTTTTTCGTTGCTGCTCATGCCAGCCACTCCTCGATCTTCTTGACCGCATCGGCGGTGATCACGACCGTATCGGCCCCGACCAGAGCGACCGGATCCAGACCCTGCACATCACGCACCTGCACATACGGCAGATTGCGAGCGGACAGGTACAGGTGCTCGGAGGCTTCTTCGGTGACGATCAGCGGGCGCTTGCCCACATCCAGTCCCTTCAGCTTCTCGATCAAACCCTGGGTCTTGGTTGCTTCGACGTCGAACGCTTCGACGATCATCAAGCGACCCTGGCGGTTAAGCTCAGAGAAGATCGCGCAGATGGCCGCACGGTACATCTTGCGGTTGACTTTCTGTTCGAAGCTGCGCGGCTTGGCCGCAAAGGTCACGCCGCCACCGACGAAGATCGGAGCCGTCAGCGCGCCATGACGCGCACCGCCGCCCTTCTGCTTCTTCGACTTCTTGGTCGTGCCCGCAACTTCCGAACGCGTCTTCTGAGCCTTGGTACCAGCGCGACCGGCATTGCGATAAGCGACGACGACCTGGTGAACCAGATCTTCGCTGAATTCGCGACCGAACACGGCATCGGAGACCGAGACCTTGTTGTTACTACCCGTGATAACGAGTTCCATCGTCATCTCTCCTTATGCCTTGCTCGCCGGACGGACGATCACGTCGCCACCAGCTGCGCCAGGCACGGCGCCGCGGATAGCAATCAGACCACGCTCGACGTCGACCTTGACCACTTCCAGGTTCTGCGTGCTTTGCTGCACGGCGCCCATGTGGCCCGACATCTTCTTACCCGGGAAAACACGACCCGGGGTCTGGCGCTGACCCAACGAACCCGGCGCGCGATGCGACAGCGAGTTACCGTGAGTTGCATCGCCCATACGGAAGTTGTAGCGCTTGATGGTGCCCTGGAAACCCTTACCCTTGGTGACGCCCTGGACGTCGACCTTCTGGCCGACCTCGAAGATGTCCGCCTTGATTTCGCCGCCAACGGCGAAATCGCCGAGCTGCGCATCTTCAACGCGGAATTCCCACAGGCCGCGACCCGCTTCCACCTTCGCCTTGGCGAAGTGACCAGCAGCCGGCTTGTTGACCAGTGCGGCGCGACGGGCACCAACGGTAATCTGCACTGCGCTGTAGCCGTCAGCTTCGACGGTCTTGATCTGCGCGATGCGGTTTGGAGTTGCTTCGATCAGCGTGACCGGTACCGAGCGGCCGTCTTCAGTAAAGACGCGGCTCATACCAGCCTTGCGGCCTACGAAGCCCAACGAATATTTCTTCGTCATGGTCGTAGTCCTCAGGTCAGCTTGATCTGGACGTCGACGCCAGCCGCGAGCTCGAGCTTCATCAGCGCGTCCACGGTCTTGTCGTTCGGGTCGACGATATCGAGCACACGCTTGTGCGTGCGGGTTTCGTATTGGTCACGCGCATCCTTGTCGGCATGCGGGGATACGAGGATGGTGTAACGTTCGATCTTGGTCGGCAACGGGATCGGGCCACGCACTTGCGCGCCGGTCCGCTTAGCCGTTTCGACGATCTCGCTGGCCGAACGGTCGATCAATCGATGATCGAACGCCTTCAACCGAATCCGGATCTTTTGTTCCGACATGACGGAAGCTTCCTTCGTTAAAAGAGCGACGGGCAAGGCCTCTGGGATACCTGCCCCGATATTCCTGCGTAGATGAAATCGCCGTGCGTCCTGCCAGCGAGGGCATTTCCTCCGCCCAAAAACTGAGGCAGGCCGGTAAACCGGTCTGCCCAGACGGAAAAGTATAGTGCGCAACCAGAGCACCGTCAACAACACGTGAGTTGTTGAGTGCTCCATGCAACGCGACCTTCCCGGTCTGGCGAACACGAGCGGCGTCCTGCCGTTCTTTTCGCTGTAACTCTGCGCCCTACCCAGGGACACCGAGCCGCGCATTATAGCGAGCTGTTTTTACTGGCGCAAGCGCTCTACCCTGCGAATTGCATTGCACGCGCACATTTCCGCTAAACAAAAAGGCCGGCTTGCGCCGACCCTTTGCGTTGCTTACGTGCTGATCCGGCGACGAGGCGTCGCCGGATCGCAGGCACTTACTTGATGATCTTGGCAACCACGCCGGCGCCGACGGTACGGCCACCTTCACGAATCGCGAAGCGCAGACCTTCGTCCATCGCGACCGGGTTGATCAGGGTCACGACCATCTTCACGT
>NZ_JBEOLS010000048.1:0-40939 GCF_040279205.1 Xanthomonas hortorum
TTATCGTTTCGAGTGTCACCTCGGGCAACTGTTCGGGCGAATCAAGGGAGAATCCGGCGTGGGTACCAAGCTACACGGCGATCGCTGAGATCCAGGCTCTCACGGTGGCCCACGCCGGCTCTCGACACCTAATCTGCCAGATTGCGAACAGATAAGGCTCTTACGCGGCATCCATGCCGCGTAAGGTCCCGCGACGGTGAGCGGGCAAGGACCAGTCGAGTTGATCGGCGTGCATAGCTTTCAATAAAGCAATCAGCAAACTGTCTGGTGCGGTGTCCTCACCGATTGCGGGACCGTGTGGCGGCATGGATGCCGCCACCGAGCCTACACGGACGTACTTGCGGCGTGTCCCGCGAGCGGTGAGGGCATCGCGCCCTCGATCCACTGAGCCTTTGCCTGCAGCCTCGCCGACCTTGCGTTTCTTGAAGCGCTCCGCTCGCACCTGAGGATTGCCCGCTGCGTTTGCCAGCACCCTGAAGACGGACATGAAAAAGGCGCCTCGCGGCGCCTTTTGCGTTCAAGCGTATTGGCCGATCAGTTCCAGCTCAACACGACCTTCCCGGCCTTGCCTTCTTCCATCAGGTCGAAGCCCTTCTGGAAATCGTCGATCGGCAATTGATGGGTCAGCACCTTGTGCAGCGGGAAACCCGACAGCACCAATTGGGTCATCTTGTACCAGGTCTCGTACATCTTGCGGCCGTAGATGCCCTGTACGGTGAGGCCCTTGAAGATGATCTTGTCCCAGTCGCAGCCGGCGCCGCGCGGCATGATGCCGAGCATGGCGATCTTGCCGCCGTGATACATGCAATCGAGCATGTCGTTGAAAGCGCGTGGGTTGCCGCTCATTTCCAGGCCCACGTCGAAGCCCTCCATGTGCAGGTCGGCCATGACATCCTTGAGCGATGTCTTGGAGACGTTGACCACGCGGGTGGCGCCCATGTCGGCGGCCAGCTTGAGGCGGAAATCGTTGACGTCGGTGACCACCACGTTGCGCGCACCGATGTGCTTGCAGATACCGGCGGCGATGATGCCGATCGGGCCGGCACCGGTGATCAGCACGTCTTCGCCGATCACGTCGAATTCCAGCGCGCAATGCGCGGCGTTGCCGTAGGGGTCGAAGAACGCGGCCAGCTCGGAGGGAATCTGGTCGGGGATCGGCCACAGGTTGCTGGCCGGCATCACCATGTATTCGGCGAATGCGCCATTGACGTTGACGCCGATGCCGACCGTGTTGGGGCACAGATGCGGGCGGCCACCGCGGCAATTGCGGCAATGCCCGCAGACGATGTGGCCTTCGGCCGAGACGCGCTGGCCGACCTGGTAACCGGTGACCGCCGAACCGAGCTCGGCCACACGGCCGACGAACTCATGGCCGATGGTCAGACCAGGCTTGATGGTGCGCTGGCTCCACTCGTCCCACAGGTAGATGTGCAGATCGGTGCCGCAGATTGCGGTCTTTTCCAGCTTGATCAGCACCTCGTTGGGGCCAGGGCTGGGGACGGGAACCTGTTCCAGCCAGATGCCCTTGTTCGCTTCGCGCTTGACCAGCGCCTTCATCGTCTGCGCCATCTGGCGGGACCTGCTGAGTGAAAGTAAGGCGGCGATTATAGGCGTCGCGAGGTTTACGCCATGCGGCGGTGCGGGAATTGGCGGTGTTGGCCGACACGGATCTTGGCGGGGTAGGCGCCGATGTAGTCCTTCTCCCATCGGGAGAAGGTGGCGCGCAGCGCCGGATGAGGGGGCGCCTCAGAGACTTACCAGTCCCTGCAATGACAAACGCGTCGCTACGCGCCTTCAGAAGTGACGCGCCGACTGCTTCGCCCGTACCCTCACCCAAACCGCCGCTCCGCGCCCCGGCCCGCGCTTGCGGCGCTGGCGCTCCCAGCCACGCGCGCCAGTGGCGCGCAAGCCGCGCCTTTTCGCCCCGCAGGAGAGGGGAAAAGGCGCCGGCAACTCAGAACTTCACATCCAGGCTCATGAAGTATTGCCGCGGCGCGCCGACCACCATGGTCTGGTTGTAGCCATCCGGATCGGAGGCGACATAGCCATTGGTGCCGGTGCTGGCGAAGTAGCGCTTGTCGGTGAGGTTGGTGATGTTGAGCGCCAGCGCCACATCGGCCACTCCGCCCACACGACCGAAGTCGTAACGCGCGCCCGCATTGAACAGCCAATACGAAGGCACCTGCGAATCGTTGAGGAAAGTGATGTAGCGCTTGTCGACGTACTTGCCGTCCAGATCCAGGCGCAGGTTGCCGAGTTGGTAGCTGGCGCTGGAGGAGAACATCAACGCCGGGATGCCGACCACGTCCTTGCCGGAGGTGGCGACCACGCCGTTGTTGAGGTAGTCGTCCTGATAGCGCGAGCGATTCCACGACAGCGAGTTCAACCAGCTCAGGCCCTCCATCGGACGCCACATCAAGGCCAGATCCGCACCCGCGCTGTGCACGGCACCGACATTGCTCAGGATCGCCGCGCAGGTCTGCACCGCGCTACACGGCGAGGTGGTCAACAAGCGGTTGGAGAACTTGGTGAAATAGGCATCGGCAGAAAGCTGGAACTGCGCATCCTGCACGCGGTAACCCACCTGCACGGTCTGCGATTCTTCCGGCTCCAGCGTCGAACGGCTGCGGTCGAACGCGGCCTGCGAGGTGCCGAACGGGGTGAAACCGAAGGCGGCGATGTTCTTGCTGTAGGAGGCGTAGATGTCCTGGCGCTCGTCGAGCTTGTAGTTCACGCCAACCTGCGGCAGGAAGTTGTCTTCAGCGCGGATGCGCCCCTGTGCCAGCGCGGTGGTCGGCACCAGCGATTGCGCGCGCGTGGTGGTGCTGAGCGCCTTTGCGCCGTAGTTGAGGGTCAGGCGATCGTCGAGCAGACGCACGGTGTCCTGCAGGTACAGCATGCGGGTCTGGGTGGTATAGCGCTGCAAAAAGTCGCGACGGAACGGGGTCTGCGCTTCGTAGACGTTGTACAGCGAGGTGTAGCCCTCGTTGCCCAGCGCGAAGTAATTGCGCCCTTGCGTGGTGCGTGCATTCTCGGCCCACACGCCGGCTTCCAGATCGTGATTGCCCCACGACCACTTCAGTGCGCTGGTACCGCCGAAACGGTCCAGGCCATAGTCGGTGGTGCGCATCGACACCGGGATCTGCGCCGAGGTGACGACATACGGTGTCACCCACTGACCTTCGCCACGATTGCTGTGATAGTAGCCGGTGGCATCGAGTGTGGCGCCACCGAACACGAAAGTGCCCGACAAGCCTGCCAGGTTGTCGCGACGCAGACCACCGCCTGCGTAGTAGCTGGCATCCAACCAACTGTAATCATCGGGCAGCCCGGCCAGCGATTGCGGGTAGCCGTTGGCCACGCCGCTGGTGGCACCGGTGTTTTGATACGCACGCGCCATCTGTACCGCAGTGGCCCAATCCGGCTGCAGATAATCGTAGTCCCAGCCCAGCGCACGCTGGCTGGTCAACGACAGATCCATGTAGTCGTATTCCTTGCGCCGCGAGGTATCCACAAACAGGCTCAGACGATTGCCGTCGCCCCATTGATACACGGTCTTGAGGTTGGCCTGCTCGGACTGCTGGTCGCCAAAGCCCTTCCACTTGTCGGTGGTGGCATTGGCATAGGACAGATACGCCGACAACCCATTGCGATCGCCGGTGTCGCCACGCACGAAGGTGCGACGCGTCGCATCGCTACCCACTGTCTGCACCAGCCGCAGGCCAGGCGTGGTCTGCGGATCGGCCGAATAGAACTGCATGGTGCCGCCGAGATTGGTGTTGGACGCAGTACCGAGCGCGCCAGCGCCTTGCGCGATTTCCACCGAGCCGAGGTTTTCCGAAATGATGGCGCGCGTGATATGCAGGCCGTTGGTGACGCCGTAGCTCATGTTGCCGAGCGGAATGCCATCGAGCGTGTAACCGAGCCGGCTCTGATCGAAGCCGTGCAAGGTCACCTGCGTGGACCATTCGTAGGTGCCGAACGGGTCGGCCGATTGGAACTGCACGCCCGGCAATTTTTCCACTGCCTTGAAGGCGCTGCTGCCCGGTGTCAGTTGCTCGATGTCCTGCCGGCTGATGCGCTGCACCTGGCGCGTGCTGCCTTGCGAGACCACGTTGATCGCATCCAGCTGGGTGGCATTGGTTGCGGTATCGGCGGTGGTGACCGGCGCATCCGCGACCGGCGCGTCTGCAATGGCAGCCGGATCGGCAGCCGTTGTGGCGGCAGATGCCATGACGGGAAACAGCGCTGCCAGGGCGAGCGCCGGCGGAGTGACATGAAAACGACGAGTGCAAGTCATGGGGGAATCCTGTTCGGGCACGGCTGAGGGCGGACGCGCGGTGCAAGACCGACGTTTCGCGACGCAGGGTGTCAACGACTCATGAAACATTGATGACGGTCGCTGTCTTAAAACTGTCGCGCCCGCCCGCTATACGTGTCGTGTCCAGCCGCAACCTGCGGCCACGCACCCGTATTTCTGCAAGGTTTCGCATCCATGACGTCTTCCCCCTCGCGCCGTGATTTCCTCAAGCGCGTCGCCGCGCTGACTGCTGCCGGCGCCTTGCCGTCTTCGATCGGCCGCGCACTCGCGCTGCCGGCCAATTCGCGCACCGGCACGCTGCGCGACATCGAACACGTGGTGATCCTGATGCAGGAAAATCGCTCGTTCGATCATTACTTCGGTGCGCTGCGCGGCGTGCGCGGGTTCGGCGATCCGCGTCCGCTGCAGTTGCGCGATGGGCATCCGGTATGGAGCCAGCCGGCAAAGGACGGTCGTCGCTTGCTGCCGTTCGCCTTCGATTCACAAAACACCTCCGCGCCGTTGATCAAGAGCCTGGATCACTCCTGGAAAGCCGGCCACGGGCAGGACCCGGCGCGCTGGGCCGAGTACGACGCCTGGGTGCCGTACAAGGGCGAATTGACGATGGGGTATTTCCAGCGTCACGACATTCCGTACTACCACGCGCTCGCCGATGCGTTCACCATTTGCGATGGCTACTTCTGTTCGCTGCACGGGCCGACCAATCCCAATCGCATGTATCTGTTCACCGGCACCAGCGGCCCCAGCGTGGGCAATGTCGGTGCGCAAGCGGTGACCAATGCCGACGACGGCAACTGGACCGCCGACATGGCGCGCGACAAACCCGGTTACTCGGCGATGGACTGGACCACCTACGCGCAGCGTCTGCAGGCCGCGGGTGTGGATTGGCGCGTGTATCAGGAATACGACAACTTCGGCTGCAACTCGCTGGCGTATTTTTCCCACTATCGCGATCTGCAGCCCGGCGACGAACGCTATCGGCGCGCGCGTGCGTGCGTGCCCGGTTCCACTGCGGAAAACGCCACCACCACGCAGGCCGAGCATCTGGTCGCCGCGATCGCCGCCGATGTGCAGGCCAATCGTTTGCCGCAGGTGTCGTGGGTCGTTCCGCCCACCGCCTATTGCGAACATCCGGAAGCACCGCCGGCCTATGGCGAATCGCTGGTGGCGCGTTTGATCGATGCGCTCACTGCCAATCCGGAGGTGTGGGCGAAGACTGCGCTGATCATCAATTACGACGAGAACGACGGCTTCTTCGATCATGTGCCTGCGCCATTGCCGGCGCTGGATGCGCGCATGGGGCGCAGCAATGTCGACACGCGTGGCGAGGTCTACGAGGGGCTGCCGATCGGCCTGGGCATCCGCGTGCCGATGCTGGTGATCTCGCCATGGACGCGCGGCGGCTGGGTCAATTCGCAGGTGTTCGATCACACCTCGGTACTGCGCTTGCTGGAGCGCCGCTTCGGCGTGGCCGAGCCCAACATCAGCCCGTGGCGGCGTGCGGTGAGCGGCGATCTGACCAGCGTGTTCGATTTCCGCAAGCCGGACGATTCGGCGTTGAGCGCGTTGCCGGCGATCGGCGACTATCGCGCACGCACCGCCGCCGTGAGTGGCAAACCATTGCCGGTGCCGCCGACGAAGGCCAGCATGCCGCGACAAGAGCCGGGTCAACGCCCTGCACGCGCGCTGCCGTACGCCTTGCAGGTGCATGCGCGTGTACAGAATGGAGACGGTGTGCAACTGCAGTTCGTCAACAGCGGCGCTGCGGCAGCCGCGTTCAACGTCTACACCAGCGCTGCAAGTGGTGGCCCGTGGTACTACACCGTGCTGCCCGGCACGCAGCTCGACGATGTACCGCTTGGCGCTACACACAACGGTGCCTATGCCTTGAGCGTGCATGGGCCGAATGGATTCCTGCGCGAGTTCGCGGGCGAACTTGCAGCTGTGACGCAATCTGCAGCGCCGTGGTTGGAAGCCAGGCAGGACGGCGAAATACTGGTGCTGGAACTCGGCAATGCCGGGCGCCAACCGTGCACGCTGCAACTGCGCGCACTGGATTACGCAGACCCGACTGCGCGCGCAGTGCAGCTGGCCGCAGGCCAACGGCAGACCATCCGCCTGCCGTTGGCAGCAAGCGATCACTGGTATGACGTTGTTGTGGAGCAGCCGGGTGGGGCATTCCGCCGGCGTCTGGCCGGGCATCTGGAAACCGGCAAGCCCAGCCGCAGCGACCCGGCGTTCGGTCGCGGCTGAGGAGCTGGCGCAGCGCGCGCTTTCAGCCGTGCGGCGTGCTCGGCGGCCATGCGGCCGGGCACGCCGCAAGCGGGTAAGGTTCGGCCTGGCGTCGATCCCGCCACTGAGCGCAAACCACGGAGGGCGTGGGGCGGTATCATTCCGCTCCCGTCTGGCCGCAAGGCACGTCGGACCCTCCCCCAAGGAATCTCTCGCGCATGCGCATCCTGCTTGCTCGTCACGGCGAGACGCCGTGGAACGCCGAAGGCCGTTACCAGGGCCAGATCGATATCCCGCTGTCGCCGGTCGGCGAAGGCCAGGCCGCTGCCCTTGGTGCGCGCCTGCAGTCGCTGGAGATCACCCGCGCGGTGGCATCGCCGCTGTCGCGTGCGCAGGCCACTGCGAAGCTGGCGCTGGGCAGTGCGCGCGAGAGCTTGCTGCAGACCGACGCGGACCTGCAGGAAATCGCGCATGGCGAATGGGAAGGCTTGCTGGCCAGCGAGATCAACGACAAGGATCCGGCGCGCTTGCGTGCCTGGCGCGAAGAACCCGACACCGTGCTGATGCCCGGCGGCGAATCCCTGCGTCAGGTGCTGGACCGCAGCTGGCGCGGGCTGGTGCGCGCCGCCGAAGGCCTGGGCGCCGACGACACCTTGCTGGTGGTGGCGCACGATGCAGTCAATCGCGTGATCCTGTGCAAGATTCTGGGCCTGCCGTTGTCCAAGCTGTGGACCTTCCGCCAGGCACCGACCACGCTCAACCTGCTCGAAGGTGAGGACGTGGATCATCTGGAAGTGGTGCGTCTGAACGACTGCGCGCATCACACGCCATTTTTCGGTGAAGCCAAGCATCGGGCGTTGTAAGGCTTCGATTGGAAGGGGGTAAGCAGTTCGGTGGCGCGCAACAGTGGAGCAACCTCCAAGCGTACAAAGCCCATCAAGCTGGCACTGGTGCTCGGACTCTCAGGCCTGCTGGTGCTGGGAGTCTTCGGCAATTTCATCCCCGCCACGTTTCTATCTGGTCGGCAATGGCTAGCGCCGATGCTGCTGACAGGAGCCATTCTGACGGCCCTGCCTTTTCTGCATGCCTACCGCTACGGGCGACTTAAGGCAGTTGTCAGCAACGGCGTGTTCAATACGTTGCTGGCAATCGTCGTGGCGCCGCCGTTGCTGGGCTGCGTGTGCTGGCTGATGCTGGCCCGAGGTGCGCCGTGGGTGTACACGCGTATCGCCGGTGTCAGTTTTCAAGAAACGCATGTCATGCAGACTGAGTACTTTCAAAGCGGGCGTTCGTGCAAATACAGATTGAGTGGCGGGCCGCTGGAAGATCGGTTTCCCAGCCATCTGTGCATCAGTGAGGCGCTGTATCGTCGGCATCCCGATCAGCAGATGACCGTGGTGTTGACCGGTCAGCGCTCGGTGCTGGGAATGCGGATTGCAGCGATCGAAGACGTCCCGTGAGCGAGGACGTCTCGACACAGGTAATTGGATTTGGCAACGACAAGCGCATGTGCCTGAGCACGCCGTCGTCTTTTGTCCGAGCACGTCGCGGCCTGGAAATTCGCGATAATGCAGTTCTTCCTGCGCAGTCCTCGCCGTGAACGCAACCAACTCTCTCTTCGACTGGCTCGCCTACATCGAGCAACAGCATCCGCAGAACATCGCCATGGGCCTGGAGCGCGTGCGCGAGGTCGCTGCGCGTCTGCAGCTCGCAGCGCCGGCCACCCACGTCATCGTCGTCGGCGGCACCAATGGCAAAGGGTCGACCGTGGCCTTTATTGAGGCGATCGGGCGCGCGGCCGGCTGGAAGGTGGGTACCTACACTTCGCCGCATCTGCTGCGCTACAACGAGCGCGTGCGTATCGATGGAGAAGAGGCCAGCGATGCACAACTGGTCGACGCCTTTGCAGCTGTCGAAGCGGCGCGTGGCGAGACCGCACTGACCTATTTCGAGTACGGCACGCTCGCAGCGCTGTGGCTGTTGCAGCGCTCCGCGCTGGACCTGGCGGTGCTGGAAATCGGCCTGGGCGGGCGCCTGGATGCGGTGAACATCATCGACTCCGATGTGGCGGTGATCACCACCGTGGATATCGACCACACCGATTGGCTGGGCGAAGACCGCGAGGCGATCGGCACCGAGAAGGCCGGCATCATCCGCGCCTGGAAACCAGTGGTCCTGGGCGAAATCGACCCGCCGTCGAGCGTGTTGCGGCGCGCCTACCAGCTGGGCGCCAATGCAATCCGCGCCGGCAGCGATTACTTCTTCGAGCGGATAGATGCACAGCATTCCGACACACAACAATCCGCCCCGCAGCATTGGCGCTGGCGCGATGTTGCAGTGACCCTGGAACTCCCGATGCCGGCCCTGCACGCGCCGGTGCAACTGGCCAACGCCGCCGCCGCGATCGCCGCGCTGCAGGCATTGCCAGTCGAGGTACCCCATGCGGCTTGGGCGCAGGGCATCACCAACGCGCAAGTGGCCGGGCGTCTGCAGCGCATCGATGTCGATGGCGTGCAGGTGGTGCTGGATGTCGGCCACAACCCGCAGGCCGCGCGCGCGCTGGCCGACGCACTCGGCGCGCAAGCGCACCCAGGAAGCACGCATGCGATCTACGCCGCATTGGCAGACAAGGACGTGCCGGACGTGGTGGCGGCGGTAGCCACGCAGATCGACCACTGGGTGCTGGCCGGGCTGGCCGGCGCACGTGGGCAGTCGGCCGAGGCATTGCAGCAACGCCTGCAGGGCACCGCAGCGGCGCAGGCGCCGTGCCATCGTGACGTCGCAAGCGCACTGCGCGCGGTACTCGCGGCGGCCAAACCAGGCGATCGCGTGCTGGTGTTCGGCTCGTTTCATACCGTCGCCGACGCGCTGCACGCACTTCATTCAGGCCACCAAGGTCGGTAGCCCGGCTGCGGCCTTATAATCGCCGCGGCAACCCGCCACGCCGCCTCTCGTCTCTTTACGTGGATACTGCTCTGAAACAGCGATTGATTGGCGCCATCGTTCTGGTGGCGCTTGCCGTGATCTTCCTGCCGATGCTGGTCAAGGGCCCTGCGCCGTCGAGCGGCGTGGCCGATGTGCCGCTCGATGCACCCGCAGCGCCTGCCAATGGCGAGTTCGAAACCCGCGAATTGCCGCTGGTCACCCCGGGCGATGCGCCGGCCGGCGGTGCGCTGGGCATGCGCGGTGCCGCCACGGCGCCGGCAGCGGTGCAGGACAACCCGGATGCGGCCGACCTGGCCAAGCCCTCCAGCGCGCCATCGGCCCCTGATGTGGCCGCCGGCAACTACGCGGTGAATTTCGGTGCCTACGCCACCAGTGCCGATGCCGATGCGGTGATCGCGCGGCTCAAGCAGGCGCAACTGCCGGGCTTCAGCGAAAAGACCCAGATCAACGACCGCCCTGCCTGGCGCGTGCGTGTGGGGCCGTATGTCGATCAGGCCCAGGCCGAATCGGCCCGCCTGCAGGCTGTGAAGGTGCGCGGCGACGTCAACGCGCAGGTGGTGACGCTGGATGCCAATGCCGCCGCGCCAGCGCCTGCAGCTGCGCCAACGCCTCCGCCGGCCGCAAAGCCCAGCAGCAGTGTGGCAGCCGCCAGCACCTCCGCGCCGACCAAGACCGAAAGCCTGCCGCCGGAACCCGCCAAGCCGGTGGCCGCCGCGCCCAAGCCGGCCGAAGTGCCCAAGCCTGTGCCGGCCAAGCCCGAACCTGCCAAGCCGGTCGTGGCTGCGCCTACCGCGCCGGCAGCGCCTGCGGCCAGTTCGGTCGGTTTTGCGGTGCAGTTGGGTGCGTTTGGCCGCGCCGAAGACGCCAATGCCCTGCGCGACCGCGTACGCGCCGCCGGCTTCAGTGCGTTCGTCGAACAGGTCCGCACCGACAAGGGCGCGCTCAACCGCGTGCGTGTCGGCCCGGTGGCCAACCGTGGCGATGCCGAACAGCTGCGTGCGCAGGTGGCGGCCAAGGTCGGCATTTCCGGCATGGTGCGTCCGCATCCGTAAAACGGCTGCGCCGCCATCGGGTGGGCGTCGCCGGTATCAGACATCTGCATCGGCGCGACCCTTCGTACACTGCGCTGCTGCAGGCCGTCCGCATCAAGCCTGACAGCCACTCACGACATGTCGTCGGTGGCTGTCAGATTCCCGATCGCCTCACACCCATGGAGGGGAGCGCAATGAACACCGAGCCAGGTTGCAGCAACGGCGCGCGCGCCGCGCGGAGAAGTGGGCAATGATCGACATGGTGCTGGGCGTCATCATTCTGGTGTCGGCCCTGTTGGGCTTGCTGCGCGGCTTTGTCGCGATCGTGGTCGGCACGCTGTCGTGGTTGCTTGCTGGCTGGGCCACATTCCAGTTCGGCGGCTCGGCCGCGCGCTGGATCGCCGACGGCAAGCATCCGTCGGCCACCGAGTCGTTCGGCGGCTACGCGATGGTGTTCGTCGGCGTGCTGATCACCGTAGCGGTGATCGGCATGGTGATCCGTGCCGGCGTCGATGCGGTGCGGCTCGGCGGGATGGACCGCATGCTCGGCTTCGGCCTGGGGGTGGTGCGCGGCGGCTTTCTGGCCAGCGTGCTGGTGCTGCTGATGAGCTTCACCCCGTTGCCGCGCGAGCCGGCGTGGCGGCAATCGGTGCTGATGCCGATGCTGTCGCCGGGCGCGGGCTGGATGCGGGCGCAACTGCCGGCCTGGCGGATGCCGTCGATGGACATGCCATCAATGGAACTCGGCAACTTGCCTACGGAGTTGGGGAAGTTGCCCTCGGCAGGCGATAATACGGACCTGGGCAAGGCGCTATCCGGGTCCGGTCTGAGCGACACCATCACGCGTGCGCTTGGGCAACCCGGTAAAGCCGCCAGCGACGGACGTGATCCGACGCAGGCGATGCCGGCCAATATCGATCCGGCGCAGATTCGCGGCGGAGAAAGCGACCCGGCTCGGGTCGAGTCTCAAGGCCAGGCACGGCCACCTTCACAGTAACGGCGCAAGCCGCAGCGGAGAACGCGCACCATGTGTGGCATCGTCGGTATTGTCGGCAACCAAAACGTCGCCGGGCAGCTTTATGACGGCCTGACCGTCCTGCAGCATCGTGGGCAGGACGCGGCAGGCATCGCCACCGCCGATGGCACGCGCCTGCGCGTGCAGAAGGCCAATGGCCTGGTGCGCGATGTCTTCGACGAAAAGAAGATGGCGGTGCTGGAAGGTCGCGTCGGCATCGCGCATTGCCGCTACCCGACCGCCGGCTCGGAAGGCATGGACGAGGCGCAGCCGTTCTACGTCAACTCGCCCTACGGCATCGCGCTGGCGCACAACGGCAACCTGATCAACACCGAGGCCTTGCGCCAGCAGGTGTTCGAGGCCGACCGCCGCAACATCAATACCGATTCGGACAGCGAAGTGCTGCTGAACGTGTTCGCCTACGAGCTGGACGCGCAGCGCATGCTCACCCCCGAGGCGGCGATCCGTGCGGTGGCCGGTGTGCACCGCCGCTGCAAGGGCGGCTATGCGGTGGTCAGCGTGGTGCTGGGCCTGGGCCTGGTGGCATTCCGCGACCCGCACGGCATCCGTCCGCTGGTGCTGGGCAAGCGCGATCACGCCGAAGGCACCGAATACATCGTGTCCTCCGAATCGGCGGCGCTGGATATCCTGGGCTACCAGCGCGTGCGCGACGTGCGCCCCGGCGAGGCGCTGGTGATCACCGCACGCGGCGAGCTGTTTTCGGAAATCTGCGCCGCGCCCACCGACCATGCGCCGTGCATCTTCGAGTACGTGTATTTCGCGCGTCCCGATTCGATGATCGACAACATCTCGGTGCACAAGGCGCGCATGCGCATGGGCCTGAAGCTGGGCGAGAAGATCTTGCGCCTGCGCCCGGATCACGATATCGACACCATCATTCCGATCCCGGACACCTCGCGCGATGTGGCGCTGGAGATGTCCAACGTGCTCGGCGTGAAGTACCGCGAAGGCTTCGTCAAGAATCGCTATGTGGGCCGCACCTTCATCATGCCGGGGCAGGGCGAACGGCAGAAATCGGTGCGCCGCAAGCTCAACCCGATCCACCTGGAATTCCGCAACCGCGTGGTGCTGCTGGTCGACGATTCGATCGTGCGCGGCACCACCAGCCGGCAGATCGTGCAGATGGCACGCGATGCCGGTGCGCGCAAGGTGTATCTGGCCTCGGCCGCACCGCCGGTGCGTTACCCCAACATCTACGGCATCGACATGCCGGCCGCCGAAGAGCTCATTGCGCATGGCCGCAGCGAGCACGAGATCCAGGAATTTCTCGGCTGCGACTGGCTGATCTATCAGGATCTGGAAGACCTGGAAGTGGCGGTGCGCGAAGGCAACCCGGACATCAAGCAGTTCGATTCCTCGTGCTTCAACGGCGAGTACATCACCGGGATCGAGCCGGGTTATTTCCAGCGCATCCAGCAATTGCGCTCCGACGAAGCCAAGCGCAAACGTCGCGCGTGATGGTGGTGGGGCAGCGTTGTGGAGTTGCGCTGCCCGCGAACGACGGAGCGCTGATGTGACGATGGATCTCTTGCAGGCCGCGCACGCCTGCCTGCAAGCGGCCGATCCGCTGGAGAAGGTCGCGCTGACTCAGCGACATGCGGCCGCGTTCCGCGCCGGCACGCTATCGTTGCCGTCGCCGCAGGCCGCGCCCCCCGCGCCGATCTGCATGCCTGGCCGGCCTGCAACGCCGGTGCTGGTGCATCCGCGCGAGGTGCCACGGCGTGGATTGGGCACGCCGGAAGGGCGCGCCGCCTTTATCCACGCCATCGCGCATATCGAACTCAACGCCATCGATCTGGCCTGGGATGCGGTGTACCGCTTCCGCGGGTTGCCGGATGCGTTCTATGCGGATTGGGTAGCGGTGGCCGACGACGAATCGCGTCACTTCATGCTGCTGCGCGCGCGATTGCAGGCGCACGACCACGATTACGGCGATTTCCCCGCGCATAACGGCCTGTGGGAAATGTGCGAGAAAACCGCGCATGACGGCCTCGCACGCATGGCCCTGGTGCCACGCGTGCTGGAAGCGCGTGGTCTGGACGTGACACCGGCCATGATCGTCAAGCTGCGCTCGCTCGGCGATATCGCCACTGCGCAGGTGCTGGAAACCATCCTGCGCGAAGAAGTGGCGCATGTAGCGGCCGGCTCGCGCTGGTATCGCTGGTATTGCGCGCAGGCCGGCATCGAGCCGCGCGCGCGTTTCAAGGCGCTGCTGCGCGAATACGCCGGCGGCTATCTGCATGGACCATTCAATATCCAAGCGCGGCTGCTTGCTGGTTTCGATGAGGATGAGTTGGCCAGTCTGGTGGAGCAGGCTGGCTGAAAAATGTGCGCGGGTTCCCTCCGCGCAGCCGCCGGAATCGCATGCATTCAAGGCGAGCATCACAGAACTGTAATTTTCCTTTGCAACTACTTGCAATGTGGACTGCCACTCCGGCCTTAATGGCGTCCCGGGGGCAGGGGCCCGGTGTTTCACATCCGTTACTTCCATGTCTAAGGAGAGAGAGACGATGAAGTCGAAGTCGATGTGCACCACGGTGGGTCTGATCGCCATGTGTCTGGCCGGTTCGGCCGCCGCTGCGGGCAAGCCGCTGTATCAATCCGGTCCTGCGCTGAGCCGCAGTGCTGCCGCCACTGCCACCACCGAACCCTCGCTGCAACGTGTGTTGAGCTCACCGTCCACAGCCACCGCGCAGGTGGTGCAGCTCGATGCCGGTGCAGTGACCGCATCGGAAAAACTGCTGGAACTGCAACTGGATGGCCAGATCATTACCGCCACCCAGGCCAAGGTCGATGCCTTGGAAGGCGGCAATAGCGTGTGGTACGGCAACCTCGGCCCGCGCGGTGGCACGCGTGCACGCACGCTGTCGGGGGTAGACCCGCTGAACTCGGCCATTCTGGTGCGCAGCGGCGACACCGTCACCGGCACCATTCGTTACGCTGGCAAGCTGTATCGCCTGCGCCCGCTCGCCGACGGGCGCCACGTGCTGGTGCAGGTGGACGAGCAGCGCATGCCGCAGGAACATCCGGCCGAATACAGCGTGCTGCCCAAGTTCGACATGCCCAGCGACGGACGCGTTAGCGCTGCCGCCGCATCGTCCGGCAGCCCGGCCACCATCCGCGTGCTGGTGGTCGCCACCAATCAGGCAGTGACGGCGTACGGCGGCAACATGCAAGCGCTGGTGCAGCTGGCGGTCGCCGAATCCAACCAGGGGTACATCAACAGCAACGTCGGCCTCACCTTGCAGCTGGCGCGTTACGAGACCACCAGCTACAGCGAAACCGGCAACTTCACCACCGACCTGCAGCGCTTCCGCGTGACCAACGACGGTTACATGGACAGCATCCACACCAGCCGCAACACGTATACCGCCGATGTGGGCGTGATCGTGTTGAACAACGCCACCTACTGCGGCCTGGCATCGGGTATCGGTTCGACCGCAGCAACCGCCTTCGCATCGGTGTACTGGGATTGCGCCACCGGCTACTACAGCTTTGCGCATGAAATCGGGCACCTGCAGAGCGCACGCCACGACGCTACCAACGACCCGAGCACCTCGCCGTATGCCTACGGCCACGGTTATCGCTATGGCAACAGCTGGCGCACCATCATGGCCTACGACTGCAGCAGCGGTTGCCCGCGCCTGAACTACTGGTCCAACCCCAACATCAGCTACAACGGCGTGCCCATGGGCAATGCCAGCACCGCCGACAATCAGCGCGTGCTGGTCAACACCAAGGCCACGATTGCCGGCTTCCGCTGAGGTTGACGTTGAGCGTTTCGCTGTCGGCCCGGCACTCCATGTGCCGGGCTTTTGCCGCTACACCCGCGCGCGGGTGTAGCGCAGACTAGGCGCACCGTCGGCAACTGCCGGCCTTGTCTTGTGGAGCGGAGCACTCATGTCCAAGTCCTTGCGTTATGCGGCGCTTTGCCTGGCCGTACTTGCGGTTGCCGGCTGCAAACAGCAACCCGCCGAGCCGGCTCCCTCGCAACCCAAGCCCGCTGCTGTGGCGACGGCAACGCCTACCGGCAACGATGCCGAAGCGCGCGCGCTGCATGTGCTGGAAGCGCGCTTGCAGAGCGATCATTTTTATCCGGACAACTGCATCAGCATCCTGTCCGAACAAGGCGATGCGCCCACCCCGGACGCCTCCGAATTCGCAGTGCACGAGCGCCATGGCAACGACTGCCCTGGCGACCCGCAGACCAGCCCGGTACGCGACCGCTTCCGCGTGCAAGCCGACGGCACGGTGCTCTGGTACGACGTGGTCAATGCCGATTTTGTCGACTACGCCGAGCATGCGCGTAGCGTGCAGTGATGCCTGTACTCGCTAGGTTCTCTCAGCCACGCTAAAGCGCCAACTGCTCCAGCGCGATGCTATCGGCATCCACACGCAACACCGAGCCTTGTTCGTACCAGTCGCCCAGCACGATGCGCGTGCAGGTGTGGCCACCGGCCTGCAGCGTGTGCACGTTGGGGCGATGGGTATGACCGTGGATCAAGCGATCCACGCCATAACGTACGAAGGTCGCTTCCACTTCGGCCGGTGCGACGTCGGTAACGGTTTCGAAGCGCGATTGATCGCCCTGCTTCAGTTCCGATTGCCGCGCCTGGCTGGCGCTGCGCGCCTGCTGCGCGAACGCCACCCGTGCGGCCAGCGGCTGGGCCAGGAACTGCGCCTGAAACACCGGGTCGCGCGTCTGTGCACGAAACGCCTGATAGGCGGTGTCGTCGGTGCATAGCAGATCGCCGTGCATCAGCAGCGTCGGATGCCCGTACAGATCGATGACGGTGGGGTCGGGCAGGATGCGGAAGCCGGCGCGCTGCGCATAGGTCTGGCCAACCAGAAAATCGCGGTTGCCTGCCATGAAGAACACCGGCACGCCGCTATCGGCGACGGCATGCAGCGCAGTGGCGACCGCGTCTGCGGCGGTCGACGGGGTGTCATCGCCGATCCAGGCTTCGAACAGATCGCCGAGGATGTAGAGCGCGTCGCTGCCAGGTACCTGCGTGCGCAGGAAGTCCAGAAACAGTTCGGTAATTGCCGGCCGGGCCGGATCCAGATGCAGGTCGGAAATGAACAGGGTCGTCATTGCGCCATTGTACGGCGGCAGCGCGGGACGGGAACCGGGACGCTGGGGTAGGCAGCGTGAGCAGGACAAGCACGGAGCGAAATCCCCTCTCCCTGCGGGAGAGGGGTAGGGGTGAGGGTACGAGGCGAAGCCACACGCTGAAGTTGCAATTGCTGCGTGTTGGCTTTTTATCAACCTTCGCGAGAGATCTTCTACGGCGAGTGCGCGAGGCTTCGCACGTCCCCTCATCCGCCCCTGCGGGGCACCTTCTCCGAGGGGAGAAGGGAGTGCTGAGACGCGTTACTTATCTGGGCGGATCACTCGGGCCGGCCCGGCCTGATTCATCACCCCAACAACACCGGCAATCCCCACAACGACAAGCTGGCCAACACCACCCCGATCGCCGTCGCCGCCAGCACATCACTGGGATAATGCAGTCCCAACACCACCCGCGACAGCGCCACGCCCGCCGAAAACGGCACCAGCAACGGTGCCAGCCACGGATAGTAGGCCAGCGCCACGATGCTGAAGGACACCGCGTGCAAGGTGTGGCCGGACGGAAAACTGAACTCGTCCAGCGGTGCCACCCAGGCGCGAATACGCACGTCGGCGGCATACGGGCGTGGCCGCCGCGTCCAGCGTTTGAGCGACTTGTACAAGGTCAGCGCGAGCACGCCGGTGGCCGCCATGTGCGCAGATGCGCGCACGCCGTCCATGCCGTCGAGCAGCACCAACAGGCCCATCAGGCCATACCAGAACACCCCATCGCCGAGCCGGCTGATGGTGGCGAACGCGCGCCGCACCGGGTGGCGCCGGCACCAGTGATTGGCGCGCCGGCACCAGCGCGCTTCGTGACCGCGTAACACCTCAAGCCGCGTTGCCGACATAACGCCCCCGTGCAGCGGTGATGCCCAGCAACAAGGCTTCGAAATCGGACACCACATTGTCCGGGTGCAGTTTCTGCATCGCCTGCGCGGCCGCAGCGCCCATGCGCTGGCGCATCGCGTCGTCGTCGGTGAGTGCGACGGCGGCCTGGATAAACGCCGCGTCGGTCTCGACGGCCGCGCCGCTGTGGCCGCTGCGCAGATACTCGCGTGCAGCGCCGTAATCGAAAGCGACCGTGGCCACGCCGCTGGCCATGGCCTCCAGGGTCACGTTGCCGAAGGTCTCGCTGCGGCTGGGGAACAGGAACAGATCGCCGCTGGCGAAGTGGCGTGCCAGCGCTTCGCCGCGCTGGATGCCGCAGAAAATGAAATCGGGATTCTCGTGCGCGATCTTGTCGCGTGCCGGGCCATCGCCCACCCACACAAAGCGTGCCTTCGGGCGAATCTGCTGCAGCTTGCGAAAGGCATGGATGGCAAGTGGCAGGTTCTTTTCGTTGGCGATGCGCCCGACGTAGATTGCAGCGAAGCCTTCGCCTTCGATCCCCCATTCGGCACGCAGGGCGTGATCGCGTCGCGCCGGATCGAACTGCTGGTTGTCCACCGCGCGCGCCAGCAATTGCACGCGCTCGAATCCGCCCTCGCGCAGGAATTGCTGCAACTCGCGCGTCGGCACCAGGGTGGCATCGGCCTGGTTGTGAAAGCGCCGCATCCAGCGCAACGCGGTGCCTTGCAGCCAGGCGGCGCCGTAGTCGGGCAGATATTCGTCGAAACGCGTATGGAAGCCGGTGGCGACCGGGATGCCGAGCCGGCGCGCTGCACGCATCGCCGACCAGCCCAAGGGGCCTTCCGTGGCCACATAGATCGCATCCGGTTGCGTGATTCGCCAATGACGGATGAGGCGCTGCGTTGCCGGCAGCCCGAATTTCAGCCCCGGATAGCGCGGCAGCGATGCGCCGCGCACTAACAATGCAGTCGCCGGTTCCGTATCGCCGCTCTGACGCGGGCGCACCACGTCCACCTGATGCCCGCGTGCGCGCAGGCCGGTTTCCAGGCCGTGCACGGTCAGCGCTACACCATTGACTTCGGGGGGATAGGTTTCGGTAACGATCGCGTAGCGCATGCCCGTTCTCCGGTTTTGGCTAGCTTCCGGGAGAGCGATGGCATGGATGTTGCGGCGATAAGTCGCGGCGGTGACAAGCGCGACGGGAGTGGGAATTCGGGATTCGGGATTGGAGATTCGAGATTCGCAAAAGCGTTCTCTGCTTATCTCGGCGAGCACGCAACACATCACGTACCGCGGTCAACAAATCCCGAATCCCGAATCCCGAATCCCGCCTGAGGCCGCAGGGCCTCAGGTCACAAACGGCTTGAACGCGATTCCCAGCCCGGCCATGCTTTCGACTTCGCCAATCAGATCGGCGCGCAGCAACGGGCGCGAGTCGATCCAGCTTTGCGACAGGATCAATGACAGCCGGGTGTCATCGGCAGTGATTTCCAGGGTCGGAATCGGGTCGGACTCGTGCGCGCGATGCAGCAGCACTGCCAGCCGCAACAATGCGGCCTTGCGTCGGGTCGGCAGCAACAAACGGTCCGGCAGCGCCTCGAACGCGGTCTTGGGCACGTTGCGCCGGTGCGTGCGCACCAGCGACGCCAGCACCTGCTGCTCCTGCCGCGAGAAACCGGCGATATCCGAATGCTCCAGGATGTAGCTGCCGTGCACGTGATATTGGCTGTGCGCGATGATCAGCCCCAGCTCGTGCAACCGCGCGGCGCGGCGCAACACCTGCGCATCGTCGCCATCCAGTTGCCAGGATTCGCAGACCTGATCGAACAGGCGGCAGGCGGTGGCTTCCACGCGCTGGGCCTGCACTTCGTCGATCCCGTAGCGCTGCACCAGCGAGGCCACCGAGCTGTCGCGCGGATCGTTCTCGCCGCCGCGGCCGAGCATGTCGTACAGAATGCCTTCGCGCATCGCCGCCTTGCTGACCATCAGCTTCTCCAGCCCCAGGGCCTGGAATGCAGCCTCGAGTACCAGAATGCCGCCGGCAATAATCGGGCGCCGCTCGGCAGCCAATCCGGGCAGCTGGATGTCTTCGATGCGCTTGGCCTTGAGCAGTTCATCGCGCAGCGCCGGCAGCGCCTCGGCAGTGATCGCGCCCTTGGTGAGCTTCATCGCCGCGCAAATCTCGCCGATGGCCTTGTGGGTGCCGGACGAACCGATCGCCTCATGCCAGCCCAGCGCCTTGTACTGATTGGCGAACTGCTGGAACTCGGCGCCGATCTCGGTCAGCGCGTCCTTCCACTTCTTTTTCGACAACTTGCCGCCGGGGAAAAACCGTCGTGTGCTGGCGATGCAGCCGGCCTGCAGACTTTCGCGTTCCAGCGTCTGAAAACCGCGGCCGATGATGAACTCGGTCGAGCCGCCGCCGATGTCGATCACCAGCCGGCGCTGATCGGGCTTGGGCGGCTGCGCATGTGCAACGCCCAGATAGATCAGGCGCGCTTCCTCGCGGCCGCTGACCACTTCGATCGCATGCCCGAGCGCGGTTTCGGCCGGCATCAGGAACGCTTGTGGCGAACGCAGCTGACGCACCGTGTTGGTGGCCAGCGCACGCACGCGCAACGACGGCACTTCACGAATGCGCTGGCCGAAGCGCGCCAGACATTCCAGTGCACGTTGGCGCGCTTCGTTGGAAATGCCACCTTTGCCATCCAGGCCATCGGCCATGCGCACGGTCTCGCGCAGGCGATCGACGACGCGCAGCTGACCCATCAGGTAGCGCGCGATGACCATGTGGAAACTGTTGGAGCCTAAGTCGATGGCGGCAAGGTAATCGCCGTCGCGCAGTGGCGGTATCGTGGGGGAGGGTGTTGGCATGGCCGCATGGTAGCCGATGGATGGTTCGCCCCGTGAGAGGCACCGACAAAACGACTGCGCACACTGCGGCAAGGCGTGTGTGGCGCCCGCCGCGTACCAACCACGAGCCGGCTGCGCTGCGCCGCCGGCACCAATGCACGACTGCGCGCTAGGTGTTGTCAACCGCTCGTTAGACCCGATCGAGCAAGGTCATCTGCGCCGAATGCGCCGGCTCGCCGGGGCCCGGCGTGCGCTTGTGATAGACGCCCTCGGCATCCAGCTCCCAGGCGTTGACGTTGTCGTCCAGGTAGTTCTGCAACGCTTCGCGATAGACCCGCTTGGCCAGGTCCGGGTCCAGGATCGGGAAGCAGGTCTCCACGCGCCGCAGCAGATTGCGTTCCAGCCAGTCGGCGCTGGCGCAATACAGTTCCGCCGCACCATCGTTGCCGAACCAGTACACGCGGCTGTGCTCCAGAAAACGCCCCACGATCGAACGCACGCGGATGTTGTCGGAGAAGCCCGGCACGCCCGGCCGCAGCGTGCAGGCGCCGCGCACGATCAGATCGATCTGCACACCGGCTTGCGACGCCGCGTACAACGCGCGCACCACTTGCGGCTCGTTGAGGGCATTCATCTTGGCGATGATGCGGCCCGGGCGCCCATTGCGGGCCAGCCGGGTTTCGCGTTCGATCCGCTTCAGCACCCCGGTATGCAGGGTAAACGGCGATTGCAGCAACTGCTCCAGCTTCATCCGCGGTGCAAGACCGGACAATTGCTGAAACAGCATGTGCACATCGTTGCCGATTTCCACATCCGCCGTGATCAGGCTGATGTCGGTGTACAGACGCGCGGTGCCGCTGTGGTAATTGCCGGTGCCCAGATGGACGTAGCGTTTGAGCTTGCGGCCCTCGCGTCGCACGATCAGCAGCATCTTGGCGTGCGTCTTGAAGCCGACCACGCCGTAGACCACCTGCACGCCGGCTTCCTGCAGCTTGTCGGCCAGGCCCAGGTTGGCTTCTTCGTCGAAGCGCGCACGCAGTTCCACCACGACGGTGACGTCCTTGCCGTTGCGCGCGGCCAGGATCAGCGCATCGACAATCAACGAATCCTTGCCGGTGCGGTACAGCGTCTGCTTGATCGCCAGCACGTTCGGGTCGACTGCGGCCTGGCGAATCACGTCCAGCACCGCAGTGAACGCATCGAAGGGATGATGCAACAACACATCGCCCTTCTTGACGATCTCGAAGATGCCGTCGTTGTCGCGCAAGGTGCGCGGGTTGAACAACGGGTACTTGAGTTCCGGGCGCTGCACCAGATCGTAGACCTGGGTGACACGGCTCAGATTGACCGGCCCGACGATGCGGTACACCGCGTTTTCGTTCAAGCCGAAGTTCTGCAGCAGCGTGCGCATGATCGGCGACGGGCAGTCGTGCGCGATCTCCAGCCGTACCGCCGGCCGGTAGCCGCGCGTGACCAGTTCGTCGCGCAAGGCCAAGGCCAGGTTTTCGACTTCTTCCTCGTCCACCACCAACTCGGAGTTGCGGGTGACGCGGAACTGATACGAGCCCTTGACCTGCATGCCCGGGAACAGCTCATCCACAAACTCGGACAGCACCGAAGACAGAAACACAAAGCTCTGCGTTCCCTCCGGCGACAGGCTGGCCGGCAACTGGATGATGCGCGGCAACGAACGCGGCGCCCGCACGATGGCCAGATGGCCGGCGCGGCCAAACGCATCCTGGCCATCCAGCACCACCACGATGTTCAAGGTCTTGTTGAGAATCTTCGGGAACGGATGCGCCGGGTCCAGGCCGAGCGGCGACAGCACCGGCATGATCTCGTTGCGGAAGTACGCGCGCAGCCAGCGCTTCTGGCGCGAGTTCCACGTCGAGCGACCCAGCACCGCCACCCCGGCAGTTTCCATCGCCGGGCGTAGCACTTCGTTCCACGCGTGGTACTGCTGCTCGACCAGCTTCGCCGCGCGATCGTGCACGGCATTGAGGATGGCGGTGGGGCTCAGCCCATCGGGTGCCGGCGGCAATCCGAATTCCTGCGCGTGCCGGACGGTGGCCGCGCGGATTTCGAAGAATTCGTCCAGGTTGGTGCAGGAAATGCACAGGAAACGCAGCCGTTCCAGCAACGGGACCTGCTCATCCAGCGCCTGCGCCAGCACCCGGAAATTGAAATCCAGCTGCGACAGTTCGCGGTTGATATACAGCGACGGCTCGCGCAACGGATCGGCGGCGATCTCTTCGGAAGAAGCAGTGTCGTGGGAGTGTTTGGCGTGGCCCATGGAGTCGATCATCAAGACGGAATGGAATGCGTCGTTAGCGCGCGCAACGTGCAGCGCGGTGCGACTTGGCGTGCGCTGCGCAGGTGCATCGCACCGCGCTGCGGCGCGCACCCACTACATATCACGCCGAGCGTGACAGTGGCAGGGACTGATCGCGCTGCACCACGCGTGCAGCCACAAAATGACACGAGAATTCGCTGCCGCGCCCGACTTCGCTTTCGATCTCCAGCCGCGCCTGATGCAGCCCCAGGATGTGCTTGACGATCGACAACCCCAACCCGGTACCGCCGCTCTCGCGCGAGCGGCTGCTGGAGACGCGATAGAAGCGCTCGGTGATGCGCGGCAGGTGCGAGGCGGGAATGCCGTAGCCGGTGTCGCGCACCGCCAGTGCCGCGCCATCGCCATCGCGCATGAAGCGGATCGTCACCTTGCCGCCGCCCGGCGTATAGCGCACCGCGTTGGTGACCAGATTGGAGAACGCGCTATGCAGTTCCTTGTTGGAGCCAAGCAGATCCACGCCGGCCTCGTCGAACACTTCCACCGTGTGGCGGCCCTGGCTATGCGCTTCTGCTTCGCGGCGTAGCGTGGAGAGCATCGGCGCCATCGCCACGTGTTCCTCGCCGAGTTCTTCCTGCGATTCCAGCCGCGACAGCGTCAGCAGATCTTCGACCAGCTGCGCCATGCGTTGCGATTGCTTGCGCATCTCCGCCAGCATCGGGCCCGAGTCGGGGAAGTCCTCCGGGTCGAGCATGTCCAGATAGCCGTGCACCACCGTCAACGGTGTGCGCAGTTCGTGCGAGACATTGGCCACGAAGTCGCGGCGGACCTGCTCCAGCCGCAGCAGCTTGCTGACATCGCGCGCTACCAGCAGCCAGTAGTCGTCGGAATAGGGGATCAGGCGCAGATTCAGCCGCAGATCCGGATCGACCGGCGAGGCGGCATCGAGCATGGGTTCTGCATTGCGACCGGCCGCCAGCCAATGCGCCAACGGCAACGGCTGCAACCGCTCCACCACCGACACGCCCATATCGCCGGGATGATGCAGGCCAAGCAGGCCACCGGCGGCCTTGTTGAACCACTGCACGCGCTGGCTGTTGCGATCCACCACCACCACCGCATCGGGTAACGCCTGTGCGGCGGCGCGGTAGGTGCGCAGCATGTCGATCAGACGACGCTTGCGCCCGCGCATTTCGGCCTGGCTGCGATAGAGCAGCCGATCCAGTTCGTTCCAGGCACCGACGCCTGCGGCCGGCTCGGCACGCTGGCGTGCAGTGAGTCGCCGCAGCACCTGACGCAGCCGCCAGTAATGCCAGGCCAGTACGCCCAGCGCAGTCAGCGTCAGCGCCATCCACACATGTTCGATCAGCACGCCGGTCAGCACGGCAGCGCCCAGCAACAGCGCCAGGGTACCGAGCGTCTTGAACCAGGCGGAACGAATATGTTGGGGCATGGAAGGCGTTACCACGGAGCGTCGGGTAGGCACGCAGCCCGACCGGTGTCAGCGGCCGGGCCGGCCTGTGCGGCAAGCATCAGGCGGCCGAAGAGAAACGGTAGCCCGAGCCACGCACGGTCTGCACCATGTTTTCCAGGCCGAACGGTTCCAGCGTCTTGCGCAGGCGGCGGATATGTACATCGATGGTGCGCTCTTCCACGTACACGCTGCCGCCCCAGACATGATCCAGCAACTGGGTGCGCGTATACACGCGCTCCGGATGGGTCATGAAAAAGTGCAGCAAGCGGTATTCGGTCGGGCCGATCGGCACCGGCGCGTCGCCGGCGAACACCCGGTGCGCGGCGCCATCGATGCGCAGCCGGCCCACGGCCACGCTGCCGTCTTCGTCGTCCTCGCGGGTGCGGCGCATCACCGCACGGATGCGCGCCAGCAACTCGCGCGCCGAGAACGGCTTGACCACGTAATCGTCGACCCCGGCTTCCAGGCCACCGACGCGGTCGTTTTCTTCGCCGCGCGCGGTCAGCATGATGATCGGAATCTCGCGGGTCAGCGATTCCTTGCGCCAGCGCCGCGCCAGGTCCAGCCCGCTGGTGCCTGGCAACATCCAGTCCAGCAGGATCAGGTCCGGCACACGGTCGGCGATGGCGGTCTGCGCCTCGCGGGCGTCGCCAGCATGGATAGGTTCGAACTCGCCCTTGCGCAGCGCGAACGCCACCATGTCGCGGATTGCGGGTTCGTCGTCGACGATCAGGATGCGTTTCTGCACGCGGGGCTTACCGTCTGGCTTCGATGGTCGCCAGTAGACTACGGTTTTGTGACTCTAATGTGACATGGCGGGCGCATTACGTCGTTCGCAACACTAATAAGCGGGCTGTGCTGCAAGGCGCCAGGCAGTCGTTGCGGCATCGAACACGCGATTTGTCATCCCGGACAGTGAAGCCACCGCACTGCATGACATGCGCTAACGCGTGGACAGATCCGGGTCGCGGATGCCCTGGCGGCGCAGTTCCAGCACCGTGGGCGTAATGGCGGCAATGCGGGCGTCTACGCGCGCACGTGTCACATAATCGAGATCTTTCTTCTTCAGCGCCTCGAGCTGGATCAGCGCCTGTTCGGCGCGGCCGTTCAAGTACGCGGATTCGGCATAGGCCTCGCTGGCGCGCAGCTGGTCGCCGGCCAATTCGCAGGCGCGCGCGTAGGTCTGCTGCAACAACGCATCATCGCTGTTGCGATACAGCAGCGGTTCCAGCACCTGGCGCGCGCGCTGGCCGGATGTCTCGGTCGCCTGCTCGTTGAGCGCGCCGGCATAGGTCAGCGCCACCGCACGGTTGGTCGGCAATTGCTTGAGCAGCGCATCGAAACGCGCATTGGCCACCTCTCGCTGGCCCACGCGCGCCTGCGCTTCGCTCAGGCCCAGCGTCAGCCATAAGTTATCCGGATGCGCCTCCAGCAGGCTGGCCAGTTCAGCCACCGGCTCGCTTGGCCGCCCGCCGCTGTTGCGCAAGCGCGCCAGGGCCAGCCCGTAGCGCTGCGCATCGGTCAGGCCGCCCTTGGCGCTGCGGCGCAGGGTCTCGTATTCGCGAATGGCCGCATCCGGCGTGGCCGCGCTGAGCACGCGCAGGCGCTCCTTGGCCCAATCGAAGCCCTGCTGTTCGCCGCTGCGGCTGAGCGCATCCACCGGCAACCGCAGCGCATACGGAAGAATCGTATTGCCGTTGCGGCTCAGCGGCTCCGACAGCGACGGGTCGGAGGGATTCACGCGCTCCTGGCGCGTGCCGCCCGGCACCGAGGTGGTCAGCACCACGGTGTTCTTTTTCATCTGCTCGGCGCGCGCCTTGGCCTCGCTGATGCGGGTGACGGTGACCGGGTGGGTCTGCAGGAAGTCCGGCGCGCTATAACCGCCCTCGTTGGCGCGCATCGCCACCGACATGCGCTCGAAGAAGCCGGCCATCGCATCCACGTCGTAGCCGCTGCGCACCAGCGTGCGGATGCCTAGCCGGTCGGCTTCGGACTCGTTGGAGCGGGTGTAGTCGATCTGGCGCTGCTGCATCAGCCCCATGGCGCTGGTGATGCCGGCCATGGTGGCGTCGCCCTTGGAATTGCCGCCCGCCTGTTGCGCGGCGACCACCGCCGCCAGCATGCCGAGCAGGATCGGGATCTGATCGCGCTGCGCCCGCTCCACCCCACGCAGCACATGCTGCTGGGTGACGTGGGCGATTTCGTGGGAGAGCACTGCGGCCACTTCGTCCTCGCGCTCGGCCGTCAGCACCAGCCCGGCGTTGACCGCGATGTAGCCGCCCAAGGTGGCGAAGGCGTTGATCTGGCGGTCGCGCAGCATGAAAAACGTAAACGGCTGCTGCGGTTGGTCGCTGTTGGCGCCCAGCCGGGTGCCCATGGTCTGCAGCCAATCGGTGACCAGCGGGTCGTCCAGCACATAGTCGTAGTTGCGCAGCTCGGCCAGCATCATCTTGCCGTACTCGGCCTGGCGCGCCGGGGTCAGCAACTCGCCGGCAGACGAACCGATATCGGGCAGGCGGCTTTCCTGCGCAGGTGCCACACCCATGGCAACGGCCAGCGTGAGGGCGGTGGCGAGCGGTAGCAGGCGCAAGTGGAACTCCCAGGTGATGCGCGGAGCATGCGGGCAGCAAGGCGCAGGGGCGTGAATCGACAGTTAATCCACAGTGTTGCGGTGACGACATGGAAATTCCAGTCGCCCGGTACCATTGTCAGACCTCAGACCAACCACGGAGTTTCCCGTGAGCCAAGACCCTAACGTGCAGGATGCGGCCACCGGCCCGCAGATCACCCTGTATTCCTCCTCGATCTGCCCGTACTGCGTCGCGGCCAAGAACTTCCTCAAGAGCAAGGGCCGGACCTGGACCGAGGTGCGCATCGACCTGGACCCGGCCGAGCGTAACAAGATGGTCGCCCTGGCCAAGCGCACCAGCGTGCCGCAGATCTTCGTCGGCGACGTCCATGTGGGCGGCTACGACGACATGATGGCCATGCACCGCGCCGGCAAGCTCGAACCCTTACTGGCCGGCGCCACGGGCGGCCAGGCATGAGTGAGCACGAGGGCGGCAGCGACGACCGTCTGCGCGAGTTCACCGAATTCCGCCAGCGCATGAATCAACGCATCCTGGCCGAGCCCAACCAGGTGGTGCGCCGCTTCTTCGCGCTGGACACCCAGACCTATCAGGCCGGCGCGCTGGACGTCAAAACCAAGGAACTGCTCGGCCTGGTCGCCTCGATGGTGCTGCGCTGCGACGACTGCATCAGCTACCACGTCGCCCAGTGCAAGGAGGCCGGCGTGACCCGCGAAGAGTTCTTCGAGACCTTCTCGGTCGGCCTCTTGGTCGGCGGCTCCATCGTCATTCCGCATCTGCGCCGCGCGGTGGACTTCCTCGACCAGCTCGAAGGCGGCGCACCGGCACCGGAGCAGCACGCGCACGGGTGATTAGGGCAGGAATGGTGATTCGGGATTCGTGACGGCGGGCGAGGGTCCATGCCGCCTTTTTTTTCGGCGGCGTTGCATTAGGGCGTCCGATTTTGGCGCCGCCCGCTGGCTGGGGGGCAGGTGCTTTCAGGGCATCTGCACTGAAGTTATGTCTGCATGCTTTGGTACGTGCGGCCGTTTCTGCCGCCGCTCGCTGCACCGAATTGCCGCCGTGCGCATCTGGGGCTCTTAGACCAAGGTCGGTTTGGGCGCCTTCACCGGCATCGGGCATAATTGCTCGTGAAACCTCCTTGCGCCGCTCTGCCGGGTTTTGCGGCTGGCGCTCCCCCCTTCAAGTTCGGAAACCCAACGTTATGACGCAGACAATCACGGTCATCCGCGGCGACGGTATCGGCCCGGAGATCATGGATGCCACGCTGTTCGTGCTCGATGCGCTGCAAGCTGGCCTGACCTACGAGTACGCCGACGCCGGCCTGGTCGCGCTGGAAAAGCACGGCGATCTGCTGCCCGAGTCCACCCTGGCCTCGATCTCCAAGAACAAAGTCGCGCTGAAGAGCCCGTTGACCACCCCGGTCGGCGAAGGCTTCAGCTCGATCAACGTGGCCATGCGTCGCAAGTTCGACCTATATGCCAACGTGCGTCCGGCCAAGTCGTTTCCCAACACCAAGTCGCGTTTCGCCGATGGCGTGGACCTGATCACGGTGCGTGAGAACACCGAAGGCGCCTACCTGAGCGAAGGCCAGACCGTGTCCGAGGATGGCGAGACCGCGTTCTCCGGCGCCCGCGTCACCCGCAAGGGCTCCGAGCGCATCGTGCGCTACGCCTTCGACCTGGCGCGCGCCACCGGCCGCAAGAAGGTCACCGCGGTGCACAAGGCCAACATCATCAAGTCGACCTCGGGCCTGTTCCTGAAGGTGGCACGTGACGTCGCCACGCAGTACCCGGAAATCGAATTCCAGGAAATGATCGTCGACAACACCTGCATGCAGCTGGTGATGCGTCCGGAACAGTTCGACATCATCGTGACCACCAACCTGTTCGGCGACATCATCTCCGACCTGTGCGCCGGTCTGGTCGGCGGCCTGGGCTTGGCCCCGGGCGCCAACATCGGTCTGGACGCGGCGATCTTCGAAGCCGTGCACGGCTCGGCACCGGACATCGCAGGGCAGGGCAAGGCCAACCCGTGCGCGCTGCTGCTGGGCGCAGCACAGATGCTGGACCACATCGGTCAGCCGCAGAACGCCGAGCGCCTGCGCGAAGCCATCGTGGCCACACTGGAAGCCAAGGACTCGCTGACCCCGGATCTGGGCGGCACCGGCAACACCATGGGCTTCGCCAAAGCCATCGCCAGCCGCCTCTAAGCATCGAAGCGAGCTGCAAAACAAGAAAGGGCGCCTAGGCGCCCTTTCTTTTTGCTCGATACTTGCGCGTAACCAGAATGCACAGGGAATCCGCTCTTACGATTCCCCAATCCCGATTCCCGATTCCCGGCTCAGTTGCGCGACTGCAACTTCGACAGCAAGCGCAAGAACTCGATGTACAGCCACACCAGCGTCACCATCAGGCCGAACGCCCCGTACCACTCCATGTGCTTGGGAGCGCCCTGTTCTACACCGCTTTCGATGAAGTCGAAGTCCAGCACCAGATTCAGCGCTGCCACCACCACCACGAACAGGCTGAAGCCGATGCCGATCAGCCCCGAGTCGTGGATGAACGGAATACGCACGCCGAACAAGCCCAGCACGATGGTCGCCAGATACACCAGCGCAATGCCGCCGGTGGCCGCAACCACGCCCAGCTTGAAGTTCTCGGTGGCCTTGATCAGCCCACTGCGGTAGGCAAACAGCAGCGCGAACATCGTGCCAAAGGTCAGCAGCACCGCCTGGAACACGATGCCGTTGAAGCGCGCCTCGTACACCGCCGAAATCGAGCCAAGAAAGAAGCCTTCCACCAGCGCATACAGCGGCGCGGTGATCGGTGCCCAGGTCGGCTTGAAGCTGGTCGCCAGTGCGAACACCAGCCCGCCGATCGCGCCGGCAATCATGTACAGCTTGGCTGCAGGCAATGGCATGCCGTCTGCACCGATCGACTGCGACCAGGCAAAGGCAGCGGTGAGCACGGCCATCAACAACAACGCACCGGTCTTGTTGACGGTGCCGTTGAGGGTCATCGCCTGGCCGTCGCGGGTGACGACCGAGCCGGAGCCAAGGTCGAGGAATGTGGATTCCCGAAGGGCAGGGTTGCCGCTACGCATGCGTGTTCTCCATGAAATGTAGGTGCTCGCCATGGTGGTGAGCGTTGTCGCGAGGATACCGGATCGGTGAATTGACGCAGAGTGATTGACAGCGAGGCCAATCGTTCCCAAAATAGCCGACCTTTCCAGCCTTCGGGATTGAAAGGTCCCGCCGGGGTATAGCGCAGTCTGGTAGCGCGCCTGCTTTGGGAGCAGGATGTCGGGGGTTCGAATCCCTCTACCCCGACCATTCCGAGCTTCTTGCGGCGTGGGAATGCAACGTTCGGTCCGGGCGCCCGTAGCTCAACCGGATAGAGCACCGGCCTTCTAAGCCGGCGGTTACAGGTTCGAGTCCTGTCGGGCGCGCCATCGGCGGTGCGGTAGGAAGTAGGTTTTCAGTGGTGGCTGTAGCTCAGCTGGTTAGAGTACTGGATTGTGATTCCAGATGTCGGGGGTTCGAGTCCCCTCAGCCACCCCACTGATTGCAGGAAATGTTGGACCCGACGCATCGCGGAGTGTTGCAACGAAGCAAAAACGCACATACAATGTGCGACCAGTTTCAGGGCCGTTAGCTCAGTTGGTAGAGCAGTTGACTCTTAATCAATAGGTCCAAGGTTCGAATCCTTGACGGCCCACCAATTAAAACAGCCACTTAGCGCAAGCCAAGTGGCTGTTTTTCTATGTGTCGGGAAAATTGCCGGGAAAATTAGGCTGGGCGCCGCCGTGAAAGCGCTGCCCGGCAGTTCGGGCAGCGAAGTGTTCAGCGGTTGGCGGGCGGGGTAGGTGGCTGTACCAGCGGGACGTCGTGCGCGTATCGATTCGTCATCTGCTGCGTCGCGTGACCGGCAGCCTCCTGCTTGTCGGCGCGGGTGCCGGCGGTGTCCGTGATGCCGCGATGCTTCAATCCATGCAAGCTAAACCGCTGTTCGGCTGTAATGACGCCATCCTTGATGGCGAGCGCGATCATCCGCTGCCAAGCGCTGTCCAGCGCTGATTTGCTTAAGGGTGCACCCGACTGATTCACCAAGAGCCGGCGACGCTCGGCTTTCATGTGCGAGGGCCGTCTATGAGCGTTCATCGCTCTTTGCCGATAGGCCGCCAGCCAGGCCCACGCTTGGCGGAGGTCGTCGTTCCAGGCGGTGATCGTGTCACGTGAGCCCTTACGGCGACTGCTCCGTATGCCCTCAGCCTCTGCGTGCGCATCTGTCAGGTCTGTGACCTCAATGCCGCGCAGGCGCACGTTGTAGGCAAGCAGCATCACGGCGTGGAGGTAAGGCGGCACGCTCCCACGTGTATGCGCCTTGAGGCTGCCGCGTTCGAGCGCGAAGGTCAGCACAGTGGCAAACACATCGGATTCGGGCATGTTGTGCTCGCCGCGCTCCTTTGCCTGGCGGACACCCTTGGCAGGGTTGTGCTCGCATAAGCCCATGCGGATGCCCCAGCCGAACGCGCGGCGCAGGTAGCGCAACACGTGGTTGGCTTTGCTGGGGCGCGGCTCGATTGCCGGCTGCAGTTTGGTTGCTGGCCGACCTCCCGCCAGCGTCTCGACCAGGCGCTGCATCGCCGGCACGTTGATGCGCGCAATCTGCATCTTGCCGAGCGTCGATCCGTCCTTGAGCACGTAGGTAGTTGCGGTTTCCGCGCACCAGCGGTAATCCCGCTGTGTGTCCTTCGACAGTTCGGCAAATTCGGTGGATTCCTCAAGGCGCTCTGTGAGGTAAGCCAGTGTGCCTCGGACCTCATTGCCGGCCGCGGCCTCAGCGATGCCGTGGAGCTCAGAGAGCCGGATATCAGCGTGGGCGACCGTCCGCTTTCGCGGACGTCCCCCTTCGGGATGAGCCTCTAAGAGATACCAGCGGTTGTCCTCCCAATAGACGCCCTTGGGAAGCGCTGCCTGGTCAATGTGCGCCGGAATAGCAGGGTTGAACTTCCTTTTTCTACCGCGTCCCATCAGATCAGCTCCATGGCATTTTCGTGGTTGGCCGCAGGCTCGGCGATGCCGAGCGCGGCGTTCACAGCGTCAATCGTTGTCCAGATCCGGCCCTTGCGGTCGTAGCGGTAGCGGATGCCCTCGCGGTCCGCCCAGCGGCAGACCACCATGAGGCGCGGGGCTGGGCCGTCCGGCGAACAGATCCGCTGCAGGTCGGCGAAATGCAGGATTCGCCCGGTCATAGCAGCTGCTCCTGCTGCCACTGCCGGCGGCTCTTCCACTGCTCGCGCATCTCGTCGCGCAGATCCTGCGCCGCCTGGTCGCCGCGCTTGGCGGCGATCAGCTGCTGCAGCAGGGCGACCGATCTGGCGTCGGTGTATCCCTGTCGCAGCCAGTAACGCGCTTCGCATTGGCGCCGGTGCGCTTCTGTGTCCTCGTCGATCACCGGCTGTCGCCTCCGCGCAGGCGCAGGCCGAGTTGAACCACGTTGCTGTCGGCAGGCGCCGATTGGCGTGGCACGCGGATGCGGTGCATACGCTTCCACTCGGCCAGCGCCTGGTCGAAGTCGGCGTGCTTCTTGGTGCGCCCGCATCGGCATTCGATGGCATGCCCGCCACCGGCCTGCAGACGGCGGCTGTCGACGATGTGTCGGCCCGCGTGACCGGCCCTGCAGGCGGGCAGAGGTTCGGCATGCGATATCTCGCGCTGGGTCATCGCAGGCCTTCCTCCACGGCTCCTGCGCTACTGCCGATCGCCCGCTCTGCCTGGCGCAGGTGCGCGATGGTGCCCTCGTCAATCCGATCAAGCGCCTGAGCGATGGTGTAGTCCATGTCTGCAAGCCAGTCGTGCCGGTTGAGTACCAAGGCGGCCGTCAAGGCCTCGCCCGTCGACAGTGGGCCGGGGCCACCGTAGTGCTGCGCCGCTCGGCTCACAGCAATCACGCGATCGAGCGTCATCGTGGTGACCTCCAAGCAGCGCCGACGCGCACACGCGCGTCCGCGATGGCAACCACTTCAATGCGCAGACGCTGCGCCGTCAGTTCGGCCAGCAACCGGTCATTGGTCAGCATGAGCACGTCGTGCTGGGCCAGCTGCCAGTCATCCCCCTTGCGCTGCAGTCGCTCATCCAACTCGACCACGCGTTTGAGCTCGTAGGCCAGGCGGATTGCGTCAGCATTGAGCGTCTTGCCGCTACCCATTGGCCCGCAAACAACGATCGACTCAGCCATGGGTCACCACCCGGCGCACGGCCATGGCGCGGCGACGGCGCAGGCGCTGCGGGATCTGCCCCACAGCCAGCCCGACGTGTGCAACGCGCGCCGGGCGCGTGAGCCACAGGCGATACAGCAGCGCGCCGCCAGCCGTTGGCGCGATCAAGATCAGGGCCAAATTAAGCATGGGCCACCTCCCGCGCAGCAGCGGCAATCGCGGCCTCGGCGGCCGTTGTGGGCCGGCGCGGCAGCATGTTGGCCAGGTCGAACGGAAAGTCCAGATCGTCCATGAAGTCAGCCAGCGCGTTGCTGATCCGATCGGCCTCACTGCTGAACAGCTGCGGGCCGCTGATCAGTTTCCAGCCCTTGCCGGGACCACGGCGGCGCTCCCACCGCTGGGTGGCGCTGGTGTGGTGACCCATGTTGAGAACAGCCACCACCACGACCGCGTCGTGGGTGATGTAGAGCGTTGCGATCGCGCTGCAATCTTTGCCTGCCGCGATGTCGAAGCCGGTCACGGCGGGCGTGCTAGCCTCCTCGCCGGGTCCGGTGCCGGAAATTTGCGTGCGTGTGACAGCGTGCTGTTGCATGTGGCTCTCCTCGAGCTTCGTTGATGGAAGGCCCAGGGGCGGTGTTGGCGCACCGCCCGCCGGACCCGCTGGGACAGGTCAAATCAAATCGGCGCCCGTGGGCGGCTCGGTGGGTTCGCGCAGGCATCTGGCGCTTGAAGCGATGTCGAGTAGTTCTTCGCGCATGAAGTCAGCGACAGCGCTGACGCCGTCGTAGCTGATGCCGGCGCGGGTCGCCACTTCATGGTTCAGTGCAGCGAGCAGGCTGGCAGCCTGTTGCACGCGCCACAGGCGATCGTGCTCTTCCTCACTGAGCGCGTAGTCGGCGTCTTCTGGATATGCGATTGCACGGGCCGAGCTCATCGTGCGGCTCCGTTGGTGCGTGTCTGCTTGCGCAGCCAGTCGAGCACCGTGCCTGCGGGATCTACACGCATGCAGACATGTAGCCGGCCAAGCACCAGGCTCTGCCCGTCACCGCCCAGTAATAGGTCATCAAGGCCTGCGGATTCGCAGGCGATCAATACCGGGGCGACGTCGTGTTGTGCATCGGAATGCAGCATCACAAGCACGTAGCCATGCATCAGCTCGAAGCTGAGTACGACGCCGGCGCAGACGCGGAACTGCTTGTTGGCGCTCATCGCTGCGCCTCCTTGAACAGCGCGTCGACAGCCGCGACGGCAGTTTCGATGTCAGCAAGCGTGAGTGCGTGAATCGCCTTGCCAGTGCCTTCCAGGCGTGCCATGAGGGCCAGCCAGGCGGCGTGATTCCAGTCGAGGGTGTTGGCGATCAAGCCAAAGAAATAAGCGACCTGGCGCGCGGCAGATGCCGGCGCCTCTTGAGCGTCGTAGGACATGCAGGATTCCTTTTGTAATTTGGAATCCGCCCACTCGCTTCTAAACGAGGTGGCGGACGGTACGCGGTTAGAAGACCGGCCAAAAGGGAACCGGTGGGCCTTGCGGCCCCCGCGCACCGCCCGCCATAAAACTGGCTTGCGTGCGCCCGCGACGATGCGGGCAACAAAAAAGCGCCATGCATCGGTCGATGGGCGCTGGTGCGCCTTTTGATTCGGGCTTCTAACCCCGGTCGCCGATTGTGCGGCGACGTAGGAATACTCGCTCCGATCCTTGGGGCGTGTCAACGGAAAAATGCGGAAATCTGCGGTACTCATTTCGAGAACACCCAGCACTTCACAGTCGTGCCCGCGCCGAAGCCGTTCGTGAGCACGGCGCTGTTGACGGCGGTGTTGGCCGACACCAGCTTGTGGCGGCGTGAGTCGGCCAGCAGACCGCGCAGAATCTTGAGATCCGGCACTGCCTGACTGAACTGCGCAGCCCTGCCGGCGAACTGATTGAGATTGATTGCAATCCGGCTGGCATCGCGGCTGTGGTTGACCACGGCTTTGCCATTGCCGGTGGCCTCCAGATACTCGTAGACCTCCCAGAATTCATTCACCATCGGGTGGTCGGCACTGATCGCCTTCTGTCGCTCGAAGGCCATGTCCAACAGCGCATCGCGCGTGGCCTTGACCATCTCTTCGGGCAGTGTCATCACCAGGCGCAGGCAGTCCAGCAACGCAAGCATCTGCGCGTGGTTCTTGATCACACGTTCCAGGCGCAGATCCGGCTTCTCGCGCAAGCGCGCCTCGTAGAACTTCACCCGCTCGGCAAACTTGTCCAGGATCGCGCCTTCGCTGCGCACGGCCTTGATCAGGAAGTGGCTGAGCTCTTCGACCTGCAGCGCGTTGAGATTGTCGGCCGCAATGCGGCTTTCGGTGGTGACCTGTGGGCGCTTGAAGTGCAGCTTCACGATACGCGTGAGGATCGCTTCTGAGGCGTCAACCGCCGCGTTCTGGCTGATCACGATCGTGCCGCGAAACGGCGGCTCGTAGGTGTCGTTGCCACCGTTACGCACGCCGCGCGTCGCCAGGGTGCCGCCACCGAAGAAATCCTTCAATTCGTCCCACTCGAAGGTCTTGGTGTGCGCCTTGTCTGGCTCACTGCGGTCGGCTTCCAGCAACACCACCGGCATGCCGGAAATCTGCCCCATGGCACGTGCACGGCCCGCCTTGGATGACTTCGCCGGGTCGAAGCCCTCGTAGTCTGAGCGGCCCAGCAGCTTCCATAGAAACGTGAGCAAGGTGGTCTTGCCGGCGCCCGCTTCACCGGTGGCTTCGAGGAACGGAAAGCTCTTGTGGCTGGCACGAATTTGCTCGGCAAACAGTGAGCCGAACCAGAACGTCATCGCGACCACGCCGTGCGTGCCGAAGCACTGCCACAGCCAGGGCAACCAATCCGTGCGGAACGCCTCCGGGTCACGCTGGATCTCCATGCGGATCGACTTCTGTGTGCTCTTCAGGCGCAGCTTCTTGAAGCTGAAATAGTCCTCTTCGTTCGCGGTGACCACCTCGCCATCGCGCACGGCGATATCGCCCAGCAGATAGGCGCGGTGTTCCTTGGAATAGCCGACAAAGTCGATGGCCTCGACGGTCTTGATGGCCTCGGTCTGGTCTTCAATCAGCCGGTCGAGCTGGTGGCCGCTGCCGGTGAACATTGCGCCCGCAGCCAGGCTGATCAGGCGCTTCTTGAACTCGCTGGCGCTGGAAATGTGGCCGCCTGTAAAGGTGCCTTTGACACTGGGCGCATCGTGTGGGAAGTCGATGCGGAAGTAGTACCAGCTTTCGTCAGTGACTTCCTGGCGCTGGAAGTACAGCGCCTCGGGGTAGCAGTTGGCGATCTTGTTCACTGAGCAGGCGGCGCGGCGGATCTTGGCGAGCTTGTCCGGGTCGATCTCGCCATCCTCATCCGGTTCCACGTCGCGCTGCAGCTTTTCAAAGCGCACCGCGTCGAACTCGAACCAATACAGGCGCGAGCGGTACTCCAGCCAGAACTCGGACGCTTGGTCGTGGTCATACATGAGCAAGCCCTTCTCGATCGCCGAGCGGGCCATCAGCAGGTCGCCCTGGTAACGCGCCTCGGCAACGGCCGCGTCCCATTGCTTGGCATGGTCGCTCGCGGCCTGCGCACGCAGATGCAGATCGTTCCAGTCGATCTTCTTGCCGGTGGCCGGCTGCTCGATCAGCGCCGCACGGCTCTTGAAGCCAAGCGCATCGGCGCGACGGGCGTGCTTGTGGGTGTAATCGCGGGCACCGGCCTCGTTATCCAGGCCCCACACCAGCGTTGGCAGGTTGCCAGCGCGTTGCTTTGCCAGCTGCCGCAGCGACTCGTCGGGGTAGGCATTGCATGACATGGCAGACACAGCACACACGCCGTATTGCAGCAGCGCGATCGCGTCGAAGATGCCCTCGACAATCCACACCTCGGCTGCGGTGGCCATCAACGCTGCAGCGGCAGGCGCACACCACCACATGCCGGCATAGCTCTGGCCTGGTGCGAAGCGCGCCTTCTGCTTGCCGAACCGGTGCGGCCGATCTATCAGGCGTTCCCACCAGCCGCCCTTGTCGAGCGCGAAACGCACCGTGGCGGTGGCTTCCTTGATCTTGATGTCGTAATAGGTTTCCTGCGTGTACAGACCACGCAGTGGCGCCAACGCAAAGCCGCGCGAGGACTGCAGATAGGCGTCGGCCGACGCCGTCGGCGAGGTCTGCGTGATCGGGTAACGCTTGGACCAATCGTCGAACAGGTCGTCGTAGAGATCCTTGACGTGCAATTCGTGGCCGCATTTGGCTTCGCGGCCGCACTTGACGACCCACGGTTTCGGCTCGAATGCGTAGAGCTCCTTCTTGCCGCAGGCGGGGCACTTGCCGCCGCGCATGTAACTGGTGCCGCTGCGATGCTTGAGCGCGTAGTCGCGCTCAAGCCGCTGCAGCACAAGTTGCCGTAGATCTTCCTGCATGGATCAACCGCCCTTGCGCACAGTGGAGCGCAGCGCCAATGCGGCCAGGCTCTTGCCGATCGGGCGTGGTGTGGTGATCACCTCATAGGCGCCACCCTGTGCCAGGTGCGCGTCGACCTGACGGCGGAGGGTGTCGGCCTGCTCGCGCTTCTTGTGAGGCGACACGTACTGCTGGCTGCTCTGCGATGGCGCATCGACAAAATGCGGCGCCTGTGCGGTGGCCCATCCGTTGCTCTGGCTCATGCGCTGATCTCCCGCGCCACGCTGCCGTAGTCCAGCAGTTCCATCGCCGCATCGGTTGCCAGCACGTGCATCGAGTGCGTGCGGCTGCTGGTGAGCATGCCGCGCACCATCAGTTGCGCCACGGTGGCGGTGTCGTAGGTGCGCCCGGTCTCGCGCTCATGGTGATGGCGCGGTGCGTATTCGGTACCGATTTTCGCCAGCCCACCGCAACGAATGGCGGATTGCAGGCACAACTGTTGAGCGGACGTAAAGTCCGCAAGCTCGATCTTGCTCATCATCAAAGCCCCCTGAAGGCTGAAAAACTAAGGTGCTACGGTATCCAGAAGGTCCATCTGCGCAGCGTTGGCTGCGTCGCGGTACGCCTTCAATGCAAGTGCTCGGAGGTAGCCTGGTGTCGGTGGCAAATCGCTGTGTGCGTTTGGGATGCCGCTGGGGCTGCACAAGCCGGTCAGTTCGGTGTGGCCGGTGTAGCTGGCACCGCAGACCGGGTTGTCGCAGACGTACACGTCATTGCGTAGAAAGCGATGCGTGAGGTAGCTGCTGCGCTTGTGCAGTGACGACCCGCAGCCCTCGCAGATGAAGACTGCTTTGCGTCGTGGGAGAGCGGCTGACATGTGCGTTACTTCTGCGAAGCTTTAGGGATTTCTATGGCAGAATCTGGGCGCGGTTTCAGCCCGAGGGCTACTGCGGCGCTGTGTGTTTTGCCGTAGTTGCCGCGTGTCCTCCCTCGCAAAAGATCTGCCACGACATCACGGCTAATGCCATGGCTTCGGGCGAACTGGGAGACGGTGACGCCGTTGTCGCGCAACCATGACTTAGCTTGGTCTGGTGTGCGCAAGGAGGATGACTTGTTGGATGTTTTCATGACGGAAGCTTGGTAGGCGTTCCGGAATGATAGGGAAGTAAACTGCACCTTTCAAGGGGTAAATTGTGTCGTTCGGAAGTCGATTGAAGGATGAGCGCAAACGTATCGGTCTGACGCAGACCGAATTGGCGGAGCGTTGCGGGTTGACAAAGCGTTCCCAGGTCAACATCGAAAAGGACGAGCACGTGCCGGGCGGAACCTATTTAGCCGCCGCGAGCGAAGTGGGCATTGATGTGCTGTATGTCCTCACTGGTCAGCGCCATGGTATGAGCACGGAAGAGGTGCAGTTGGTGTCCGCTTACCGCCTTGCGCCGCCGGAAGTGCGCCTTGCCGTGGCTGCTGCTTTAGGAGCGACAGCCAGGGCTGCTGGACGAGCAAAGTTTGTGATGCACCAATCAGAGGTAGGTCAGGTCCTGTCCGGGGGCGAAATATCCCAGCCCAATCTGACGATAAACGTCGGTGGCGGACGTAAAAAAAATCGGACGTGATGCAATTGGTGGTCGGACAACTGCTCATCGGCCGGGCGATCCATATCGGCACAAAATTGGCGATCTGAAGTGCGCGTGGCACGAGATGAGGCCGACGCCTCAATTGATTTCTAGCCTGTTGACACACGTCGAAGGCGTCTTCAAGAAGAGAGAGAGAAAATGCGAGACCACAACGAGCGAATGGACGTTAAGAAATCTGAAATCGGCCAGCTTATCCAGACTGCAAACATCGAAAATCAACAGATCAATTACGGTCAAGGAACGCCGAGTCCATCGCTTGAAGAGCTGGAAATTGAGCAGTTGGTTGTCAATGAGGTTTTGAAGAAGGCACGCTTCTGGGATGGGTTGTACACAATCACCTGGGGTGTGGGGTCTATGCTCGTATGGATGAAGCTTCAGGGAATTTCCCCATCTTCAGTGATGGGTGAACAGATTGCTTATCTTGCTCTCTGGATCGCAGTTCCAATCACAATCAGGCTTCTAATGCCGGTCGGTTTCCGCCAGAAATATGCGCAAGCTCGCGCCACGATCAAGTCGGAAAAGAAAAGGCAGATGGAATTGGCGATTCAGATTGAAAGACTGAAAGTGCGCAGAAAGTTCGAGGCAGGGTGATAAAAAAAGCCGCCGGTCTACAACCGGCGGCTTTCGTTGAGGTGTCGGTGCCTCACTCCATGTGATCGAGCCGTCGCCGTCCTGGCAACGCGAGATGACCAGACATCCTTAGATCGGAACGCTATAACGATCGAATAGCGTTGGCTGTCAGATAAACCCTACACGCAGCGTAGGGATTGCACTTGATTTGCATCAAGTGTGCGCTGCGTTTTATTTGCGATAATCGTCTCGATGAGTTGTTGAACTGCGTGGCTGCCCAGCGGCCCGATTCGGTGAGACGCCCCTAAATTTTGGAGAGACGCATGGATGATGCAATGGTTCGCCTGTCAGGCGAATACGTGTTGACTGCACACGTTGTTTGGCTCGGCGATGAATGCTGCGCAGAAATTCTTGTCTCCAAGAGCGGTGGCATCACGTTACGGCAGCATAGATTGCCAGTCACCGGATTCACTTCATACGCCGAGGCGACCTCCTACGCGCTGAGCCAAATGCGCAAATGTAGAGTCTCAGGCGACGGCACGCTATTGATGCCGGTAGCCGCTGAAAACAAGCTGTTGCAGTAGAGAAGACGAAAGCGTCAGACGACGCTTTCCAACTCAAGCGACGTTGTGAATCCGTTACCTCCGAGTGCGTGTGTGGCTTTTGCAACCAGCCAGCGCTGTGCGTCAATTTGTGGCTTGAAGCCGCTGACAGCCACGCTTTGTTCCGGTGAGATCTCTGCTCTGCCAATGGCGAGCACATAGTCGAATTTCGCCATGCAGCGTTTGACGCGCTCCAGTTCTGCATACGCATGCTGGCGTGCGGTTGCTTCGTTCGCATATGACTCGCGCAGGCGCTTGGCATTGTCGTCCGTGCCCACCAGCACCGACTGCCGCCGCGCCTTGCCCTTGTCCACCCAGTAGGCGCGCACGCCAGTGTAGGCATCGCGGTCGGCTACCGAGTAGCGGTGCTGGTCGCCATCGCGCCGCGTCAGCGTGACGGTCGGCAGTGGTTTGCCGGTTGCTGTGGTGCCGGCGCCGATCGGGGCAAACAGCAGCGCACCGGCTTTGATCGTGGCCACCGCGTTGAAGCGTTGCCCCAAGCTGGTAAGCAGGTTCATGTCGCTCTCGTTGGCCTGGTCGAGGTGCGGCAACTTGATACGCGCCAGTGCCTCGGCCACGCGCGGCGTCAGTGCATGCTCGCCGGCGAGCGTGTTGAGCACTGCACCCAGCGTGGTGTTGTGCCAACTGCGCTCGCGCCGCGTGCGCATGTCAGTGGTGAGGTCTGCACTGCGCGCGCGCACCGTGATGATGTCGGGGGCGCCGCTGTACTCCACCTCGTCCACGATGAAGGTGCCTTTGTCGACCAGGCCGG
>NZ_JBEOLS010000049.1:0-39560 GCF_040279205.1 Xanthomonas hortorum
TTATCGTTTCGAGTGTCACCTCGGGCAACTGTTCGGGCGAATCAAGGGAGAATCCGGCGTGGGTACCAAGCTACACGGCGATCGCTGAGATCCAGGCTCTCACGGTGGCCCACGCCGGCTCTCGACATCTAATCTGCCAGATTCCGAACAGATAAGGCTCTTACGCGGCATCCATGCCGCGTAAGGTCCCGCGACGGTGGGCGGGCAAGGACCAGTCGGGATGGTCGCTGCGCATGGTTTTAAACAAAGCAACCGATCAACTCTCTGGTGCGGTGTCCTCACCGCTTGCGGGACCGTGTGGCGGCATGGATGCCGCCATCGAGCCTACATGGAGGTACTTGCGGCGTGTCCCGCGAGCGGTGAGGGCATCGCGCCCTCGACCCACCGAGCTTTTGACTGCCTCAAACTTCGCTGCGGGCGTTATCTGTTCGCAATGAGGATGATGGTTACGGGCATGTCGTTGTCGCTTGCAGCGTAAGAGCCAGCGTTTGCTTCCACAGACAGCGAACCTCGCGTGCAAACGCTCCAGCTTGATGCACGCAGCCTGCTGGATCGCGTCATCGCCACATATCGATGGAACCACCGCGCCATCTCATGGTCACACCATGGATGTTGTCGATGTAAGGAGTTTCACGATGCAATCGAAGTCTTCGCGTTGGCCGTGGCTGCTGGCGGTGCCAATCGTGGCCGGTGCCGCTTGGTGGCTGTTCAGCGGGTCACCCACTGCTCCGGGCGCGTTGCCTGCGCCGATCAGCCAGACCGCAAGCGCCGTGGCAGCCGCTGTGACCCCTGCGCCGCCCGTGCCGGCAGGGCCACGGCATCCGGTGCAGGCGCCCTCGGCCGATGCCGCCGACGCTGCGATTCCTGCGCTGGCACAGAGCGATGCGGCTGCCTGGCAGGCATTGCTGGACCTGGTGCAGGACGATGGCGCGTTGTCGATCGTGGTGCGCAAGCATCTGATCGAGCGCGTTGTGGTGATGATCGACAATCTGACCCAGCCCAGCATCAGCCGCCGTGTCTCGGTGCTGCAGCCGGTGCCTGGTGAGTTGCAGGTCTCCGACGCAGCTGGCGCTGTTGTGATCGATCAGGCCAATGCGGTGCGTTATGCGCCTTACGTGGCGGCATTCACCCAGGTGGATGCGCAGGCCTTGGTGCGCAGTTATGTGCGTTTCTACCCGCTGTTTCAGCAGGCATATGCCGATCTCGGCGCGCCGGATCGTTACTTCAATGACCGCGTGATCGATGTGATCGATCATCTGTTACGCACGCCGGATCCAGCGCAACCGATCAAGGTGGTGCGCGACGAACGTGGTCGCTATCGCTTTGTCGATCCTGCGCTGGAAGCGCTGTCGGTTGGGCAAAAAGCAGTGTTGCGGCTGGGGCCGACGCAGGCCGCTGCGGTGAAGGTGCAGTTGCAGCGAATTCGGACGGCATTGCTGCAGGGACGTTGAGGCGGCTTGCGATCGACGCAAGGATGAGGCCGCACCGAGTGCGGCCTTGCATGCTGCAGTGACATGCACCTGGCGTCAGTATCGACGCAGTGGTTTCGGTGCTGCTTGCGATGTGATGCAGGAGATGCAGTCGTATCGATTACGCCGCATCCAGCTCCGGATAGTGGCGAAAAATGCCATTGGTGTTGAACGCTACACGTCGCTCGGATGCGAGATAGGCGGCAATCCGCGGACGCTCGGCCACGCGCTGCTGTAAGGCCTTGAGGCCGGGCAGATCGGTCGACAGCGTTGCCATGTGCTTGGGAAACATGTATTCCAGCCCGCTGATCAGCTGAAACAGCGACAGATCCACATACGAATACGCGCCCAGTACATGGGTGCCGCCGGCCTGTTGCAGCACCTGTTCGAAGTAGCCCAGGAACTTGGGCAGGCGGTTGTCGCGCAGGTCCTTGGCACGCTTGGCCGCTTCGGCTTTCTGGTCTTCGTAATACAGCCCGGTGGCGATCGGATGATGGGTATCGTGCACTTCGGCCACCAGGTCGCTGATGGTCAGCTGCAATTGCAATGCCTGGATGCGTAGTGCATCCGATTCCGGTACCAGCTTCAGCTGCGGCCCAATGAAATGCAGGATCGCTGCGACCTGCGCAACTACGGTGTCGCCTGCCTTGAGGAAGGGCGGTGCGAACGGCTGGGCGCCGGCTTGGTGACCTTCCAGAAAGGCATTCATCACTTCATCGCCTTCCACGCGCGCCACGTCGGTGTAGTCGGCGCCGGCATCTTCCAGTGCGAGGCGGACGAATTCGCCGCGGCCTTGCAGGCCGGTCCAGTAGTAGAGCTGATAGTGCATGCGCTGCTCCGCGATTGATGGCGGTGCAGCGTAGAAAACACACGGCTAGGCGGGCGTGATCAATGCGTCAGCGAGCTGTGACTCGGCGCCGTCGCTCGCTTGCGCCAGCAACCAGGCCAGCTTGCGCGCGCGCGGTTGCTGCTTGAGCTGCCACTCTGCGCGCGAGGCTGCGGCGCGGTCCGCGTACGGGTGGCTGGCAAGCACTTCCAGTGGTGGATTCGCGCGTGTGTAGCGCGCGCCGGTACCACGCAGATGCGCCTGGAAGCGCCGCTCCAGATCGTTGGTGATGCCGGCGTAATAGCTGCCGTTGCGACACAGCAGCAGGTAGAGGTGCCAGGGCTTGGGTACATCCATGGAGCCATTATCGCCACTTGACTCGCTATTGTGCATCGGTGGTCTTCGAGCGCGCTTGGCGCGGCTATCCGCACGCACTGCAGTGCGTGAGTGAATAACCACCTAAACATTGGTTATTTGACGCTTGAGGCAGCTGCAAACAGCATGCGCTATTGCATTGAACCGCCTGCCGTGCGTGCGCTGCACCTTGTTCGCCGCGCACGCACGGCGCTCTCGAATAACCGAAGTCACTAACGCTGCGACAAGACAGCCCACGCCACGAAAGGCCATACATGCCCGCGCGATACCGGACCCCTGCAAGGATCTTTGCTGCTTCGAAATGGTTGGCCAAGCCGCAGGTGTTGGCGTGGAGTCTGGCGTGGGCATGTACGCCGGTGCTGGCCGATGAAGTGGGTGAGGCTGCGGCCACACCAGATCGCGCCGCGCAGACCTTGGGCGCGGTGACGGTGACCGCCACACGTCGCGAGACCACCTTGCAGCAAGTGCCGGTGGCGGTGTCGGTGGTGCAGGGTGAAACGCTGGAGCGCGAAAACCGCAACAGCGTAGCCGACCTGCCTGCGCTGGTGCCCAGCCTGACCTTTCGCACCGGCGCCTCCAACAAGGACACCTCGTTGTTCCTGCGTGGCGTGGGTACCATCTCCACCTCGCCGGGCGTCGAGCCCAGCGTGGCTACGGTCATCGATGGCGTGGTGCTGGGGCGGCCGGGCCAGGCCACGCTGGATCTGGTCGATGTCGAACGTATCGAAGTCCTGCGCGGGCCGCAGGGCACCTTGTTCGGCAAGAACGCCTCGGCCGGCGTGCTCAATATCGTCAGCAAGCCGTCGCCAGATGTGTTCGGCGGCTATGTGGATTACGCGCACTTCGGAGGCGGCGACGAAGACCGTGTGCGTGCCAGCGTGGGCGGCACGCTGGTGCCGGAGGTGCTCAAGGCCAGCGTGTCGGCGTTGTGGGCCGAGTACGGCGGCAATGTGCGCAATGTGGCCGACGGCCAGACCGTCAATGGTTACCAGCGCTCCGGTGCGCGGCTGCGGCTGGATCTGACCCCGAACCAGAGCTTGAACGCGACGCTGCTCGCCGACTACCTGCAATCGCGTAGCGACGCGCCCAGCGGTGTGGTGGTGGCCAGCACGCGTGCGGACTTCGCTGCGGCGCTTGCGCCAGTCACTGCTAGCGCCGACAACCGGCAGATCAGCAGCGATTACCGCACGCATCTGGACGACACCAACAAGGGCGCCTCGCTGCAGCTGGATCAGCATCTTGGCGAGGCGTTGCTCACCTCGATCAGCGCGTGGCGGCAATGGGATAACACCCAGTTCCAGGATGGCGACCGCACCGCGCAACGCAGCGCGGCGTTTCCGTCCTCGCACGACCGTGGTGATCTGGGCTACACACAGTATTCGCAGGAATTGCGCATCCAGACCCCGCGCGACCGTGCAGTGGAAGCGGTCGCCGGGCTGTATTACCTGCACGCGCGCAACGACGAAACCTATCGCCGTACCGTGACCTCGCCGACCGCCAGCAACGTGGGTGTGGCCGATTACGGCACGCGTGCAGAAACGTATGCGGCGTTCGGCGAGGCCACCTGGCATTGGCGCCCGGATCTGCGTGCGTTGTTGGGCGCGCGCTTCACCCGCGACACGCTCGACTATCAACATCGGCGCGTGTCCAGCTCCGCAGCCGCAGTCACCGGTATCCAGCCCTCTACGGCAAGCAGTGGCAGCACTGCAGAAAACGGCGTGTCGGGTCGCGCCGGCCTGCAATACGACTTCGATGCGCAGACCACCGGTTACCTCACTTATTCGCGCGGCTACAAGGGCCCGGCCTACAACGTGTTCTTCAACATGCAGCCGCGCGATACGCCGGCGCTGAAGCCGGAAACCTCCAATGCCTGGGAACTCGGCTTGAAGGCGCGCGCCCTGGACGATCGCCTCAGTGCGAATGTGGCGCTGTTCCATACCGAATACGCCAACTATCAGGCCAACTTTTTCGACACCGTGGCCGGGCAGGTGGTGACACGCTTGATCAATGCCGGCCAAGTGCGCACGCAAGGCCTGGAACTGGATCTGGAGTATCGGCCCACCGAGCGGCTCAGCCTGGCCGCATCGCTGGCTTACACGCAGGCGCGCATCCTGCGCTTTGCCTGCCCCACCGCAGCAGCGGCCAACTGCAATGTCGATGGCAGGCCGCTGCCGTTTTCGCCGGACTGGAAGGGCAATCTGCGTGCCGGTTACCGGGTGCCGTTGCGCGGCAGCCTGGCGCTGGAATTCAGCGGCGATGTGAGTTGGCAGGACAGCGTGCAGTACGACCTCAGCCAGACCCCGCAGACCATCCAGGGCCCGTATGCGATCTGGAATGCCAGCATTGCGCTGGCCGACGATGTGCATGGCTGGCGGGTGGCCGTGCTCGGCCGCAATCTCGGCGATCGTTCGTATGCACCGCTGCTGGCCAATGCCACCGGAAATGTCTATCGGCTGGTGCCGCGGGACGATCAGCGCTATGTCGGGCTGCAGTTGCATAAGGATTTTTGACGATGTGTGTGATGGTGTTGGATATCGATTTGAACAGTGCGGGTGTTACGCACAGTAGGCTGCAATGAGCGCCGCACGTCAGCTTTCGCTCGGCGCATTTTTGATGGCCACTGGCCATCACGTGGCCGCATGGCGGCATCCGCACGCCAGTGCCGATCCGCTGGTGTTCGATCATTACCGGCAGATGGTGCGCATTGCCGAGGCCGCCAAGTTCGATGCGGTGTTCGTCGCCGACAGCCTGGCTGCGGCCGGTGGGCCGGTGGCGTCGCGGATGGCGCGCTCCAGCCTGTTCGAGCCGCTCACGTTGCTCAGCGCGTTGGCGGTGGTGAGCGAGCGCATCGGGTTGATCGCCACCATGACCACCAGCTACAACGAGCCGTACCACGTGGCGCGCAAGTTCGCCTCGCTGGATCATCTGTCCGGTGGGCGTGCCGGCTGGAATCTGGTCACCTCCGATGCCGCCGACGAGGCGCTGAATTTCAACCGCGATGCGCATTACGTGCATGCCGAGCGCTATGCGCGGGCGCGCGAATTCCAGCAAGTGGTCGCAGGGCTGTGGGACAGCTGGGACGACGATGCCTTTATCGCCGACACTGCCTCTGGCGTGCACTACGATCCGGCGCGGCTGCATGTGCTAGACCATCGCGGGGCGCACTTCCAGGTCCGCGGGCCGCTCAATATCGCGCGGGCGCCGCAGGGGCATCCGGTGCTGGTGCAGGCTGGCTCGTCCGAGCCCGGACGTGCGCTCGCGGCCGAAACGGCCGAGGTGGTGTTCACCGCGCAGTCGTCGCTGGCCAAGGCGCAGGCGTTCTACGCCGACATCAAGGGGCGGCTGGAACAATTCGGGCGCTCGCGCGATGCATTGAAGGTGATGCCAGGCGTGTTCGTCGTGGTCGGGCAAAGCCAGGCCGAGGCGCAGGAAAAGTTCGAGCAGTTTCAGGAGCTGGTGGAGCCCGAGGTCGGCATCGCGCTGCTGTCGCGCATGCTGGGCAACTTCGATCTGTCCGGCTATCCGCCGGATGGCCCGTTGCCGGAGCTGCCGCTCACCGAAACCGGCCAGCGCAGCCGCCAGCAGTTGTTCACCGAGCTGGCCGGACAGGAGCAACTGAGCATTGCCCAGCTCGGTCGGCGCATCGCAGGCGGACGCGGGCACTACAGCCTGATCGGTACGCCGACACAGATTGCCGACCAGCTGCAGGCCTGGTTCGAAGGCGAGGCCGCGGACGGTTTCAACGTGCTGGTGCCGCATCTGCCCGGCGGCCTGGCCGATGTGGCCACGCACGTGGTGCCCGAGCTGCAGCGGCGTGGACTGTTCCGGCGTGAATATGCAGGGCGCACCTTGCGCGATCATCTGGGACTGACACGCCCCGCCAATCGCTTCAGCGCACGCTGATCTACCGGACATTCTGATGACCTATCTCGCACATCCCGATCGTTACGACCGTATCGCCTACCGCCGTGTCGGCCGCAGCGGCCTGGTGTTGCCGGCACTGTCGCTGGGCCTGTGGCACAACTTCGGCGACAGTACGCCGATCGACACGCAGCGCGCCTTGCTGCGCACCGCGTTCGATCTGGGCATCACCCATTTCGATCTGGCCAACAACTACGGCCCGCCGTATGGCAGCGCGGAAATCAACTTCGGCCGCCTGCTGCGCGAGGATTTCAAGCCGTATCGCGACGAACTGATCATTTCCACCAAGGCCGGTTGGGACATGTGGCCGGGCCCGTACGGGCAGGGCGGCAGTTCGCGCAAATACCTGCTGTCCAGCCTGGATCAGAGCCTGCAGCGGCTGGGCGTGGACTACGTGGATATCTTCTACTCGCACCGCTTCGATGCGGACACGCCGCTGGAAGAGACCGCCGGCGCATTGGCCAGCGCGGTGCAGCAGGGCAAGGCGCTGTATGTAGGGGTGTCGTCGTATTCGGCGGCGCGCACGCGCGACATCGCTGCCTTGCTGCGCGAGTGGAAAGTGCCGCTGCTGATTCATCAGCCGGCCTACAACCTGTTCAATCGCTGGGCCGAACACGAGCTGTTCGATGCGACCGACGAGGTCGGCGCCGGCGTGATCGCATTCACGCCGCTGGCGCAGGGCCTGTTGACCGGCAAGTACCTCAATGGCGTGCCCAGCGATGCGCGGGTGAATCGTCCGGGTGGGCAGTCGCTGCGCCCGGAACATCTGTCCGAGGCCAACCTGCAGCGCGCACGCGGGCTGGATGCGATCGCGCAGCGGCGTGGACAGAGTCTGGCGCAGTTGGCGTTGGCCTGGGTACTGCGCGATCCGCGTGTGAGCTCGGCCTTGCTGGGTGCCAGCCGCCCGGAGCAGTTGATCGAAAACGTCGCGGCCTTGCAGTCGCCTGCGTTCAGTGCCGACGAGTTGGCCGAGATCGATCGCTTTGCGGTGGAGGGTGGCGTCAACCTCTGGGAAAAACCGTCCACCGATTGGCAATGAGGAGGATTCGGATGCGCTACCGCTTTGTGTTTGTTGCGTTGCTGTTGTCCAGCATTGCTTGGCTGCAACCCGCATGGGCAGCCGAGCCGGCGCAGTTGCGTATCGGCTATCAAAAAGCGGTGTCGAGCCTGGTGCTGGCCAAGCAGCATCGGTTACTGGAACAACGCTTCCCGCGCACCAAAATTACCTGGATCGAGTTTCCGGCCGGGCCGCAATTGCTGGAAGCCTTGAATGTGGGCAGCATCGATCTGGGCGGTGCCGGCGATATTCCGCCATTGTTCGCGCAGGCCGCCGGTGCCGATCTGGTGTATGTGGGATGGGTGCCGCCCACGCCCAAGGCCGAGACCATTCTGGTGCCGGCCAAGAGCACGCTGCGGCGCGTGGCCGATCTCAAGGGTAAGCGGGTTGCGTTTCAGAAAGGATCGAGTGCGCACAACCTGTTGCTGCGCCTGTTGGCCAAGTCGGGCCTGAGCATGCGCGACATCACGCCGTTGTATCTGTCGCCGGCCAATGCACGCGCAGCCTTCGCTGCAGGGCAGGTGGATGCCTGGGCGATCTGGGACCCGTGGTATTCGGCATTGACGCTGGATGGCAGTGCGCGCCTGCTCGCCAACGGCGAAGGGCTGGGACTGACCGGCGGCTTCTTTCTGTCTTCGCGCCGCTATGCCACCGCGTGGGGCCCGTTCGTGCAGCAGGTGATGGGGCAGCTCAATCAGGCCGACGGACTATTGGAACGCGATCGCGCCGGCAGCATTCGGGTGCTGGCGCAGGTGAGCGGGCTGCCGCCTGCGGTGGTCGAGCGCACGCTGGCCCATCGCCCGCCGGCCAGCGTGCAACCGCTCAGCGCCGAGGTCATCAAGGCGCAGCAGGCCACCGCCGATCTGTTCCACGCGCAGCGCCTGTTGCCCAAGCGGGTGCTGGTGGCACCGGCGGTGTGGCGCGCGCCAGCGGTTGCCGTTGCATCGCCGGCGGGCAAACAAGCGGCGGGCAAGTGATGCGCGGGACAAGAGATGCAAACGCAAGCGGGATCGGGAACGGGTGCCGTGCCCCCGCAAACGTGCACATGCGCGCTGTTGTTGCGATGCGTCGCCACATCATCAAGGTTCCGCAATGAGTACCCGCTCGCGTCGTTTGGGCAATCTACTAGTGCCTTGGCTATTGCCATTGGCCTTGCTGGTGGCCTGGCAGATCGCCGCCTCCGGCGGCTGGTTGCCGCAGCGCATTCTGCCTGCGCCGGACGCGGTGCTGCGTGCGGCTGTCACGCTGGTGCAAAGCGGCGAGTTGTGGCAACACCTGGCCATCAGCAGCTGGCGTGCGGCCGTGGGCCTGGCCATCGGTGGCAGCATCGGGTTTGCGCTGGGCCTGCTCACCGGCGTGTCGCGCGTGGCCGAACGCCTGCTCGACAGCGCCTTGCAGATGCTGCGCAACGTGCCGCATCTGGCGCTGATTCCGCTGGTGATCCTGTGGTTCGGCATCGACGAGGGCGCCAAGCTGTTTCTGGTGGCGCTGGGCACCTTCTTCCCGATCTATCTCAATACCTATCACGGCATCCGTAGCGTGGACCCGGCGCTGATCGAGATGGCGCGCAATTACGGCTTGCGCGGCCCGCAGCTGTTTGTCGATGTGTTGTTGCCCGGTGCGTTGCCGTCGATTCTGGTCGGATTGCGCTTTGCACTGGGTTTGATGTGGCTGACCTTGATCGTGGCCGAGACCATTTCCGCAAGTTCCGGCATCGGCTATCTGGCGACGAACGCGCGCGAATTTCTGCAGACCGACATCGTGGTGGTGGCCATCTTGCTGTACGCATTGCTCGGCAAGCTGGCCGATCTGGCCGCACGCGGATTGGAAGCCTGGTGGTTGGGCTGGCACCCGGCGCAGCAACAGCGTGCGGAGCTGCGCCGATGAGCGCAGTCGAGACCGGCCTGCCGCTGACCTTGCGCGGGATCGGCAAACGCTATGGCGATGCGGAGGTGTTGCGTGGTATCGATCTGGACATCGCGCCCGGTGCCAGCGTGGCGATTGTCGGGCGCAGCGGCTGCGGCAAGAGCACCTTGCTGCGCGTGATCGCCGGGCTGGAAGCGGCCGATACCGGCACGGTCGACAGCGGTCATGCAGCGCTGGCAGCGCAGCGCGATGCGGTACGGCTGATGTTCCAGGACGCGCGGCTGCTGCCGTGGAAGCGGGTGGTCGACAACGTGGCGCTGGGCCTGGGGCGTGCCGGTCTTGCGCAGGCGCAGGCGGCGCTGGACGCGGTGGGGTTGGGCACACGTGGCGGCGATTGGCCGGCAACGCTGTCGGGCGGTCAACGACAACGCGTGGCCCTGGCGCGTGCGCTGGTACATCGGCCGCGGCTGTTGCTGCTGGACGAACCGCTGGGCGCACTGGATGCGTTGACGCGGATCGAGATGCAGCAGCTGATCGTGCAGCTGTGGCAGCAACATGGCTTCACCCTGGTGCTGGTCACCCATGACGTCGCCGAAGCCAGTGCATTGGCCGACCGCATCGTGGTGATCGAGCACGGCCAGGTCGGCCTGGATGTGGCGGTGCCGGTGGCGCACCCGCGTGTACCAGGCGCGCCGGCGCTGGCGGCGATCCAGGCGCAGGTGTTGTCGCGTCTGCTGGGGACGGCGCAGCTGCCGCTGCCGGCGGCCACGGAGAACGCCGAGGACGCCAAGGATGTCGATGCGCGGCAGGGCGCTGCGACGCACGCCACTGTGCCACTGCGGCGGATCGTCTAGCAGGCTGGTCGTCGGCCTGAGTCTGTAAGCCCACGCTTATGCCAGTGCGCAAGGCAAACCCGTTTCTCCAACATCGCGCAGCCCCACACCAAGCAGCGTGAGCCGGGCTTGATGCCCCTCATCCGCACTTGCCGCACCCGCTAAACCTTGAAACCCCGCACAGCAGCCGCATCTGCACGGTATCGCCGGAGACACCGGCCACCAGTTCAGAGGATTTCCCCATGCGGATGGACAAGCTCACCTCGCGGTTCCAGCAGGCGCTGGCCGACGCGCAGTCGCTGGCCGTGGGCCGCGACCACAACATCATCGAACCGGTGCACGTGCTGGCCGCATTGCTCGACCAGAGTGGCGGCAGCACGCGCCCGCTGCTGTCGCAGGCCGGCGTCAATGTGCCGCTGCTGCGCGAGCGGCTGGGCGAGGCGCTGGATACGCTGCCCAAGGTGTCGGGGCAGGAAGGCAACCTGTCGATCGGCAACGATCTCAACCGCCTGCTCAACCAGACCGACAAACTGGCCCAGCAACATGGCGATGCCTTTATCGCCAGCGAGTGGTTCGTGCTGGCCGCGGCTGACGATGCCAGCCCGCTGGGCGTGGCCTTGCGCGCGGCCGGTGGCGACAAGAAAAAGATCGAGGTTGCCATCGACAAGTTGCGCGGCGGCGAAACCGTGCAATCGGAAAACGCCGAAGAACAGCGCCAGGCACTGGAAAAATACACCATCGATCTGACCGCGCGCGCCGAGAGCGGCAAGCTCGATCCGGTGATCGGCCGCGACGAAGAAATCCGCCGCACCATTCAAGTCTTGCAGCGGCGCACCAAGAACAACCCGGTGCTGATCGGCGAACCCGGCGTGGGCAAGACCGCGATTGTCGAGGGCCTGGCCCAGCGCATCATCAACGGCGAAGTGCCCGAAGGCCTGCGCGGCAAGCGCGTGCTGTCGCTGGACATGGGCGCGCTGATCGCCGGCGCCAAATTCCGCGGCGAGTTCGAAGAACGGCTAAAGGCGGTGCTCAGCGACCTGTCCAAGAACGAAGGCCAGATCATCCTGTTCATCGACGAGCTGCACACCATGGTGGGCGCAGGCAAGGCCGATGGCGCAATGGATGCCGGCAACATGCTCAAGCCGGCGCTGGCGCGTGGCGAGCTGCATTGCATCGGCGCCACCACGCTGGACGAATACCGCAAGTACATCGAAAAAGACGCGGCGCTGGAGCGGCGTTTCCAGAAGGTGTTCGTGGGCGAACCGACGGTGGAAGACACCATCGCGATCCTGCGTGGCTTGAAGGAACGCTATGCCGTGCATCACGGCGTGGAGATCACCGACCCGGCGATCGTGGCCGCCGCCACCTTGTCCAACCGCTACATCACCGACCGCCAGCTGCCGGACAAGGCCATCGATTTGATGGACGAGGCGGCATCGCGCATCCGCATGGAGATCGACTCCAAGCCGGAGGAGCTCGATCGCCTGGAGCGCCGCCTGATCCAGCTCAAGATCCAGCGCGAAATGCTGAAGAAGGAAAAGGACGACGCCTCGCGGCAGCGCCTGGCCGATCTGGAAACCGACATCGACAAGCTCGAGCGCGAGTTCTACGACCTCAACGAACTATGGAAGTCGGAGAAAGCTGCGCTGCAGGGCACCACCAAGGTCAAGGAGCAGATCGAGCACGCCAAGCTGGAACTGGAGGCCGCACAGCGCCGCCAGGACTACGCAAAAATGAGCGAGATCCAGTACGGCGTATTGCCGCAGCTGGAAAAGCAGATGGCGCTGGCCAACGAGGTCGAACATCATGATTTCAAGCTGGTGCAGGACCGCGTGACCGCCGAAGAAATCGCCGAGGTGGTGTCGCGTTGGACCGGTATTCCGGTCAACAAGATGCTCGAAGGCGAGCGCGACAAGTTGTTGCGCATGGAAGACGAACTGCACCATCGCGTGGTCGGCCAGAACGAGGCCATCAAGGTGGTCTCCGACGCGGTGCGGCGTTCGCGCGCGGGCTTGTCCGATCCGCATCGCCCGAGTGGTTCGTTCCTGTTCCTGGGCCCGACCGGCGTGGGCAAGACCGAGTTGTGCAAGGCGCTGGCGGACTTTTTGTTCGACAGCACCGAGGCAATGATCCGCATCGACATGAGCGAGTTCATGGAGAAGCATTCGGTCTCGCGGCTGATCGGTGCGCCGCCGGGCTATGTCGGTTACGAAGAAGGCGGCTATCTCACCGAGGCGGTGCGTCGGCGCCCGTATTCGTTGATCCTGCTGGACGAAGTGGAAAAGGCGCATGCCGATGTCTTCAACATCCTGCTGCAGGTGCTCGACGACGGACGTCTCACCGATGGCCAGGGCCGCACGGTGGACTTCCGCAACACCGTCATCGTGATGACCTCCAACCTGGGCTCGCACCAGATCCAGGAGCTGTCCGGCGACGGCAGCGCCGAGGCCTACACGCAGATGAAGGCCGCAGTGATGGGCGTGGTGCAGGCACATTTCCGCCCGGAGTTCATCAACCGGCTGGACGACATCGTGGTGTTCCATCCGCTGGATAAGGCGCAGATCAAATCGATCGCACGCATCCAGTTGCATGGGCTGGAAAAGCGCTTGTCCGAGCGCGGTCTCAAGCTGGATCTGGACGATGCCGCGCTGGAACTGCTCGGCAATGTCGGCTTCGACCCGGTGTACGGCGCGCGACCGCTCAAGCGCGCGATCCAGTCGCAGGTGGAGAACCCGCTGGCGCAGCAGATTCTCTCCGGGCATTACCTCAGCGGCGACACCGTGCGCGTGCGCGTCGAGGGTGGGCGTCTGGCATTTACCAAGGGCTGATGTTTGGCGGGACTTGTGTGCCGCATCGGTAGCAAAGGTTGAAAGGTCACCAACGGGCACTGTGCAGGCAGTGCCCGTTTGCGTGATATGGATGGTGCATGCTTGGCATCGTTGCGCTTACAACGCGGCGGCATAAGCTCATTACCGCTCGTCTGCAATCGCGCGCGCCGGCCCGGCTATGGTCGGCACTCTGTCCGAGAGCGAGCCGCGCCATGACCGATCCGCAGTGGAAGCCTGAAACCATCGCCGTGCACGGCGGCTATCAGCCCGACCCGACCACGCGGGCGGTGGCGGTGCCGATTTACCAGACCGTCGCCTACGCCTTCGACGATACTCAGCACGGCGCGGACCTGTTCGACCTCAAGGTGCAGGGCAATATCTATAGCCGCATCATGAATCCGACCAACGATGTGCTGGAGCAACGCGTGGCCGCGCTGGAAGGCGGCATCGGCGCGTTGGCGCTGGCGTCCGGGCAGGCGGCGGTGACGTATGCGATCCAGACCATTGCCGAGGCTGGCGACAACATCGTCTCCTCCAGTGCGTTGTATGGCGGCACCTACAATCTGTTCGCGCATACATTTCCGCAGTTCGGCATCAGCACGCGCTTTGCCGACTATCGCGATCCGCAGGCCTTCGCGGGATTGATCGATGAGCGCACCAAGGCGGTCTTCGTCGAGTCGATCGGCAACCCACGCGGCAATATCACCGACATCGAAGCGGTGGCCGCGGTGGCGCATGCGCATGGGGTGCCGTTGATCGTGGACAACACCGTGGCCACGCCGTCGTTGTTGCGGCCGATCGAGTTCGGCGCCGACATCGTGGTGCATTCGCTGACCAAGTATCTGGGTGGCCATGGCAACAGCATCGGCGGGGCGATCGTGGACAGCGGGCGCTTTCCGTGGGCGGCGCACAAACAGCGCTTTCCGCGTCTCAACGAGCCGGATGTGAGCTATCACGGCGTGGTGTATACCGAAGCGTTGGGTGATGCTGCTTACATCGGTCGTGCGCGTGTAGTGCCATTGCGAAATACCGGTGCGGCGCTGTCGCCGTTCAATGCGTTTTTGATCCTGCAAGGCATCGAAACGCTGCCGTTGCGGATGGAGCGTATCAACGCGAATACGCTGGCGATTGCGACGTATCTGCAAGGGCACGCGCGGGTTGCGTGGGTCAACTATGCCGCGCTGCCGGATCATCCCGAGCATGCGTTGGCGCAGAAGTATCTGGGCGGTCATGGCTCGGGTGTGTTGACGTTCGGCCTGCCCGGCGGGCGTACGGCCGGTGCGCGTTTTCTGGATGCGCTGCAGTTGTTCACGCGGCTGGTAAATATCGGCGATGCGAAGTCGCTGGCAACGCATCCGGCATCTACCACGCATCGCCAGCTGGGCCCGGCCGAACTGGAACATGCCGGGGTCAGCGAAGACACCGTGCGGTTGTCGATCGGCATCGAACACATCGACGATCTGCTGGCGGATCTGGAGCAGGCGCTGCAGGGCGCGTGAGGTGTTTTAGCCCCTTTATGAGCAGGGATGAATAACCCCTCTCTGCGGGCACCAAGGCACGGCTTGCGCGCCACCGGCGCGCGTGTCTTGGTGCGCCCGCGCTGCTAGCGCGGAGCGGGGGTTGGGGTGAGGGTCTGGCGAAGCACGATGCCTGCCGGTACTGGCTTCGGTAAGGGGCGCCAGCGCGGCCGGGGATCGGCTCTTCGGCTCGGTCAGACATCCTGTCTGACTCGCCGCGCGGCACATCCATGTGCCGCTCTCTGCCGATCCCCGGCCACGCTGCCGCCTCGGCACGTCGCTTCCATGACCTAGAAATCTTGAACAAGCCGATGAAGCGTGGCTTGAAGCCGCTCTCCCGCCGGGGCGAGGAGGCACAGCTGGCGCGCCATGGGCGCGCGTGCCTTGGAGCGCCCGCGCCGCAAGCGCGGGCCGGGGCGCTGAGCGGGGGTTGGGGTGAGGGTACGGGTTCTCCGGGCACCGCCAAGCACGCTGTCTGTCTCTGGCTCTGGCTCTGGCTTCGGTCAGGGCGTCAGCGCGGCCGGGTATTGGCTCTTCGGCTCGGTCAGACATCCTGTCTGACTCGCCGCGCGGCACATCCGTGTGCCGCTCTCCGCCAATCCCCGGCCACGCTGCCGCCTCGGCACGTCGCCTCCATGACCCAGAAATCTTGAACAAGCCAATAAAGCGTTGCTTGAAGCTCCTCTCCCGTCGGGAACGGCTAGCCCCTCTCCCGCTGGGAGAGGGGTTGGGGTGAGGGTACGGGGGCGAAGCCCACTCGTATGTGCGAGATGAAGCCCGGTGGCGGACATGTGGGCAACCCCAGCATGCTGCTTCCATCCATGGCATGAGGCTTCGCTCCACACCCTCATCCGGCGCTGCGCGCCACCTTCTCCCGATGGGAGAAGGAATCATCAGCAATCACCATCCCGGCGCGTGGCGACGCGCTGCTCTCGGCGGGCGGTTAGAGACCGCTGAGGCGCCAGCCAATCCTGCTACCATGCGCGCCCCTGAGGTGACCGCCGGATTTCCGGTGGTTTAAACGGGAATCCGGTGCGCGCATCGCCTTGGCGAGCTGCAATTCCGGAGCTGCCCCCGCAACGGTGGGCGAGGTCAGATGCCGCATTACGCCACTGTGCAGTCGCATGGGAAGGCGCGGCATCGGAGGCGCAAGCCTCCACTCGCGAGCCCGGAGACCGGCCTGAGGGATTGACCCGGCACGCGGTGGGCGTGGCCTTGATCGTCTGGCGCTGCGGCGTCGGGCGCCTGGCCCGTTGCTGTTTGCCGCCCCATTGCCCCCGCGCGGGTAGGCGCGGTTCCAGGAGCAGCAGTCGATGTCCCTTTCTTCCGTTTCGCCGCGCCGTGCGGTGTTGGCCGTGTGCCTTTCGTTGTGTGTGGCCAATGTGGCCCGCGCCGAGGCGGCCATCGATCTCGACCAGGTGGTGGTCACCGCCTCGCGCACCGCGCAGACCCAGGACCAGACGCTGGCGCCGGTCACGGTGATCGACCGCGCGCAGATCGAGCGTCGCCAGGTGAACTCGCTGCAGGATCTACTGCGTGGCGAAGCCGGCGTGTCGCTGGCCAACAATGGCGGACCCGGCAAGCCGACCTCGCTGTTCCTGCGCGGCACCGAGTCCGACCAGGTGGTGGTGCTGATCGACGGCGTGCGCATCGGTTCGGCCACCTCGGGCGGCGCGGCGCTGCAGGACCTGCCGATCGAGCAGATCGAGCGCATCGAAATCGTGCGTGGCCCGTTCTCCAGTTTGTATGGTTCCGAAGCGCTGGGCGGTGTCGTCCAGATCTTTACCCGCCGCCCGCAGGGCAGCTTCGTGCCCACCTTCAGCGCGGCGGCGGGCAGCGACAACGCGCGTCGCTACAGTGCAGGTGTGGCCGGGCGCAGTCAGGACGATCTGAGCGAGCGCGGCGGCTGGTATTCGGCCAACGCGGTGCATGACGAAACCGATGGCATCAACGCCTATCTGGACACCAGCTCCAGCGACTACGATCCGGATCGCGATGGCTATCGCAACGATTCGCTGAGCGTGCAGGGCGGCTGGCGCTTCAATCGCCAGTGGGATGCGGACGTGCATGCCTTGCGTGCGCAGAGCCGCAACGAATACGACGGCTCGGCCTTCGGCGGTAACTTGTCCAAGGGCGTGCAGCAGGCGGTCGGCGGCCGCGTGCGGTATGCGCCGACCGATGCGGTCAAGTTCACTGCCAGCGTCGGCAGCAGTTCCGATTTGAGCGATGCGTATTACGAAGGCGCGTATCTGTCCACCTATGACACCCGCCGCAAGCAAGGTTCGTTGCAGGCCGATATCGATGCCGGCGCTGGCCTGCTGACGGTCGGCTTCGACTGGCAGCGCGATGCCATCGCCAGCAGCGACAATTACAATTCCGATAGCCGCATCGACCGCGCCGCATTCGCGCAGTGGCAGCAGAGCTTCGGCACGCAGTCGTTGCAGGCCAGCCTGCGTCGCAACGACAACAGCCAGTTCGGCGGCAAGACCACCGGCAGCCTGCTGTGGGGCTGGGATTTCGCCGAGCATCTGCGCCTGACCGCCAGCTACGGCACCGCGTTCAAGGCACCGACCTTCAACGAGTTGTATTACCCCGATTTCGGCAATCCGTTACTGGGGCCGGAGACCTCCAAGAGCGCCGAGCTCGGTCTGCGCGGCAACTACGACTGGGGCACCTGGACGCTGAGCGCGTTCCAGACCCGCATCGACGATTTGATCGCCTACGACGCGGCTCTGGTGGATGCAACGCATCCGTTCGGGCAGCCGAACAATATCGATCAGGCGCGCATCCGCGGCGTGGAAGCCGGTTACGACACCGAGCTGGCCGGCTGGACCGTGCGCAGCGCGTTGACCTGGTTGCAGCCGGAAGCCGATGGCAGCGTCAATCAAGGCAACTGGTTGCCGCGGCGCGCGCGGCAGAGCGGGCGTATCGATGCGGACCGCAGCTTCGGTGTGTTCGGCGTGGGTGCCAGCCTATTCGGGTCCGGCAAGCGTTTCGACGATCTGGCCAACACCGAGCGCCTGGCCGGTTATGGGTTGCTGGATCTGCGCGTGAGTTATGCAGTGAATGCGGAGTGGAACGTGGCGCTCACGGCCAACAATGTGTTCGATCGCCAGTACGAAACCGCACGCTGGTACGCGCAGCCGGGGCGCAATTATCTGCTGACGCTGCGTTATCAAGCAGCGCAGTAAGCGCGGCGATCACACCGGCCGTGCTCACCGTCGGGCGGATCCACACTGCAGCCGCACAAGTCATTGCATTGCGTGGACGGGCGGTTTGCATTGAACGACGCGGCGGTGAGCGGCTACGCGATCCACTGCGGCATCAGCACGGGCGCTGCGTTGACGCGGCCCTTGCTGCAACAGGACGACGGCCGCGCCATTGGACGAAGAGATGCGCGCACGCATCGCGCATCATCGCAGCCAACGCCCGCCGCACTGGCAGTGTGTGGAACAACCGATCGCACTGGCTGTCAGCTTGCAGACACTGGCCGCGCCCGACCGCTGCGTGCTGGTGGATTGCCTCACGCTGTGGCTGAGCAGCCTGCTGGGCGACCCGGATGCCGGCGTATTCGTGCGCGAGCGTGATGCCTTGCGCGCCACCCTGCCGCAGTTGCCGGAGCAGATCGTGCTGGTCGGCAACGCGGTCGGGCAGGGCATCGTGCCGTTGGGTGAACCGATGCGCCGGTTTGTCGACCAGGCCGGTCTGCTGCATCAGACATTGGCGGTACAGTGCGAGCGCGTGGTGTTCGTCGTGGCCGGCTTGCCGATGGTGCTGAAAGGAGACGCGGTGTGAGTATCGATTGGATCCAGGGTGCCTGTGCGGTGCCGGATGCACGTGTGCGGGCAGCGGCGCTGGCCCGGCAGGGACAACTGACCAAGCCGCCTGGTGCGCTGGGTCGGCTGGAGCACCTGGCCGTGCAACTGGCGGCCTGGCAGCGCAATGAATCCCCCACCGTGCAGCGGATCTGGATTGCAGTGTATGCCGCCGACCACGGCGTCGCGGCCGAGGGCGTATCTGCGTTTCCGCAAGCGGTCACCGGCGAAATGGTGCGCAATTTCGCCCGCGGTGGCGCCGCCATTGCGGTACTGGCGCGCGAGCTCGGCGCACGGCTGGAAGTGGTGAATCTGGGCGTGGTCAACGACCCGGGCGAGTTGCCGCGTGTGCGCCGCGCCTGGATCGCGCCGTCCAGCGCCAACATCTGCGAGCAGCCGGCGATGACATCCACCCAGTTGCGCGACGCACTCGCCGCAGGCGCCGAAAGCATTGCGCAGGCAAGGAGTTGCGATACGCAGCTGTTTGTCGGCGGCGAAATGGGCATCGGCAACACCACTGCTGCCGCAGCGCTGGGCTGCGCGCTGCTGTCGCAGTTTCCGCAGGCGATGGCCGGCGCCGGTACCGGGCTGGATGCCGAAGGCATCGCGCACAAGGCGACCGTGATCACTCGCGCGCTGGCCCTGCATGCCGATGCCTCCACCACGTTGGAGCGGCTGCGTCGGCTTGGCGGTTTCGAAATTGCCGCCCTGGTCGGTGCTTACATCGCGGCTGCGCAGGCGGGGATTCCGGTGCTGGTGGATGGCTTTATCAGCACTGCTGCAGCGCTGGTCGCCACCCATCTCAACGGCGGCGTGCGCGAATGGCTGTTGTTCGGGCATCGCTCGCAGGAGCGCGGCCACGCCGCCTTGCTGCGCGCGCTGGATGCCGAGCCCCTGCTGCAACTTGATCTGCGCCTGGGCGAAGCTAGCGGCGCAGCCGTTGCCATTCCGCTGTTGCGCAGCGCCTGCGCCTTGCACAACGGCATGGCCACCTTTGCCGAAGCCGGAATCTCCGACGCATGAGCGCGCAGATCAGTGTGTTGCGGCATGGGGACACCGGCCAGCGCAGCTGCCGCATCGATATTGCAGGTGTCGCCCGCACCGGCGCTGTCTGTCAACGCCTCGGCGGCATGACCGGCGACACTGCGGCGCCCTGGTGGAACTGACCGAACCTGCAGTGTTGGTGGCCCCGGCGCTGCAGGCGAGCTGAGTCAAACGAGCTGAGCAAAAGTGGTTGGCGGTGCCGCCGAGCGCACCGCCTGCATTGCGCAAGATCGGGACCGCAGGCCGCGCCGATCTGCGCGATGCTGAGGCTGCCAACAAGGAATCGCCCATGTCAGCAGCAGCCTCGTCACTCAACCGCCAACGCAGCGTCGAACGCGTTGTGGCACATCTGCAGGCCAGCATCCGCGCCGGCGAACCGTTGCCCGATCTGGCAGCGCTGGCGGCAGTTGCGCAGCAATCGCCGCATCATTTTCATCGCGTCTATCGCGCCCTGGCGGGCGAAACCTTGGGGCAGACCACCGCGCGCCTGCGTCTGAGTTATGCGCTGCATCTGTTGGGCGAGCAGGCGAGCTCGGTGACCGAGGTGGCGCTGGCGGTCGGCTATCAAACCCCGCAGGCATTGGCACGCGCATTCCGTGCCGCATTGCAGGCCAGCCCGAGCAGCTTGCGCAATGCGCCTGCCGTGCGCGCGCAGAAACTGCAGCAACTGGCTGCGCCTTCGGTGCCGCCGCAGATATCTGGCGCGCCGTTGCAGGTGATGGTGCACGTGCTCGACCCACTGGAAGTGGTGGTGCTACGTCAGCGCGGTGCCTTCGACGATCTGGACCGTGGCTTTGGCCGCATCGCCGCCTGGGCCGAGCGGGTCGGTGCAATCGAGCAGCTGCAGTCGCTGATCGGCCTGCCGCTCAGCGACCATCGCGATGTGCCGGCGCAGCAGCACGTATTCGAATGCGGCATGGTCTTCGACACTGCACTGTCGCCGCCTGCACCTTTGCAACTACGTCAGCTCGATGGTGGCGCGCATGCGGTGCTGCGTCATGTGGGCTCGTATGCATGGTTGGAAGACGCGCTCGACCGCGTGCTCGCGCAGTGGCTACCCGACAGCGGCTACGTGCTACGCGATGCGCCGCTGCATTACCTTTATCTAGACGACCCGGAAACAGTGGCCGAGGACGTACTGCGTGCGGATATACACGTGCCGGTTCAAATGTGTCGCTAGCGTTTCTGTCTGGTGGCTGCTCTCCTGCCTGCAGCTCCTTCCAGAACGGAATTGGCAGCACAACAGCGTCGATAAACGCTGAGATGACGGCCTAAACGGCCGTCATCTCCACTTCTCGAATGATGTATACCCACCTGTTCACAGCTCAGATTGTCTAGACGGCAAACTATGGCAAAGCGGTGGCGAGTCTCATGAAAGACGGAAGACGCGTCAATCGTGCGGCGTGGCACTTACCTTGCTGGCGGGTGCCGAATGGACGGTGGCAGTGGCAGAACTTCCGATGGCGGGGTAAGCGTTATTGACCAATTCGACGAATTGGTCGTGGAACCACGCGCCTGCAATCGGGGATTCTGGCAACGCGCCCGTCAGCGTGCCATCCGGCGTCGTGTAGGTCGGGTCGCAGTATCTATCGAAACCCTTTCCCTGATTATTCCGAATGAGTTTGCTGGAGCCGTCAGATTCACCTGGGCCCTTGCCCCAGACGTATGCATGGATGTGCGCTGCTGGTGCGGCAGTTGGAGGCATGCCGATACCTGCCCCTTTCTGATTGCACCAATTGCCGCGATGTAAACGAAGATCTACCCGTCCTGAGTTCACATACGTATTGACATCATTTCCGCTGGCAGAAGTTGGACGACTGCCACCACCCCAACCGTTGCGGCTTGTATCGATCAGGAAGCCGATCCTGCTGGGCCAGCCTGCGCTAACGAAGTCGCTATACAGGGCTTCTGTAAAGGTTGTCTCGTCGAAAAAGCTGTTCCACTGGTAAAAGTTAGCTGATCTGATGGGCTGCCCGCCGATCGTCAAATCAGGGTTGCGCAGATTCGGTTCATTAAGCGGCGTATAGTTGGCTGTATTAGTAATGAAACCGTCCACGCTGGCAAACCCCGCTGCGGTCCCTTGGACGATACTTGAGTACAGCGCAATTGCTGGGGTCCGGTTACTGGGCCATCCCAGCCAGCCGGAGTGCCCAATATCCATGTAATTGGTTGTATTGGCGATGGCATGCAGTTTGTCCAGCGCGTACTGGATACCCTGCTTGTAGATACCGGTGGAATTTGCCTGGCCGCAGGCGGGGGTGCTCAGATTGGTGACGAGATTGGGCAGGCTGTCAGGTTCGATGATGTTGACAATGCGAAGATCCTTGTACTTCGGGTTTGCAAGCACGGACGCGATTACGTTGATGTAATCCTTCTTGTAGCGTTGCAGTCCTGCCTGGGTTAAAGGTAGCTCGCCATTGGATGCCAGTGCATGGCAGTCCCGTCCCGGGATGTCATAGATGACCAAGCTCACCGTTATTGGCTTGTTTGCTTTCCTTTGCTGTACTAACGCAGCGTCCAGGTGGCCTTTCAGGCTGAGGCGACCTCCATTCCTTGAGCCACCATAGAGTGAGTTAATCGAGTCTAGCCAGACCGCAGTGGGGTATGACTTTACGATCTGCATTTTTTTCTTGGTTGACACATCGCTCACTTTGGCAATCGACGAGTCGACCTCTTTCGAATAGTCGGGATTTAGATAGCCAATGGCGCCGACGAACGGATTCGCAGCGTGCGTTTGTGCGCAAGCGCATGCGGTAGAGAAAAGACCGGCGGTCACCAGTGAAACATTTATCGTTGACTTTAAATGGAGTCGGAAATTTTTCAAACATTTCATGATGTTTACCTTCATATGGCGAGGTTGGATGCAGCGGTTGATGCAAGAAAGGTCCGATAGGTTTTGAGGTGTGTAGCGAGTGTTGTTCATGGCCAGCCGCACTAGCGTTTCTTTCTAAAAATCGTCCGAGCGGAAACGGCAAGGTTTAGCTGATCTACCTGCCCGCTTTGCGCACGATCGGAGCTAAAGAGACAGGGCTTCGGAGGTATGGCGGGCTCTTCGCTCGTTCCTCTACTGAGCCTGGTATGCTCTGATTAAGTGGCGAAAGTTTCGTTTGAAATTCATGCGGATCGATAGCCAAGCCATTCGGACCATGGCAAGGGTTGTGCTCCAAGGTCGGATTTTGCGTACTCATAGAAGAGCGCTATGAAATCCAGTTGACTGTTGAATAAGCCGAGGCCTTCTTCGCAGTGATTGGCTTGATCAAAAGCCAGTGAGTGAATTTTATTAAAGGCCAGCTGTCGATTGATGATATCTGCAAAAGATACTGTCGTTGCGTTCTTCAGCATGTCGTGCATAGTGATTAAGATTCCCGCATGTCTCAGTCCCGAGTTGCAGTGAATGTGCAACTTTTCGTGAGGCATCATCCTGCGGCTTATTGTAGTAAATACATCAACATCTTCTATGCGGAGGGCTGGATGAACGGGCAAGGTCAAGCAGGCGTATTCAGTGCTCTCCGTTCCTGCTGATTCTTCTTTGCCAAAATCCATGGGGCTTCCATTGGTCACCATGCGTAATTCTGATCTTTTATTTCTGAGAATATTATATTCACGAAACTGCAACGTCGGTTGTCTTGTTCGCTGATAGGTTTTACTGAGATCTTCCGCCAGAACGTTTTCGTGGGTTTTACCTAGATCCTTCCAAAATGGGTTGTTGGGCACCCGTAGTACGATCGCAGAATTTTCTGTCAGAGGAGTGGGGCTGGTAATGTTGGCAGTAGACGCGATACTTGCACTGCAAGAAATATGTAGGCAGTTCCATCCCGTCGAGATGTAGCTTTCGTGGAGATTGAAATCATCTGATGAGCGGAAATCCATTGTTGATGTTCGTGCTTTGAATTTCTGTGCATGTTGAGAGCCGATTTTTGTACGCGATCTGAGTGATGATCTGATTGATCTGGGCGTGTGGTCCGATATGATGTGCGCATCGCACTTTAATGGATGAACTATATTTCTACTGTGCCGACCGCTTGCTATAGCTCGATGAAACGTCTCTGCGATGGCTCTTTTGGAGAACTCACTCTGTTAATATTATTGGGATTTTTGGCTGCCAAAGATGATCTGGGATTGATATTATTTATCTGAATTTCGCAAGGAGGAAAGTGATGAATTAATTTCCTCCATCGCCGACGGATCCGACTCTTGCTGAGCGAAGATATGTCGGAAATAGCGAATAATCTTCAAGCGTTATAATTTTTTTGTAACGTTGCGCACGAATTATGCGGTTTCGGTTCCGTTCGCTCGGATTTTCTCTTCGCCCTCGATCGACTTGGCTCCTAGGTGCAACAGTCTTGCACTGCAAAATCGCGTTTCTGTCAAAAATCCTGACCGTGTTACTTCAAGTTCAGAGCGGCTAACAAAAACCTTTTGAATACTATCTTCAGTTTGGAAAAATGGGGCCATGGCAAGACATACAGAGATTCCTATTACGCTATGGAAGCGCATTGAGTCATTGATTCCGCATGTCAAGCCTTCTCCCAGCTGCGGGTGTGGCTTCCCTCCTGCGGCGAGGCCACGCGGGGCCGAATCCTGTCGATCACGGCAAACGCGGTAGCAAACCGCATCTGCTCGTCGATCCAAACGGCATGCCCTCGGCGGTGCGCGTCACCGGCGCCAATCGGCACGACTCGGTCGTGTTTAAGGAGTTGCTTGATGGCTTGCCTGCAATCTCCGGAAAACCGGGGCGTCCGCGACGCTGGCTTGGCAAACTGCATGTCGACAAAGCCTATGACATTAAACGTTGCCGCACCTTCCGCAAGCAGAGCGGGACCATTGCGCCGATTGCGCGCAATGGGATCCAGCGCAACTACCGGTTGGGCCGTCATCGCTGGGTCGTCGAGCGCACGCATGCCTGGCTCGCAGGCATGGGCAAACTGCGCATCCGCTTTGAACGCCGCATCGATATCCACTTGGCGTTGCTCTCGCTTGCTTGTTCCACCATCTGCTTACAGTTTCTTCCTGGGTGTTGTGAGCCACTCTTGATCGATTACCTGCAATATTTCACTTGCGAAGGCTACCTTGGCATTTGTTTTATCGAGGTGTTGCGCTTGATTCTTTAGACCACCCTGGAAAAAACACCATCTGCGGCGGCGGATGCATCAGGAACTGCTGATGCGAAATATTCCACGCATACGCGCCGGCCAGCGGGAAGGCCAGGCAGTCGCCTGGCGCCAGTGCTGTGATCTGTTGGTTGCGCGCCAGCACGTCCTTGGGCGTGCACAACTGCCCGACCAGGGTGACCGGCGTGTCGCGCAGCACCGGCGCGCGCGCGCCACGCAACACGCGGAACGGGTGATCGTGGCCTTGCGCGGCCGGGGTGCGGAAGTGGTGGGTACCGCCGCGGGCGATCGCAAACCACGCGCCGTGGCTGCGCTTGAGGTCCAGCACTTCCATCAGATACCAGCCGCAGCTGGCGCTGACATAGCGTCCCGGCTCCAACCGCAGGCGCAGCGCATCGCCATGTTCGCGTAGCAGCGCAGGCAGCCCGGCGCAGAAGCCGGCCCAATCGAACGACGCTTCCGGCGCCAGATAATCCACCCCGAAGCCGCCGCCTGCATTCACCCGCAACGGGCCGAGCCCGTAGCGTTGCCGCCATTGCTGCACGGTGCGCAAATAGGCGGCGATCAGATGCAGCTGCGCGCTGGCATCGCGCTGGTGCGACATCAGGTGGAAATGAAATCCTTCCAACCGCAGCGAGGGACTTGCCTGCAGCCGATGGATCGCCGCAGGCAGATCGTCCGGGTCCAGGCCGAACGGCGAGGGCTGCCCGCCCATCATCAGGCGCGTGCTCTGCGCGCCGGGTACGGCGATATTCATGCGCAGGAACACCGGTACGCAACGGCCGGCCTGCGCCGCAATGGCGGCCAGGCGTTCCAGTTCGCCCAGGCTTTCCACGTGCACGGTGCAGTCGGGCAGTGCGACGGCCTGGGCAAGTTCGCTATCGAGCTTGCCGGGTCCGCCGAACAACAACGCGGCCTGCGGTTGTTGCTGATGCAGCCAGGCGAGTTCGCCGCCGGAGGCCGCTTCGAAGCCATCCATGTGCGGGGCGAGCGTGCGCAGGATCGGCGGCTCGGCATTGGCTTTTGCCGCGTAGAACAGCTCGCACCCGGCCGGCAATTGCGCGCGCATCCATGCCGCATGCGCGTGCAGTGTGGCCAGGTCGTAGACGTAGACACAGATCGGGCCATCGCTGTGTTCGCGCAGGTGTGGCAATGCCTCCATCACTGCGGCGGTGTCGATGCGCAGGCTCATGCGGCCACCTGGCGTGCGGTTGCGATGCGTGGAATGGGATTGGGCAGTGCGGTGTAATCGGACTGACGATCCGCGCGTTGCCACAGCCGTGTGCCCAGATTGTTCTTGCCGGGCAGCGGCGCGCCGTCGATCAGGCCCTGCAGCGCGGCCTGTGCGCCATGACGTTGCTGCCAGCGTGCGGCGATCTCGCCGACGCAGTGCCACAGGCGCGCTTCGAGCACGTCATCGCCTTCGGTGAGGTGGAAGATCGCTTCGGCCAGATTGTTGACCAGCGCGCAATACGCCACACGATTCCAGCCCTGTTCCGGCGTGTAGTACAGCGATTGCCGTGCGCGCTCGCCCACGCCCTGCAAACGCGTGGCGGGCCAGTGGTGGGCGAGCAGCTTGGTGCCTTCCAGATCGCGGATCCACACCCGCGTCGGCCAGCCGTCGGCAAAGCCGATCACGGTGTTCTGCAGATGCGGTTCCAACGCGATGCCGTGCTGGAACAACGCACTCCACACACCATCCAGCAGCAAGCCGGCATAGGCGCGGAACCACAGCAGCGTGGCGGTATGGCGATCCATCTGTGCGCTGCCCAGCGCTTGCAACTTTGCCGCAGCCACGCTGTTGCCCCGCGCATCGCAGGTGAACAACGCGGCGGCCACCTGCGGCTGCCAACGCGCACGTTGCGCGGCAGGAATGGTCTGCCGATACAGGATGCCGAAGCTCTCGGACAAGCCGCGCGCTGCCAGCGGGTCGGCGTCGTGCAGTGCGGGATCGAGCTGCGCGATTTCCAGCGAGGTGGCGGCCGGCTCCAGCATCACATCGAAGCCCGGCACCTGCACCGCCAGCGCACGCCAGCTCGGCGCCAGCAGTTCGGTAAGCGCCACCGCACTTTCCAGCTCGTACCAGGCGTTCTTGCGCACGCAGTTGGTCAGCCGCACATGCACCGAACATTTGAGGAAATAGTCCAGCTCCGGGTGATAGAGCGTGCGTACCGAGGAGGTCGGCCGCAGTGCATCGCCCAGTGCGCCGACCGGCTCGATCACGCCGCGTGCCTGCAAGCTGCGCAGCAGCGGGTCGTCAAGTAGGCGCTGCGCTTCCCACGGATGGCAGGGGTACAGATCCTCGCTGCCTGACAGCTGCCGCAAGGTGGCACGTACATCGCGGCCTTGCATGCGCAAGAGCCGTGGATCGATGCGGAACCAGAACAGCTGGAACGCCGCACGCGCTTCTGGCGCGCAAACCAGTACCTGCGCCAGATCGATGCCTTCGCGACTCTTCGGAGTGGGATGCAAGGCATGCCCCCACAGCATCGATTGCTCGGCATCGATCATCGCCTCACCAGTCGGCAAGGCGCCTTGTGCCTGTCGCAACAACGCAGCAGTGATCGCCACGCTGTTGGCGCTTTGCGCGAGCAGTTCCGGATTGATCGCCTGCGTGCTGCCCAGCGCCTGCAGCAGGCAGCGCGCCAAGGCATGCGCATCCAGGCTCTGCCACGGTTGGCCGGCGCTCTTCAGAAACGGCGTGGAGGCGAAGCGGCAGCGGCCCAGGCGATCGGCATAGGCAATGCGCACGCACAGCGCGCCGGTGTCGCCTAGATCGATGCGTAGCCAGCGCTGCTCGGCCACGCGCGGGCCGGGGCGATCCAGCCCGCGATAATCGAAGTCCACTGCGCGCTGCGGAATCGCGAATTCGCGCAGGTAGCAGTTCAACCAGCAGGTGCAGGCCTGCGCGTCGGCCATGCTGTCGTACCAGGGGTCATGCATCGTGTGCGGCGACATCGGCGGATCTCCTCGAAGGGAAGCGCACCAGAACGGTGAGCGCAGCGGCCGCCGCAGCCAGCGCGGCAGCCAGGAAAGGGGTGGCAGGACCGGCCGCCTGGGCCAGCGCGCCGGCAGCGGCACCGGCGAACACGCCAGCCCATTTGCCGCAGGCATCGAAGCGGCCGAACAAGCGTCCGGCGCCGTGTCCGCTGGCGACCATGGCCAGGCTGCGGTTGAGCCCACGCAGGCCGAACAACATGCCGAACCCGAACAGCACACGCGCCACTGTCAGCGCGATGGGGTCGTGCAACAGCGCCTGCCACAGGCAGGCCACGGCGAACAGCACCAGGCCAGGTACCAACCACGCCTCACCATCGCCGCGACGCCACCACGGCAGCACCACCAGATAGACCAGATGCGGCAGGCTGTAGAGCAGGCCGGCCAGCGCGTCGTGGCCAGCGCCGCGCGCCAGCGCATACGGGATGAAGTAGGGGAAGGTCACCACCATCGCGAAGCAGAACAGGAACTGCGCGATCATCAGTGCAGGCCATAGTGCGTTGGCCGTGGTGGTTGTCTGTGGTGAAGCCGACTGCGCCGACCCAGCTGCGTGCCTGGAGGGCAGCGACGTCGCAGTGGAAGCTGTCGGCCGCACCGCAGGCCGATCGGCCGGCAAACGCCAGGTCAGCGCGAACGCCAGCAGCGGCAACAGCGCGAGCGCGCGATACAGCGACTGCGCCGGGCCAAGCGCCAATGCCAGGCCCAACAACGCAGGCGCGCTGACCATCGCCAGGCGCGCCGAATACTGCGTCCAGTCCAGCGCACGCGCCAACGGGCCGGCCTGCGGCTGGCTGGCCAGATACGCATTGGCCGCCGCCAGCGAGCCGCCGCAGGTGCCTTGCACGATCAGCCCAATCACCAGCCAGGTCAGCGACGGCGCGAAGCCGGCGATCGCAAAGCCAATCGCCAGCCCCAGTTGCGCACGCAACAGCGAACGCTTGCGTCCATAGCGGTCGGCCAGGCGCCCCCAGGTACTTGCCGTCAACGCCGTGCACAGCGTCGGCAACACGTACAGCACACCGCTCCAGCCAACCGCGGCCGACGGCGCCAGTTCGGCCAACACCTGCGGCAGAAACAACGGCATGCCCAACGCGGTGAAGGCGGCCAGGTAGTGCGCCGCCAGCACCGGGCCCAGAACACGCTTCATCGCTGAGCGCCCGCCTGCAGACGCAGCGTGTGCTGCGCGCCAGCGAATGCCTCGCCGAAGGGATTGGGCGCGCTATCGCCGTAGAACTTGTTGATATCCGTTGCACCGGTGAGCTGTTTGCTGAGCAGGCTGCCCGCGCTGAGCAGGTACTTCACCGGCAGCCGCGGTGCGGCCAGCAGGTGGCGCGCGGGGCTGGTGTCGATGCCATCGACGTCCAGTTGCGCCAGCGTCAAGGCGAACTGCGTCTGCAACTGCGTGTACAGCGGCGCACGCAGCGCGGGCTGCCATTCGGCCAGACCTTCCAGCACCGCCTGCAGATCCAGCTGCAGCACGATGGTGCAGAACATCTGCGCCAGGGCGTGCGGATCGTCCACCGCGATACGCGCATCGTGCAGCGGTCCCAGCGTGTCGAGATCCGGTAGCTGCGCGCGCAACTGCGGCAGCGCGATGCGCGCGGCGTCGTTGTCCTTCATCAGCAGCCGCGTCGCCTGGCCATCGGCGTAGACCAGCACGCTGTTCTGCTGGTTGGCTTCCAGTGCGATGCCGTAGCGCAGCCACAAGCGCAGATGCACCGCCAGCATCAGCTCGGTGTACTCGCGCCACCAGCCGAGGACATCGCCTTGCGCAAAGCGCTCGGCCAGATGGATCGCCATCGGGCGGCCATCCGGCAACAGCGCACACAGTGCAGCAACCGGCACCAACGTGGCGTCGTCCAGCGGCGGATAACGCCGCACCAGATAGGCCAGATGACGCGTCTCACCCACGTGCCCGCCATGCGATTCGTCCACTAACACGCAGCGGCCGCGCAGTGCCGGATCCAGCGCATCGATGCGGCGCAAGGCACGCTCCAGCCAGTGGCCGTCGTACAGCGTGGAGGGCTTGATCAGGCGCAGATTGAGCGCGCCCAGCGTGCGCATCGGGATCGGCAACTTGAGATGCAGCTGCGGATGCAGCAGCGGCACCAGCGTGCGCACCGACAGGGTAGGGCGCACCTCCAGCCAGGCCTGCGGTGCACGCAAGCTGCCAGCAGGCAGCGCGAAGCCGTCCTGCTCCAGCCGCGCCCACACCAGCGGATGCACCGGCCAGGCGATGTGCGTATCGGCCAGCTCGGGTGGCAGGCCTAGTGTGGCGAAGTCCGGCAACAGCTCGGTTGGTGGCGCGCTGGTACAGGTTACCTGCCCACGCGGAATCGCCAGCCAGCGCAGCGTAAAGGTGGGCGCGAATTCGGGCGCGTAATCGCGCAGTTCCGATGCATCCAGCCCGGCCTTGGCGCGTGCGGTCGGGTAGAACGGATGGTCGCGGTAGCTGGCCAGTTGATCGCAGCGATACGCGCGCTCGGCGGCGTCTGCATGTTGCAGCGCGTTGAGCAGCGCAGGCGCTTGCGCGTCGTAGGCCTGGCGCGCCAGGCCGAGGTGGGCGGCGGCGCACTCGGCTTCTTCGGCATAGGCGCGATGCAACTGCTGGGTGTCCATGTCGAGCTGCGCGCTCATGCGTTTCAGCCATGTCTGCGCACCGCGTTCGATATGCACACCGTCAGCACGTTGCACAATCCAGCTATCGCCACAGGCGCTGATGTCCTGCAGGTAGCCCTGCCGGTGGATCGGTAACCACAGCGTGCCGTCGGGCAGATGCGCGATGCGCCACCAGCCCTCCACCGGGCTGGGGTCGGTCCATGCCGCCAGCAGCGTTGCATCGGGTGTTGCGGCACTGCCGCGGGTGGCGATACCGCGCAGGTCCTCGCGCAGGCAGGCATCGATGATGCGGGTGGCGATATAGCGTTGGTCGGCGGCACTGCTCATGCGCGCAGCTCCGCGCCATCGATCCGCCACTGCAAGCCCGCTTCGGCATGCACCACTGCCTGCTCCAGCGCTTGTGCATCGCTGGCCAGTGCGCTCAGCACACCCAGGTAATCCTTGTTGGAATGGCTCAGCCGGATGCGTTCGCCCGGCGCGCGCATGCGCCGGTACTGCACATCGCTGTGCGCAGTGTGATGGCGGCGGTCTTCGCTGGCGGTCACCAACTCGCCGTCCTGTTCGGCGACGTAGTAACGCAGCAAGGCATGCGCGCGATCGCTGCGCAGTTGCGGCAGCGGCAGGCCCAGATGCGGCGCCAGCGCGGCGTTGAACCACTGCTTGCCGAACATGCTGTCGAGCAGGAATTCGCGGCGGTCGCCGATGCTACGGTAGTTGATCTCCACCAGCACCGGGCCGTCGGTGGTGAGAATGAATTCGCTATGGCATAGCCCGAAACCGACACCAAAACTGCGCAGCTGTTCCAGCGCCTGCGCAATCACCGGCGTGTCCACGCGTGCATCCCACTGCGCTTCGCATTCGACGAAATGCGGCGGTGGCGACAGCCGCACCTTGAAGCCGCCCAACGCCTGCAGCGTGTGCCCGTCGCCCAGCGTTTCCAGCGTGAACAGCGCGCCTTCCAGCATGCCTTCCAGCAATACGGTGCGCTGCGGGTGGCGCTGCCATACATCGTCCAGATAGGTCTGCAATTGCGCGGCATCGGCGCAGTGGCGCACGTCCAGGCTGGCGACGCCTTCGCGCGGCTTGGCAACCACCGGCCACGCAATGTCGGCCGGCAACGCGGCGCCCGGCGCCAGCGTGCAGAACCATGGCGATGGCAGTCCGCGCGCGCGCAGCCGCTGCCGCATTGCCGCCTTGTTCTTGGCCGCGTAGCACACCTGCCAGTCCTTGCCGGGCAGGCCAAGACCTGCGGCAACCAGCGCAGTGCTGGTCTGCAGATGATCGCTGTTGCTGAACACCGCGCGCGGCGCCACGGCGGCGTCGTGCAGTACATCCAGCACGCCGAGCGGATTGAATACATCGCATTCGATCACCCGCTGCGGCGCATGCGCGGGGTGCTCGCGGAAATAGCCGAGATGATCGAGTCGATGGTCGGTCATCAGCCACACCGGCAGGCCCAGCGCGTGCGCGGCCGGCAGAAAGCCTTCGGTGATGGCCGGGTGGCAGACATGGGTGAGGATCACCAACGGTGCAGCGGATGTCGCAGTCATGGCAGCTCTCGTTCAACAGGACGGTGGAAAAACCGGTACTGAAACGGGCTGCCTGGCGCCGCGGGGCGTTGGGTGGCCTGCGATGCGTCGATCGCATGCCGCATGCTGCGGCGGTGATGCGTGCGTCATGCACGCCGTGTTGTCTGCGGCGCTCGCCAGCGCGAGTGCCGTTGCCCTCGGGCGCGACCGACGCTGCTGTGCGTTGGTCGCTGCAGCATTTGCCTAGTCGTGCAGGCTCAGAACGTGTATTCCAGCCCCGCGGTCACGGTGCGCGATGGCGCGGCCTGGCGGCCCCACGGGCTGGTATCCACACCGCGGAACCAGTACTGCCGATCGAACAGGTTGTTGATCGCCAGCGATGCGCTGAATTTTTGTCCATCGCGTTCGAACAGGGTATGGCTTACCTGCGTGTTCCACACCATGTAGGCCGGCAACTGGCCCACCGAGGCGATTGCGTTCTCTTGCACGGTGTTTGCCGCATCGCTGTAAGCCTTGCTGAAGTAGTAGCTCGACAGTGCGACAGTGGTGTGACCGAGCGTGTAGTTGCCGCCCAAGGTGATCTGATTACGTGAGGTGTAAGGCACGCGAAAGCCACGAAATGCGCCCGATTCCTGGCTGGCATCCAGATACGCATAGCCTGCGTTGAGGGTGAGCGCGCGAAGATTTTCCGGGCTCCATTGCAGTTCCAACTCGCCGCCTTGATGGCGGGTCTTGCCGAGGTTGCGGAACACGCGCGTGGTGTTGTCCAGCTGGATCTGCTGATCGAAATCGATCAGATACGCACCGAGCTGGATGCGGGTGCGATCGTTGGGTTGATAGCGCGTGCCTGCTTCGTAGTTCCAGGCCAGTTCGGCATCCAGATTGTTGCCGAAGATGATCTGGGTGACCTGCGGCGCACGCATCGAGCGTTGCCCATCGGCATAGAAAAACCACTGTGCATTGGCCTGAAACCCGACCGTCAGACCCGGCAACACATCGCGGGTCTGGTTGAGCGTGCTGACGCCGGTGGCGCGATTGAAATAGCGCGAATCCAGCCGCTCGTAACGCAGGCCCGGGGTGATGGTGAAACGTTCGTCGGGCAGGGTGATCGCGTTGCTGACGTAGGCTGCCAAGGCGCGGTCTTCGAACTGCCAATCGCGCACGCTGGTGAACAGGCCATCGCGCAGGCGTAGATTGCCGACCAGAAAATCGATGTCTTCGTGCACGGCGCGCACACCGGCGGTCCACTGCTGACGCACGCCACCGGCATCGCCCATGCTCCAGCTCAGACGCGGCTCGCTGCCGACCACGCGGAAGTCGCGCGGTGCGGTCTGGCGCAGTTGCGGCGGCAGGTCCGAACGCCAGGTTTCGGTGGCGGCCTGACGCATGCCGACGATGAAGTTGCGGCTGCTGCGCGCGCTGAAGTTGGTCCAATCCAGGCGCACATCCTTCATCGGGCCCCAATCGCCCAGCAACTGCTCATAGCTCAAGGACGCACGCGTAGTGCGGCCGTTGAAGCTGTCCAGCGGGCGTGTGGATTGACGCGGGTCGCGCCGGTAATCGTCCGGGCTCAGCGCACCGGCCAGATCCATGTCGACCAGATAACGCTGCACGCTGGCCTTGAGCAACTTGGTGTCGTCCAGCCACCATTCCGCACGTACGCGCAGATTGCTGATATCGGTATCGCTGTGCGCGCGCCAATACTCGCCATAGGTGCGATTGGCATCGACCTGCATGCCGAAGTTGTCGGTGAGATAACCACCGCTGCTGAGCGCGCTGTCCTGCAGAAACTGGCCCTGGCCGCCGGCGGTGATCTTGTGCGCCAGCGTGGTGCTCCACGCACTGGGGATGTCCTTGCTAACCAGATTGATCACCCCGCCCACGTTGTTCGGCCCGTACTGCACGGCCGCACCGCCGCGCACGATATCGATGCGGTCGATCTGATTCAGCCCCACCGGAAACAGCGACAGACTGGTCTGCCCATACGGCGCCAATGCCAGCGGAATGCCGTCTTCCAGCACCTGCACACGGCCACTGCGGCTTTCGTACAGGCCGCGCAGCATCAGCTGCGGCAACGCGCCGGTGCCGGTTTCGTCGAAGATCTTGATGCCCGGCACGCGTTGCAGCGCATCGTCCAGCGAGCGGTTGCCACCGTTGCGCAGCTGTTCGCGATCGATTACCTGGCGGCTACCGGCATACCGCTGCACATCGTCGGGTTTGGAACGCCCGAGCAGGCTGCCCTGCACCTGGATCGCATCCAATGCGCGGATCGGCGTTTGCGGATCGGCGGCATCGGCATCCGGCGACTCGATGGCGAACGCCAACTGCGGCAGGGTCACAGTGATCGCAGCGATGGCGATGGCCAGGGAGTGGAAACGGAACGTCGACATCTACGGCGTGCTCCTGCAGGCGGGTGGTGAAGTGGGTGCAGCGAATGTGGCCAGGTGGCTGCGCAGTGCACGTTGCATCAGTGCGCGGTCTTCGCCGGCAAGCAGCCAGCGCAGATCGGGCTGTTGCAGCCAGTGCGCGCGTTGCGCATCGGTGCGCGGATTGGGGCAGAACGGCACCTTTGCAGCAACGCACTGCGCATGCAGTTGCAGCAGCAGCTCCCACACCTGTGGATGGGTCGGTTGCGGGCCCAGGCCCAGATCCAGCGCAAGATCCAGTGCGCCTTCCATCACCAGCGCCACGCCGGGCACGGCAAGCATCTCGGGCAGCGCAGCAACACCGGTCGCGCTTTCGATCATCGGCACGATGCGGATATCGCGATTGGCTCGTGCGATGTAGCTGGGCAGATCGACGTTGCCAAAGCCGGTGACACGCCCGCCGGTGATGCCGCGCCGGCCCAGCGGCGGAAACCGCGCCGCAGCGATGGCAGCGGCCAGTTGTGCGGCTGACTCAGCGCGCGGAATCACGATCCCGCGTGCGCCGGCATCGAGCACGCGACCGATCAGTTTTTCGTTCACCTCCGGCACGCGCACCCAGGCCTCACAGCCGGACAGCTCGCAGGCGCGGATGGCGTGTTCCAGCTCATCCGGCGCGCGCAGCACATGCTCCAGATCCAGCACCACAAAGCCATAGCCGATCCGGCCCAGCAGCTCGCACAGCTGCACGCTTGGCAACGCATTGAGAACGCCAACCGCAAACGCCATGGATGAGGCCGCCAAGGAAACGGGCGCTCATCCTGCTCTTGATGGGAATGATTATCAAGTGTGTCTGGAGGGCAGTTTGTGGTGCCCTGGTCGCAGTTTGATCAAGACACTGCGGCAGTCCTTTCCGTACTGAATAAATGGCGGGCAATAAAAAACCCGCAGACAGCGCCGGCGGGTTTTTGTTCGTGCGGTGTCGCCTGATGCTGCGTTGCAACTTACGAGGCCGGCACGCGCAATGCCCGATACGGCGGTGTCGACATCACCATTTCGGCCAGCGAGTAGGCTAGTTCGCGTTCGGCCAGCACCGCGCCGTCGGCGCCGTGAGCGAGTAGATGCTTGACCTCGGCATCGCTGTGCGCACGCGCCAGCAGCGTGAGCGAGGGATTGATCGCACGCAGCTTGGCCAGCGCTTCGCCGGCTTCGAGCGGCTGCGGGATCGCAAGAATCGCGATCTTGGCGTGCTCCGGGCGCGCCTCGGCCAACACGCGGTCAGCCGCCGCGCTGCCACGGATGCCGGGGATGCCGGCCGCATGCGCCTTGGCCACGTGATCGCCGTTGTCGTCGATCACCAGCACCGGTACGCCGCGGCTACGCAACAACTGCGCCAGCGCACTGCCCACGCGGCCGTAGCCGATCACGATGGCATGCCCGTCCAGTTGCAGCGGCGGGCCGGGCGGCAGCTCCGGCTCCACCGTGGCGGGTGCGTCCTGCGCCTGCCTGGCCTGCCAGCGATCCAGCCACGAGAACAGGAACGGGTTGGCGATGATCGACAGCAGCGCGCCGGCCAGGATCAGGTCGCGCCCGGTTTCGGGCAGGATTGCCAGCTGCACGCCCAGACCGGCCAGGATGAAAGAGAACTCGCCGATCTGCGCCAGGCTGGTGGAAATAGTCAGCGCGGTACCGGTGGGGTGGCCGAACGCACGCACGATCACAAACGCGGCCAGCGACTTGCCCAAGGTCACGGTCAGGAACGTGGCCAGCACCTGCCACGGATGCTCGACCAGAATCATCGGGTCGAACAACATGCCCACCGAGACGAAGAACAACACCGCAAACGCATCGCGCAACGGCAGCGAATCGCTGGCCGCCTTGTGGCTGAGCTCGGATTCCTTGAGCAACATGCCGGCGAAGAATGCGCCCAATGCAAACGACACGCCGAACAGGGTGGCCGAAACGAACGCCACGCCCAGCGCGATGCCGAGCACGGCCAGGGTGAACAGCTCGCGCGAGCCGGTGGCGGCAACTTTTTCCAGCGACCACGGAATCACCCGGCGCCCGATCACCAGCATCACCGCCACGAACGCCACCATCTTGAACAGCGTCAAACCGAGCGCGGCCAGCAGCGAGGTGGATTCGCCGTCATGCGCGGCAGCTGGCACGCTGGTGCCCAGCACCTCGGCCAATGCCGGCAACATCACCAGCGCGATCACCATCACCAGGTCTTCGACGATCAACCAGCCCACCGCGATGCGGCCGCGCTGGGTTTCCAGCAGGCGCCGTTCTTCCAATGCGCGCAGCAGCACCACGGTACTGGCCACCGACAGCGCCAGACCGAACACCAGGCCATGCATCAACGGCCAGCCCATGCTCCAGGCCAGCGCCCAGCCGAGCAGCGTGGCGACCACGATCTGCGCCAGCGCACCGGGGATCGCGATCCACTTCACTTCCATCAGATCGTCGAGCGAGAAGTGCAGGCCCACGCCGAACATCAGCAGCATCACGCCCAGCTCGGACAGCTGGTTGGCCATGGTCTGGTCGGCCACGAAGCCGGGCGTGAATGGCCCCACGCAGACACCGGCGAGCAGATAGCCGACCAGCGGCGAGAGCTTCACTTTCTGTGCGAGCGTGCCCAGCACGAAAGCGACCGCGAGGCCGACGGCGATGATGTCGATGAGGCTGGTGTCGTGATGCATTCCAATCCGTTGTGAGGTTGTCCGAGAATAGCGAGGGCGACCCAGCCAACGGCACTGCGCCGGGCATCGCCTGCGGGCATTGTGTGGTCATGGCTGGAGTCCGGCGAGGGGAACAAGACCGCATTGCAGGTCCGGCTGGCCGGACGCCCATAGTACACAGCGCTTGATTAACGCGATGCGACACGTGGCGCATGCACGCAAACGGATGCACGCGTTGGGCGCGGCATGTGGACTGCATGAGCATACGTGCGCCAGTGCGCCAGCGAGATGCACTGCACAGACAGGCAACGCCGAATCAACTTTGACGACAAGGCTTCGCGCCTGGGTAAGGCACGTGCGCGATGTCGGTCGACAATTGCCGCTGACAAATTGCCTCTGACAATCAGCGATTCCCTGTTGAAGAGCCTGCGTTCTTCATCACGTCCAAGTCCTTATCGCCCCAGCCCCCATCGCCCATCTGCGGATGGTGACCCCACACGAGCCAGGCCATGCATCTCAGCGATTTCGCAACACCCGTCTTCCGGCACGATCCGTATCCGACCTACGCACGCTTGCGTGCCGAAGGGCCGCTGGTGCAGGTGGCCGAAAGGCGACTGATGTCCGGCCACTACAAGGTCGTGGACAGCCTGCTCAGCGATCGCCGGGTGGGCCGCGATTATCTGGAAAGCATCCGCCTGCGCTACGGCGAGGCAGCGGTGCAAATGCCGCTATTCCAGGGCATGAGCCGCATGTTTCTGCTGCTCAACCCGCCAGTGCACACCCAGTTGCGCGGATTGATGACACAGGCCTTCGGTGCGCGGCAGATGGACTCCATGCGCGAAATCGCCCGCGACACTGCCGCCAGCTTGATCGAGACGTTTCAAGCCAAGGGCCACTGCGATCTGCTGACCGAGTTCGCGTTTCCGCTGCCGATCGCCATCATTTGCCGGATGCTGGATATCGATGCAGCCGATGTCACCGTGTTGAGTCACGCGACCAGCGCGCTGGCAAAAGTCTTCGATCCCATGATGACGCCTGTGGAATTGGAGGCCACCAGCGCTGCCTTCATCCAGCTGGAAACCTATTTCCACACTGTGATCGAGCAACGTCGCAACAACGGCGGCGAGGATCTGATTTCGCGTTTCATCCAGGCCGAAGACGAAGGCCGCCGCTTGAGCGATGAGGAGATCGTCTCCAATGTGATCCTGCTGTTTTTCGCCGGCCACGAAACCACGTCCAACATGATCTGCAATGCGCTGGTCGCCCTGCACCGGCATCCGCAGCAACTGCGCCTGCTGCAGGAAAACCCGAGCTTGATGCCGAATGCAGTGCTCGAATGCCTGCGCTACGACAGTTCGGTGCAGATCGCCACGCGCACCGCGTTGCAGGATTTCGAGATCGATGGGGTGGCCGTCTCCAAGGGCACGATGTTGTATCTGATGCTGGGCGCGGCCAACCACGACACGCTGCAATTCACCGACCCGCAGGTGCTGGATATCCGGCGCCAGCAGGGCCGCGCGCTGTCGTTCGGTGGTGGCATCCACCACTGTCTGGGCAATCGGCTGGCGTTGATCGAAATGGAAGCCGCGCTTGCCGCATTGCTCGAGCATCTGCCGGCACTTCGCCTGCCGCAGCTCGACGCGTTGAGCTGGAACGATCGCGCCAACCTGCGCGGCGTCGACGCGCTGTTCGCCTCCTGGTGAGGTGAGTGACCAAGAGTAGCCAACGAAACCTCCTGGACACTGTGCCAATAACGGTAACGTGTTGGCCCACGCGCCTTCGTTGACGCGTGGAGTGATGTCGGGAATTGCAATGACTTGCCCGGATAAAAGGAGCTGATCAAACCGCCCCTCATCGTATTGCCGCGCAACGCGCACCGCTCTCAACCGTATACACCGACCATCTCGACTGGTCCTTGCCCGCCCACCGTCGCGGGACCTTACGCGGCATGGATGCCGCGTAAGAGCTTACAGGGACGTACTTGCAGCGTGTCCTGCGATGGTGGGCGGGCAAGGGCCCTGCAGCCACGCTACAGATCATCCGCTTTAAAACCGACGTACTCGCACCGTTCAATCACCCCTCAAATCGACCCAGATCCGAGCTTCAGCGTCGCTTGAATGTTCCCAAGCCGAGCTGGTCGAGGGTGCGGTGTCCTCGCCGCTCGCGGGACACGCCGTGAATCCATCCCTGGAGGCTCGGTGGCGGCATCCATGCCGCCACACGGTCCCGCAATCGGCGAGGACACCCCACCAGACAGGTTGCTGGTTGCTTTCAGAAGAGCTAAGCACACCGACCATCTTGACTGGTCCTTGCCCGCTCACCGTCGCGGGACCTTACGCGGCATGGATGCCGCGTAAGAGCTTACAGGGACGTACTTGCAGCGTGTCCCGCGACGGTGGGCGGGCAAGGACCCTGCAGCCAAGCCGCAGATCATCCGCTCTAAAACCGACGTACTCGCACCGTTCCATCACCTCTCAAGCCGACCCAGATCCGAGCTTCAGCGTCGCTTGAATGTTCCCAAGCCGAGCTGGTCGAGGGCGCGATGCCCTCACCGCTCGCGGGACACGCCGCAAGTACGTCCATGTAGCAACTGTGTTGATCAGGGCCTCAACCCGCGACCTTTGAGCGGTTTCCTTCAGGCGCGTTCATCGGTAGGTGCCGGCCGCTGGCCGGCACGCTTTTTTGCGTTTGCGCATGGCCGTCAAATGC
>NZ_JBEOLS010000050.1:0-37585 GCF_040279205.1 Xanthomonas hortorum
CGCAAAAAAGCGTGCCGGCCAGCGGCCGGCACCTACCGATGAACGCGCCTGAAGGAAACCGCTCAAAGGTCGCGGGTTGAGGCCCTGATCAACACAGTTGCTACACGGACGTACTTGCGGCGTGTCCTGCGATGGTGGGCGGGCAAGGACCCTGCAGCCAAACCGCAGATCATCCGCTCTACAAACGACAGATCCGCGCCGCTTAATCCCCGCAACACAACTGAGATCTCACAGTCTTAACTCCTGATTCGGATCTCATCAAGGCGAAACGGAAGTCTCCCGCGTCACCCGGCTCAACGCATCGCCGCTGATCTCGGCAATCGATCGCGTGCCGGTCAAGGTCATCGCCACGCGCATCTCGCGTTCGATCAGGGTCAGCAGATTCTCCACACCGGCCTGACCACCGGCCGCCAGCGCGTAGACGAACGCACGCCCCAATAGCACCGCATCGGCGCCCAGCGCCAACATGCGCACCACATCCAGCCCGCTGCGTATGCCCGAGTCGGCCAGGATTTTCAGCTCACCTTTCACCGCATCGGCAATCGCCGGCAACGCCCGCGCGCTGGACAGCACGCCGTCGAGCTGGCGCCCACCATGGTTGGACACCACGATGCCGTCGGCCCCGAAGCGCACCGCATCGCGCGCATCGTCCGGGTCCAGGATGCCCTTGATCACCATCGGCCCGGTCCAGAATTCGCGGATCCATTCCAGGTCTTTCCACGAGATCGACGGGTCGAAGTTCGCACCGAGCCAGCCGATGTAGTTCGCCAGCCCGGTCGGGCTGCCGCGATACGCCGAGATGTTGCCGAGATCGTGCGGCTTGCCGAGCAAGCCCACATCCCAGGCCCAGCGCGGATGCGTCACCGCCTGCAGCATGCGCCGCAGTGGCGCGTTGGGCCCGCTCATGCCCGAGTGCGCATCGCGGTAGCGCGCACCCGGTGTGGGCATGTCCACGGTGAACACCAGCGTGGTGACGCCAGCTGCCTGGGCGCGCTCCAGCGCATTGCGCATGAAGCCGCGGTCCTTCAGCACGTAGAGCTGGAACCACATCGGCCGCTCGATCGCCGGCGCCACTTCCTCGATCGGGCACACCGACACCGTGGACAACGTAAACGGGATCCCGCGCGCCGCCGCCGCACACGCCGCCTGCACCTCGCCACGGCGCGCGTACATACCGGTCAGCCCTACCGGCGCCAACGCCACCGGCATCGCCAGCGTCTCGCCGAACAACTCGGTGCTCAGGCTCAGGTCCGACATATTGCGCAGCACCCGCTGGCGCAGCGCGATATCGGCCAGATCGGCGACATTGCGCCGCAAGGTGTGCTCGGCGTAAGCACCGCCATCGATGTAGTGAAACAGGAACGGCGGCAAGCGCGCCTGCGCGGCGGCACGGTAATCGGAAGCGGCAGAAATGATCATCGAAGACGCACGGCAGCTGCGGGGTAGCCGCTGAGTGTAAGACCATCGGTGTGGCGGGTGGACCGCGCTACAGCGTGCCTGGCGCAGCGGCAGGCCGATGCCAGGTGACTGGCGAGATAAACCAATGCGGCACGCTCGGCATGCTGCGCCAGCGGCGCACGCATTGCGGCTGCGGGCAAAGCGATAACAGGCGCCAGCTCAGCTTGCCGCATCACGGGAGGCGGCGCACCGGCTCACCCGGCAGCAGCAAAGTGCCCATGAAATCCCAGCGGCACCGCATACGGCAACCAGGCCTGTGCGATCGGCCCGGCGTCCACGTGGCGTGCATCCAGCACCATCAAGCCGGTGCGCGCACGGGTGGTGTCCAGCACGGTGCCGACCAGCCAACCGTCGTCGGGACGCTCGCTGCCGGGGCGCGGCACGAACACGTGTTCTTCGGCCAGCATGTCCGGCCCGTAGCGGTGCACCTGGCGGCGGTCGCGGTCCAGATCGTAGCTGGCCACCGCGTTGAGGAACGGCGAGGCGGTCGGCCCGTCGATGCACGGCGCATACAGCCGCGCGCCGCGCGTGCCGGGCGTACGCGCATCGAAGGTCGGCAATTCCAGGTTGTCCACCGCATGCGCCTGCCAGTGCGCGCGGCTGTTGCGCAGATCCAGGTGCAGGCTGCGCAGCTGCACCGGTGAGGGCGTGGCCGCCGGGTCGCCGTGCATCGCCGCCCGCAATGGCGAGCGCGCCTCCTCCGGGTCGGTGTGGACCAGCGCCCGCACCACAATACGGTTGCGATGTTCGTAGGCATCGGCGAAGTGATAGGCCACCGCAAAGTCGGCTTCAAACCAGCGCGGTTGGTCCAGCGCATCCTTGGGCACCACCGCAATCCGGCACGGCGCCTCGGGGCTGAAGCGCATCTGCTCGAAGAACGGGCCCTCGCCATCCAGCCGGCGGTAGGGTGCCAGCACGAAGATCAGATGCCGCTGCGTCATCGCAAAGCTGTGCAGGTAGCCCGGCGTGTCGGTCTGCAGCAGTTGCGCGCTGCGCAGCACCGCATCGGCGCCGATGTGCCAGATCAGCACGCCGGTGGCACCGATCACGCCGATCGAGCCGAAGTTCCAGGCGCTGCCATTGCGGTCGATCAGCGGATGCGCCGAGAACGGCATCGCGGCCAGGTCGTCGCGCCAGGTCACCGGGCCGAGCGTGCCCAGGGCATCCGGATCCAGTTCGATCGCCGAGCCGGCTTCCCACAACGCGAACAGGCGCCCGTTGAGCATCGCCACCGAGGTGTTGGCGGTGTTGACGTCGTCGTTGTTGCGCGCCGGTTGCTGGTCCGGCACCGCGGTGCCGGCCGCGCGGTAGAGGAAGCGGCCGGCCTGCTGTTCCTGGGTGAATTTGTGGGTGGCCACCACGCGCGCGTGGTGCTGCACCTGGCCGCCAGCCAGCCGCCAGCGGTGCACCATGCCGTCGCCGTCGAACCAGTGGTCGTAGCGGAAGCCGGCGCGCTCGGTCCACGCCGGGCCGTTGCGGTACAAGCTGCCGGCCAGGCCCTCGGGCAGCGTGCCTTGCAGCGCCACGCGGGTAGGGCCCAGGCTCGCCTGGGTGACGCTGCGCCAGCCCAGCAGCCACGGTGCGCGCTGCTGGCCGGCATGGAACTGCGCCGCCTCCATGGCCTGCGCCGGCAGGCTGCGCAGCGACCAACTGGCCAGCGCGGCACTGCCGGTAGCGGCCAACAGGGACTGCAGGAAGCGGCGTCGTTGCATCCGGATGTCCTCGCGTCTGGGCGGGCTGTCAGCGCATCTCGATGCTGATGCGCTTGCCGCCGGCCGGCAGCTCGAACGCCGCCTCGTCGAAGGTCGGCTTGCGCATCGCGCGCGGATTGTTGCTGAAGCCGTAGCCTTCCACCGGCATGCCGATCAAATTGGTGTCCAGCTTTCCATTGCTGTTTTCGTCGTGATTGATCATCACCGCGTAGCGGCCGGGGGCAAGGTTCTTGAACTGGATGTGCAGCGTAGCGCTGGTGATCGGCACCGTTTGCGCCTGCACCGGCGGCTGTGCGCTTTCCAGCTGCGCGGGTGAGGCGATCACCGCAATGCGCAACTTGCCTTGTTGCGAACGCAGGCCGCTGACGCCCACGTCCAGATCGGCGGCCTGGATGCCGGCGCTGCCGAGCAGGCCGGCGAGTGCGACAACGACGTAGGTGCGGGCAAGCATGCAAGTCTCCTGACACGGGTGGGGGATGCGACGCGTTGGGGGCGATGGTACGCAGCGCCTCGACCCGGCGGCGGTGGTGCCCGTCGCAGATCGCCCCACGCGTGGCTGACCACAGTGCGGCAACACGTCTGCCTGCACGCCACGTGGGCCGAACCCGTGTGCAAGCAGGCGAAGCACTCCTCATCGCAGGCGCCAGACCGCTGCCTTCGCAACCCTCACCACACCAGCGGCAGCAGGCGCCGGCTCTGCGCCGCATACGCCGGGTACGCCACCGGAAACGCGCGCTGCAAGGCGGCTTCTTCGATACGGATGCGGTGCAGGAAGACCCAGGTCACCGGCACCACGATCGCCGCCACCGACAACGCATTGCCCATGCCCAGCGCCAGCCCGTAAAAGGCCAGCAGCGCGCCGGTGTAGGAGGGATGGCGTAGCCAGCGATACGGGCCGCTGCGCACCAGCTGATGATCGGACTGGATGGTCACATCCACCGTGAACCAGCGTGCCAGCACCTGGATGGCCCACACGCGCAACGCCAGCCCGCTGCCGATCAACGCGCAGCCGGCCCACTGCAGCGGCGCGGCCCAGCCCTGCGGCCAATGGGCCAGGCCGCTGTAGGCCAGCACCACCGCAACGGCCACCGCTGCAGACAGCACCCGCCACAAGTGTTGCAGCGTGCCTTGATCGTGCGCGCCACCATCGCTGGCGCGGCGGCGGCTGCTGAGCAGCAGTTCGTAGCCGCCCCAGATCAGATTGAGCGCAAGAAACAGACTGGAAGCAGACATGGCGTGACTCCGTGGCGATGGGATGGGTTGGTCATGCCAGTGTGCGCACGCACCGCATCCACGACAGGGGCCGCAGGTCATCGATCCCACCTGCCGGAAGTCACTTTCTGCATGCGTCCCATTGCCGAGTGGCCGCGCGGCCGTCAGCATCGCCGCATGAACTCTTCCCTGCCGCATCTTTTGCATCCCCTGCGCCTGGCCGGCGCGTTCACCATTGCGGCGGTGGCGTTGTCGTTTATGCCCGACGCCTCACCGCAGAGCGTCTGGCGCTGGGGCGTGCTGGCCGGCTTTACCGCGTTATTTCTGCTGCACACCGTGTTGCCGTCGCTGCATGCGTTGCGCACTGTCGCAACGCTGCTGCAGGCGGTCATGGCGTTGCTGCTGGTCTGGATGGAGCCGCGCGCCGGCACTGCCCCGGTGCTGCTGGTCATGCTGGTGGCGCAGGCGGGGATGACCTGGCCGCCGTTGCGCGTGCTGCTGTTGGCGCTGGCGTTGAACGCCGGCATGTATGCGCTGCTAGTGCAGGCCGGGTTCGATCGCGCCTTGTTGATCGTCAGCATCTACGCCGGCTTCCAGGCCTTTGCCGCGCTCACAGCGCATTACGCGCGCAGTGCCGAGCGTGCCCGCGATGCGCTGGCCTACGTCAATGCCGATCTGCTGGCCACCCGCGCGCTGCTGGCCGACAGCGCGCGCGATGCCGAGCGCCTGCGCCTGGCGCGCGAGTTGCACGACGTGGCCGGGCACAAACTCACCGCGATGAGCATCCATCTGCGCTTGCTGCGTGCCGACCCCATGCTGGCGCCGCGCCAGGAACTGGCGATGCTGGAAGGCCTTGCGCGTGAGCTGCTGGGCGACATCCGCAGCGTGGTGCAGTCGTTGCGCGACGATGCCGGGCTGGATCTGCACACCGCGCTGCATGCCCTGGCCGCGCCGTTTCCCAAACCGGTGCTGCAGCTGCAGATCGACCCGGCCGTACGCGTGAGCGACCCGCAAATCGCCGAAGCCCTGCTGCGGCTGGTACAGGAAGCGCTGACCAATGCCGCACGCCATGGCGAGGCCGACACCGTGCAGGTGTCGCTGCACACCCATGACGGCCAGCTGCAGATCGACATCCAGGACGATGGCCACTGCGCCGAGCAGATCCGCGAGGGCAACGGCATCGCCGGCATGCGCGAGCGGCTGGCGGCCTTGCATGGCCACCTGCAACTTGGCCGCGCCGCGCACGGCGGCATGCAGTTGACCGCGAGGTTGCCGGCATGAGCGCGCGCCGTATCGCATTGGCCGATGACCAGGTGCTGGTCCGCGCCGGATTGCGCGCGCTGTTGCAGCAGCAGGGCGTGGAGGTGGTCTGCGAGGCCGACGACGGCCAGGGCCTGCTGGACGCGCTCGTCATCAACACGGTGGACGTGGTGCTCAGCGACATCCGCATGCCCGGCCTGGATGGTATCCAGGCGCTGCAGCAATTGCGCGACCGGGGCGACCGCACGCCGGTGCTGCTGCTCACCACCTTCGACGACAGCGACCTTCTGCTGCGGGCGACCGAGGCCGGCGCGCAAGGTTTCCTGCTCAAGGACGCCGCCCCGGAAGACCTGCGCGAGGCGATCGAGCGGGTGGCCAACGGCGAGACCCTGCTGCAGCCGGTCAGCACCGACCCGGTGCGCGCCCGCTACCAGTTCCGCGACCAGCAGCCCCCGCGCGAGACCTTCAGCGAGCGCGAGGTGGCGATCCTGCGCCTGCTCGCCGGTGGCTATTCCAACAAGGAGATCGCCCGCACCCTGTTCCTGGCCGAGGGCACGGTGAAGAACTACGTCTCCACCATCCTGGAAAAGCTCGGCACCCGCGACCGCACGCGCGCGGTGTTGAAGGCGATCACGTTGCGGGTGATTTGAGGGTTGGGGAATCGGGATTGGAAATCGGGATTAGGGATTAGGGATTAGGGAGTCGTAAGAGCGGGGCTGCGGGCGCTGGCAGGGTGAGACCGGCGTTGAAGTCGAGCCGCAAATCGGAAGCCGGAAACCGGGAGCCCCTCTCCCTCCGGGAGAGGGGTTGGGGTGAGGGTACGGGGCGAAGCCACACGTGGAACGAGATGACACGAGGCTTCGCCCGTACCCTCATCCGCCCCTGCGGGGCACCTTCTCCCGGTGGGAGAAGGAACTGCACGTGGCCAGCCGGCTGTGACCAGCCGGGATGGCTTGGCATCTGCCTCCTCGCCTCTAGTCCCCAAGATTCGCCTTCGTCGATGGTGGCGCTAGCCCATTCGCCTCGGCCAAAAGGCGGAGCTCTACGAGACTGTCACCGTCGCACGCAATGGTCAGACACACCGCCACCACTTTGCATGACGCGATCCCATCAGGTTGCATAACTTTGTTTTACAAGGGATTTCCCAGCTTCGGCAGAATCAGCCAACAACCGTAAGGTTGCCGTCAGGTCGCGCGAACGGCCACGCACGAAGGTGATCCGGCGGCCACCAACGCCGCTCGGGGACGCGCCGCGCTCCGGTCTGCCGCGGAGTCCGTCATGCGCCTGGTCCGATACCTGTTCGTGTTGATCGTCGTGCTGTCCACCAGTGCCTGGACGGCACCTACCCAGCCCGAATTGCCGGGCAGCTGGACCCGGGCCGCGCTGTTGACCCAACCCGCCACGGCCGAGCGTGACCTGCGAGTGGCCGTGGGTCGCTGTGATCTGGCAGTGCAGGGACCCGCGGCCGGAGCATGCGATAGCGCGGCCGCCCACTCCGATCAGCGCGGTTGCGCACAGGGCCTGGCGTGTCGGCAAGGGGCAGGGCGCGGAGCTGGCCGTAACGACCGCGACCGCATGCCCAGCGTGCTGGCAACACGCAGCCAGATCAACGTGGCTTTCAGCAACCTGTCTGATCGGGGATGACGGCGCGCAGCTGCCGAAGTCGAATGCGACAGTCGGAATGCGGCACCGCACTGACAGACGCACCGGCAAGCACCCAACCACGGCGGCGTGAGGGAGTGAGGTGAACATGCACGATGGTTCGACGCAGCCTGCAGGCACCACCCACACCGATCGGATGGAGCAATCGGCGATAGGAGCGATGCCACCGCGATCTACGCTGCGCTGCCGCCACCGTTCAACCCAAGCCAGAGGCCACACTCCTGCAGACAGGGGATATGGCGACATGTGTGAATCATGCGAGCGCAACCGGCTGGAGCATCGCAGGACCTGCGGCCACAACGCACAGTGTGCGCCCGCTGCACGGTCCGGCCTGCCAGCGGCGACAACACTGTCTGGCGCAGCCCTGCCAGACAGTGGGGTGTAGGCGTTATCGCGGTGAAATCTTCGGGTCGTTGCCCACCTGCGGGTCGCAGCTAAACAGGATCTTTTTGTCTGTGTCTTCCACCACGAACGAGAGGAAGATCAGCGTCGCGATTTCGTTTCTGTTGATCACCGTTGCGCTGCGGCCATCGATGGCGATCTCGATCGGATGCACGATCTGTTCCTTGGAATCGGTCGTCAGCACACTTCTGATCTGGAAATTGTCCCGAACTTCCTTTGCGAAGCTGTAGACCATGGTCAACGGGCTTTGCCCCTTGCATGCGAGTGCCAGATCCGGAGAGAAGCTGTAGAAATATTTGCTCCCGCCGGTATTTCCGCCGAATCCGACATCTGCAACAGTGAGGGAGATATGGAGTTTTTTCTTGTCCGTCATGACGTGTCCTGTTCCTTGAAAAGCGGGGCATAGAGGGAGATGAACTCCGGGTGGCGGTAGCCCGCTTGATACAGCCATCCGAGCTGTTGCGCGACGACAGCGCGCTGGCCCAGGTGCACCTGGGCGCGAATCCATGGGTCGAGCAGGTCCTTGTCGCGGCTGTTGCCCGCATCCTTGCCAAGCACGCCGAGCGCGCGCTGCCAGGCGTTGCGGGCGTTGTCGGCCTGACCGGCAGCAGCGAGTTGTTCGCCATGCCAGATCAATGCCTGTGCCAGTGCCGACAGACCAAGCAGGTCGTCGGGGTTGGCGCGATGCAAGGCATCCAGCCGCGCGACCAGAGTGTCCATCTCACCATCGACGATGGTGGAATTGGCAGTACGCAGGTGGCTCAGTCTCAACGCGATAATGGCGTCCAGCCATTGCCACTCCGGTATCGGTTGGGTCTGTTGCAGCAGCTCGGTGGTCATCTGGCGAGCCTGCGTCAGGTGCTGCCGGGCCTTGTTGCTGTCTCCATCCAGGCCGGCCACCCAGCCAACCTGAGCATGCGCATGCGCCAGATCGCGGCGCCAGACGACATTTTCCGGCTGTAATGCCACCAGCGTTTGCAGGATGCGCACGCTGTCCTGCGCATCGGTCTGCGCCTGCGTCAGATGACCGCGCGCCAGTGCCAGATTGGAAGTGCGTATCAGCGCCCCTGCCAGTCGCCGCCGCCAGGCATGCGCGTCCGGGTCCGTCTCGACCAGCACGCGCAACATCGCGATCTCTTCGCGATAGCCCTGCTCTGCGGGTGCGAGCAAGCCCTGGGCTTCCTGCGCAAGACTCAACCACGACAAGCTGTCGATCAGCTCATAGCGCACCGAAGTATTGTCAGGCGCGCGTGCAAGCAGTTGCCGCTTGAGTGCGATGGAGCGGGCAAAAAAGCCGATTGCCACATTCGGCTGTCCTTCACTGGTGGCCAGCGTGCCGAAGTTGTTGAGCGCATACGACAACTCCAGCTGCCAGCGCGGATCCTTTGGCGCAGCGCGCACCAAATGTTCGCAGGCAGTCAGGTATTGCGACCAGTATGTGCGCGCCAATGGCAACTGTTTGGCTTGATATGCCAGGTAGCCCAGCCAATACGCCGCCTGGCCCAATTCCGCGTGTGCATCCAACGCATCTGGCGCACGCACACGTGCCTGCTCGGCCGTGGCAGCGGCACGCGTGAATGCCGCATGCGCCTCGTCCAATTTGCCCTGATTCATCAGCACTTCGCCGGTGGTGCGCAGGGCGCGTGCGTGGTTGATCAGATCGCCCGTCTGCATGCTGGCGTTGGGCAGGTCTTCCAGATAGCGCAGCGCGCGGCTGCCCACGCTGTCGAGCAGTTTGAGGTTGCCCACCGTGCGCAATTGCTCGGCCAGATCGCCCAGCATGTAGCTCACCAGTTGCTGGGCCTGGTCGCGGCGTTGCTCGGCCACTTGCTGCGCTTGCCGCGCTTGCCAGCCCAGCAGCATCGAGGCGCTTGCCAGCACCACCAACAACGTCGCCGCCACCGCATACATCCCGCGGCGCTGCCGTTGCGAGCGCTCGCAGGCATGCAGGAACGCGTGATCCACCGCGTCCAACTCCTGGGGCATGCGCCGCGCCGCCTCGCGCGCTTCGCTCAACGGGCGCCCGCTGTTGAGCAGATGATCGGTGCGCCGGCCTTCTGCGGCCCAGCGCTGTGCGGCCAGCTGCAGGCGTTTGTGGGCCTGCAGCTGGCGGCGGTTTTCATGGATCCACTCGGCCGCGCGCGGCCATTGCCGCAGCAAGGCTTCGTGCGCAACCGCAAACCCCGGCTCGCCTGCGACCAGTTCGCTGACGAACAACCGCGCATGCACGAAGGCATCCACCAGCACGCGTGCGGCGCTGTTCTGGGGCAATGCCGACCACAACGCACGCCGCGCGGTTACTGCATCGCTGTCGGGATGGATCACGCTCAGCAACGTCAGCACCTCGCCCAGCGCGGCCTGCGCGGTGGGCGGCAAGGCACGAAAGGTGTGTTCAGCATGGTGCGCCAACGCGCCTTCCAGCCCGCCCAATGCGCGATAGGCCGCAAAGGTCAGCAGGCCATCGTCGCTGCGTTGCGCGTGCAAGGCATGCAACAAGTGCTGCAGCAACGGCAAGGCATCGGGCTGGCGCGCGGTGGCGTCGCGCAGCACATCGTCCAGGCGGCTGGCGCTGTCGCGGTCTTCTTCGAAGCGCAGCCCGGCCATCGCTGCAGGCACGCGGATGATCTGGCCGATCTCGCCATCGCGCGGCGGCAGCAGATCCACATGCCCGTCGCCACGTTTGAGTTCCACGATCTGCGGCAAGGCATCGATCAGGCGCGGATAGAAATCGCTGCGGGTGAGCATCAACACCGCCACCTGCGCGCTGCTGCACAGCGATTGCAATGCGGCAGCCAAGCCGACGCGGTCGGCATCGGTAATACCGGGGGTGGCCACCATCGCTTCGGCATGGTCGATCACCAACAGCAGATGGCGCTGGGTTTGCAGGCTGTCGCGCGCTGGGGCGTTCTGGCGCATCGCCTCGCCGATGGCCGCATGCAGTGGTGCAGGGCGTTGCAACCAATCGGGCAGCAGCGCCGTCTGCGCTGGCGAAAACACCGCGCGCCCGCCCGGCGCCCAGTCGCCAAGTGCGCGTGCCAGCGTGTCGAGGACATCGCCGCCGCGGCATTGCGCCAGGTTGCAGTACGCCACCGCCAACGCTTCCAGACCATCCAGTCCGCCGGGCTGCGACAGCAGCGGCACCACGCCGGCGCGCAGCAATGAGGTCTTGCCGCAGCCGCTGGCACCGCTCACCAGCACCAGCCCGCGTTGGCTGTGCAATTGCGCGCGCAGCGCACCCAGCACCTGCGCAATCGCATGGCTACGGCCGAAAAACACCGCGGCGTGCGCGGGGTCGAACGCCTGCAGCCCCACATACGGGTTGCCGTGTCCCCACACCTGCGTGCCGATCACCGCACCGCGGTAATCCTCGGGAAAGATCACCTTCGGCAGCAGCCGGTAACCGCGCTTGCGGATGGTTTCGATGTAGCGCGGCTGGCGGCTGTCGTCGCCGAGTTTGCGGCGCAGTTGGGCGATGGTCTTGTGCACCGGGTTGTCGCCGTAAAAGCTGCCGTGCCACACCTCGATCAACAACTGCTCGGCGCTGATGACCTCGCCTGCGCGCTCGGCCAACGCGATCAGCACTTCCATCATGCGCGGTTCCAGCGCGATGGCCTGGCCGTCGTCGATCAACGCAAGCCGTTCCGGTTCGACCAGCAATGGCCCAAGCCGAAACCGTGGGACGGAGCTCAGCTGCGTGACGCGCTCGCTTCGAAGAGACATCGCTCAGACACCGGTCGCACAGCTGAAAGGGACCTCGACGATCGCCAACAGGCGCAGCCAGGCACGGCACGGCAGGCGCAAAAAATAGCACAGGCGGCCCGGCAGGAAATCGATGGTGATCGCTGTTCGTTCGCAGCTGTGCGCTGAAGATGCATGCGTTGCACGCCACGCCGTGTGGCGATACCGGCCTCTTCACGCGCATCCATACAGCAGCGTGTGTTGCGCATCAGGCTGTTTCGCGCGCAGCCCACCGATTAAGATGCCGCCAGCATCTTGCTGACGAGGAGTACACGTTGATCATCCATCCCAAAGTGCGCGGCTTCATCTGCACCACCACGCATCCGCTTGGCTGCGAGCGCAATGTGCTTGAGCAGATCGCCGCCACGCGCGCGCACGGCGTGCGCAATGACGGCCCGAAGAAGGTCCTGGTGATTGGCGCGTCCAGCGGCTATGGGCTGGCCTCGCGCATCACCGCCGCGTTCGGCTTCGGTGCCGACACGCTGGGCGTGTTCTTCGAAAAGCCCGGCACAGCCACCAAGGCCGGCACCGCCGGCTGGTACAACTCGGCCGCCTTCGACAAGCATGCCAAGGCCGCGGGTCTGTACAGCAAGTCGATCAATGGCGATGCGTTCTCCGATGCCGCGCGTGCGCAGGTGATCGAGCTGATCAAAAGCGAGATGGGCGGCCAGGTCGACTTGGTGGTGTATTCGCTGGCCTCGCCGGTGCGCAAGCTGCCGGGCACGGGTGAAGTGAAGCGCTCGGCGCTCAAGCCGATCGGCAACACCTACACCGCCACCGCCATCGACACCAACAAGGACGCCATCATCCAGGCCTCGATCGAGCCGGCGACAGAGCAGGAGATCGAAGACACCATCACCGTGATGGGCGGGCAGGATTGGGAATTGTGGATCGACGCGCTGGAAGGCGCCGGCGTGCTGGCCGACGGCGCGCGCAGCGTGGCCTTCAGCTATATCGGCACCGAGATCACCTGGCCGATCTACTGGCATGGCGCACTGGGCAAGGCCAAGGTCGATCTGGACCACACCGCGCAGCGCTTGAACGCGCGCCTGGGCAAGCACGGCGGCAGCGCCAATGTGGCGGTGCTCAAGTCGGTGGTCACCCAGGCCAGCGCGGCGATCCCGGTAATGCCGCTGTATATCTCCATGGTCTACAAGATCATGAAGGAAAAGGGCCTGCACGAAGGCACCATCGACCAGCTGGACCGCCTGTTCCGCGAGCGCCTGTACCGCGAAGACGGCCAGCCTGCCGACGTGGACGACGAAAACCGCCTGCGCCTGGACGACTGGGAACTGCGCGACGACGTGCAGGACGCCTGCAAGGCGCTGTGGCCGCAGGTCACCACCGAGAACCTGTTCGCACTTACCGATTACGCCGGCTACAAGCACGAATTCCTCAAGCTGTTCGGCTTCGAGCGTGACGATGTGGATTACGACGCCGATGTGGATCCGGACGTGAGGTTCGATTGCATCGAGTTGGGCTGAGAATCGGGAATCGGGAGTGGGGAATCGGAAAAGCCGTGGCGGCTTGGCACGCTGGTTGTGCAGTACGCAGTGCTTTGACTGTTTCCGACTCCCGACTCCATCCCAATGCCAAATCCCGGCGCTAAAGGTCAAGACGCCGCTATGAATCGCTGGCTTTCGTGTCGATCACTGGATCGGCAGGGACGTGGCTTGATTGTTGAACCACATCCACACTGCATGGAGCGCACGAGGTCATGGACAAACTGATCGCCTTTCTGGTGCTGGCCCTCTTGGTCAGCGTGACCTGTGCCGTGCTGCTGCGTTTCGTCAAGCTGCACGGCTCGCTGAAAGCAATCGTCAATGTGGTGATCACCACGGCCGTCGTCTGCGCCGTGGTCATGAAGGACGGCTCGGCGCCAGACTTTCAGTTCGCCCTGATGATCACGCTGTTTTTCAGCGTACCGGCCTCGCTGTGTGTGGTCCTGCTGAGCGCAGCGCTGAAATGGAGCATCAACAAACGCCGCGCACCTGCGCCCGCCTGAAACGCGTGAGCTCAGCGAGCAACACGTAGCAAGCATCTGCCCGCGCCCGCGATCGCGCATCACATCGCACAATCGCGTGTCAGTTCCGAGCGCACCGCGCGCTGTTAGCAACAAACCTGGATAGAGCGCTGAAAGCCAGCGCTCTTACATGCTCTTACGATTCCCCAATCCCGACTCCCCAATCCCAGCTTTTCACCGCCTCACATCAAACCGCGCATCGCCCACACAGGCTTGCACATCGGCCACCGACAGCGGATTGAAATCGCCCGGAATCGAGTGCTTCAGGCAACCCGCCGCCAGGCCGAAGCGCACCGTGTCGTCCAGCGACCAGCCTTCGATCAGGCCGTGCAGCACGCCGGCCGCAAACGCGTCGCCGCCGCCGATGCGGTCGATGATCGGGGTCAGTTCTTCGCTGGGCGCACGTGCCACTTCACCGCTGCGCGGCACCAGCATCGCGCCCAGGCTGTGGTGGTCCACGTTGTGCGCCACGCGCTGCGTGCAGGCCATCAATTGCAGTTGCGGGAATGCGGCGAAGGCCTGCTGCGCGGCGGCTTCCACGCGCGCTTCCAGCGTGTCCTGCGGGAACTCGCCACCGAGCACCACACCGATATCGCGGTAATCGGCAAACACCACATCCGCACAGTCGAACAGCTGGCGCAGGATGCCGCGCGCATCGCCCTGCCAGCGCTGCCATAACTTGGGCCGGTAGTTACCGTCGAACGAGACCTTGACCCCGGCCGCACGCGCCGCGCGTGCCGCCGCCAGCGTGGCCTGCGCCACATCGGCGCCCAGCGCCGGGCTGACCCCGGACAGGTGCAGCCATTGCACGTCCTCAAGCAGGCGCGGCCAGTCGTAGGCATCGGCCGGCGCCAGTGCAAACGCCGAATCGGCGCGGTCGTAGACCACCTCGCTGGGCCGATGGATCGCACCGGTGGTCAAAAAGTACAGGCCCATGCGGCCGTCCACGCGCCGCACATGCCGCGTGTCCACATCGTGCCGCCGTAGTTCGCCCAGCACTGCCGCACCCAGCGGGTTGTCCGCCACCGTGCTGACCATGGCCACCTCGTGGCCGAAATGCGCCAGCGACACGCCAACGTTGGCCTCCGCCCCACCGCAATGCACATCCAGCCGAGGCTGCTGCAGCAGCAGCTCGTGACCAGGCGCCCCCAGGCGCAACAACAACTCTCCAAAGCACAGGATACGGGCACGACTCATGCGGCAATTACCTCGGCTGTGTGGTGCGTCACGGGGTGGGGAGACCGGGACGCGTCAGGATGACCATCGGTGTCATTCTAGCCGTCGTGATAGACGGCCAATCACAAGAATAATGCGACGTGTAGGGGCTGGTTGCACCCCTTTTGTGCAAATTAGGTGAGGTTTTCTGCTGCGCTGCAAGATGTTGAACGGTGATTCAGCTGGTAACGTCGTTTTGACCAGCGGTGTCATTACCGCCCACACCCCCGCTATTTCACGTTGTTCATGGACCCTTGGGAGGGGAGGACATGCAATTTCGGACCACCAACCGGAAGACACCGGTTACCTTGCTTGCACTGTCGATCGGCCTTGCGCTGAGCGGCCATGCGGCTGCACAGGACGCCGCCCAGGCACCCACCGAGCCAACGGTCGACCTCGACGCTGTCACCGTCACCGGCTATCGCGCCTCGGTGGAAAAGGCCCTGGACATCAAGCGCGGCGAAGCCGGCGTGGTCGATGCCATTGTCGCTGAGGACATTGGCAAGTTCCCCGACCTCAACCTGGCCGAATCGCTGCAGCGCATCCCCGGCGTGGTGATCACCCGCGATGCCGGCGAAGGCCGCAATATCTCGGTGCGCGGCTTAGGCCCGGACTTCACCCGCGTGCGCGTCAACGGCATGGAAGCGCTCACCACGGTGGGCGGTTCGGACCAGTCCGGCGGCTCCAACCGTGGCCGCGGCTTCGACTTCAACGTGTTCGCCTCGGACCTGTTCACCCAGTTGATCGTGCGCAAGACCGCGCAGGCCGATGTGGAAGAAGGCTCGCTGGGCGCCACGGTCGACCTGCGTACCGCGCGCCCGTTCGATTACGAAGGCCTCACCATCGCCGCCAGCGGCCAGGCCGCCTACAACGCGATGTCCGAGAAGGCCAACCCGCGCGTGGCCGGCCTGATCTCCAACACCTGGGCCGACAACACCTTCGGCGCCCTGGTGTCGGTGGCCTACACCGAGCGCGAGCTGCTGGAAGAAGGCAGCAACAGCGGTCGCTGGGCCAATGGCCCGAGCAACGGCAACTTCGCCGCCAGCCCGGCGTTCCCGCAGGCGCGCGATGCCAACGTGTTCCATCCGCGCTTCCCGCGCTACACCTTGATGGAGCACAAGCAGGAGCGCATCGGCGTGACCAGCTCGCTGCAGTGGGCTCCGAGCGATTCCACCGAGTTCTCGCTGGACGGTCTGTATTCCAAGATCGACGCCAAGCGCAGCGAGAACTATATCGAAGCGATCTCCTTCAGCCGTGGCGCCGCACAGGGCGGCAAGCCGCAGACCATCGTCAATGATGGCTTCATCGACCCGGCCACCGGCGCGATGCTGTACGGCAATTTCGACAACGTCGACGTGCGCTCGGAAAACCGTTACGACGAATGGAACACCGTCTTCAAGCAGCTCTCGTTGACCGGCGAGCATCGCTTCAGCGACGTGTTCAAGATCAGCGGCATGGTCGGTACCTCGAGCTCCAAGCACGAGAACCCGATCCAGACCACGGTGATCATGGACAAGCTCAACGTCGATGGGTATTCCTACGACTACCGCGGCAACAGCCGCAAGCCGGTGTTCAACTACGGCATCAACCCCACCGACCCCAATGGCTGGACCCTGGCCGAACTGCGCCTGCGTCCGCAACAGGTGCAAAACGACTTCGACACCGGCAGCCTGGATTTCGACTGGAGCGTGAGCCCCGGGTTCCGTCTGAAGGGTGGCGTGCTGGCCAAGAACTACACCTTCTCCACCAAGGAATTCCGCCGCGCTTCCGAAGTGGCGGTGCCCACCTTCGCCGATGGCACCCGCATCGTGCCGGCCGACCTGACCGAGCAAACCGGATTGAGCGCCATCAAGGGCACGCCCAACACCTGGGTGGTGCCGAATCTGGATGCGGTGGCCGATGCGCTGGGCATCTATAGCGGCACCGGCACCTTTGCGCTGGCCGAGCGTGCGGTGAACACCCGCAGCGTCACCGAGCAGGATCGCGGTGCGTATCTGCAGGGCGATTTCTCCTTCGATATCGGCGCGATCCCGTTCTCCGGCAATCTGGGCGTGCGTTATGTGCGCACCAAGCAGGAGTCCACCGGCTTTGCCACTGTCGGCTCCGCACTCGTGCAGACCACCGCCGAGCGCGAATACAACAACACGCTGCCCTCGATGAACCTGGTGGCCGAAGTCAGCCCGGATTTTCTGGTGCGCTTCGGTGCGGCCAAGGTGATGTCGCGTCCGGGCCTGGGTAGCCTGACGCCGGGTGTCACTGTCAACGTCAGCGGCGGCGCGCGCACAGTGAGTGGCGGCAACCCGAATCTGGACCCGATTCTGGCCGACACCTACGACCTGGGCTTCGAGTGGTACTTCCAGGAAGGCGCCTTGCTGGGCCTTGGGCTGTTCTACAAGGACATCGAAAGCTTCGTGCAGACCGCACGCGAGGTACGTCCGTACTCCTCCAGCGGCCTGCCGGTGAGCCTGCTCGACGGTACCGGCGCCGGCGTCAACGACGACTTCGTCTTCAGCGTGCCGCTCAATACGCCCGGTGGCGATCTCAAGGGTCTGGAAGCCAACTACACCCAGCCCTTCAGCTGGTTGCCGGGCGTCTGGAGCAATCTGGGTATCCAGCTCAACTACACCTACGTCGATTCGCAGATCCAGTATCTGACCACCAGCGGCGCGGCATCGCTGGAAACCGATCTCACCGGTCTGTCGAAGAATGCGTACAACGCCACGCTGTTCTACGAGGGCGAAAAGTTCGCCGGGCGCGTGTCGGCCACGCATCGCGACGATTATCTGACCCAGGTGCCGGCGACCGAAACCGGCTTCGACGTGCACGGCATGAAGGCCACCACGATGATCGACGCCTCGCTGCGCTACAAGTTCGACGACAAGATCGAGCTGAGCCTGGAAGGCATCAACCTGACCAACGAAGTGGCCGACGAATGGGTCGGTGCGGCCGCGCAGTTGCCGCTGCAATACAGCGAAACCGGCCGGCAATTCCTGCTGGGCGTGCGCTACAAGTTCTAACCGCTGTCCGCCCGCTGCGCACGCGCGCAGCGGGCCTTTATTCCAACGCTTGATCGCCTTGTATGCGGTGCATTGGTGCACGCATGCAACGCGGTGGGCGTGATGTTTGAAAGCCTCCAGCAACTCTGTCGTGCGCGGTTGCGCAGCAGGTGTGTTGGTCGCTCATTGCGACGCCATGGCCTTGGGGGGCTGAGCGCGTCATTGCAGCCTGTGCCATGGAGAGAGCCGCATCATGCAAGCCCGTTCGTGTCGTCCTGCCCATGCGGCAGGCGCCTGCCTGTCCGCCGCGCGTCTGTCGGTGGCCATCGTCCTGGCCTTGCACGGTGCCGGCGCTGCCGCGCAAACCGTCGGCCCGTCGACCACACCTACCGATGCGGTGGACCTGGACCGCGTGCAGGTCAAGGCCACCTATCGCGAAAGCCTGCAGCAATCGCTCGATGCCAAGCGCTATAGCGTGGAGCAGGTGGATGCGATCTATGCCGAAGACATCGGCAAGTTTCCCGATCTGAATCTGGCCGAATCGATGCAACGCATCGCCGGTGTCTCCATCGACCGCGAAGGCGGCGAGGGCAAGCAGATCTCTGTGCGCGGCCTGGGCTCGGATTTCACCCGCGTGCGCATCAACGGCCTTGAGGCGTTGGCCACCGCAGGCAGCGGCAGCGATGGCGTCAACCGCAGCCGCGGTTTCGACTTCAATACCTTTGCCTCGGAACTTTTCAGCCGCGTCACCATCAGCAAGACCCAATCGGCGCAGATGGACGAAGGCTCATTGGGTGCCACCGTCGACCTACGCGGCTCGCGCCCGTTCGACTTTGATGGCTTCGAAGCCGCTGCCTCAACGCAATACGGCTACAACGATCTCTCGCGCGAAAAGGACCCGCGGTTCTCCGGCCTGATCAGCAACATCTGGGCCGATGGCCGCGTTGGCGCCTTGATGTCGGTGTCCTACAGCGAACGCCACTTGCGCGAGGAAGGCTACAACCCGGTGCGCTGGGAGCACGGCAACTACCGCAACTCCAACCAGAGCACCGCCACCAACAACGGCACCTACGGCTTTTGTTCGCCGGTGGGCTACAACCCGCAGACACCGCGCAACCCGCTGGCCAACGAAACCCCGGCCGGGGTCGGCTCGCAGGCCAACCAGGACCGCAACAACGGCTGGGGCAGCTACGGCATCAGCGCCGCCAATTGCGGCACCGGCATCGCGCGCCCGGCCAACACGCCGGAGAACATCCAGGCCTACGAAACCGCCACCGATGCGTGGATTCCGCGCTACCCGCGCTATATCCGCACCGATCACGAGATCAAACGGCTGGGCGTCACCGGCGCGCTGCAATTCAAGGTCAGCGACGACACGCTGCTGAACTTCGACATGCTGTATTCCAAGCTGGACAAGGACCAGCGCGAAGACTCGGTCGGCGCCAACCTGCACCGCACCGCCAACTTCGGCGGCAAGACCCAGATCGCCGTGCGCGAGGCGCAGGTGGACGACCAGAACCGCCTCACCTATGGCGTGTTCGACAACGTCGACTTCCGCACCGAATCCAGCAACATCGAAGAATCCACCGAGTTCAAGCAGTTCAGTCTGGATCTGCAGCACCGCTTCAACGACCAGGTGCGCGTCAATGCATTGGTCGGCCACTCGACCTCGGACTACGAGCGCCCCGAGTTTTCGATGGTGAGTTTCGACAACACCAATCTCGATGGTTTTGTGCTCGACCGGCGCAATGGTGGCGATTACCCCAGCATGAGTTTCCCGTTCGACGCGGGTAACCCGAATAACTGGCAGTGGCTGGGCTACGGCGCAGTGCCGGTCAACAGCAACGGCACCGCGCGCGGCACCAACATCAGCGAGGTGCGGCTCAACCCGCAGTCGGTGGGCAACACCTTCGACACCGCCAAGGTGGATCTGGAATTCAACATCAGCCCCACCTTCACCTTTCGCACCGGGCTGGCCTACAAGAACTACGACATGGACACGTCGGAGTCGCGCAACATCTCCTACGGGCGACTGGCGCAGGCACTGCCGGCCGGTGTGGGCGTGGGTGACCTGAGCACCAACCTGGACGGCTTCGGCCGCAGCTTGAACGGCAGCTTCCCCACCACCTGGGTGATTCCGGATTTCCAGAAGGTCGCCGACCTGCTCAACATCAATTGCGACTGCGACACCGGCGTGCCCGGTGGCGACTACCGGCTGGCCGATGTCGGCCACTTCGGCTCGTCCAACAACAATTTCGCCGTCAACGAAAAGAGCCTGGGCACCTACCTGCAGCTGGACTTCAACACCGACCTGTGGGGCCGCGCGCTGCGCGGCAACCTGGGCGTGCGCTATGTGCAGACGCAGATCGCCGCCAGCGGCTATGCGCCGTGCACGGCCACTGCCGCTGGTGCGATTTCGCCCAACTGCCAGTCGTTCTTCGGCGTGGCCAGCGCCACCGCCGCGGCCGGCGAGCGCCTGCTGGTGCCCACCACCGTCAACCACAACTACCGCGACATCCTGCCCTCGTTGAACCTGTCCTGGGATGTCAGCGACGAGGTGGTGTTGCGCTTCGGCGCGGCCAAGACCATGGCGCGCCCCACGCTGGCGTATCTGTCGCCCAGCGTCAGCGGCGGCCCCACCCAGTATTTCGACGACGGGCGCTTTTTCTCGATCAACCTGGGCAACCCCAAGCTGGACCCGTTCCGCTCCACCAACTACGACCTCAGCGCCGAGTGGTATTTCCGCGAGGGCTCGCTGCTGTCGGCGGCGGTGTTCTACAAGGACATCGACAGCTACGTCCAGCGCACCCGCGTGCTCAGTACCTGGGAAGCGATGGGCTACTCGCTGGACCTGCTGCCGGCTGGCTTCACGCCGGACACCATCTTCAACGTGCAGAGCTACTTCAACACGCCCGGCGGCCCGCTCAAGGGCTTCGAGCTGACCTACCAGCAGGCCTTCGACTTCTTGCCCGGCTTCTGGCGCAACTTCGGCGTGCAGCTCAACTACACCCAGGTCGATTCCAAGATCAATTACCTGTTCAGTACCGCAGGCAGCAGCAATACCAGCATCACCACCACCGCCACCGAGCGCGACCTGCTCAACCTCTCGCCGCAGTCCTACAACGCCACTGTCTATTACGACGACGGCCGCTTCAGTGCGCGCGTGTCCACCAGTTATCGCGATGGCTACATCAACAACATCCTCGCCCAAGAAGACGTCTACGACCTGGACGGCAAGCGCCTGGCCACGGCCGACGTGACCGGCAAATACAGCGTGGAAAACGTGGATTTCAACATGTCCTACAAGCTCAACGACCAGCTGTCGCTGACCTTCGAGGCCATCAACCTGCTCGACACCCCCGACCGCCGCTACGTCGATTCCACGCTGGAACTGCCCGACAAGTACACCGTCACCGGGCGCCAGTACTACATCGGCGCGCGCTACAAGTTCTGACCAGGAGAGCGACATGCAAGTGCATCGCAGAACCGTCTTACGTCAGTTGGCCGCCACCGCGTTGGTGGCCGTGGCAGGCCTGTGCAGCAACGCCGCCATTGCCGCCGACCCGGTCTACACCGTGGCCAAGCAGGGCAGCGCCGGCTACCGCACCGTGCAGGCCGCCATCGATGCCGCCGTGCAGGGTGGCAAGCGCGCGCAGATCAACATCGGCGCCGGCACCTACCAGGAACTGATCGTGGTGCCGTCCAACGCACCGGCGCTCAAGCTCACCGGTGCCGGCGCCAGCCAGACCATCATCACCTACGACAACTACGCCTCACGCATCAATCCGGCCACCGGCACCGAGTACGGCACCTCCGGCTCGTCCAGCGTCATCATTGCCGGCAACGACTTCACTGCCGAGCAACTGAGCTTCGGCAATCACGCCGGCCCGGTCGGGCAGGCGGTGGCGGTGCGCGTGGATGGCGACCGCGCCGCGTTCCGCAACGTGCGTTTCCTCGGCTACCAGGACACGCTGTACCTGCGCGGCGCCAAGCTGTCGTACTTCCTCGACTGCTATGTCGAAGGCACCGTGGACTTCGTGTTCGGCGCCGGCACCGCCTTGTTCGAAAACGTGCAGCTGCACTCGCTGGGCGACGGCTATCTCACTGCCGCCTCCACCCCGCAGGAGAGCGCACGCGGCTTCGTGTTCCGCAACGCGCGCGTCACCGCTGCCAGCGGCGTGACCCGGGTGTTCCTGGGCCGGCCGTGGCGCCCGTATGCCAGCGTCAGCTTCATTAGCAGCCAGCTCGGCGCGCACATCCTGCCCGAGGGCTGGAACAACTGGGGCAACACCGCCAACGAAGCCACCGCCCGCTACAGCGAGTACCAGAGCAGCGGCGCCGGCGCCAACCCGTCGCGCCGCGTGAAGTGGTCGCGCCAGCTCACCGCTGCGCAGGCCGCCGCGCTGGACCGCAACACCATCCTCGGCACCTGGAGGCCGTTCTGATGCGCAAGCTCACCACCTTCGCCCTCGCCACCGCGCTGCTGCTGGCACCGCTGTCCGCACTGGCCGACAAGATCGCCGACAACATGTTGCTGCTGCAGACTGCCTCCGGCGGCTGGTCCAAGCAGTACAAGGGCGTTGCCGTCGACTACAACCGCACCTTCACCGCTGCGGAAATCGCCGAGCTGCAGCAACCAGGGCGCAAGGACGACGCCACCATCGACAACAAGGCCACCACCTACGAGATCGGCTACCTCTCCACGCTCTACAAGACCGAGAAGAACGCCAAGCACGTGGCCGCCGCCAAGCGCGGCGTGGACTATCTGCTCACCGCGCAATACGCCAACGGCGGCTGGCCGCAGTTCTACCCGGACCTGTCGTCCTACCATCACCAGATCAACTACAACGACGATGCGATGGTGCGCGTGCTCAACCTGCTGCAGGACATCAGCGAGGGCAAGGGCGACACCGGCGCGCTGCTGCGTGCCAGCCACGGCGCACGCGCGCGCCAGGCGGTGACCAAGGGGCTGGAATGCGTACTCGCCACCCAGGTCAAGATCGGCGGCACGCTCACCATCTGGGGTGCGCAATACGACGAGGTCACGCTCAAGCCGGCCAAGGCACGTGCGTATGAGCTGGCCTCGCTGGCCTCCAGCGAGTCGGTCAGCATCGTGCGCTTTTTGATGCGCCAGCCCACCCCGTCCGCGCAGATCAAGGCATCGGTCGAGGCCGCTGCGCGCTGGTTCGACACCCACCGCATGCGCGACCTGGCCACCAAGAAGATCGACGACCCTAGCCAGGAAACCGGCCAGGACGTGATCCTCATCGCGCAACCGGGTGCGTCACTATGGGCACGCTTCTACGACCTGCAGAATCAACGCCCGCTCTACGCCAACCGCGACGGCAAGGCCTTGACCGAGTACATGCAGGTGCCCAACGAGCGCCGCGTCGGTTATGCCTGGCACGGCACCTGGCCGGACAAGCTGTTGAAGGACGACATTCCCAAGTGGCGTACCGCCAACGGTCTGTAAGTGCGTCGTCGCCACCGCGTGCAAGCGCGCGGTGGCTGTTTCACGTTTCGGAATTGACGAGGTGAGCGTGTCGAAGTTCTTGTTGGGAATGCTGTGCCTGATCGCGCTGCCGGTGAGCGCGGCCACCACCACTGCGCCGGAGCTGTTGTTCCGGGTGTCGGCCGACCGCGACCTGCAGGCCGATGTGGCCCGCGGCGACGGCGTGCCCAACTTCCGCGACAAGATCACGCTGGTGCCCACCGGCAAGCGCGGCAACGCCATCGAATGGGCCGACGACGGCGTGCTGTCGTGGAATGCGCCCGGCAACCTCTACACCCAGCGCGGCACGCTGAGCTTCTTCTGGCGCTCGCGCTATTCCGTGGGCGAAGCGCCGTTCGTGATCTTCCGCGTCGGCTATGCCGACCACACCAGCTGGGACATGGCCTGGCTGCGCATCGACTGGAACGGCCACGGCTTCGATGCCTTCGTCACCGACGCCAACCTCGCGCGCACCCGCGTCTCCTTCAAGCTCGACAAGGCCCCGGCTGCCAGCGACTGGACCCACATTGCGTTTGCCTGGGACGAAACCCGCGGCGTGCGCCTGTATGTCGATGGCAAGGAAGCCGCACGCGTGGACTGCGGTGCGCCCTGCGCCAACGGCGGCGCGCTGGACTTCGACGCCGCGCTGGACCAGTTCGGCCTGGCCGGCCGCGTGATGTCGCCGCACCAGGTGCAGAGCCGCTACAACTTTTTGCGCGGCAGCGACTTCGATGAGATCCGCATCTACGACCGCATGCTCGATACCAGCGGCGCTGCCGCACTGGCACGCCTGCAGGAGCCCACCAGCGCCGAAGCTGCGTCAACCGACAAGCAATACGCTGCCTTTTTGCATCGCTTTGGCTGGGACAACGGCCACGCACCACCGCTGTTGGATGCACCCATCACCCGCATCCGCAAGGTGGAGTTCGCCGACGCCCGCGACCTCAAGCAATGGATGTGGAAGGCCACCGACGGCATCGCCGAAACCACCTGGCCCGGCGTCTACAACCGCTCGCGCCTGCCCGGGCGCGACGACTACTTCCAGCTGCCGGACTGGAACACCTACGTCGAAGGCGGCAAGGCGCTGGACCTCACCCTGCCGGATGAGCCGGTCAACCGCATCGAGCTGCGTGGCGCCGCATACGGCCAGGCCAGCTACGCCGCGCCCGCTGCCGCCGGTGCAAGCACCGCGCAGGCGCAGCCACTGTTCGACCGCAAGCAAGGCGTGGTTCGCAGCGTGGACCAATTCCCCGAGCGCCGCGGCGGCACGCTGCGCTTTGCCAACACCGCGCAGGAAACCCCCATCCAGGAAATCTGGGCCTACAACGTGCAGCCGGGCGAGGTGCCCAAAGGCAGCGCGCAACTCAGCTACACCGTGCGCAGCGACATCCAGCCCGACTACGACAACCTCGCACCCTTGCGCGATGTCATCGCCGGCCGCTACCCGCCAGGCGAGCGCCAGACCGTGGTCGCGCTGCCCACCAAGGCGCCGGCGCGCAAGCGCCCCAGCGACAAGGCCGCCGCCAGCGCTGCGCAGCAACCCATCGTGCACATCCTGGTGCCGTCCAGCCTGGGCAACCCGCCGCCGGACCAGGCGCTGATGCGCAGCTGGTCCTACGGCTGGGAGAACATGCACGACGGCCTGGACGGCATCGCCATCACCCTGCCGGCGCTCAACCTGCCGGCCACCCACAACGGCAGCATCCCGCTCAACATCCGCATCAAGGACCCCATCTGGCCCGCGCGCGACATGATCGACGTCTCGGTCGCGGTTACCCCAGGCCAGGCCCGCACGCTGTGGCTGGACCTGCGCGACAGAATCCTCAGCAACGACAGCCTGATGCTCAGCATCGCCGCCGCCGCGCCCGGCTTCGATGCCAACGCGCTCGACGGCACCCAGCTGCAGCTGGTGTTCAAGCCGCGCGCCGAGGCCATCACCGAGCACGTCGCCGACCGCTTCAACCAGGTCAAGGACAACTGGGGCTTCCTGGTGGAAGAGCACACCACCTCCAAGCGCCAGTTGCTCTACAAGCGCCTGGACGCCGACATCACCGACCTGCTGCGCGTCGACCCGGACCACGCGCTCGGCCGCCAGTACTGGAACGACATCAGCTACGCCAACCAGGGCGCGTTGCCTGTCGAACTGCCCAGCGTGCCCAAGGGCGTGCCCGCCTGGGCGTTCTGGCAGCTGCAAGACCTCAGCGCCACCCGCCGCTATATCCGCTGGTGGATCGAGCAGCGCCAGGTGGCCTATGGCGATTTCGGCGGCGGCATCTCCGACGATTCGGACCTGGTGCAGCAATGGCCCGGTGTCGCGCTGATGGGCGTGGACCCGGACATGCTCAACGCCTCCATGCTGGCGCTGTCCGATGCCAACTACCGCAACGGCATGTTCACCAACGGCCTGTCCACCATCGAAACCGACGAGCTGCATTCCTACGAAGAGGGCATCAACCTCAACAGCGCCCTGCTGTACCTCAACTGGGGCGACCCGCGCACCGTCGAGCGCCTGATGCAAACCGTCAAGGCCTTCGACACCATCATCCAGGTCAACCCGCAAGGGCACCTGCTGTTCGCCAGCAACTGGTTCGGCGGCCGCAAGGTCTACCGCGAGCCCAACTGGCAATGGCAAAAACCGTACTCCTTCCCCATCGTGCACCCGGCCATCCTGCTGGGCGGATATAACGCCGACCCCAACAGCCGCCGCATCGTCACCGGATTAGCCGACGGCTATCTCGCCCACGCCTACACCAACGCCAAGGGCAACTGGGCGCTGCCCAACGAGATCAACTGGCAAACCGGCAAAACCCGCGGCGGCGAACTGTTCGAAGGCAGCGGCGGCGCCGACACCTTGCACACCTTCTGGGCCGCCTACCGCTTTACCGGCGATGCGCGTTATCTCAAGCCCATTGATTACCGCGTTGCCAACAGCGGCCCCAACGGCCTCTCCCTGCTCAACGAAAACTTCCTGGATGTCATGGGCAAGCGCAGCGACTGGAGCGGCAAGCTCATCGACGCTGCAAATAAAGACGACGGCAGCGCCCCGGACTTCGCGCACCATGTGTCCTGGGAGCAAACCGGCAACCTCGATTATCTCGCCGCCATTTACCGCAGCGAGGCGCGCGAGAAACTGCAGAACTTCTACATGAACACCGAAGGCCACTGGTGGAGCGACCGCGTGGAATCCCCCACGGTCAACCTGCAGCGCGCACGCTTAGGGGGAGTGGCGCTCAAGCGCAACCAGACCTATCCCGGCCACACCGTGAGCTGGCGCTTCGCCGATCCAGAGGCCGCAACGCAAGTGGCCATCGCCATCCCCGCGCCCCAGCAAGACCGCTTCACCGTCATCGCCTACAACACCTCCAGTAAACCTCAGCGCGCCAGCATGACCGGCTGGAACGTCGCCCCAGGCCAATGGCGCATCACGCAGGGCGGGAGCAAAGGCAATAACGGCAAGCTCGACAGCGCAGCCAAGACGCAAGAGGTCGCTTTCGAAAAAAGCGCGGCCATCGACATCGACTTCCCCGCCGGCCGCACCACCATCCTGCAGCTCGAACGCATTGCAGCCACCACCCCGGTCGAACTACGCCCGGACCTGGGCATCGGCTATGGCGATGTGCGCGTGACTGCAGACGCTATCGAAGTGACCGTGCACAGTCTCGGCCATGCCGATGCACCGGCCGGGTTTGTGGTGTTGGAGGATGCGAGAGGGAAGGAGTTGGCAAGAGCTGCGTTCCCGGCGTTGGAAGCTCCGCGGGATTTGGTGCCTAGGACGGCGGTTGTGTGGTTGGCGGTGCTGGATGGCAGTGCTGAAAAGGGCGCGCGGTTGCGTTTGGTGACGGAAGGCAAGATTGCTGAGGTGACTGAACGCAACAACACGCTGGCTGTGCCGTGAGAACAGAAGAAGAGCCCGACTGACGGAGCTCTTGGATATCGAAACTAGGCCGCGAATTGTTCGGCGTAACAGAATGAGCTCGCAATGATGCGGCCTAGTAATTGGCGCCAGAGGCAGCGACTTGGCTGAAAAACGATCAGTTTTAAAAGTCTGTAGCGATTGCTAGTAGACAGGCAGTCGGCGAATATCATGTATACCGCGCTTAGGCGGTCCAATAGAAGTTAGGCGGGGGATGAGACCATGTCGGCGGTCGTAGATTTTCTTTCGGGCGAGTTCTTACTGCGCAGTCGGCCCAATGGCGGTACTGCGGTGCTGTTCCGGTCGCTCTGGGTGACAACCCTAATCTGCGCCACGGTGCTGCCCATCAAGTCGTACTGCGCGGCCGACACCGAACTGGCGTTTTCAGCGGCGCAATTGAAAGTCGAGCTCGGACAAATGATTCCGTGGTTCGGTGCAGTATTTGCGGGCACGTATGCCGCGTTCTACTCTCGGTTTGCCGCTCAGTGGAGCTATCTAGCTAGCCTTTACAACCAGATCACGGCTACTATCGCGTCCGCTCCTGCAGGGCATTTCCCGAACGAGGCTCTCATTGGGTGGAAAGCGGCGTTCATCGAAGATACGCAAGACCTACATCTCGCGCGCAAGTCAATGTTCGCCTCGGTGATCAAAGGCTTCTTGCAAGATCCTCAAGTCGTTCGGGTGTTTCTCTCCTACACCGACGGTGGGCCCGATCGGCTTCATGACTTGCAGCTCCAGCTCAACTGTGTAGCGGTGACACCCGCATAGATAGATTGCGCCACTGCAGAGTCAGTAGCGGGCAGTGGAAAGCGCGACAGCGTTGCGTCCTTTCTAACAATTCGTCCAAGCAACGCAGCTTTGCGGTGCTGGCTAACTTAGATGCTAAGACCGCATGGATCCATCGCAAGCACTTGGCTGGTTCAAACTTCCCCAGAGGGTGCTCTGGGCACTCCTGCTAATCACAGGCCTAGTGCTCTGGGGGCCGCCATGGTTTGTTACTGGCCTCGGTCTTGAGACCTTCATTGACACCTATCGCATGTGGCTAGGTGTCGTGTTCCTCCTCTTTCTCGCAGCCACGCTACCTACCCCGATACATTCGGCCGCTACTAAGGCTTGGGAATGGTTTGAGGATCGTCGTGGCAAGAAGGCACGTCGTACCCGCTTGCACAACCTATCGAATGATGAAAAGGAAGTCTTGCGGTACTACGTCACGAAGAATGTTCGGACACAAACGCTGGATATGGCAGATGGTGTCGCTCCTGCCCTAGAGAAGGACTGGATCATCTATCGCGCTTCAAATGTAAGTCGGGGTTACACAGACTTTGCCTATAATATTCAGCAGTGGGCACTTGACTACATCAGGGAGCATCCCGAGGTCCTAGATGCGGTCTAACAAATTCATTCAAGCCGAAGCCGCCTCGCGGCTCGTCTTAATTCAGGCATTAGGTATAACTCATGGACATTGCGGGCGAACTGATCAAGCTAGGTTCCGTAGGTCTCATCGCAGGCCTATTCTCATCTCTCTTGGCGAATAGAGATCATCGCTATAGAAAGTGGTGGGAGCTGAGGGTCAGTGCCTATCAAGGGGCAATTGAGGCGCTCTCTGACATCGTCTATTACTTCGAAAAGCACTACAACGCAGAAGTTGAATATCGCGAACTTACCGAAGAATTCAAGGAAAAAATCAGCGAATTTTGGAATACGTCATATCCTAAAGTCAGAAGACTTGCAGACAGCGGCGCATTTTTATTTTCAGATCGTGCCAATGCGGCGCTTAAAGAGTTCATGCGAGACGATGACGAGCAGACTTACATTGAGCATCTTGACAACAATTTAGCCAAGTCCAAGAAGTGCTTAAAAGAACTTGTGGCTTGCTCAAAGATTGATCTGCGTCTAAAAGAGGGGGTATTTTTCAGATGGTTTCCGTGAGGCCTAACAATTCATTCAAGTCGAACCCGCTTTGCGGGTTGGCTTAACTCAGGCGCTATGCTTCTAGGAGACTAGTTGGTGCATCTTCTTATTCCATGTATGAAGTGCCTTCAAGAATTCGGGAAACCCAGTGGAGAGTTTACACGCGTTGAGTTCCTTGACGACGGGAAGTACAAGCTCACCTGCTCCAACGGACACGACGCAACGACAATCCTACAACAGCAAAAATTTGAGGTGCTATTTGATATAGGAGCCCATGCCATTCTTGATGGCTACTACCGAGAATCCGTGTCGTCCTTTGCCGCAAGTCTAGAGCGCTTCTATGAGTTCTCGATCCGAGCCTTCCTGTCAAAGGCGTCTGGGTCTGAAAATTTGTTCAAGTCATGCTGGAAATTAGTTTCAAGCCAGTCAGAGCGCCAACTGGGGGGCTTCATTTTTCTCTGGGCTTCAACTTTCAACGCGTCACCTGCTTTACTTAGCAATAAGCAAGTTAATTTCCGGAATGACGTAGTTCATAAAGGGAAAATTCCAACCAAGGAGGAAGCCATTGCCTTCGGAGACTATGTTCTCAACGTTCTGCGCCAAAATATGCTGGTACTTCGCGAGCAACTCCCAGACGCGGTGCAACAAGTTGTGTTTTACCATCTGCGAGACGCGCAAACAACTGGGGCTACCTTTCCATCTGCAACCATGTGCGCTTCAACCATCGTCAGCCTAAGTGCCGGTGAGGCATCGCATCATCAAGGCGATCTGAAGCATCACCTTAGCAAGCTTCTGGAGTGGAGGGCCATAGCGAATGGTGTCAAGGCATGACGGTTAATTTAAGCTGACGCCGCCTCGCGGCGTGACTTAATTCAGCGTTAGACCGCACTAAAAAAGCGGGCCAGGTTCATTTAAGAGGTAATCTGGGAAGAACGGGGTCAGATTCATTTAGATGTCAGCCTCAACCGTTTCTTGTCATTAGTGAGGGGCTGCTAACCGTTTGATGCTAAGTGCGGGCACGTCATCGCCTCAGAGCGACGAAACAGGGCCGCGCTGTTGTTGTTCCAGCGAGCGCTGCTGTTCCACTGCCACCTCTTGTGTGCGCTCCTGCGCTGGTCGCTGGTTGACAGTTCCTGATAAGAACGGGACAGGTTTACTTAAGAGGTCGACCTAGGCCCCAATTGCATTCTGGCAAAAGCCAAGTCAGCTTACTATCGGCAATAGACAGCGCCGCCCGGAGCGGTGTGATGCAAGCTAAGAAATCCGGAAATCTCGGATCGGATCAACTAAGACGAAGCGAACCGAACAGCATGGGCGATCACTATCTGCCACAGCATTACCTCAATGGGTTTACGATAGACGAACGCTTATGGGTCCACGATCTAGAGCGGCAGCTCACACGCCGTGGAAAGCCAAAGTCGGAAGCGAACGTCAATGATCTCTGGCCTGGTGAGTTGGAGCGCCATCTTGCCGAAAAGATTGAAGGGCCGGCGCAAGACACCATTGATCGCATACGTCGATTCGAACCGATAGATGATTCAGAGAGAGAGGCGCTCTCTGCTTATCTAATCACGATGTGGAAGCGAGTGCCGGCAGGTCGCGATCGAACAGCCTCACACATCCCACAACTTGCTGCGGAGCACAAGCAAGGATACTTTTCCCAAATCGAGGGGATGGTCGCTGACGGGTCAATGTCAGTAGATCAGGGTGCTGAGGCAAGACAGAAGGTGTCGGACATACTTGAAGGCCTAGTAGATGGACCGCCCGACTACTACTGGCACCACGCGCTCCGCGACGGTGCTACTCCCAAGATGATGTCTGCGCTGCGTGGCATGAACTGGACGTTCCTGGTCAGCACCTCCGACCCTTACCTTACTTGCGACGATCCACTCTTTTTCTTTCGCAATATTGGCATAGGCAGAGTCAATTCTGAGCTGAGCGTGCCGCTCTCTACGTCAATTACTCTGCTGGCTCACCACCAATGCGCGAAGTCACGACAGTTCCAAGATGCCCGTGCGGGAATGGTCGTTCAACTTAATCGTCGAACTGCACATAACGCAAGACGATTTATTTACTCTGCCGAACCCGTGCCTTGGGCTATAAAGTTAGGAACGCGTAAGCTACGTCCAGAGCGCATTAAAATCTTTAATAATTGACTGTATCAACAATTCTAGATTTCGTTGCTAGTAGTCAGATTTTTAGCTGTATAAAGAACGGGGGTCAGGTTAACTTAATAAGTGAGCCAGACCCGATTCTCCTTCCAAGAGGTGACAAGTACAATATGAATTCAAATAACCTTCCATCTGAGATTAAGAGCCAAGTAATTGACTATGTGGCCGCTGGGGCAAAGTCAGTGCTGGGTGCTATTCCATTCGCAGGTTCTCTCCTTGTAGAACTCGCTGGAACTATCATTCCAAATCAACGTATAGAGCGTATAGCAAATTTTGCAGCCGCTCTTGAAGATAGAATTAAACACTTGGAAGAGAGTGAGATAATAGCTGAGCTATCCGATGAGACTTTCAATGAGCTTACTGAGGAGGCGTTAAGGCAGGCTGCTCGATCTACAAGCCAAGAACGAAGAAATTATCTGGCATCTTTGGTGGCAAGTAGTCTCACAGACGATCAAATCACAAACAATGAGCATAGGCATCTTCTTCGCCTATTAGGCGAGATAAGTGATGTTGAGGTCGTTTGGTTGCGATCCCTTGTAGGTTCGTACATCGGAGAGCCCGACAACTTCAGAAGAACTCATGAAACCACGTTAGCGCCCGTCCGTGCTTATCTGGGGTCTCGTCAAGACGAGTTAGATAAGCACACCCTTCAGCAAAGCTATATCAGTCATCTAATTGCTCTTGGTTTGGCAAAGCGATCACTTAAACTCGACAAGAACAAACAACCTCAAGTAGATAGTTCAACTAAGGATTTCGCATACGAGTCTACAAGCATCACTCCGTTAGGCCGTATGCTGCTTCGCACACTTGACCTCTGGCCGGAGCAAGAAGGTGCTGGCTAAAAAATTCAACGCAGCTCTGCCCACGAATAAAGGGATCAGTCAACTTAAAACCCTCTGATCGCCGCAGCTGCGAGGCGCGGAACAACTCTATTGTTAACCAACGAGACTCTAGAAGGAATAAGACACATGAGCCGATCGATCGTTGCCATTTTTGTCTTCAGTCTCGTGCTTGCCACGGGGCCATTGCATGGTGAGAACATTACAGAAAAAGCCAACCCAACAGCGGTTGCCAGCGTTGCGTTACCGCCAGAACTTGATCGAGTACTCCGCGACTATGAGCGCGCATGGCGTAAGGGCGACGCAGGCGCGCTTGCTGCGTTATTTGCGGAAGATGGCTTTTTGCTGCAGAGCGATCATCCTCCAATCCGGGGCAGGGCAGCTATTCAAGCGGCCTATGAAGGTAGCAGCGGAGGTCCGCTGCGCCTGCGCTCAGTCGGTTTTTCCGCTGAAGATAATATTGCCTACATCATAGGTGCTTACGGCTACGGAGATGCACCCGGTGACATGGGAAAGTTCACCCTCACGCTGCATCGGGATTCGGGCAAGCCGTGGTTGATCTTCTCGGACATGGACAATCTCAATTCTTCGGCCAAACGGTAGTCTGCTTTCATGGATCGAGGGAGCAAAGAAGGGAAGCGATGTACGTGTCCCTTGTGGCGGCCACACCTAAAAAATAATCATCACTTTTTAGTTCGAAGCAGTTGACAACCCAACAAACCCGCAGCAATCTCTACCACAAGGAGCGTAGAAACTCCTCTAAGAGCGGTACCCACCTCCGTCAAACCGGTGGGTTTTTTGTGCCTGCAGCATCTTGCGGGCGCAACCGACGCGATGCCTGCGTCGGGAGGGCGGCTAATACAACACCCTTCGGGGAAATACGCCCGCCGACTCTTAGCGGTTTCTAACCTCCCGACATCCCGTCGCCACCCGGCGGCGGGGCCTGTTCGTCCAGGAGGGCTTTGCCATGCGTCGACCCACGTCCCGTCCCACATCCGCACGCAAGCGCGCCACGGAGCCACCGCCCCGCGAGATCGGCTGGCACTCGCTCGACCCGTCGATCAAGCCGCGGCCCTACGTCGAGCGCACCCCCATCCCCCAACCCCGCACCGAACCCCGCCCCCCACGCCCCGGCCACCCGCGTGCCCCGCACCACTGCACCGTCGGCTACGGCTACTACCCCGCCAGCGACCAACGCATCCCCACGCTACGCCTACGCGGCCGCTGGCTGGAACAACTGGGCTTCACCATCGGCAGCAAGCTCCACATCCGTCTGCGCGATGGCGAGTTGGTCGTCAGCGTCGCACCTACGGACTAACCAGGTGCGCCGCGCACGCGCAGCACGCACCCGCACGCCCCGCGCCGAGCGCAACGCGCCAATCGCCACACCGTGCGCGCTCCCCGCTCACAGCGCAGAGGAGGGACACAGATGGACCACCCCGCCGTCGTCTTGCATCTCACGCTGGACCAACGCGACCAGCTCGAACGCCTGCTACGCAGCCTCATCGCCCACGGCGATGTCATCGCTATGAGCAAACCGGAGTGTCTGGAGGCGCAGACGCTGCCAACGTTGGGACAAGCCATCTTCGATGCCGCCCATGCCGTGCGCGAGATGCTTGAGCAGCGGGTGGAGCAAAGGCGGGGCGAGCCACAATGAAAACAGGCTTTTGTTACAGAAGTTAATTTGATGCCGGCGTTAACCAAGATTTTCATACGCCACTTCGGCCACATAAAAAGGGCTTTTCGAGTAATCCACAGCTACTCCGCTCGTTGCTCTAGAATCGCTTGGCAAGGTGATAAGCCGAAATGCACAACACAACCGCATCCACGATGGAAGCCGCCATGAACGACCAGATTGCAATTCCCGTTACGATTTCCAGCGTTTCCCACAAAGGGAAATTCTTTGTCATCGAACCTAGTTTCTGGAGTAACGGTCAGGGCCCAGGCCTGGAGATCGCCAACGAAGAGAAGCTTCTTCCCCCAGGCATGAATACGATGGATCCCCCTAACGGCGAAGTCGGCCAGTATCCAGAAAGACCACACCTGATTCATGTGCCCGAACTAGGTGGGATGCCGAGGGATTTCGAGGAGCTTGCAGGCATCTGGATCGTTTCGGAAGCTTTGAAGCGTGTGTTCGAATCTGTTGATCCTGCGGGTTTTGCTTTCGCAACCTGCGACTTTACGCTCGCTGATGGCTCCCCTGGTCGCCAATACTTCTTGTGCGACGTGGTGCGCTTCCTCAACGCACTGGATGAGGAAGCATCGCGAGTCAAGATCAAGTACGAGCATGATCATCAAACCGGTGAAGAACTGAAGTACTACAGTGTGGCCGGTGGGGCTAGTCTCATTTTCCAGAAAGGTGTCGTAGCCGATGCGCATATCTTTCGGCAGCCTCGGCTCGGGACCGACGCCATCTGCGATCGCGTACTAGCTGACGCATTGATTGCGGCGAATCTGGATGGCATTCGGTTGCATGATGCCGCAGACTTGTAATCGCTTAACCGAAGTAATCAACTACTGTGTTCAACACCACCGCATCCACGATGGAAGCCACCATGAACGACCAGGCTGCAATTCCCGTCACGATTCCAAGCGTTTCCCACAAGGGTGAGTTCTTTGTTCTCGAGCCGAGCCTCTGGGGCAATGGGAAGGTGCCAGGCATAGAGATTGCGAACGAGAAAAAACTTAGGCTCCCTGGAAGCTTCATCGTTGAGCCGCCCAATGGCGATCCAGGGCAGTATCCGGAAAAGCCCCATTTGATCCATGTACCAGCGTTGGGTGGCATGCCCCGCGATTTTGAAAACCTGTTCGGCATCTGGATTGTTTCGGAAGCATTGAAGCGTGTGTTCGAATCCATCGACCCCAAGGGTTTCGCGTTCGCAGCTTGTGACTTCACGCTTGCCGATGGCTCGCCTGGACCTCAGCGCTACTTATGCGACGTTGTGCGTTCGCTTGATGCACTTGATGAAGATGCGTCAAGGGTCAAGATCAAATACGAAAGAGATCATCAATCCGGCGAAGATATAAAGTTTTACAGCGCGTCCGGTGGTGCAAGCCTTGCCTTTAAGCATGAAGTGGTCGGGGATGCTCATGTTTTCCGGCAGCTTCGACTCGGGACTGACGCTATCTGCGACCGCGTTTTAGCTGACGCATTGAATGCGGCCAACTTGGATGGTATCCGGCTACGCGATGCTGCGAATTTGTGATTTTTATGACTCATTCCTAAGGTCTCAGGCGGGAGCATCAGCATGGCGGACACACCGGTCTTCCAGGGCCATCACGTCATTGAGCAAGCGGCCTATCGCAACACTCCGCTACTAAAAGTTTTGGCAGAACGCGGACTGTTCGATCTACACGGCCCGAGCAACATGTTGAATCTGCCAGCCGATAGAGCGCTGGCGGCCAAGATGGGATTGTCACCACACCCTGGCGGCCCACTCGGTGCCTATTCGGACGAACTCGATTTCGCACTCAGAGACTTGCAGAGTTCTCCCGATGGTCAAGCGACGATGCGAGGCGACCAAGCAGCAGCGCAACGCATGGCGGTAAGGGTCAATGGTCTGACCGACACGCTCAAAGTGGGTATGGTCAACGGCGATCTTGTGACCAATATGCCTCAAGGCATGACGCCGGAACAGGCGAACGCAAAGATCAGAACGTTCTTCAGTGATGTCGATGGCTACCAGCGCAGCCATGCTCCCCAAATCGCCGAAATGGGAAAGATGTCAGCAGCAGAAGCGCGCTGGGCGGGGGTCACCCAATCGGAGGGCAACATCAAACTTGCGCTGGATGCCGCCGATCAGCCGGGCGCCTCCACGCTGAGTGAGAGATGGGGCGGGCGTCAGTCACTTGGCACGGCGATCGCGGAGGCAAACCAGGCAGGTCACTTGCCCCTTTCAGACCCGCTTGCAGCGCGGTTGCGCGTTGCCTTTCCCCATGAGATGCCACCGATCATTGCGCCGCCGCCAGTTGTTCCCCGGATGCCGGGTGTTCCAGGCGAAGCCGGCATTGTTGCGGGCGAAGCCGCCGCAGCAGAAGCAGCTGGATTGCGAGGACCCGGCGCCCGCGTTGCCGGTGCTGCGGGCGTGGCGCTCATGGCTTACGACTTCGCCGTGACTGGCCATCGTGTGGTCCAACTGCAGACGGCGGGCAACGAGACAGCGGCCCAATCGGCGGCCACGCACTTTGTTGGCCGCAATGCCGGTGGTATCGCTGGCGGCTTCCTGCTTGGTGCTGGTTACGGCGCCGCCACCGGCTCATGGACGGGGCCGGGAGCGTTGGCCACCGGTTTGGTTGGTGGCGCGTTCGGCGCGTATCTTGGCGAGCGCTGGGCCGAGCAGCAGGACATCAAGCGGATCTACACGCAGCCAGACGGCAGCGGCAACGAGTGGACGCGCAATCCGGAAGACGCGCAAGGCGCATGGACACGCACGGTGCGTGCTCCAACGCCAAACGGCGGTTATCAAGAGACACGTTTGCTTGCCGCTGGGCGCCTGGTCGACGAGCTGAATTACCGTGCTGCCAATGACTCGTACTCGCTCGGCTTGGGGAGCCCGCCGAAGCCGCAAGACCCATACCGCCTTGATGCAAGCGCCGAAACCCGGCCACCGCGCAAACCGTTCGAAACGGGGCGCGACTACGTACGCGATGCCCAGACAGGGCGGTGGCAAGTTGAAATCCGGGAGAACATCGACGGCAAGATACCTGTGACGCGTAACGCACCGGTCAGCCCTGAGCGTGCGACCGAGTTGGATCGGCAATCGCAAACCGTGATCGCGCAGAACGCGGCCAACACACCAGAGGCGACCGCAGCGCGCTATCAGATTGCCTACAACCAGTTTGGCTGGAACGAGTTCACTTCCCGCGAACCGGTGCCACCCGTCATTGCCAATGCCCGGGCACAACCGCAGTCACTGCAGGCCTCCGACGGCAACGCTTACACCCGTGATGCCAGTGGCGAATGGAGCACGCCAGGAACGTTTTACGGAACGAACCAAGCGACGGGCAACACGCGCGAGGAATTGAACCGTACGTTGCAGAGTCAGCAGGCCGGGCTTCAAGACATGGCGTCGATGGCGGAAGTAGCACGCACCCATCCCACGCCGACACAAAGCGACTTGCGCAGCCAGGTAGCCGGTGTCTACGCTCGTGCCGGCATTACACGCACCGACGAGCAGATCGACGCGGCGACCTCGGCTGTCGCACAAGACCACGCGCGTGATACTGGCCCAAAGATGCCGTTCTTCCTGCAGCTGCAGAAAGACGGTTCGATCGCCACGGTGGTTGGCCAAAATGACGACCGCATGGAGATCAGGGCGACCACGACAGCAGCAGAGATATCGCAAGCACAAACGCAGCAAGCCAGGCCTGCGGAAACTCCCCAACCCAGTGCTCCTACGCAAGCGCCTCAGACACAACAACCTGCAACGCCGTCGCTGGAAGCACCCTTACCTAGGGAAGATCTGAACAACCAGTCAGTATCTTCGAAGTTCAAGCAGCCTTGTCGAGATGAGGCGTGTAGTTGGCTTGAAGTGCGTAAGGCATGCGTTTTCTGGCGGCATCTCCTGCCGCCAGGCAGCATT
>NZ_JBEOLS010000051.1:0-36960 GCF_040279205.1 Xanthomonas hortorum
AAGCTGGATGTCATGTTCCTTGGATTCCTCAGCTTCGTCCTAGTCGTTGATGGGCTTCGGATGTGTTAACAGGCCCTAGTTGATGGTGGCTGGGTGCCCAGCTCATGGTCGCTTGGCCCCGGGCGCATTCTGATGGCGGACAGGTGCTTTGTAGATGCACTCTATTCGCGCTTCAAGGATGGGAAGAAACGACGAGCCCATGCAGATTCCGAGTTCTTGGACTTCATCATGGATTGGCCTGTCACGATCAATCCATTGCTTTACGTCATGGAAGGCAACACCCGGACCCGGCCGCTTGCGACGGAGGCCGGTGAGCAGTTTGAGGAGGTCAAGCGCAAGATCTCTTCCGCGCTACCGAAGGCCACGATCATGCCGGACAGCCAGATCGGATTGGAGGCTGCCTTGAATATTCTTGATGAGCTGGAGAGGCCCTATCGACGCAAGCTCGGCTTTCTGGTTGATGTTGCGCCTGCATTGATGGCGCCGGTTGCGCAATGTGACCGACTGAGAAAGCTCAACTGGGTCATGGAGAAAGCTGACCATCATGGCGTGAAGCGGCTGAGCCTTCCAGTGCTCGCAGCGTTCAGTTCGATCTTATTGCCAGCACGAACCAATCCCGCGAAGAAACTACTCAAGCCAAGTCACGTTTATGGTGAAAAAGAAGCGCACAACGCGCTCAGTGATCTAAGAGCTTTGGAGATGCTGATTGCGGTGCATGGCCAATTTCCCTGAGCACATGCGTCCTTGTGGACCAAGGACCGCAACATGGCACTGTTCTGGGTCGGGATGGAGATTGTGAATAGTGAGTTGATCGGCACGCAGCGGCGCTTCAATATCAAGCTGCAGTCACCCTTGCTCGCCGGCGCAACCGAGCGGGAGCTTGCCCTGCTGCGATAGGCTGTTGCGGCGAGTTGAGTGGCACGCATAGTGAAAATTCAGGCGCCGCTTCTCGCAGCTTGGCTCTTTCGGATGCTAGAGAGCCGGAATGTTCCTTTTTCACAATAGGGAATTCTGAGCCCTACTGCGGACCGATATTGCGGTGAGCTCATGCCGACAGGCATCAGTGTCCGCTTCTAGCCGAAAGCAGATGCGTGGATGCGTATGTGGTTGCTACATGAAACCTACTGCTATATCGCACAGTGTGCGCGCGCTGATTCCACGAAGCGCACGTGTGCTGCGCTGTATCGAATCGACACAGCACATTGGATGCATACCGAAGACAAAGCGACAGCACATCTGCATCGCCTTCGATGCCTAAGCGCGCCTTCCAGCACCGCGCTATTGCGCCTGCGCCGGCACCAGATCCACGACCTGCTCGGTCGCCGCGTCGACCGCCGCACGCGTGTACAGCAGCGGAAAATAGCGGCCCTGCAGCCACATCGGTGCGAGGTCGCGGTAGTGCGGGCTGGCCGGGTCGCCGGATTGGCCGGGGTAGTTCATGGCGCGCGAGTTGTCCCAGTTGCCCAGGTCGATGATCAGCCGTGCAGACGGGCCGATGGTCTGGCGGAAAGTGGTGGGGTCGTAGCTGGATTGATTGGGCGTATACGGGCTGCCGCCCTTGGCGAACGGGCCCACGTCCAGCAGCGCGTGATCGGTGCCGACTGCCGCGCTCATGGCATGCGTGACCTTGTTGGTATGCAGCTTGCCCCACGGCCATTGCGCAGGATCCGGCCCGTGCAGGTCGACCAGCGATTGATAGGCGCTGCGTAGCGACTCCAGCAGCAGTTGATCGCGGCGTGCGGCCGGTGCGGGGCCGAACGCGGCGCCGGGGTGTTCCAGTGCCTCCATCAACACCGCTGCATCCGGCATGCCGAAGGTGGCCGCCTCGGAGGGGCGCAACACCAGCGCCTTGTAAGCATCGCCGAGATAGCGGCTGAACCACACTTCTTCCAACGCGGCGGCGGCGGAGGTGGCGCTCACCGTGCCGTCCCAGGGTTTGAGCAACGCGAGCGCCGCCGTGGTGGTGGCATCTTGCGCGTGCAGCGGCTTGATCAGCGCGACCAGCCGCTGCGCCAGCAACGACACCTGATCGTTCTGCAGTTTTTCCGAATCCTGCACGCTCACCGTTGGCAGCTGCGACAGCACCTGGGTAATGCGCGCATGCCGCGCGTCGTTGGCCCATTCGAAGCCGATCTTGCGCTGCGCATACGGGTAGCCGGCAGGCAGATTCATTTCGTTGGAGGTGGTGATGAAACCTGCTGCGGGATTCTTCGATGACGGCAGCACATCGGCGTTCCAGAAACCGTTCCACTCGTCGCGGCCGTCGCCAGGCACCGGCAGCAAGCCGTCGGACTGCACGCGGCGCGGCGTCATGCCGGCAGTGGCCCAACCGATGTTGCCCTTGACGTCTGCGTAGACCTGATTCACCGACGGCGCGCCCCAATGTGCGAGTGCGTCCTTGAATTGCTCGAACGAGTCCGCCCTGAGATAGCGCAAGGACCCCAGGTAGGGGGCCGTGCCCGGTTGGCTCCACACCGAACGGATCGCATAGGCGATGTGCTTGTCTGCATCGATGTAGATCACCGGCCCGTGGCGGGTGAATTGCAGCTGCTCGGTGACCGCCGCGGTATCGCGCACCGCGATGGAGGCGTGTTCGGTGTGCAGCGGCTCCCACTTGCCGTTGTACCAATACGACGCGTTATCGGCCGGATTCAGGCGGTAGACGTACAGGTCCTCCTGATCGATGTTGAAGATGGTCAGCCCGAACGCACTGCGCTGGTTGTGGCCGATCGCGATACCGGGTGCAGTCGGCTCGCCGGCACCGATGACGTCCAGCCCCGGGCTGTTGAGATGCACGAAATAGCGCAAGCTGGGAACGCTGTAGGCGCGATGCGGGTCGTCGGCCAGCACCGCGTGGCCGGTGGCCGATTTTTGCGGTGCGATGACCCAGTTGTTGCTGCCTTCGGCGAAGGCGTCCTCGCCTGGACGCAATGGCATTGTCTGCGCGTCGGCCACGTGCGTGTCGGCGCTGAGCCTGGGGCTTTGCGTGGCCAGTTCGTAGACCTTCAGGACGTCATCCGGAAGGCAAGGATCCAGCCCCTCGGGCACGCGGGTGGTCCAGGCCGGTTGCAACTTCTGGCGCACTGCATCGACGGCAAGCGAGGCCTTGCACGCAACCTTTGCACGCGCCACTTCGCTTTTGACGTTACGGCTCAAGCCGGTGGTGCGGATGCGCAGCACATCGTCCGGCGCCCATTTTTCCGGGCGATACGCAAACGTGCGGAATTCATACGGCAGCGCGTGCGGATGGGCGCCCAACCAATCGATGTAGGCATTGATGCCGGCAACGAAGCGCGTCACATCGCGCTGCGCGTCGGGCCCGTAACTGTTCCATTCCTCGGCCATGCTGCCGCGATACAGAAACAGCCGCGCGGCGCGATCCTGCTGCACATAGGCAGGCCCGAACGCCGCCGACAAGTGACCAAGCCCTTTGCGGCGCAGCAGATCCAGCTGAAACAGGCGGTCGCGTGCCACGTTGAAGCCCTGCACGAAAAACGCATCGTTGTCCGTTTTGGCATAAATGTGCGCCACACCCCAGCGATCCACGCGGATCTGCGCGGGTTGTTCCAAGCCCGCAACTGTCAGCGTGGCGTGCGTCGGTTGGGCCGCCGCTGCGCTGTTGAGCATCAGCTGGCACACCACCAGGCAGCACAGCGCTGTTGTGCTTATCGAGATCGTGCTTATCGAGATCCTGCGTGTCGACATCATGCGTGGCACACCTTGCGGGTGAAAAGGGCGGTGTTCAGCGGCATGTTCGTTATCCCATCGGCAGCCGCGCAGGCTGCGGCATTGTGGCGTGTTGCGTGCGGTTGCCGCAGAACCACCGGCGCGAAAAACGAATCCCAGCTGCAGCACTGGCCGCATCTTCAACCGGCGATCATCGCCGCCAGTACAGCGCTTTTTGCGCCGCCTGGGTGGACGCGGGCGTGCAGTCTTCCATCACCCATCTCGGCGCGCAGCGCGCGTGAAGCTTGCGTCGATCAGCCAACGACTGCAACGCGTCCGCATTGCTGCCTTCACATGCCACACAGGGCAAGCGCGCATGATCGTCGCCTCTAGCGGCTCTTATGCTGCACAGTTTATGTCTCCATGCCGCCACAGCGGAAGGCTTCTGCGTTTTCTCTCTGGTGGCAGTCGATTACCCAACCAGCAGCAACCCTGCAGCATCCGTCGGTACGCGATGCCGTGCCTGAAGGCGCGGCCTTGCTTGGCGACGAGCAGATGGAGGCGCTGGGGCACAGCCTGGCGCAGGCGCATGTGCTCTACACCGGGCCAACCCGCGAGCTGCTGTTGTCGCAACTCAAGTTCAACGAACGCGCACTCGGCACGGCCGCAGCGCGATTGACCGAAATGTCGGCCGATGGCTTGCGCCTGCATCCGGCCGGCGAGTGGTTGCTGGACAACTATTATCTGGTCGAGGAACAGATGCGCCTGGCACGCCAGCATCTTCCGCCCGGTTACAGCCGGCAATTGCCGCGTCTGCGCACGCCCACATCGGTGGGCCTGCCGCGCGTCTACGAGCTGGGCCTGGAAGTGGTGGCGCATGGCGACGGGCGCGTGGATACGATCACGCTGAGCCGTTTCATTGCAGCCTATCAACAGGTGGCGCCACTCAAACTCGGCGAGCTGTGGGCGATTCCGATCATGTTGCGGTTGGCGCTGATCGACAATCTGCGCCGCATTGCCGAAGACATCATGCACGACGGGCGCGACACCCGCCTGGCGGCGCATTGGGCCGCGTTGCTCAACGCCACGGCGGCGGCGCAACCCAAGGACGTGGTGGTGGTGGTGGCCGACATGGCGCGCTCAAAGCCGCCGGCCACCGGCGCGTTCGTGGCCGAGCTCACGCGCGGCATCCAGGGCCGTGGCCCGGTGCTGTCGATGGCCAGCGCCTGGGTGGAGCAATGGCTGGCAAGCGAGGGCCACAGTGTGGAAGGCCTGGTGCACGCCGAGAGCCAGCGCCAGGCTGCCGAGCAGGTGGCGATCAGCAACAGCATCGGCAGCTTGCGGTTTCTGGACGAAATGGATTGGCGCGATTTCGTCGAGGCCATGAGCGTGGTCGAGCAGACCTTGCGCAAGGATCCGGCCGACGTCTACGCGCGCATGGATTTCCACACCCGCGATAGCTACCGGCATGTGGTGGAGCATCTGGCGCAGCGCCTGGACCGCGACGAGCCGGCAGTGGCCGAGACCGTGTTGCGATTGGCGGCGCAACCGAGCACCGCTGCGCCGGTGGCCACACATGTGGGCTATTACCTGGTGGATGCGGGATTGCCGCTGCTGCGTAGCGCGCTGCGCGACCCAGCCGCACCCGGCACACCGAAACCACCGCGCCCGCGCGCGCGACGCGTTGCGCTGCCGGTGTACCTGCTGCCGATCGCCGTGATCGCCGTGCTGTGGAGCGGCGTATTGCTGCAGGGCGTAAGCGCACTGCCACCGGCGCTGTGGTGGATCACCGCCGGCATCGCGCTGCTGGCCGCCAGCGAGCTGGGCATTGCCCTGGTCAACTGGGTGGCAACGCTATGGGTGCGCCCGCATCCGTTGCCGCGCATGGACCTGAGCCTGGGCATTCCACCCGATTGCCGCACGCTGGTGGTGATGCCGAGCATGCTGGCCAGCCGCGAGGCCATCGACGAGCTGGTCGACGCGTTGGAGGTGCATTACCTGGCCAACCGCGACGAGCAGCTGTACTTCGCACTGCTCACCGATTTTCTCGATGCCGCGCAAGCGCTGTTGCCTGGCGACATGGCATTGGTGGCACATGCGGCGCAACACATCGACCGGCTCAACGCGGCCTATGCCGATGCGCACGGCGATCGCTTCTTCCTGCTGCATCGCGCACGCCAGTGGAACGCAGGCGAAGGCTGCTGGATGGGCGCAGAGCGCAAGCGCGGCAAGCTGGAAGCGCTCAACCGCCTGTTGTGCGCGGGCGATGCGCCGCTGCAGGCAACCCACGAATTCCTGCAGGTGCAAGGCGATGTCGCCGCGCTGGTGCAGGTGCGCTATGTGATCACGCTCGACAGCGACACCCACCTGCCGCGCGATGCGGCACGCGCGCTGGTCGGGGCGATGTCGCATCCGTTGAATGTGCCGCGCATGGATGCGGCCGGGCAGATCGTCGAGGCCGGTTACGGCATCCTGCAGCCCGGCCTGGGCACCGGCATGAGCGAGGGCGGCGAATCGCGCTTTGCGCGCATGTTCGGCATCGAGCCGGGCATCGACCCGTACACCCGCGTGGTCTCGGACGTGTACCAGGATCTGTTCGGCGAAGGCTCCTTCATCGGCAAGGGCATCTATGCGGTGGCCACCTTCGAACAGGTGCTGGCCGGCCGCTTCCCCGACAACCGCGTGCTCAGCCATGACCTGCTGGAAGGCTGTTATGTGCGCGCCGGGTTGCTCAGCGACGTGCGTCTGTACGAACGCCATCCGCAGCGCTACGCCACCGATGCCAAGCGCCGCGCGCGCTGGGTGCGTGGCGACTGGCAGCTATTGCCATGGCTGCTGCCGTGGGTGCCCGACCGCAGTGGCCGGCGCGCGCGCAATCCGTTGTCGTGGTTGTCGCGCGGCAAGCTGCTGGACAACCTGCGCCGCAGCCTGGTGGCCCCGGCCGCGCTGAGCTTGTTAGTGATCGGCTGGCTGTGCTCGCCCACGCCATTGCGCTGGACGCTGTGGCTGCTGGTGCTATGGCTGCTGCCGGGGCTGTGTTCGGCGGTGTATGCGCTGGCGCATCCGCCAGAAGGTCTGGGGCTGCGTCATCACGCGCGCCAGGTAGGAGTCGGGCTGCGTCAACACCTGCTGCGTACCGGCGTGGTGCTGGCCTGTTTGCCGTTCGAGGCGGGGCTGCAGCTGGCGGCCATCGCCCGCACGCTGGTGCGGATGTCGATCACCCGGCGCCATCTGCTGCAGTGGGCGCCGTCCAGCGAAGTGGAGCGCAGCGCGCGCAGCGGCAATGCCGAGCAACAGCTGATGGCCGGCGCCGCCTGCAGTGCGGCGCTGGTAATCGCCGCAGTGGCATGGTGGTCGCCGTTGGCGTTGTGGACGGCGCTGCCGCTGGGGCTGGCATGGATGGGCGCGCCGTGGTTGATGGCCTGGCTGGGCGAGCAGCCCGCCGCGCCGGTGGCGCAGCTGTCGCAGGAACAACGCGATTTCCTCGGCGGATTGTCGCGGCGCACCTGGGCGTTTTTCGAAAGCCATTGCACTGCGCAACACCACTGGCTGCCGCCGGACAACGTGCAGGAATACCCGGTCACGGTGGTGGCCAACCGCACCTCGCCGACCAATATCGGCCTAGGCCTGCTGGCCAATCTGGCCGCCTACGATCTGGGCTACCTGACGGTGGCCGACGTGATGAGCCGTGTGGCCAATACGCTGACCACGCTGGAAGCACTGCCGCGTTATCGCGGCCATTTCTACAACTGGTACGACACCGAGACGCTGGTGCCGCTGGTGCCGCGTTACGTCTCCACCGTCGACAGCGGCAACCTGGTCGGGCATCTGTTGACGCTGCGGCAAGGGCTGCTGGCGCTGGTGGATGCGCCGGCCGTCTCGATGGCGGTGTTCGATGGGCTGGCCGACACCCTGAGCGTGCTCACCCTGCAGGCACAGCCGCGCAGCGACGCCGCCACCGCCGCATTGAGCGCGATGACGCACAGCGTGCAGGCGATCCGCAACCAACCCACGCCAAGCCAGCAGCAGGCCGATGAAGCGCTGCGCCTGCTGCTGGCGCAGAGCCACACCATCCTGGCCTCGATGCCGAGCGGTGGCGAGGACGAGGAACCGTGGCCGCAACGCCTGGTGAGCAGTTGCGAGGCGGCGTTGGCCGAATTGGGCCATTGCGCACCGGCGCTTGCCAGCACCGATCCGCACGCGGCAGAACATCCCGGCGATGCAGTCGCCACGCTGCGGCAGCTCGCCAACGGCAGCCACGCACCGAGCGTGCAGACCTGGGCCGCCAAGCGCGTGCTGGAGCTGCAACGGCTTGCGCATATCGCCGGGCAACTGGCGCAGATGGACTACGACTTCCTCTACAGCCCCGCCCAGCAGTTGCTCTCGATCGGCTACAACGTCGACGACCATCGTCTGGATAGCGGCCGTTACGATCTGCTCGCTTCCGAGGCACGCTTAGGCATCTTCGTGGCGATTGCCCAGGGCAAGCTGCCGCAGGAGAGCTGGTTCGCGCTCGGGCGCACGCTCACCGATACTGGCGCCGAGCCAACGCTGCTGTCGTGGAGCGGCTCGATGTTCGAGTACCTGATGCCCGATCTGGTGATGCCCAGCTACCCGCAGACGCTGCTGAGCCGCTCGATGCGTGGCGCGGTGCAGGCGCAGATCCGCTATGGCGCGGCGCGCGCGGTGCCGTGGGGCGTCTCCGAATCGGGCTACAACACGGTCGATACGCGGCGCAATTATCAGTACCGCGCCTTCGGTGTGCCCGGGCTCGGGCTCAAGCGCGGCCTGGGCCAGGATCTGGTGATCGCCCCGTATGCCAGCGCGATGGCATTGATGGTCGAACCGGATGCGGCCTGCCGCAATCTGCAGCAGCTGCAGGCGCTGGGATTCGACGGGCGTTTCGGTTTGTACGAGGCGATCGACTACACGCCCTCGCGCGTGCCGCGTGGCGAACAACACGCGCTGGTGCGCTCGTTCATGTCGCATCACCAGGGCATGGCGCTGCTGGCGCTGGACCACGTGCTGCGCGATGCGCCGATGCAAAAGCGCTTTGTCGCCGACCCGCAATTCCAGGCCACGTTATTGCTGTTGCAGGAGCGCGCACCGCGTGCCGGCGTCTACGTCAAAGGCCTGGTCGAAGCAGCCGAGCGCCCGGTGGCCACCGAGGCGGGTATGGCGTTGCGCATCCATCGCGACCCCAACCTGCCGCAGCCGGCGTTGCAACTGCTCTCCAACGGGCGTTACCACGGCATGCTGACCTCGGCCGGTGGCGGCTACAGCCGCGCACGCGACATGGCGGTGACGCGTTGGCGCGAAGATGGCACCCGCGACCACTGGGGCACGTTCTGCTATCTGCGCGATGTGGACAGCGGCGCGGTGTGGTCGGCCGCGCATCAACCGACCTGCGTGCCGGTGGAGCGTTACGAAGCGATCTTTTCCGACGCCAAGGCCGAGTTCAAGGGCAGCCACCAGCGTTACGACAGCCATCTGGAAATCGCCATCTCCGCCGAGGACGATGTGGAGCTGCGCCGGCTGCGCATCCGCAACCGTTCGCGGCAGACGCGGGTGATCGAAATCACCACCTACGCCGAAGTGGTGCTGGCGCCGGCGCAGGCCGACGAGGCGCATCCGGCTTTCAGCAATCTGTTCGTGCAGACCGAAATCCTGGCCGACAAACAGGCGCTGTTGTGCACGCGGCGCCCGCGCGGGCACGACGAAGCGCAGCCGTGGATGCTGCATCTGGTGGCGGTGCACGATGCCGATGTGGCGACGATCTCCTACGAGACCGACCGCGCCGCGTTCGTCGGGCGCGGACGCAGCACCCGCAATCCGCTGGCCTTGCGCGAGCACGCCAGCTTGTCCGGCACCGCCGGCTCGGTGCTGGACCCGATCGTGGCGATCCGCTGCCGCATCTCGCTGGCGCCCGACCAACAGGCGCAGGTGGACATGGTCTACGGCGTGGGCACCCAACGCGCCGCCTGCACCGCCTTGATTGACAAATACCGCGACCGCCGTCTGGCCGACCGCGTATTCGATCTGGCGCTAACCCAGAGCCAGGTCACTCGCCGGCAGATCAACGCCTCGCTGGAAGACGCCATGCTCTACGAACGGCTGGCCGCACGCGTGCTGTTCGTCGACCCGCAACTGCGCGCCGACGACGAGGTGCTGCTGCACAACCATCGTGGCCAATCGGCGCTGTGGAGTCATGCCATCTCCGGCGACCTGCCGATCGTGCTGTTGCGCATCACCGACCCGGACAATCTGGAGCTGGTGCGCCAGCTGGTGCAGGCGCACGCGTACTGGCGCCTGAAAGGCCTGCGTGCGGATCTGGTGATCTGGAACGAAAGCCAGGCCGGCTATCGCCAGCAATTGCAGGACGCCATCCTGGGACTGATCGCCGCCGACCCCGAGGCCAATGTGCTCGACCGCCCCGGCGGTATCTTCGTGCGCGCCATCGAGCACATCTCGCAGGAAGACCGCGTGCTGCTGCAGACCGTGGCACGGGCGATTTTGAGCGATGCCAACGGCACGCTGGATGCGCAACTGCAGCGCCACCCCAGCGCGCGTGCGCACCCGCCGTTGCTGGAGCCGATCCGGCAACTGGACAGCGCCGATGAGCTGGCCAGCACGCATGCCGCCTACCTGGACAAGACCCTGCAGGCTGCCGCCGAAGAACCGGTGCTGTTCGACAACGGCCTTGGCGCCTTCGCCGCCGACGGCCGCGAATACCGCATCACCCTGGACGAAGGCGTCGCAACACCGGCGCCGTGGTGCAACGTGATGGCCAATGCGCAGTTCGGCAGCGTGGTCAGCGACAGCAGCCCCGGCTATAGCTGGGCCGAAAACGCGCACGAATTCCGGCTCACGCCATGGCATAACGACCCGGTCGGCGATGCCTCCAGCGAGGCGTTCTACCTGCGCGACGAAGACACCGGGCAGGTGTGGTCGCCGATGGCGCTGCCATGCCGCGGCAGTGGCCGCTACACGGTGCGCCACGGCTTCGGCTACAGCGTCTACAGCCATATCGAACACGGCATCGGCACCGAGCTGTGGGTGTTCGTGGATGTGGAGCGGCCGATCAAGTTCAGCCATCTGCGGTTGAAGAATCTTTCGGGCCGTCCACGCCGGCTCAGCGTCACCGGCTACGTGGAATGGGTACTGGGCGATATCCGCACGCGCTCGCAACTGCATGTGGTCAGCGAGGTCGACCTGGGCAGCAGCGTGCTCACCGCGCGCAATCCATACAACACCGAGTTCGACGGGCGCGTGGCGTTCTTCGATGCCGATGCACCCAACCGCAGCATCACCGCCGACCGCAGCGAATTTATCGGGCGCAATGGCAGCCTGGCCGCACCTGCCGCGCTCACGCGGCAGCGTTTGTCCGGGCGCGTGGGTGCCGGCCTGGACCCGTGCGCGGCGATCCAGATCCCTGTGGCGCTGGCAGCCGAACAGAGCTTCGAAACGGTATTTCGCCTGGGCGCCGCGGTCGATCGCGAGAGCGCACTGACACTGGCACGCCAGAGCCGTGGCGTTGCCGCAGCGCACACCGCACTGCTGGCAGTGCGCGCGCACTGGCAGCAGACTCTGGGCACCGTGCAGGTGACCACGCCCGACCCGGCGGTGGATCTGCTGGCCAATGGCTGGCTGCTCTACCAGACCATCGCCTGCCGCTTCCTGGCGCGCAGCGGTTACTACCAGTCCGGTGGCGCGTACGGCTTCCGCGACCAGCTGCAGGACAGCATGGCGATGGTGCACGCGCAGCCGGCGCTCACCCGCGCCCACCTGCTGCGCTGCGCCGCGCATCAGTTCGTGCAGGGCGATGTGCAGCATTGGTGGCACCCGCCGCAAGACCGCGGTGTGCGCACGCAGTGCTCGGACGATTTTCTGTGGTTGCCGCAGGCGCTATGCCGCTATCTGGATGTCACCAACGACGCCAGCGTGCTGGACGAGCGCGTCAGCTTTATCGACGGGCGCGCACTCAAGCCCGAGGAAGAATCGTATTACGACCTGCCGCACATCACCGGCAACGTGCAGTCGCTGTACGCGCACGGCGTGCTCGCCCTGCAACGCGGCATGGCACGCCTGGGCGAACGCGGCCTGCCACTGATCGGCAGCGGCGACTGGAACGACGGCATGAACCGGGTCGGTAAGGACGGCAAGGGCGAGAGCGTGTGGCTGGGCTTTTTCCTCTACGACACGCTGCTGCGGTTCGCAGACGTGGCGGCGCAGCGCGACGATGGCGCATTCGCAGCGACCTGCCGTGCGCATGCGCACGCCTTGCGCACCGCGCTGGAACAGCATGCCTGGGATGGACGCTGGTACCGGCGTGCCTGGTTCGACGACGGCACACCGCTGGGCTCGAGCGATTCGGACGAATGCCGCATCGATTCGCTATCGCAGAGTTGGGCAGTGTTGTCCGGCGCGATGGACCCGGCGCGCAGCGCACAGGCGATGGAGGCGATGCGCCAGCAACTGGTGGATGCCGAGACCGGCATCGTCAAGCTGCTGGTGCCGCCGTTCGACCGCACCGAACACGACCCCGGCTACATCCGTGGTTATGTGCCCGGCGTGCGCGAAAACGGCGGCCAGTACACGCATGCCGCAGTGTGGGCGACGATGGCCTTCGCGCATCTGGGCGACAGCGCGCGGGCCTGGCAACTGGCCGGCATGATCAACCCGATCCACCACGCCCGCGATGCGGCGGGCGTACAGCGCTACAAGGCCGAACCCTATGTGCTGGCGGCCGATGTCTATGCGGTGGCGCCGCACGCCGGCCGCGGCGGCTGGAGCTGGTACACCGGCGCGGCCGGCTGGATGTACCGGCTGCTGACCGAATCGCTGCTCGGCCTGCAACGCCATGGCGAGCGCATGCACATCGTGCCGTGCATCCCGGCCAGCTGGCCGGAGTACCAGCTGCGCTATCGCTTCGGCAGCAGTACCTACGTCATCGACGTCACCCAGCGCCCGGGTGTGGAAGCACGGCTGGAGATCGATGGAGTAATGCAAGCCGAGCTTGCTTTCACTCTGATTGACGACGGTGCGGTCCACGCTGTCGCCCTGGACTGGCCGGGAGACGCGACATGAGCATGCGCACACGCACCCACACCAATCACCAGCTCTCCGACCTGGGCAAGATGTTGTCGGTGTGGCCGCAGCGGGTACGCGACCCAAGCCAGTTCTGGCCGCAATTCGATGCCTTGGCCAAAGACATTCTCGATGAAGCCGCCGACGCCGATCTGCAGCGCGTGCAGCGTCGCCTGCGGCAGCTGCTGCACCGCCACGGGCTGACGCGCACGCAATAAGCGCCCGCAAGTGGCAAGGACACCGCACCAGAAAGTTTGTAGGTTGCTTTGTTCAAAGCATGCCCACCGACCATCTCAACTGGTCCTTGCCCGCTCACCGTCGCGGGACCTTATGCGGCATGGATGCCGCAGAAGAGCTTACATGGACGTACTTGCAGCGTGTCCCGCGATGGTGAGCGGGCAAGGACCCTGCAACCAAGCTGCAGATCATTCGCTCTGCATCTGATCTATCAGAAATGTCTAATTGCATCGAGACACAAGATGCAAAAGCGGCCAAGGATTTGAGTCGTAGAGGCGTCTAGATACAGTCAAAAGCTGAGCTAGTCGAGGGCGCGGTGCCCTCACCGCTCGCGGGACACGCCGTGAATCCATCCCTGGAGGCTCAGTGGCGGCATCCATGCCGCCACATGGTCCCGCAATCGGCGAGGACACCGCACCAGAAAGTTTGCTGGTTGCTTGAAAACATGCACACCGACCATCGCGACCGGTCCTTGCCCGCCCACCGTCGCGGGACCTTACGCGGCATGGATGCCGCGTAAGAGCCTACATGGACGTACTTGCGGCGTGTCCCGCGACGGTGGGCGGGCAAGGGCCCCGCAGCAAACCAGCAGCAAACCAGCAGCACCAATGCTCTACGACTGACCCACTCCACCGTTTCACCACTTCTGAGCAGGCAAGATTTTGCAACTTGGCTTCGTCAGACGCAGCGTCAAAAGCTAAGTCAACCGAGCGCGCGCAGCAACGCATCACGCGCTTTACTGCTAGTGCGCCTGAGCTGCCGCATTCAGCACGCGACGCCTCCATGATCGACGACGCGCAGTCGCCACGCTTAGACTCCGCGTTTACACGCGCCAAGGCCGCCGGTGATCGATCTCAATGACATCGCGTTGTATGTGCAGGTCGTGCGTAGCGGCAGCTTTGCCGAAGCCGCGCGCAGGCTGGGCACTGCACCCAACAGCGTGAGCCGGCGTGTGCAACAGCTGGAAGCGCAACTGGACACGCGCCTGATGCAGCGCTCTACCCGCAAGCTCACCCTCACCGACGCCGGGCAAGCGTTCTTTGAACGCTGCGCCGATGCGGTAGACGGGCTGACCTCGGCCGGGCAGAGCCTGGTGGCCGGTGGCGATGAAGCCGCCGGTTTGGTGCGGGTGGCGGCGCCAGCGGATTTTCTGGATTTTTTCCGCGTCGAATGGGTCGGCGAATTTCTCGCCGCGCATCCACGCGTGCGCCTGGAATTCGTGCTCAGCGATGGCAAGGCCGACCTGATCGCCGAGCGCATTGATGTGGCCTTCCGTGGCGGCGCGCTGCCGGACCTGGGCTATGTCGGCCGCCAGATCCTGGCCGACAACAGCGACCTGCTGGTCGCCAGCCCCGCCTATCTGCAGGCACGCGGCAGGCCGCTGCGGTTGGACGAATTGCCGCAGCACGAATGCATCGGCTTCCCGCATCCCAGCGGGCACACTACCTGGACGCTGATCGGCCCCTCCGGGCTTGCCGAAGAAGTGCAGGTGCAAACGCGCCTGGCCGCCACCACCGCGCGCGCCTTGCGCCTGGCGGCTGTCGCCGGGCTTGGCATCGCGTTGTTGCCGCAGGCACTCACCCGCCCGGACATCGAACAGGGTCGCCTGAGCGTGGTGCTGCCCGATTTCCAACGCAAGGGCCAGGGCCTGCACGCGCTCTACGCAAGCCGACGGCATCTGCCGCGTGCGGTCTCGGCGTTTATCCAGGCCGTCACACTGCGCTTGAATGCGCTGTAGCGGTGTCGGCAGCGACAGGATCGGTTTACCCAGGCAGCACATCGAGCCTGCCGGCCGTCATCCCTCCGCGTCGCATCGGCAACACGGCAGCCGCTTTTACGAATCCCGAATCCCCAAACAGCATGGCCGCGCGATCACCGCGCGGCCACACCTTTCACATCAAGGCCATCGCGACCTGAGTGTCTCAGGCCGCAAGCGCATCGATCTGCTGATGCGCGCTAGCAAGCCCAGCTTCGCGTGCCTCGGTGCCGGTGGCTAAGCCTTCGGCAACGATCACTTCCGGGTTGTGCAGGCCGACAAAACCCAGCGCAGTGCGCATATAGGTTTCGGCATGTTCCAGCGAGGCCAGCGGCGAGCCCTCGCCATAGAAGCCACCGCGTGCCACCGCCAGGATCACACGCTTGTTGCCGGCCAGCCCTTCGAGCACGCCTTGCTCGTTGTAACGGAAGGTCTTGCCGGCGACCAGCACGCGATCGACCCATGCCTTGAGCTGGGTCGGCACAGTGAAGTTGTACAACGCCACGCCGATCACCACGGTGTCGGCCTCCAGGAATTCCTGCAGGATCGCAGCGCCCTTGGCCAGATCGGCAGCCAGCTCCGGCGTCTGATCGGCCATGGGATTCTGTTGTGCGGCCAGATGCCCACCGGACAGGTGCGCGATCGGGTCGGCCGCCAGATCGCGATGGGTGACGCTGACAGCGCTGTTGTGCTCCTGCAGCCTGGCGACGATGCGCGCGCTCAGCTGGCGGGTGACCGAATAGTCGCCGAGGATGCTGGAATCGAGATGGAGCAGTTTCATGATGAAATCTCTGGTTGAGTGGGGTTGCGTGGCGATGCCACGACGTTGGATGTAGAACCGAGCGCACGCATACGGGTGCGTCGGCGGGCGAGATAAACGTTGACGGATTCACTGCGCCAAGCGCTTTGCTGCCGTTCTGCTCGCGTTTGCATCGCTGCGTAGTGGCAATGCATCACGCGGAGATAAACCGGCAAGCGGCGGGCAGAGCGCAGGCGAAAAACCTTGGGCGGGCGTGGGTAGCGCCCGCCGCAGACTCAGGCCAGACGGCCCTGGCCGCGCAACTGCTCGCCGATGCGGCGGATCTCCGCCTCGCCCTGCGCCAGCGCGGCCTTGCTGGTGTGCACCGAGTAGTGACCCATCACCAAGTCGTGCGGATGCTTGACCGCCGAACCCAGCACGAAGCTGCTCGCACCCACCGACACCACCTCGATCGCCTGCTCGGCATCCTTGAACACCGCCATCTGGCCACTGCCGATGGTCTCGGCCGCTTCCAGCTGGCCGCCATGCACCGCGATCCAGGCCACGGTGTGTCCGGCCGGCGGCACATAGCGCCAGCGCTCGCCATCTTGCAGCTGCACGCTCAGGTAGGTCATGTCGGCCGGTGCCGGGATCCTGCTTTCCAGCGCACCGTAGCGGCCCAGCAGCACCCGCACCGGGCCGGCCACCGGCACATCGTCGGGCGACAGATACAGGCTCTGCGCCGGGGCGTTTTCTTCGGCCGCCGGCAGCGCAACCCACAGCTGAAAGCCCTTGGCCGAGGACTGGCCCACCGGCACACCGTCGTGCCAGACGCCATTGCCGGCGCGCATCCATTCCACACCGCCGGTGGGCAGGGTGCCCTGCTTGCCGGTGCTGTCTTCGTAGCCGACTTCGCCTTCCATCAGATAGGTCAGCGTGGCGATGCCCGAATGCGGATGCATGCCCATCGGTGCGCCGCCGATCGACGGCTTGACGGTGAACAGGTCCAGGAACACGAACGGCTTGACCAGTTGGCCCAGGTCGCCCGGGCTCATCAACCGGGTGATCGGACCGCGGGTGGTGCCGCGGGTGCGGAACACCACCGGACGCGGCGGGGTAATGGCCTGCACGCCGGGCTCGCGCTGCGGCTGCTGGTCGGCGTAGACGGTGGCCAGTTGTGCGTTCATGACGGATCCCTTTGCAGTGGTGGAGCAAGCTGCCCCGGTGATGCAAAGAGTAGAGACGCGCCCATTGATCGACTAGCCGGAAGATTTGTAGTGGAGTCGTCCAGATTTAGAAGTAATCGCAAGCTGCTGGACCATCGGCGTCACGCGAGAAGGCCTCAGCCCTGCGTCCCGGACCGCGGGAGGGCATGCCACGCCTGGCTCCGCGATGCGCGCGGCGGCAGTCTTCATGCCACGCCAACAACGCTTTCTTCACGCTTGCGGCATTCTTCCGCTGGAGCTCCTCGATGATCCGCACCCTCGCCCCGCTCGCTGCCGTGTTGCTGCTCTCGGCCTGTGCCTCCAATCAGCTCGTGCAGGTGCAGCCCATCGACGGGGTCATTTCCGGCCAGTGCCATATCGACAAGGTGCGCGGCGCGGTGGGCCTGGCCGCGGCGGCGCAGACCATCGAACGTGCGCGCGTGGACAGCGACAGCCTGCAGGTCAGCGTGCGTCGTGGTGAACGCGCCACCGGTGGCACCACCGCCAGCGGCCTGGCCGATCCGGCCCAGGGCGCCAGCGAAAGCGGTGGTGATCACCTCACCGTCGAGACCGGCCCGAACAACAACATCACTGCGATTTATTGCGGCTAAGCGTTGCCGTTGTCTTAGGCACATCCGCATTGCCGTGCATATGACAGCGACCGGAACGGGCACATGTAGGGTTGCCCACATGTGCAGCGTCCAGTGCTAGAACACTAAGAGCGGCTAACAAAACTACTGCGCACCGGCCAGGCGTGCGTGGCCGGTGCTCGGAATCGGCATGTACCACTTTTACATTGCGGCTCCTCCGAGCCGTCCACGCACACCTGACGACTGCCCGCTACGTTTTGCTAGCCGCTCTTAGTCAGCGCCAGCGTCTTGCTCAACCCATCCCGCCGAGATCTGCGCTCACCGTGACATCGCTGTCGATGGTGGCGGCTTATTTCGCTCGGGCCGCTTTCCAGCGCCCACACCGCAACGCTGGATAATGGCACCAGACCATCGCGTACGTGCACACGAATAATCATTACCGGTTGTCCACAGAGCGCTAGACAGGTTGCGGTTCGGTATCGCCGCTGCTGGCGGTACGCAATGTCTCGCCGATTTCCAAGTTGCTTACCCCATGGCGCGGTCTGGCGGTCATTCGGACACCATGATGTCCGGCCCCTCAAAGCTTACGATGCGCACGCCAGACAACCCCGCTGCACGCAGCTCGTCTGCGCATGCGGTGACGGCCGTGTTGGACGCGTGTCTTGGCAATCGCTGGTCAGGATCATTCGACACGCATTCGCCCGATCAACAACTGCCGCACTGCGCACCGATTGCAAACATGGCCTGATGCGTCGGCTGCCACGCAGGCTGGCGCCACTGTCTGTCGATCATCTGTGCGATGCAGGCATTTATGCAACCGCCGCGCGTCATATGCGGTCATCACCTGCACCGACGATCACGCATCGTTTTTTTATCCGATGACAGCGCATTGCAGCGAAGCATTCGAATCGTCAGTGCACCAATGCTGATAAAAACCTGAACTATCGCCACCGATCTGCAGCCAAAACAGGTTCCGGACAGACTCTTGCTTTAGCCTTGTTTTTGCACCATCGCGCATCCTGCAGTGGTGCGTGCAGATGCAGCTTGGCCGAACTCTTTCAACGTTGTGAGGATAGATGGCACGTTCGTATATGACGTCGTTTTTTCGCGAATGGATCACCGCACCCTGCTCCGTTGCAGCGATACTTCCCTCCGGACGCGCCCTCGCCTCCATCATTACCTCCGAGCTGTCGGCGCGTACCGGTCGGGTTCTCGAACTCGGGCCTGGGACCGGTGTGTTTACCCAGGCGATGATCGACAAAGGCGTGCAGGAAAAAAACCTCGTTTTGCTCGAGTACAACGCCACCTTTTCTGCGTTGCTCACGCAGCGCTTCCCGCGCGCAAGCTTGCTGCAGATGGATGTCTGCGATCTTGAGTCGCTGCCTCGCATCGATGGCGCGTACGTCGATGCCGTGGTCTGCGGCCTTGGCTTGTTGAACATGCCGGCACACAAGGTGGCTGCGATTCTGCGCGGCGCCTTCCTGCAGCTGAAGCCTGGCGGGCGGCTGTATCTGTTTACCTACGGATTCAAATGCTCGGCGCCGGCGCACATTCTCGATGCGCTCGATCTAGAGGCCGTCAAGATCGGCCGCACATATCGAAACGTTCCGCCTGCAACGACCTATCGCATCCAGCGTCGCACCTACACAAGGTAAAAAACGATGCAGGCCAACGATCTGCTCGCGCTTGTCGTGAGCTGCGGCCTTGCGGGCGTGCTGACGCTGCAGATAAAAATCTACAAGCAGACAGACATAGGCGTGACGCAGACCGGGACTACCGATCGCCTCACCATCGAGATCTCGCCGAACAACAGCATCAAGCAGATTTTTTGCTGCGGCTGAGCTTCGTCTTGATCGCCTTGGCCGGCTTGCTCGGCTTGCGTTGCTTGCTGCGCGAATCCGTCAAAAAGCGCAGCGTGGCCGCCTCCCATTGGCGCTCGCCGCGCACGCCGGTAGCCATGGCCTGCAGCTCGCCGGCGCGCCAGCCTTCGAACACGCACGGATCGATATAGGCCTTGCGACACACCGAGGGCGTGTTGCCCAGCGCATCGGCCACTTCGCGGATGACATCGTTCTGTACCTGGGTCAGCGCGCGTTCGCTCATGCGCTCGGGTAACGGCAACCGCGCCAAGCGCTGCAACGCGGCCAGCGTACCGCCCCAGGTGCGGAAATCCTTGGCAGTGAAATCCTCGCCCATCGCCTCGCGCAGATAGTCGTTGACCTCGCCCGAGTCCACTGGCTGCAACTGGCCATCGTCGTCGCGGTACTGAAACAGCGATTGCCCCGGCAATTGCTGACATTGCCGGATCAGTTTGACCAGCTGCTTGTCGTCCACTTCGATCTCGTGATCCTGGCCGCTTTTGCCGCGGAATTTCAGCCGCGCACGTCCGCCGCGCAGAAATTCCATATGCCGGTTGCGCAAGGTGGTGAGGCCATAAGAACGATTGCTGCGCGCATATTCGGCATTGCCCACACGCCCCAGGGTGTCGGCCAATAACGCCACCACGATCGCCAGCACCTTCTCGCGTGGAAATCCCGGCAGTACCAGATCGCGGCGCAGCCGGCGGCGTAATTTGGGCAGCGCCTGGCCGAAGGCGATCACCCGTTCGAACTTGCCTTCGCCACGCACCTGCGCCCACTCGGCGTGATAGCGGTATTGCTTGCGCCTGCGCGCATCGCGGCCGGTGGCCTGCAGATGGCCGTTGGGCTTGGCGCAGATCCACACCTCGGTATACGCCGGCGGAATGGCCAGTGCGCGGATGCGCTGCAAGGTATCGGCATCGGCCACGCGCTGCCCGTCGGCACTGCGGTAACTGAAGCTCTTGCCGGCCTTGCGGCGGCTGATGCCGGGCTGTTGATCGTTGACATAGGTGAGCCCGGCCGCACGCGCAGTGGCCTTGGCCTGCGCGACCGCTGCCACGCTCGCCGCCGCGGCAGTGGCGGCCACCGCAGTGGCGGCACTGGCGGCCACGGTGGCCAGCTTGCCGGCAGCGCTGGCGGTGGCTGCGGCATTGCGAAGAACACGTTTGGCTTTCATTGCGCACGGATCGAAGGATAGGCGCCGATTGTTGAGCCGGGCAGGACTAGGCCGCGTCAACGCTGCGACAACGCCATGTGGGCAAGCGATGCCCGTCAGCAGATTTTCTGCTTATGCTTGGGCCTCCCCCACTGTGCTGGAGTCATCGATGCGCTCTGTCCTGCCTACCGCCCGCCTGGCCTGTTCCTTGGTCGTGCTGGCGGCCTTGAGTGCCTGCGGCTCGCCGCAACCGGACGAGCAGGAAGCCGTCACCGCCAAGGCGCAGCAAGCGGCCGAACAAGCCGCAGCCCCCGCACCGGCCGCCGCTCCCGAGGCCCCGCCGATCGGCAGCTGCGATGCCACCCAGGTACAGTCGCTGGTCGGCCAGGCCTTGACCGATGCAGTGAGCGAACAGGCCCGCAGCGATGCCGGCGCCAAGTCGGTGCGCGTGCTCAAACCCGGGCAGATGGTCACCATGGAGTTCAACGGCGAACGGCTTAATCTGGAAGTGGATGCCAAGAACCTGATCGCCTCGGTGCGCTGCGGCTGAGCACCGCCTGGCGCCTGTTGGCGAACGGGCGCCAAGCCAGCTGGCACAGGGCCTTGCGGCCGCCCTCGTTGCAGCTGTAACGGTGTATTGCGGCACCGCATCAACTGTGGTCTAGTCGATCATCCGGTGACCTCTTCGAAACGCTCCACGGATCGAGCGCTGCAACGTCGTCGCCGCTCTCCCAGATCGCAAAGAGGCAGACATGGCCCCCCGCACTCGCCAAGGGCTCAACGACTACGGTCTCTACAACAGCGCGCGCGACGAACGCGACGCCTGTGGTTTTGGCATGGTCGCCCAGTTGGACGACCAACCTTCCCGCTCGCTGGTAGACACCGCGATTGCGGCGCTCTCGCGCATGACCCACCGCGGCGGCGTGGCGGCCGACGGCCTCACCGGCGATGGCTGCGGCTTGCTGATCCGCAAACCCGATGCGTTCCTGCGCGGGCTGGCGCGCGATGCCGGTATCACCCTGGGCACGCGCTACGCGGCCGGTGTGGTGTTCCTGCCGCTGGACGAGGCCGATGCCGCACGCTGTCGTGCCGAACTGGAAACCCAGTTGCATACCGCCGGCGTGCACTTTCGCGGTTGGCGCGTGGTGCCCACCGACGACAGCGTGTGCGGGCAGCTGGCGCGCGACACCTTGCCGCGTATCGAGCAGCTATTCGTCGATGCAGGCGCGGAGCAGACCGAAGACGGCTTCACCCTGGCGCTGTTCCTGGCGCGCCGGCGCGCCGAGCAGGCGTTGCGCGAGGTAGACAACTTCTACGTCACCACCTTGTCGCCCAATGGCATCAGCTACAAGGGCATGGTGCTGCCGGACAAGCTGAGCACGTTCTATCCGGACCTGCAGCGCAGCGATCTGTCCTCCAGTGCGATCGTGTTCCACCAGCGGTTTTCCACCAACACGCTGCCGCGCTGGCCGCTGGCGCACCCGTTCCGCCTGCTCGCGCATAACGGCGAAATCAACACCATCGAGGGTAACCGCCGCTGGGCGCAGGCGCGCAGCAAGGTGTGGCAGACCCCGCGCTTCGACATCGCCGAGTTCGACCCGGTGATCTCCATGCATGGCTCCGATTCGCAGAGCCTGGACAACATGCTCGAGCTGCTGGTCGCCGGTGGCATGGACCTGCTGCAGGCGTTGCGCATCCTGGTGCCGCCGGCGACCCAGTCGCTGGAGTTCAAGGACGCCGACCTGGCCGCGTTCTACGAGTTCTACGGCCTCAATACCGAGCCGTGGGACGGCCCGGCCGGCATCGTCGCCTGCGACAGCCGCTATGCAGCCTGCATGCTCGATCGCAACGGGCTACGCCCTGCCCGCTGGATGCTGACCTCCGACCGTCATTTCCTGGTCGCCTCCGAGGCCGGCGTGTGGGAACTGCCGGCCGAGCGCATCACCCGCAAGGGCAAGCTGGGCCCGGGCGAGATGATGGCGATCGATCTCAAGCGCGGCGACCTGCTCGATTCGGATGCCATCGACCGCATCAACCGTGCGCGCGCGCCGTACAAGCAATGGCTGCAGCAGGGCGTGACCTATCTGCAGACCGAGTTGATCGACCCCTCGCTGGTGGAAGAACCCTTCAGCGAGCAGACCCTGCGCAGCTACCACAAGCTGTTCCAGCTCAGCACCGAGGAAGTGGAGCAGATCCTGCGCCCGCTGGCCGAGACCGAGCAGGAAGCCACCGGCTCGATGGGCGACGACACCCCGATGGCGGTGCTCAGCCGCCAGACCCGGCCGCTGTACGACTACTTCCGCCAGGCCTTCGCGCAGGTCACCAACCCGCCGATCGACCCGCTGCGCGAAGGCATCGCGATGTCGCTCACCACCCAGCTCGGCAAGGAGACCAACATCTTCCATGCCGGCGCGGAGACGGTGAACCACGTCATCCTCAACTCGCCGGTGCTCAGCCAACGCAAGCTGCGCCAGCTGTTGAAGATGGAGCAGTACGTCGAGCGCAATCGCCTGATCGACCTGTCCTATAGCGTGGAAGAAGGCCTCAAGGCCGGCCTGGAACGCATCTGCCAGGAAGCAGAGGCCGCCGCGCGCGCCGGTGCAGTGATGCTACTGCTGTCTGACCGCTACCCGGTGCCGGACCGGCCGATGGCGCATGCGCTGCTGGCCACCGGCGCGGTGCATCACCACCTGTGCAAGGTGGGGCTCCGCTGCGACGCCAACCTCATCATCGAAACCGGCACCGCGCGCGACCCGCACCACATGGCCTGCCTGCTCGGCTTCGGCGCTACTGCGGTGTATCCATATCTGGCCTACCAGACGCTGTTCGACCTGGGCCGGCGCGGCATCCTGCAGCTGAGCAAGGGCGGCGAGCAGTCGCAGATCGGCCGCCGCTATCGCAAGGGCATCTACAAGGGCCTGTCCAAGATCATTTCGAAGATGGGCATCTGCACCATCGCCAGTTATCGCGGCGCGCAGTTGTTCGAGATCGTCGGGCTGGACCCGGACGTGGTGGAGCTGTGCTTTGCCGAGACGCCCGCCCGCATCGGCGGCGTCAACCTGGCGCGGCTGGACACCGAGGCGCGCGAGCTCACCGCACGCGCCTGGAACGACCAGCTCAAGCCGGAAGTCGGCGGTCTGCTCAAGTACGTGCACGGCGGCGAGTACCACATGTACAACCCGGACGTGGTGATGACGCTGCAGCGCGCCACCCGCACCGGCGATGCCGGCGACTGGCAGAAATACGTGGATGCGGTGCATTCGCGCCCGGCCTCCACGCTGCGCGACCTGGTCCAGCTCAAGCGTGCCGAGACCCCGACCCCGCTGGACGAGGTCGCCCCGGCGGCCGATGTGCTGCGTCGCTTCGACACCGCTGCGATCAGCCTGGGCGCGTTGTCGCCCGAGGCGCACGAAGCACTGGCCATTGCGATGAACCGTCTGGGCGGGCGCAGCAATTCCGGCGAAGGCGGCGAAGATCCGGCCCGTTACGGCACCGAGAAGCGCTCCAAGATCAAGCAGGTGGCCTCCGGCCGCTTTGGCGTGACCCCGGAATACCTGGTCAATGCCGAAGTGCTGCAGATCAAGGTCGCCCAGGGCGCCAAGCCCGGCGAAGGCGGCCAGCTGCCCGGCCACAAGGTCAACGAACTGATCGCCCGGCTGCGTTACGCCAAGCCCGGCATCGGCCTGATCTCGCCGCCGCCGCATCACGACATCTATTCCATCGAGGACCTGGCCCAGCTGATCTACGACCTCAAGCAGGTCAACCCCACCGCACTGGTGTCGGTGAAGCTGGTCGCGCATGCCGGCGTCGGCACCATTGCCGCCGGCGTGGTCAAGGCCGGCGCCGATCTGATCACCGTGTCCGGCCACGACGGCGGCACCGGCGCCAGCCCGATCAGCTCGATCCGCTACGCCGGCGTGCCGTGGGAACTGGGCGTGGCCGAGTCGCACCAGGCGCTGGTGGCCAACGATCTGCGCGACCGCACCATCCTGCAGACCGATGGCGGCCTGAAGACCGGCCTGGACGTGGTCAAGGCCGCGTTGCTGGGCGCCGACAGCTTCGGCTTCGGCACCGCACCGATGATCGTGCTGGGCTGCAAGTACCTGCGCATCTGCCACCTCAACAACTGCGCCACCGGCGTGGCCACCCAGGACGAGCGCCTGCGTGCGAACTACTTCACCGGCTTGCCGGAGCGCGTGGAGCATTTCTTCCGCCTGCTGGCCGAAGAAGTGCGCCAGTGGCTGTCGTACCTGGGCGTGCGCTCGCTGGACGAGATCGTCGGCCGCACCGACCTGCTCGAACAGCTGGAGGTCTCGCCACGCGCCGGGGTCAAGGTCGATCTATCGCGCCTGCTCACGCATGCGCAGTACGACGGCAGCCATTGCGCCGCCCAGCGCCTGTACGAATCGCCCGACAGCCTGGCCACGCAGATGGATGGCCTGCTGGCCAATGCGATCGCCAACAAGACCGGCGGCGACCATCGCTTTTTGATCCACAACACCGACCGCTCGATCGGCGCGCGCCTGTCCGGTGCCATCGCCCGCGCGCACGGCAACCACGGCATGAGCGATGCGCCGTTGAACCTGCGCTTCCGCGGCACCGCCGGGCAGAGCTTCGGCGCGTTCAACGCCGGTGGCCTGCAGCTGGAGCTGGAAGGCGAAGCCAACGACTACGTCGGCAAGGGCATGGCCGGCGGCCGGCTGGTGGTGCGTCCGCCGCGTGGCGCGCGCTTCGAAGCGCGCAGCACGCCGATCGTGGGCAACACCTGCCTGTACGGCGCCACCGGCGGCGAACTGTTCGCGGCCGGCCGTGCCGGCGAGCGCTTTGCGGTGCGCAACTCCGGCGCACTGGCGGTGGTGGAAGGCGCCGGCGACCACTGCTGCGAATACATGACCGACGGCGTGGTGCTGGTGCTGGGCAAGGTGGGCCTGAACTTCGGCGCCGGCTTCACTGGCGGCCTGGCCTACGTGCTGGATATCGAACGCGACTTCGTGGACCGCTACAACCACGAGCTGATCGACATCCACCGCGTCTCTGCCGAGGGCTTCGAGAACCATCGCCAGCATCTGCACACCCTGATCAGCCGCCACCGCGAGCTGACCGGCAGCATCTGGGCGCAGCAGATCCTGGACGAGTTCCGCGACTACATCGGCAAGTTCTGGCTGGTCAAACCCAAGGCCGCCAGCATCGAGTCGCTGACAGAGTCACTCAGGCGTGCCGCCTGAGTGACGGGATTGGTGAATCGGGAATCGGGAATGGTGAAAAGCCCGGTTCGTCGGCTCCAATCCTGTCTCGCAGAACCGCCTTTGCGATTCCCCATTCCCTATTCCCGATTCCAGCCCTATGAGCCGCAAGCAAGCCTTCCAATTCCTCGACCTGCCCCGGACCATGCCCACGCGCATTCCGGTGGAGCTGCGTACGTCCGGTGACTGGGGCGAGTTGTACGGCAAGTTCGACAAGGCCGACGCGCAGTATCAGTCCGGCCGCTGTCTGGACTGCGGTAATCCGTATTGCAGCTGGAAGTGCCCGGTGCACAACGCGATCCCGCAGTGGCTGCAGCTGGTGCAGGAAAACCGCATCGAAGAAGCAGCCGCGCTGTGCCACTCCACCAATCCGCTGCCGGAAGTGTGCGGGCGGGTGTGTCCGCAGGACCGCCTGTGCGAAGGCAGCTGCACGCTGGAGGAATTCGGCGCGGTCACCATCGGTGCGGTGGAAAAATACATCGTCGATACCGCCTTCAAGATGGGCTGGCGCCCGGATCTGGGCAACGTGCAGCCGACCGGCTGGCGGGTGGCGGTGATCGGCGCCGGCCCGGCCGGCCTGTCGTGTGCGGACCGGCTGGTGCGTGCCGGCATCGAAGCGGTGGTCTACGACCGCTACGAGCAGATCGGCGGGCTGCTGCAGTTCGGCATTCCCAGCTTCAAGCTGGACAAGTCGGTGATCGGCAAGCGCCGCGAAATCCTCGAAGGCATGGGCGTGCAGTTCCGCCTGGGCGTGGAGATCGGCAAGGACGTCAGCATCGAGCAGTTGCTGGGCGAATTCGATGCGGTGTTCCTGGGCACCGGCGCCTACCGCTACACCGATGGCGGCCTGCCCGGCCAGGATCTGAAGAACGTGCTGCCGGCGCTGCCGTTTCTGGTGCAGAACAGCCGCATCGTCAGCGGCAACGACCCGCACGGCCGGCCGATCGCCGGCTGGGAAGACCAGATGGCGCTGCCCGATCTCAACGGCAAGCGCGTGGTGGTGCTGGGCGGCGGCGACACCGGCATGGACTGCGTGCGCAGCGCCATCCGCCTGGGCGCGGCCAAGGTCACCTGTGCGTACCGCCGCGACGAGGCCAGCATGCCGGGCTCGGCACGCGAAGTGGCCAACGCGCGCGAGGAAGGCGTGCGCTTTTTGTTCAACCGCCAGCCGCTGTCGATCGAATCCGGCGCCGACGACGAAGCCATTGGCGTCACCGTGGTGGAGACCAAGCTCGGCGAGCCCGATGCCAGCGGCCGCCGCAACGCAGTGCCGGTGGAAGGCAGCGAATCGCTGCTGGAAGCGGACGTGGTGATCATCGCCTTCGGCTTCTCGCCGACCGTACCGGACTGGCTGGCCTCGCAAGGCGTGGAAGCCGGCAGCAACGGCCGTATCGTCGCCCCTGCCGACGACAACGGCCGCCTGCCCTACCAGACCAGCAACCCACGCCTGTTCGCCGGTGGCGACTGCGTGCGCGGCGCCGACCTGGTGGTGACGGCTGTGGCCGAAGGCCGCGATGCGGCTGGCAGCATCGTGCAGCTGCTCGGCGTCAAGGCGCAGGTCAAGGAACCCGCTGCGGCCTGAGTGATTGCCAGCGGTGGGCGATGCGCCCACCATTGGTGCGGGCTCGCGTGCAGGCTCGCGTGCGGGCAACCCGCACGCTGCGTGAGCGGCTATGCCTGCGTGACGCACCGCGATGCAATGCCTCCACGGCGACGCGCCATGGGCATCGCATCCCACAAGGTCGCGCCTCGCCCGACCCGGAACGCTCGACGACCAATCCCCCTGTCTTTCGCGATCGGCACTTCGCTCACAGCGATCGTGCAGTGTTTGCTGCTGCGTGCGGTGATTTGTCCTGCCGCCGATCAGGCTGACGCTGGCAGCACGCTTAGACCACAACGCGACACCGCAGCGCCGCCTGCCGCTGAGCACGCGCTTCACCACATCTCGGCAACTGCAGACTCAAGCGGCCATTGATCATGCAAGGCGCCCGCACCCACGCATGACCTTGCCATCAGCGCACACACAAGCCTGCATCTATCTGCAGCCTCGACGATTGCACCCGCCAAACAAGTGTGATCTAAGTCACATATAAGCCGTCCCCGCATCACGCAGCCCAGCCACCCTAACTGACACGCGCAACGCTCTGCGCTTACCCGGATGTCCTCGGCAACGACGGTATCCGCCCTCCTCCCACGCGTGGACAACACCGCCGTGGAATCCAGACCTGATTCGTGTCGTCGCACACCGCGGCGGCAAAGCCGTGGGCCCCACCGAAGGAGCAACCTCATGACGTACCAAACCATTACCGGCAACCATAAACGCGATGACTGGGTGGACTGGCTACGCGGTGCCAGCGTACTGATGGTGATCGTCCTGCACGCCTATGGCTTTGCTTTCGACGCCTATCCCGAGCTACGCAGCGGCGCAGCCGGAGAAAGCAGCACGCTGATGCTGTCGATCGAGCGTATCAACCGCTCGCTGGCCCCATTGCGCATGCAGCTGATGTTCCTGCTCTCGGGCTTGTTCGTGGCGCGTGGGCTGGACAAGGGGATCGCGACCTACTTCAGCGGCAAGCTGCGGCACGTGTTGTATCCCTATCTGATCTGGTCGCTGCTGATCTTCGCGTTGCGCGAGGCAGGCTCGGTGCTGGCCAAGGCCGAACCTATCGCCTGGCTGGACCTGGGCAGGATCGCAGTCGGCAACGTGGCACTGACCTGGTTTCTGTTCTACCTGTTTGTGTTTCTTACAGTGATCCCACTGCTGCGTCGGCTGCCGGCCCCGTTGGTGCTGGCAGCGACCCTGCTGAGCTCGGTGTGCCTGGGCCCATTGCTGCGCCAGGGGGCCGACCCGTTCTATTACTTCGCGTTCTTCTACATCGGCACGCTGCTGGCCGGTCGCGTGCCGGCACTGCTACAGCAGGCACCGCGCTGGATCTGGGCACTGTCGTGCCTGAGCCTGTGCGCCATCGTGCTGATCGCCAATCTCACCGCGCTGCACGGTATCTGGATCGGCTACCTGCCGCTGGTACTGATCGCGCTGCCGCTGGTGATCGCTGCTGCAATCTGGGCAAACCAGCAACCGGCCGCGCAGGCGATCCGCTATGTGGGCCGCAACTCGGTGGTGTTCTATCTGACCCACTTCCCGCCATTCATCGTGCTGGCCTATCTGCTGCCGCGCTGGATCCACGATGGGTCGCTGCTGTTCTTCGCGTTGTTGGGCACCGGCGTGCTGGCGCCCACCCTGCTGTGCCTGCTGCGCACGCCGGGCCGCCTGCCCGCGCTGAACTTGCTGTTCTCCGCACCCATGCTGGCACGCCCCGCGACGCCGCTGGTGTCGCCCTATCCGGCGCAGGACGGCAGAGTGGCCGCCGCGCAGGGCGCCTGACCTGGTTGATCGCGTCGCGGTCCGGCGATGCTTGCAGCCGGTGGCCGGTGTCATCCGGCAGCAGCGTGGACGCGGTCACTACCGGGTCCACGCTGCAGTCGTTCGCAGGCACCTGATGTGCAGCCCTGTTGCAGGGCTGCATCGATTACCGGGCGCGTTGGGGAATCAGGCCGCCTTGTCCAGCGTGGCCATGTCGATCACGAAGCGATACTTCACGTCGCTCTTGAGCATGCGCTCGTAGGCCTCGTTGATCTGGTCGGCGCGAATCGTTTCGATGTCCGAGACGATGTTGTGCTTGGCGCAGAAATCCAGCATCTCCTGGGTCTGGCGGATGCCGCCAATCAACGAACCGGCCAGCGTGCGGCGCTTCATGATCAGATTGAACACGCTCGGCGAAGGGTGCGAGTGCTCGGGCACGCCGACCAGCACCATCGCCCCGTCGCGCTTGAGCGCAGCCAGGAACGGGTCCAGGTTGTGCGGCGCGGCCACGGTGTTGAGGATGAAGTCCAGTGTGTTGGCTTGCGCGGCCATCTGCGCCTCGTCCTTGGAGATCACCACTTCGCTGGCACCCAGACGCAACGCATCGGCGCGCTTGCTCTCGGAGGTGGTGAACAACACCACGGTGGCGCCCATCGCCTTGGCGATCTTCACTGCCATGTGGCCCAGGCCACCCAGGCCCACCACACCCACCTTCTGGCCGGGACCGACTTTCCAATGCGCCAGCGGCGAATAGGTGGTGATGCCGGCGCACAGCAGCGGCGCCACGGCGGCCAGGTTGTCGCTGTGCGAGATGCGCAGCACGTATTTCTGATCGACCACGATGTGGTCGGAGTACCCGCCGTAGGTGTTCTCGCCGCCAAACATCGGCCCGTTATAGGTGCCGGTAAAGCCCTGCTCGCAATACTGTTCTTCGCCTTCCTGGCAGGACGCGCAGCTGCGACAGCTGTCGACCATGCAGCCGACACCGGCCAGGTCGCCGACCTTGAAGCCAGTGACCGCATCGCCCACCGCCGTCACACGGCCGACGATCTCGTGGCCGGGCACCGACGGATACAGCGTGTTGTGCCATTCGTTGCGTGCGGTATGCAGATCGGAGTGACACACACCGCAATAGGCGATGTCGATCTGTACATCGTCGGGACCGGGTGCGCGCCGTTCGAACACGAACGGTGCAAGCGGTTGATCGGCGGTCTGGGCGGCGTAAGCGTGAGCTTTGCTCATGAGGGGGCTCCGGGCGTCACGTCCCCCGCGATGGTGCAGGAGACAAAAGTAAGCAGCTTCTAGCTTAAAACAGGCGCCTGTCGCACTCCTGCGACAGTGCGTCTTGCCTGTCGGGTTGCGAACGCCACCGCAGCGGCGTGGTGCGCCTTGCAGGCGTTTGCGCGATCAAATCGCTGCAGTAGGCGTGAATGGCGCACTAACGCCAAAGCTTCTACGCTGACCAACCACCATCCTGCCCTGCACCATCCCTGCTGGCCGTGCCCTCCCCCTGCGGCCACTCACGTCGATGCCGAAGGAGGCTTCATGTTTCGCTCTCCCGCACATTTCCCCTCGTTACGCAGTGCCGCACTCGCACTGACCTTGCTCACCGCGATGCCATTGGCGCAGGCAAAAGAGCCCGCCGCTGCGAAAAAAGAATCTGCCGGCCTGAAATATGTCGGTGTCAATCTCTCCGGCGCCGAGTTCAACTCGCGCAAGAAGCCGGGCACCTTGTACAAGGACTACACCTATCCGGCCGCGTCGGATTTCAGTTATTTCGCCGGCAAAGGCATGAATACGATCCGCTTGCCGTTCCTGTGGGAACGCCTGCAGCCACAGCTCAGCGGCGATCTGGATCCGGCGCAATTGGCGCTACTGAAGAAATCGGTGGCTGCGGCCAAGGCCAACAAGCAATACCTGATCCTGGATGTGCACAACTACGCCAAGTACAACGGCAAGCGCATCGGCACCAGCGATGTGCCCGCCGCCGCAGTGGCGGATCTGTGGCGCCGGCTGGCGCTGGAATTCAAGGACGACACGTCGGTGATCTTCGGGCTGATGAATGAGCCCAACGGGATTTCCGCAACCGACTGGGCTGCAGCGGCGCAGGGCGCAATCAACGCGATCCGCAAGACCGGCGCCAAGAACCTGATCCTGGTGCCGGGCACCGCCTACAGCGGCGCGCACAGCTGGCGCAGCGCCAACTATGGCGGTTCCAATGCCAAGGCGCTGGAGATCCTCAAGGACCCGGGCAACAACCTGGCCTTCGAAGCGCATCAATATCTGGACAGCGACTACAGCGGCACCAAGCCGGTCTGCACCAGCGCCACGGTTGGCGAAGAAAAATTGCGCGGGTTCACCGCATGGCTGCGCGAGAACAAGCAGAAAGGCTTTCTGGGCGAATTCGGCACTGCCAACAATCCTGTCTGCGACCAGGCGCTGGAAGGCATGCTGACCTACATGGAAAAGAACAGCGACGTGTGGCTGGGCTGGACCTGGTGGGCCGCCGGTGCATGGTGGAAGCCGGAGTACTTCTTCACCGTGCAGCCGGGCAAGGATGGCAGCGACAAGCCGCAGATCTCGATCCTGAGCAAGTACGCACGCCGCGCCACCAAGTAACACACGCTGGTCTGTTCGAATACGGTGGTCGCAGCAAGATGCTGCGGCCACCGTTTTTTTTTGCATGTATGACATGCGCTATGCCGAAGCATCGGGTGTGCGGGCGGTGGCATCACGGCTTATGCGCAAATCGGGCGGTGGCCCCGCAATCGCGCTACGCGTCTTGCAACATCCGCCTTGATGGAGTGCTGCCGCAATCACGGCGCAGCGCACAAAACCCCACGCGCAATACATCGCAAGTGCCGACGTCCCTTTAGCGCACCAGGTGAGTTTTATACGTGCAATTGCGATCTGCGTTGATGCAAGGCACACCACTGCATCGATGTGCAGTGGTGTAATCGCAAGACAACCTGCAACGTCACTCCATCTCGAATGCGCAGCAGTCGATGCAGTGCTGCTGCGCAGAGTGCGACCTGTGTGCGGCGATGGCGATGCGCGATGTGCGCTTTACCACATCAAAGCACGTGTATGTTTGGCAATAAGTGCCAAGTCGCTCACAGCTCCAATTAAGTGATATCTCGCATTCGTAGTTTGAATGTACGGATGCGCCTAGGGTGTAGGCGTTGCATTGTCGTCATGCACGTGGCAGGTCCACGCCAGTGCAATGCATCTCCCCCCGCGAATGCTTCAGGAGTCACCCATGTTGCCCTCTCCCCCCCGGACACGCCGGCTGCTTAGCTGCGCGTTCTCATTGCTGCTGCTTGTCATCATGCCGCTTGCACATGCACAGAGCGGCAATCGCCTGAAGTATGCCGGCGTCAATCTCTCTGGCGCAGAAATCAAATCCTCGCAAAAACCCGGCGTGCTCAACGTCGACTACCTGTATCCGGCTGTCAGCGATTACCGCTACTTCGCCGGCAAACACATGAACACCATTCGGCTACCCATCCTGTGGGAGCGCCTGCAACCCAAGGCTGGCGGTGAACTGGATGCGGCGCAATTGGCGCTGATCCGCCAGGCGGTCGCCAATGCAAAGGCCGCCAAGGTCTATCTGATTCTGGATGTGCACAACTACGCCAAGTACTACGGCAACAAGATCGGCAGCAGCCGCGTGCCGATCAGCACCTTTACCGATTTGTGGCGCCGTCTGGCGATCGCCTTCAAGAACGACAACGCGGTGATCTTCGGGCTGATGAATGAGCCTTACGACATCAATCCGCAATCCTGGGCCACCGCGGCACAAGCCTCGATCGACACCATCCGCAGAACCGGCACCAACAATCTGATTCTGGTTCCCGGTGCGCTGTGGAGCGGCGCGCACAGCTGGTATTCCACCGTTGCCGGGCAATCCAATGCCGTGGCACTGGCATCCATTCGCGACCCGCTCAATCGCTACGCCATCGAAGTGCATCAATATCTGGATACCGACTCCAGCGGTACCAGCGCCGGTTGCGTCAGCAGCACCGTCGGTGCCGAACGCCTGCGCAGTTTTACCCAATGGTTGCGCCTGAATCACAAGCGTGGATTTCTGGGTGAATTCGGCACTGGCAACAACGCGACCTGCAATAGCGCACTCAACAACATGCTGGGGTACATGGAGACCAACAGCGATGTGTGGATCGGCTGGACCTGGTGGGCGGCCGGTGCATGGTGGAACCGGACCTATCCATTCAACGTGCAGCCCGATGCGCAGGGACGCGACAAGCCACAGATGACGATCCTGAGCGCTCGCGCGCAGCGTGTCGCCCGCTAACAGCGGCACCTCGCATTCGTCTGCAAACCAGGCCTCGCATGCGCTGAGCATGCAGGCGCAACCGTGCACGGCGCCAATGAATCGGCGTCATGCAGTTGGCAGCAGACGCATCCATACGACGTTCTTTCGACAGCACACCGTCCGCGCTGACCGTGTGCCGAAGCGTGCGCGGCCGCTTTTTCCTGCCGCGCGTTACAGCGTGCTGGTGCGGAATGTGACCCCGGCGAATTGTGACTGGGAGTGAGTTCGCACATTTACTTAACGCTCAGTGTGCTGCGCGATCGGGCACAACCAATGCATTAAGTCCTACCGATGCAGCGCACTTGGCGCAAATCGCACGCAACCGGCTGCGACGCATCGTCCCCGTCGTTCAAGGAGTTGCTTTATGTCTTCTATTTCCTGCTCGCTGCGCAGCGTTGTTCGCTGTGCACTGCTTCTCATCCTGCTTGGCGTCTTGCCGCAGGTTCATGCGCAGACACGCGCACTCACCTACGCCGGAGTCAATCTTTCCGGTGCCGAGTTTGCATCGTCGAAAAAGCCGGGAGTCCTCAACAAAGACTATATGTACGCGCCTGCCAGCGATTACACCTATTTCGCCGGCGTTGGCATGAATACGATCCGCCTGCCCATTTTGTGGGAGCGCCTGCAACCCAGCGCACGTGGCGAACTGGATCCGGCGCAATTGGCATTGGTGCAGCAGGCAGTGGCCCGCGCCAAGGCATCGGGCATGTATCTGGTGCTGGATATCCATAACTATGCCAAATACTACGGTTATAAAATAGGCACTCCTGAGGTGCCGATTGCGACCTTCAGCGATTTATGGCGCCGTCTTGCGCTGGTGTTCAAAGACGATAACGCGGTGATTTTCGGGCTGATGAACGAGCCCAATGGGGTATCGGCAGGTGGCTGGGCTGCCGCTGCACAGGCAGGCATCGACAGCATTCGGGCCACCGGTGCAAACAATTTGATTCTGGTCCCCGGCGTGTTATGGACCGGCGCGCATAGTTGGTACTCGCCCACCAGCGATGGGTATTCCAACGCCACCGCGCTGACCTCCATCTACGACCCACTCAACCACTACGCGTTCGAAGTGCATCAGTACCTGGATGCCGATTCCAGCGGCACCAGCAATGTCTGCGTCAGTGCCACCGTCGGCGCCGATCGTCTACGCAGTTTCACCGGGTGGTTGCGCCTCAATCAAAAACGCGGTTTCCTGGGCGAATTCGGCACCGGCAACAACGCCGGTTGCAATGCAGCGCTGCAGGGCATGCTCGGGTATATGGAAACCAATGCAGATGTCTGGCTGGGCTGGACGTGGTGGGCTGCCGGTTCATGGTGGAACATCAGTTACGAATACAGCGTACATCCCAACAAGGACGGAACCGACAAGCCGCAGATGTCGATCCTGTCGCCACAGGCGACCCACGCGACACGCTTCAGCCCTTGATGTGACGTGATCTCGCCATGATCCGATCGAGCCGCCGCAAGGCGGCTCTTTTGTGTGTGTCATCGCAACGTGCGGTCACACAGCTTGGACTCGATATCCAAGTGCAACACCCGCATTGCAGTTGAAAAGCTATCACCACCTGACTGACGCCGGGGACGGAGGTGTTTCGGTTGGTGCGTGATCCTCTGGTGTTAGGGCGCTGCTTGCCCCAGCAGATTGCTGCCAGGCTCGCGTGCATGCATCCGGATGATCCTGCCCGGCGCGTCAGCCACAAAACCGTGGAAAGCGCATCGCTCAGTTAATAAACGCCTGCGATAAACATAAACGACGACGGCAAACGCTTATGCGTTCGCTGCGCGTGCTACTGCATTGTGACGTCAGTGATCCGACGCCGGACCGTTGACAGCGAGCGCATCCATACGATGGTCTTTCGACACGGCTTTGCATGTATCTCGGCTTTAAAAGCCTGCGCTGCCGCATTCCACGCCCCACGTTATAACGCGCTGATTCGAAAAGTGACCTGTGCGATATATGACTGCGCATCATTCCCCATATTTACTTCAAGGTTAATGTTCCCGGAGTTCGGTACGGCAGATGCATTAAAGACGACGGATGCGGCGTATTTCGCGCAGATCGCAAGCACAAAGGGTGCTGTGACGCATCTTCCCCGTCGTCTAAGGAGTTGCTTTATGTCTGCCGTTTCTCACTCGCTTCGCAACCTTGTCCGTTGCGCCCTGCTGTTCCTCCTGATCGGCACGTTGCCGCTCGCCCACGCAAGAACGCGCGTATTGAAATACGCCGGCGTCAATCTCTCAGGCGCAGAATTCGCGTCTTCCAAAAAGCCCGGAGTCCTCAACAAGGATTATATGTATCCGGCAACCAGCGATTACACCTATTTCGCAGGTGTAGGCATGAATACCATCCGTCTTCCCATCCTGTGGGAGCGCCTGCAACCGAGTGCGCGCGGCGAATTGGATCCGGCGCAACTGGCATTGGTGCAACAGGCGGTGGCACGCGCCAAGGCATCGGGCATGTATCTGGTGTTGGACATCCACAACTACGCCAAATACAACGGCTACAAGATCGGTAGCAGCGAGGTGCAAAACGCCACGTTCGCCGATTTATGGCGGCGTCTTGCGCTGGTGTTCCGCAACGACAATGCCGTGATCTTCGGCCTGATGAACGAGCCCAATGGCGTGTCTGCCAGCGGATGGGCTGGTAGCGCCCAGGCGGCGATCAACGCCATCCGCGTCACCGGTGCGAACAATTTGATCCTGGTCCCAGGCGTTCTCTGGACCGGTGCGCACAGTTGGTCCTCGCTCACAAGCGATGGCTATTCCAATGCCACTGCGCTGGCGTCCATCTACGATCCCCTCAACAACTACGCGTTCGAGGTGCATCAGTATCTGGACGCAGATTCCAGCGGCACGACCAACGTGTGCGTCAATTCCAGCATCGGTGCCGATCGTCTGCGCAGCTTCACCGAGTGGCTACGCGCCAATCACAAGCGCGGTTTCCTTGGAGAATTCGGCAGTGCCAGCAATAAGACCTGTAATAGTGCACTGTATGGCATGCTCAAGTATATGCAGAGAAACGACGATGTCTGGTTGGGCTGGACGTGGTGGGCCGCAGGTGCTTGGTGGGGCTCCTACGCCTATACCCTACAGCCGAACAAGGACGGCACCGACCGGCCGCAGATGTCGATCCTGTCTCCGTGGGCAGCGGGCATCACACGCGTCACACCTTGATGTAATCGGATCGAGCCGCCGCAAGGCGGCTCGATTTTATGCGTCCGTGCGGGCTGTGCATCGTTCTGGCTCCGGTGCGAATCGCAGCGCAACCATCCCGATCGCGTCATCGACGACCTTGCGCTATTACTGCAGCCACGTCCTGCGGAAGGTAAACATCACGTGCAAGGCGAATGAAGACCGGTGCGAGCATTTCAGCTGCCTGAACTCGTGCTACCGCGACGTCGGTTTTTTCACCCGATGGCGATGACAGCGCGTCCAGCGTGGGCACACTTCACTGCAGGAGCAGTCTCATGGCACATCGATTGATGAAGACCGCGCTGATCGGCGCACTCGCCCTGGCATCGCATGGCGCATTCGCGCAGGCCGCTGCCGATAAGCCGGCCAAGGCGCTGACCTCCGCCGAAATCACCAGCATGCTCACTAGGGCCTGTTAACACATCCGAAGCCCATCAACGACTAGGACGAAGCTGAGGAATCCAAGGAACATGACATCCAGCTTGTCGAAGCGCGAGAAAATCCGGCGGTAGCCTTTCAAGCGACGGAACAGT